>PLNP01000019.1 GCA_003142815.1 Rhodanobacteraceae bacterium
GCCGAAGGCGCGAGTCCCACCATGTGCGGATGGCTAGACTCGACGCCTTACCGGGTGTGCTGGTGGGACTCGCCGCTGTGCGGCTGCGTCCCACTCTACGTCGCTGCGTCGATCCTGTCGGCTCAATCCTCCTCGACGCGCGGCTTGTACGCGTCGGTCAACTGCTTCTGCACCTGCGCCGGGACCGGTTCGTAGTGGCTGAACTCGATCGCGTAGCGGCCCTGGCCGCCGGTCATCGCCTTGAGTTCGGTCTGGTAGTCGGCGACTTCGGCGAGCGGCACCTGCGCCTTGATGATGATCTCGTCGCCGCGTAGTGAATCGGTGCCGTGGATACGTGCGCGCTTGCTGGCGAGGCCGCCGGTGACGTCACCCATGTGGGCGTTGGATACGTACACATCGAGGTTGACGATCGGCTCGAGCACTTGCGGGCGTGCTTTCGTGATCGCGTCGAGAAACGCCTTCTTGCCGGCGCTGACGAAGGCGACTTCCTTCGAGTCGACGGGATGATACTTGCCGTCGACGACGACCACGCGAACATCCTGCAGTTGATAGCCGGCGATCGCGCCGTGTTCGAGCACCTGGCGCACGCCTTTCTCGATCGCGGGGATGAACTGGCCGGGAATCGTGCCGCCCTTGATCTCGTCGGCAAACTCGAAACCGCTGCCGCGCGGCAACGGTTCGATGCGCAGATTGACCTCGCCGAACTGGCCCGCGCCGCCGGTCTGCTTCTTGTGGCGATAGTGGCCTTCCGCCTTTGCGCCGATCGTTTCGCGGTATGCGATGCGCGGCGGCCTCGATGTCACCTCGACGCCGTAGCGTTCCTTCATGCGCTCCAGCGTCAGCTTCAGGTGCAGGTCCGAGAGCCCGCGAATGATCGTCTCGTTGAGTTCCTTGTTGTGCTCGATGCGGAGGCACGGGTCTTCCTCGCCGAGCCGCGCCAGCGCCGTGGCGAGTTTCTGTTCCTGGCCCTTGTGCGCAGGTTCGACGGCGAGGCCGAACATCGGCAGCGGGAAATCGAGCGGTTTGAGATGGATCTGGTCCTCGTCGTGCGAATCGTGCAGCACCGCGTCGAAGTGGATTTCCTCGACCTTCGCGATGGCTGCGATGTCACCTGGAATCGCCTGCTCGATCTCGATGTGTTCCTTGCCCTTGAGCCGGAACAGATGACCGATCTTGAATGGTTTCTTGCCATCGTCGATGAACAGCTGCGTGTCTTTCCTCACCGTGCCCTGGTGGACGCGGAACACGGAAAGCTTGCCGACAAACGGATCATTGACGATCTTGAAAACGTCCGCGATCACATGCTTCTTCGGATCGGCTTCGGCCACGATCGGCTGCGCGTTCGCGCCGCTGCCCTTCGTGAATGCCGGCGGATTGCCTTCACGCGGATTGGGCAACAGTCTGGCGGCGAGATTGAGCAATTCCTTGACACCGGCGCCGCTGCGCGCAGAGACGAAACAGATCGGCACCAGATGGCCTTCGCGCAGGCATTGCTCGAACGCATCGTGCAGTTGCTGCCCGGACAGGCCCGATTCGCCGTCGTCGAGGTAGCGGCCCATGACCGTTTCGTTGATCTCGACGACCTGGTCGATGATGTGCTGGTGCGCGGCGGCGGTCGACGAGAAATCCGCCTCGCCGCCCGGCTCGAAAAAGCAATCGACCACCGCGCCGTGGCCTTTCGTGGGCAGATTGATCGGCAGGCACTCGTTGCCGAACTCGTCGCGCAGCGATTCGGTGATGCCTTCGAGGTCGACGCCCTCGTGATCGATCTTGTTGACGATCAGGATGCGGCACAGGTTGCGCTGTTTGGCGCGGTCCATCAGCCGCCTGGTCGTGTGCGCGATGCCGATCACCGCATCGACGACGATCGCGCAGGTTTCCACGGCGGCCAGCGCGGACAGGGTCGGGCCACGGAAATCCGGATAGCCGGGCGTGTCGATCAGATTGAGGTGCACGTCGCCGACGTCGATCGACGCGATCGTCGCGCCCATCGAATGGCGGCGTTCCTTTTCCATCAAATCGTGGTCCGACACGGTCGTGCCGCGTTCGACGGAACCTGCCGCCTGGATTGCGCCGCCGGCATGCAGCAGGGCTTCGAACAACGTGGTTTTGCCGGCGCCCGCATGACCTGCGAGTGCGATATTGCGGATGCCATCGGTGGTATACGACATGACGTGGGCCTCCCAGCAGTGCGAGTGGGTGAGGCCGTCATGGTCGTCCTCGCGGCCAGCGAGCAGAAGGAGCGTGGCGCCACAGGGACGGTCATGGCGGTGCCGCGCGTCCTTGAGGTGCAGCGGACACGCATCGACCCGCATAGACTTGTCCTTTTCGCGTGGCACGGTCAAGAGGCAATGCGCGCGTGGGAGCGCCGGACTGCGCTCGCAGGAGCGAGCGCGAACAGCGACAAAACAGCAGGATTGCCGTTTTGCACAGCAAAGCTGCCCAAGGGGCGAAGCGCAAGGATGCGCTGAGTGCACCTGGCCGGAAGGGCGAGTGCCAGGAAGGCGTGAGTCACGCGCGATGCTCAGGCTTTTCCGGCATTCCTTGAAAGGCATCGCGGCTGCCGCCGCTCCCACATAAAGTAGCGTGCGCGCCTAGCATGATTTAACCGCGCTTTAGCGCGCAATCATTATCCTGCCGCGTCTCGCCCATCGCTGACGACCCTTGATGCAGCCGCACCACCCCATGCCATCGCCGATGCCACCCGAGCAGGGGTCGAGCATCGCGCCATCGTTGCTGGAAGCGGGCGCGCTGCATTTCGATACGGATCGGCAGCCCTGGCAACGCAGCCTGCGCTGGGCCGAACCGCCGCGCGATCGCCGCTTTTTGGCGCTCAGTCTGCTGTTCGCGCTGCTGATCACCGCGCTGGAGCTGGCGGGTTTCGCGTTGGGCATGCGTTCCTATCGCGCGCACCCGCAGGCTTCGAACGCCAATCAGGTCGTGCAAGTGATTCTGCTCGAACCGGAACCGATCACGCCGCCACCGCCCGAACCCGAGCCGCCAACGTTCGTCAGACATCCCAGCAAGATCGCCATCGCCCCGCCGAGGGTGCGCAGCACGTCGCAGCCGCCGCGCCCGGCCGAACCGAGCGATGCGATGAGCGGACGCCTCGGCAGCGCCGGTGCCGCGGTGCCAGCGCCGAAACTGTTCAACCCCGATGGCTCGATCCGTCTTGGCACCGGCGCGCCCACGCTGCCGCAGGCACCGAAGAATCCGCAGGAAGCTGGCAAGGCACGCTGGGCGGCGATCCAAAGGGCGGGGCAAAACCCGCTCAATTGCAACACGACGCGCTTCGCGAAGGGCTATGCGCTCGACGAATCGGTTGGCAGCGGCATCGCGCGCAAATACCTCAGCTGGGCCGGCCTGTACGATCCGCACGACACCGAAAAACGCGCCACGCTCGCGGCCGAGGGGTGCGATCCGGCCCAGTACGATTCGTCGAAGTGAGCGGCCCGCCCGCAGAGACCGAAGCAGCCTAGCGTGCGCGCATCTCGCAGCGCAACGCAGGTATCCTCTGCGTTGGCGCTTCGCGCCGAGTGTGCGACAGGGCTGCGAAACGGAGCGAGTAGGGAGCATGCAGGATCAGAACGTGCCGCTTTGCGTGGATCTCGACGGAACGCTGATCCGCACGGATTTGCCCACCGAAACCGCGCTCGCGTTGCTGCGTCGGAATCCGTTCTATCTATTCTGCTTTATTGTCTGGCTTGGTAAGGGGCGCGCGCACTTGAAGCGCGAGATTGCGGCGCGTGCGCGCGTGGACGTCGCCCGCTTGCCTTACGACGAGCGCGTGCTCGCCTGGTTGCGCGGCGAGCCGAGCGCGCGTTGGCGCGTCCTCTGCACCGCGTCGGACCAAACGCTGGCGGATGCGGTGGCCGCTCACGTCGGCGGCTTCGACGAAGTGCTCGGCAGCGATGGCGTGCACAATCTCGCTGGGCGCGGCAAGCGCGATGCGCTGCGCGAACGCTACGGCGAACGCGGTTTCGACTATGCCGGCAACGCGTCGCCGGACCTGCATGTCTGGCGGCATGCGCGGTGCGCGATCGTCGTCAACGCGGCGCCGGGGTTGCTGCGTCGCGTGTGCCGCGAGCGCGACGTTGAGCGCGTGTTCGTGCGTCGTGACGGCGGCTGGCATGCCTGGCTCGGCGCGCTGCGGCTGCATCAATGGCTGAAGAATACGCTGGTGTTCGTGCCGCTGCTGGCGGCGCACATGGCACTGGTGCCCGATGCGGTGCTGCGCGCGGCGATCGCGTTCGTCGCGTTCAGCCTGTGTGCTTCGGGCGCGTATGTGCTCAACGACCTGTTCGATCTGGATGCGGACCGGCGCCATCCGCGCAAGCGCCTGCGACCGTTCGCGGCCGGCACGTTGCCGCTTGGTCGGGGATTGGTTGCAGCGCCTTTGTTGATGCTCGCCGCGTTCGCGCTGGCGTCTGCGCTGTCGCCGCGGTTCATGCTGGTTTTGCTCGCCTACGCGGCCACCACGCTCGCGTATTCATTGTTTCTCAAGCGCGTCGCGATGCTGGACGTGGTCACCCTGGCTGCGCTCTATACGCTCAGGATCATCGGCGGTGCGGTCGCGATACCGGTCGAGGCATCGTTCTGGCTGCTCGCGTTCTCGATGTTCCTGTTCCTGAGCCTGGCGATGGTCAAGCGCTATACCGAGGTGCGTCGCGTCGCCGCGAGTGACGAAGTAAAGGTGGCCGGTCGCGGCTATGGCGGCGACGACCTTCCGCTGATCCAATCGCTCGGTACCAGCAGCGGCTATCTCAGCGTGCTGGTGCTCGCGTTCTACATCAACAGCACCGCGAGCACGGCGCTGTACCGGCATCACGAGGTGCTGTGGGTGCTGACGCCCGTGCTGCTTTACTGGATCAGCCGGGTCTGGTTGATCACGCAGCGTGGCGGCATGCACGACGATCCGGTGGTGTTTGCGCTGACCGATCGGGTCAGCCTCGGCGTGCTTGCGCTGTTCGCGGTCGTGATCCTGATCGCAATCTAGTCGCCCGCGCGCTCTTTGTAGGAGCGCTGCAAACGCGACCGTGGCGCCGCAATATTCGCGGCGATCTGGCACGACTCCGCGGTCGCGGCTGCGCCGCTTGCACCCTCTTTAGGTGCTCCTACAACATCCGCATCAACTCGGCCATCAGCGGCAGTTTGCGCACGCGCACGGTGGTTGCCGCATAGACCGCGTTCGCGAGTGCGGGCGCGGCGCTCGGTACACCCATGTTACCGGCTCCGGAAGGCTCTGCGGTCGACTCGACAACTTCCACTTCGACGCTGCGCGGCGCCTGCGCCATGCGCAGCAGCGGGTACTCCGGAAAATTGTGTTGCTGGACCTGGCCGCCCTTGACCGTGATCGCCAGATCCAAGGCGGTCGAGATGCCGTCGATCGTGCCGCCCATGATCTGCGCCTCGACACCCAGCGGATTGACCACGCGCCCGACATCGGCAACGCACACCGCGCGATGGATGCGCAGATCGCGGCCTTCGACCGAGACTTCGAACGCGTGCGCGGCGTAACCGCCAGACGTGAAATGGCAGGCGATGCCGATCCCGTGTCCATCGTTGCGGCGGGTGCCCCAACCAATTTTTTCGGCGCAGGTTTTCAGCACGTTGGCGAGGCGGCTGGTATCGAAAGTCGGGCCGCCATGGCCCTGGTAGGGAATCTGGCGCGGTTCGCCGAGCAGGTCGAGGCGCAGCTTCACCGCATCCTGTTTCGTCGCGACCGCAATCTCATCGATGAAACTCTGCACCGCGAATGCGTGGAACGTGTGCAGCGGCGCACGCGATGAGCCGCGCGGCATCCCTGATGTGACGCTGTAAAAGGTCTTGTCGAGATTCGCAACGAGGCCCGCGGGAAAGTCGTCCGGCTCCAGACAATCGATATAAACCGGCTTGCCCTTCAGTGAGGCATCGCGATAATTGCGTGGCGTGGCGGCGCAGCGGTGCGACCAGCCGGTTACGTGTTTCTTCCTGTCCAGCGTCGCTGCCATCGCGTGCACGCCGAACGGGCGATAGAAGTCATGCGCGAGATCGTCCTCGCGCGTCCACATCAGTTTGACCCGCTTGCCGGCCGCCTTAGCGACGATCACCGCTTCGGCGACGTAGTCGTTTTCAAGGCGCCGTCCGAACCCGCCGCCGCCACGGATCAGGCGGATTTCGATGTCCTTGCGGGCAAGCCCGGTCAGCCGCGCGATGACTTCCGACGCACCATCGGGATCCTGCAGCGAGGCGACCAGACGCGCGCCGTCCTGCTTGATCTCGATCAACGCGGCGGGGGGTTCCATCGTCGCATGGGCGAGAAACGGCATTTCGTAGCGCGCCTCGATGGTTTGGCGCGCCTGCTTTCGCGCCGCCGCGAAGTTGCCATCGTTGCGCACGCTGACGCCACTGTCCGCGCCATCGAGTAATGCGTGCGCCACCACCGCGAGCGCGCCGCTCGATTCCTTCGACCACGGCCCAGGTTTCCAGGTCACTTTGAGCTTTTCGCGTCCCTGCAGCGCGGCCCAGGTGTTCTCCGCGAGCACCGCAACGCCGGCCGCGAGTGGACCGCTGAACGGTTCGTCCGGTTTCGGGCCGGGCATCGCGATCACGTCTTTCACGCCGGCAACCCTGCGGGTCTCGCGGTCGTCGAACGAGTCCAGTGTGCCGTCCAGATGGGGACAGCGCGCGATCACCACGACCAAGGCGTCGGCCGCATACTCGTCGATGCCGAAATGGCTGCCGCCGATCACGATGTCGCGTGCATCGGCAGTGCGGGTCGGCTTGCCGATGATGCGGAATTGCTGCGGAGTCTTCAGCTTGACCGGCTGGTCCGGCGGGGTGATCGACGCGGCACTGCGTGCGAGCGCGCCGTAGGTCAGCTTGCGGCCGTCCGGCGCGATCACCTGGCCCGATTCGGTGCGCAGTTGTTCAGGAGGCAGGTTCCAGTCGCGAGCCGCGGCCTGCACCAGCAGCCAGCGCGCGGTCGCACCGGCTTCGCGCAATTGCTTCCAGTCGTCCGCGATGCTGCTGTCGCCGACGCTGCCGTGATGGCCGTATTTGTTTGACGGGCCGTTGTCTGTTTCGATGTAGCCGTACGGTAGCTGCACGACGCGAACCTGGCTCCAGTCGACGTCGAGTTCGTCGGCGATCAGCATCGGCAACGACGTCATCACGCCCTGGCCGACCTCGCAACCGCGTGCGCCGATCACGATGCGGTTATCGCGCTCGATGCGCAGGAACGGCCCGAGTTCGGTCAGGTCGTCGCCGAGCAGCTCGGGCGGCAGCCCGGCGGGAGCGGGGTCGGCGTGCGCCCAACGCAGCCCGAGCAGCAGTGCGCCGGATGCGGACAGCGAAATCGCGAGAAAGTGGCGACGGCCGGTAGCCACGGGCGAACTCATTTCTTCGCGCCCTGGATCAGCTCGGCCGCGCGCTGGATCGCGCGACGGATGCGCGGATAGGTACCGCAGCGGCACAGATTGTCAATCCCTGCGATGTCGTCGTCATTCGGCTTCGGCTTGCGCTGCAGAAGATCGACCGCGGCCATGATCTGGCCAGCCTGGCAATAGCCGCACTGCACGACGTCCTCCTCGATCCATGCTTGCTGGACCGGATGCAGCGCATTCGTCGCAAGCCCTTCGATGGTCGTGATCTTGTGATTCGCAGCAGCCTGCATCGTCGTTGTGCACGAACGCGTCGCCTTGCCGTCGAGCAGTACGGTGCAAGCACCGCAGGCGCCAATGCCGCAACCATATTTCGTGCCGGTCAGGCGCAGGATGTCGCGCAGGAACCAGAGCAGCGGCATCGCCGGATCACCCTCATGGAAGTACGGCTTGCCGTTGATCGAAACAGGCAGCGGCGCAGGTAGTCGCGCGGGCGGATGCTTGGCCGGTTGCGCGGCGTGTTCGGGCGGGTTGGACATGCAGTTCTCCATGCCCCGCGAGCAGCGCGGCATGCGGTCGCGGGGCGCCGCGCATTGTCGCACGGACTTTTCAGCGATCGAGCAGGCGTCGCCAGACGAAGTACACCGGCAAGCCAGCCAGGGTGATCAGCGCGCCCATGCCGGCGTCGCCCGGATGGTGCCAGATCGTGATCGCGACGACCCACAGCACGGCGGCGAGAAACACCAGCGGCAGCAGCGGATACAAGGGCGCGCGAAACGGCGCCGCGTCGGTGGCGCCTGCGCGCCGATACCAGAACAAGGTCGCGACGACCGCGGCGTAGCCGAGCCAGTCGCCGGTCGTCGAATAGTTCAGCAACTGGTCGAAGGTGCCGGTCAATGCGAGTACGCAGGCCCAGCCAGCCAGCATGAGCAGCGCGATGTTTGGCGTGCGCCAGCGCGGATGCAGGCGGCCGGCGACGCGGAAGAACACGCCATCCGCACCCATCGCCTGGAATACGCGCGCGGCGCCGATCAGCGAGATGTTGCAGAAGCCGAACGTCGAGATCGCAATGCCGGCCGCGATCAGGCGCGCACCGGGTTCGCCGAGCACGTGGCGCATCAAGTCGGCCGCTGGCGCCTTGCTTGCGGCGAGTCCCGCGTGGCCGAGCACGGCGAGATAGGCGAGATTGACCAGCAGGTAGCACGCAGCGACCAGCAGCATGCCGAAGACCAATGCGCGCGGCAGGTTGCGCTGCGGCTCGCGGATCTCGCCCGCGATGTTGTTCGCGTAGGCCCAGCCGCCATAGGAAAAAAGCACCGGCAACAGCACGCCGCCGAGCGCGAGCGGGTTGAACGCGCTGGGTGGCGCGACCGGTGGCGGCGCACCGCGCGCGATGAGTCCGATCGCGATCAGCGCCGCGACCGCGAGCAGTTTCAGCACGGTCAGGAGATTCTGCGTGAACGCGCCGGCGCGGATGCCGAACCAGTTGATGCCGGCAAGGAACACGATCGAGGCGACCGCATACGGCCGCGCATCCGCCAGCTCGATCCCGAATGCTGCGGCTGCGTAGTGCACGAACACCGTCGCGACCGCGGCGAGGCTGCCGGAATAGTTCACCACCAACATGTTCCAGCCGTAGATGAACGCGATGATCAGGCCGAACGCCTCGCGCAGGTTCACGTAGCCGCCGCCGGCGGCTGGCCGGCGCGCGCCAAGTTCGGCATAGCAGAGCGCGCCGATCAGCGCGAGCGCGCCGCCGATCACCCAGGCGATCAGGAGTTCCGTATCCGACCCGGTCTGGCGCGCGATCACCGCCGGAGTCAGGAAGATGCCCGAACCGATCACGCCGCCGACGACGACCATCGACGCGTCCCAGGCGCCGAGGCGGCGCGCGTAGCCGACGGTTTGCTGAGCGGTCGCGCCGCTTGCCGGCGCGCTCATGCGGATGCTCCGAAGTTCAGGCTGCCGACGATGCAGCTCACGCAATGGCCACCGATCACGACGGTGCCAGTTCGCGGATCGACCTCGACATCGACATAGCCATCGCGTCCGACCTCGCGGCCCTGGCTCGCGCGGTAGCGCGAACCGATCGTTGCCAGCGCGCCGTTTGCGTGCAGGAACGCGCCGATCGCGGCGTTCGCGCTGCCGGTCACCGGATCCTCGGGGATCCCGTCGGCCGGGCAGAACGCGCGCACCGCGATCGCGGCGGCTGCACCGGTCGGCTCGCGACCGAATGCGCAGACACCGACCGCGCCGTGACGGGTGGTCAGCGCGGCGGTTTCGGCGAGATCAGGTTGCAGCGAGCGCACCGCGGTGGCGTCCACCAGTTCGGCAACCAGCCACCGCGGGCCGTTGTCGATCAGGCGCGGTGCGGGATCGGCTTTCGGCCGGACGCGCAGCGCGCGGGCGATCTCATCGACCAGCTCCGCGGCGGGTGCGGCAAGTTTCGCATCCGGCGCCTGCACGAAGATCCGGCGTTGCGCATCCGCGCCCTCGACGCGGACCGCGAGCAGGCCGGCCGCGCATTCGAGCGTCAGCCGCTCGCGCCCGCGCCATTCCGGACGCATATCGAGCAGCGCATACGCGGTGCCGACGGTCGGGTGCCCGGCGAACGGCAGCTCCCGGCGCGGCGTAAAGATGCGCAAGCGGAAATCGGCCTGCGGCGTCGTCGGCGCGAGCATGAAGGTGGTTTCCGAGAGATTCATCCATGTGGCGAAACGCTGCATCGTCGCGGCATCGAGATCGTCGGCGTCGAGCACGACCGCGACCGGATTGCCGTAACCGGCGCGCGTCGTGAACACGTCGATCTGCGCGAAGCGTCGCGTGGTCATGGCGGCAGGAGGCGCTTTAGTCGGAACATGCGGCGTAGCGAGGCGAGGCCGGGTCAGGGCGCCGATCATGCCCGACTCGCGCGGCGGCGTCTGCCCGCGTTACGCCAGCAACCGGCCAGCGCGAGAACACGCCATTGCGTTCTGCTGCGGCGCACGAAAGAATGCCGTGCTGTTCGCGGATTCGCGCATTGCTGCCGTCATCCCGGCGCAGGCCGGGATCCATCTTGATCTTCGAATTGAAAAGAAAAATGGATCCCGGCCTGCGCCAGGATGACGACAAAGACCTTCGAATCGGGATGTTGTTCGCACGACGCCCGCGAGTGCCGGACCAATAAGGAAAACCTCTTGAGTTCCACCGATGCAAGCGTGTCGCGGGCCGCCGCGACGACCTCCGCGAGACCCTGGATCGTCGCCAAGTTCGGCGGCACCAGCGTCTCGACGCGCGCGCGCTGGGAGACGATCGCGCGCATCGCGGCTGAGCACCACGCGCGCGGCCGCAACGTGTTGATCGTCGTCTCCGCGCTGTCCGGCATCACTGACATGCTGAAGGCGATCGTCGAGTCACGCGGCGATGAGGCGCGCTGCCGCGAGGCGCAAGTCGGCATCGTCGAGCGCCATCATTCCCTGCACTGCGAACTGCAACTGCCGACGCGTAACGCGCTTGATGGCTGGTTGGCACGGCTCGATCAGCTGATCGCCGATCCGCGCCGCGCGCAGACCGCGCTGGCGTGGCAAGCCGAGGTGTTCGCGCTCGGCGAGCTGATGTCGAGCACGCTCGGCGCGGCATTCCTCGGTGCGCAAGGTCTCGCTACGCGCTGGCTCGACGCACGCGAGCATCTGCGCGCGCAGCCGCTTGCGAACCAGAACGCATGGGCGCACTACCTGTCGGCGACCGTGCCGGCCGCACCGGATGCTGCGTTCGCGCAGGCGCTCGCCGCGCGCGGCGAGGTGTTCATCACCCAGGGTTTCATCGCGCGCAACGGCTCCGGCAAGACCGTGCTGCTCGGCCGCGGCGGCTCGGATACCTCGGCTGGCTGCTTCGGTGCGTTGCTCAAAGCGGAACAAGTGGAAATCTGGACCGACGTGCCCGGCATGTTCAGCGCGAACCCGCGGGTCGTGCCCGAAGCGCGTCTGTTGTCGCGTCTGGACTACGAGGAAGCGCAGGAAATCGCAACGACCGGTGCCAAGGTGCTGCATCCGCGCGCGCTTGGACCGCTGCGCCGCGCGGGCGTTCCGCTGGTCATCAAGGACACCAACCGTCCCCATCTGGCTGGGACCGAGATCCGCGCCGCCGCGGCCGACGCGGCGCCGTGCGTGAAGGCAATCAGCGTGCGCAAGGGCGTCACCCTGGTGTCGATGGAGACGGTCGGCATGTGGCAGCAGGTCGGCTTCCTCGCCGACGTGTTCGCCGAGTTCAAGCGGCATGGCCTGTCGGTCGACCTGATCGGCTCGGCCGAGACCAATGTCACCGTGTCGCTCGATCCGAGCGAGAACCTGGTCAACTCCGATGTGCTGTCGGCACTCGCCGCCGATCTCGCAAGGATTTGTCGCGTGAAAGTCATCGCGCCGTGCGCGGCGATCACTCTGGTCGGACGCGGCATGCGTGCGCTGCTGCACCGGCTGTCGAGCGTGCTCGCCGAATTTGGCACGCTCGACGTGCACATGATCAGCCAGTCCTCGAGCAACTTGAATCTGACCTTCGTCGTCGATGAGGCGCTGGTCGATGACCTGATCCCGCGCCTGCATGCACTCTTGATCCGCTCCGATGCGCTGCGTGTCGAGGACGGTGCGGTGTTCGGACCGAGCTGGCGCCAGCTCGCCGAGGACGGCGCCGCGCCGTTGCGCGAAACCTGGTGGCGACGCGAGCGCGAGACACTTCTGCGCCTCGCTGCGGATGCCTCTCCGCGCTACGTCTATTCACTCGATCAGGTGCGTGTGCAGGCGCGGGCTCTGATGGCTTTGCCTTCTCCCTCCGGCGACCGAAGGGAGTCGGGCTTTTCTGTCGTCGACCGCTGGCACTACGCGCTGAAGGCAAATCCGCATCCGGCGATCCTGCGTGCGCTGCACGAAGAAGGCTTCGCGTTCGAATGCGTGTCCTTCGCCGAGACCGAGGCGGTGCGCGCGACGTTGCCGGCGTTGCCTGCCGAGCAGATCCTGTTTACGCCGAACTTCGCGCCGCAGGGCGAATACGCGGCGGCGCTGGATATCGGCGTGCGCGTGACGCTCGACGCGCTGCATCCGCTCATGCACTGGGGCGAACTGTTTGCCGGCAAGGACATCCATCTGCGCGTCGACCTCGGCGTCGGCCGCGGTCATCACGACAAGGTCAAGACGGGCGGCGCCGGATCGAAGTTCGGCGTCGCGCTGGACCAGGTCGACGAGTTCCGCGCGCTCGCGCGCCAGTGTGGCGCGCGCATCGTCGGCCTGCATGCGCACCTCGGCTCCGGCATCCTCGACGCCTCGCACTGGCGATCGGTCTATGCGCAGCTCGCCAGCCTCGCCGAGCGTTTCAGTCGCATTGAATCGCTCGACATCGGCGGTGGCCTCGGCGTGCCGTCACGCCCGGACGAGACACCGCTTGATCTCGCCGCGCTTGGAGAAGCGCTCGCCGAGGTCAAGCACGCGTATCCGCAGTTCGCGCTGTGGATGGAGCCGGGCCGCTATCTCGTCGCCGACGCCGGCGTGCTGCTGGCGCGGGTGACCCAGACCAAGCGTAAGGGTGCGATCAACTATGTCGGCATCGACGCCGGCATGAACTCGCTGATCCGCCCGGCGCTGTATGGGGCCTGGCACGAAATCGTGAATCTCTCGCGCCTCGACGAACCACTCGCTGCGATGGTTCAGGTGGTCGGCCCGATCTGCGAAACCGGCGACGTACTCGGCGCGAACCGTCGCCTGCCCGAATGCCGCGAAGGCGACGTGCTGCTGATCGCGCAGACCGGCGCCTACGGTGCGGTGATGGCGTCGCACTACAACCTGCGCGAGCCGGCGGCGGAGGTGGTGCTGGTTTCTCCCTCTCCCCGCCGGGGAGAGGGCTGGGGTGAGGGGAAGTCATGAAACGCCCCAACATCGCCCACGCCCGAGTCCTGCGCGCCGCACAGACGGATGCCGAGCGTCTGATGTGGCGACACCTGCGCAACCGGCAACTGCTGGGCTGGAAATTTCGCCGCCAACACGAGATCGGCGCGTACATCGCGGATTTTGCTTGTGTCGATGCGAATCTGATTGTCGAGCTGGATGGTGGGCAGCATGTGGAACGCGCCCGTTACGACGAGCGACGAACCGAAGCGCTGCAACGACTGGGTTTTCGAGTGTTGAGGTTCTGGAATGACGACGTGTTGACAGCGACTGACCGGGTGCTTGAGCAGATCGTGGCGGCGTTGACGGTCACGCCTCCTCACCCCGACCCTCTCCCCGGAGGGGAGAGGGGGAAGAGCGCGGGCGCGCCATGAATTCGTTGAGCGATCCGCGCCAGGCGCACACATTCCGTTTCGTCCGTCGCGACTACACTGACGGCGTGGCCGAGCTCGTCTATGCGTTCGACGACGGCCCCGAGCTGATCGAGCGCATCGTGTTTCCGGATGCGCCGGCGCTTGCACCGGACCGCTCCGCCGCATTCGAGGCGGCGCTCGATTTGTTGCATTGGGTCGCGGGTGTCAGCTACTACAAGGCCGGCGTGCCGGCGCAGATCCGTGTCGAAAGTTGTGCGCTCGATGCCGCGACCGCGGCGTTTCTCGATGCGTTGTATCTGCACGGACTCGGCGACTTCGCGTATCACAACAAGCTCGATTTGCGCGGCAGGATCCGCTTCTCTGTAGGAGTACCCCAAAGGGCACAAGCGGCGCAGCCGCGATGGGAGTTGCGGTCGCGCTTGCAGCGCTCCTACAGAGGCGCCGCCCCTACAAGGTCGCTGCCGCGCCGTACCCTGGTCCCGATCGGCGGCGGCAAGGATTCGCTGGTCAGCGTCGAGATCCTGAAAGCTGCGGGCGAGGACGCGACCGCGGTCTGGGTCGGCAATTCGCCGCTGATCGCGGCGTGCGCGGAGCGCACCGGCTTGCCGATGCTGAACATCCGTCGCGAACTCTCGCCGCTGCTGTTCGAGTACAACAAGCAGGGCGCGTACAACGGGCATATCCCGGTGACCGCGATCAATTCGGCGATTCTCGCCGTTGCGGCGCTCCTTTATGGATTCGACGCGATCGCTTTTTCAAACGAGCTTTCTTCGTCGAGTGCGACGCTGGAATACGACGGCCAGCCGGTCAACCACCAGTGGAGCAAGAGCTGGGAGTTCGAGTGCGCGTTCCACGACCTGCTGAAATCGCAGGTCGCGGCCGATCTCGATTATTTCTCGTTGCTGCGGCCGCTTTCGGAACTCAGCGTGGCCGAACGCTTCGCGCACACGTCACGCTACGATGACGTGTTCTCCAGTTGCAATCGCAACTTTCGCATCCTCGGGCCGAAGCCGGCGGATCGCTGGTGCGGGCAATGCCCGAAATGCCATTTCGTGTTCCTTGCGCTGGCGCCGTTCATGCCGAAGCCACGTCTGCTCGGCATTTTCGGCCGCAACCTGCTCGACGACATGTCGCTCGCTCCAGCGTTCGACGCGCTGATGGAATACCGCGACCACAAGCCGTTCGAGTGCGTCGGCGAAGGCATCGAATCACGTGCGGCGCTGGCCGCGCTCGTGCAGCGAGCCGAATGGCGCGAGGACGCGATCGTCGCGCGTTTTGCCGAGGAGATCGCACCGCAACTCGGTGCGGGCGAACTCGCACTCGATGCACTGCTCGCGCCGAGTGGCGAGCATCGGATTCCCGAGCGCCTCGTGCGGTTCGTCGATGCGCATCGCTGATCTCGCCGGCAAGCGCGTCGCGGTCTGGGGCTACGGCCGCGAGGGCAGGGCGGCGTTGGCCGCGCTGCGCGCGCGGTTGCCGGACTTGCCGCTGACGCTGTTCTGCAGCGAGGCTGAGGCGCGGTCGTTGGATGAAGAGGCATCGCAGCCGAAGCCGCTCCTGCAGGGGGGAATTTCTCTTGGTAGGAGCGGCTTCAGCCGCGATGGCCTGACGTTGATAATCGATACGCCCGATGCGGCGACGCTGTCCGCTTTCGATATCGTGATCAAGTCGCCCGGCATCAGCGCTTACCGGCCGGAGATCCTCCAGGCACAGCACAACGGCACGCGCTTCACCTCGGGCACCGCGCTATGGTTTGCGGAGCATCCCGAGGCACGCGTGATCGCGGTCACCGGCACCAAGGGCAAGAGCACGGTCACCGCGCTGATCGCGCATTTGCTGCGCGGGCTCGGCCGTCGCGTTGCACTGGCCGGCAACATCGGCCTGCCGCTGCTCGAACTGCTCGATCCGCCGCAGGCGCCGGATTGGTGGGTGGTGGAGTTGTCGAGTTTCCAGACGCGCGAGGCCGGCACGGTCGAGGTCGGCGTGATCAACAACGTCTACGAGGAACATCTCGACTGGCACGGCACGCGCGCACGCTACGTGGCCGACAAGCTGGCGCTCACCGCGGCCGCGAAAACCCTGGTCGTGAATGCTGCGCAGGCCGATTTGATGGTGCGCATCGGCGCACATTCGCGCGGCGTCGGCGTCGACTTCGGCGCCGGCGATGGCTGGCATGTGAGGGCCGGTTCGGTCCTGCGCGGCGCGCAACATGTGTTCGATCTGACCAACTCGCCGTTGGCGGGCGCGCACAACGCGATGAATCTGTGCGCGGCGCTGGCCGCGATCGAGGTGGCCGGTGAGGACGCCGTGATGGCCGCTGTCGAGATCGCGTCGTTCCGCCCGCTGCCGCATCGCCTGCAGACGCTCGGCGAGCGCGAGGGCCTCACCTTCGTCGACGACAGCATCGCGACCACGCCGCAGGCGACGCTGGAAGCACTCGCGAGTTTCGGCAATCGCGACGTAACCGTGCTGGTCGGCGGCTATGAGCGCGGTCTCGACTGGCAGGCGTTCGCCGACCATGTGCGCGCCACGCCGCCACGCGCGATCATCACGATGGGTGCGAACGGCACGCGCATCGGCGATGTATTGCGCGCGGTCGGCGGCAACTATCGGCTCGAAGCGACGAATTCACTCGCTGATGCGGTCGCCCTTGCGCGCGCGCTGACGCCTGCGCGCGGCGTCTTGTTGCTCTCGCCCGGCGCACCGAGTTTCGACCAGTTCCGCGACTATGCCGCACGCGGCTGCGAATTCGCGCGGCTGGGCGGATTCGATCCGCGCTCGATCGGCGTGATCGAGGGACTCGGCATCGCATGATCTCACGCGACTTTTCCAGATGATCCAGACCGTGAAACGCAAAAAGCGCCGCCCAGCGCAGGCGGCGCGATCGCCGGCGACACCGGCATGGGAGGTGTCGCGATTCGATGTGCCATGGCGCGATGCGTCATGGCTCAGGACTTTCGATGCCGCCGGCGAAAATGCAGCGGTGCAATCTCGCGCAGGGAGCAGCGGTCAATCAAGGAGTGCCGTCGAAACCATCCTGGAAGATAGTGTCCGCGCCGTAGAAATACGCCGCGCCTTGCTGTCCATTGGCGCCGATCGTGGCGTTGTACGCCCCAACCAACACGGTGCCGCCCTGAAGCACAACCGAGTTGAAACCCCATCCAAAGAAATCGTTCTGGGTTCCATCACTCGCGACCAGTTGCTGTGTTTCGCTCCAACTTCCACCCGAATTGGTGAACACATAAGCCGCGCCCATGAAATAGCTTCCGTTAATCAAGACGGCGTTCATTGCGCTGATAACAGCTGTCGTGCCTTCGAGAGCAATCGATTGGCCGAAGCCTCCCCCGCCACCGGGAACGCTGACGACAAGCTTCTGGGTTTGCGTCCAAGTACCCCCTGACTTGTCGAACACATAGGCCGCACCTTGGTTCACGAATGGCGGTACGGTGTCGGCTCGGATTGCACCGACAAATGCCGTGGTGCCAACAAGTGCAGTCGATGTACCAAACCAGTCGCCCGCCGCGCTGTCGCTACCCGTCAACTTCTGCGTCTGGGCCCAGGTGCCTGCCGATTTCTCAAATATGTAGGCCGCGCCTTGTTCCGTGATGCCACCGACGTTGGCGCCGAACGCACCGACGAGGAGCGTCGAACCGTCCAGGGCGAGTGTGTTGCCGAACTCGTCGCCACTCGGCCCCTCGCTGGGTAGCAGTTTCTGCGTCTCGATCCAGGTACTGCCGGAGGTATCGAACACATACGCTGCGCTCGCAAACGGTGACCCGACGATGGCCGTCGTGCCCACCAGGTCAAGGGCGACTTCGGCACCAAAAAAGAAACTCGCCGCATCATCGCTCGGGCCAAACTTCTGCGTCTGCGTCCACGTCCCACCCGATTTGGTGAATACGTAGGCTCGCCCTTCGCGCGGTGCACCGATCAACGCCGTCGATCCTTTGAGCGCAATCGACCATCCGAAGCTGGAGTTCACTGGGGCGACGGCGGCGGTGAGCTTCTGCGTCTCGACCCACGTCCCGCCCGTGTTAGTGAACACGTACACTTTGCCTTCGGGGCTGGAACCTACGCACATGCAGGTGGCGGCGCCGATGAATGCCGTGTCTCCATCAATGGCGACCGCCCAACCGAATTCGTCCATGGCCACGCCGTCGCTCGCCGTGACTTTCTGCTCCTGCAGCCACGACAGCAGACTCCCGATGGGGGAATCGGTGGCGATCGCACCCTCTACGGCGGTCCGCAATGCCGCGGGCAGCGCGTTGGTGGAGCGGGTGATACCGAGCACGGCGTTGCTCGTCTGTTCGCTCGCGGGAGCCGCAAAGGCCAACCCGCAGCAGCCCGCCAGTGCGAGCAGGAATGCGGATAGTTTCAAACTGAGCACTTTCATGTGATTACGCCTGTGAAGGATGGTCGAAAACGCTGGAAGTACGAGCCAAAATGAAAGTGCTGAGCGCCGACGATTGGAACCCAAGAGATTCACCATGCGACGCGCTGTAGCTGACAGACGGTCTTGTGTGACGTTCTGACCGGTTCATTGACAACCATACAGCATGCCCGGCGCGATCCGTCTTCCGGAACGCTTCCAATAACCTTCCAATTCGTTGCCGCGTCGGCTATTGCCCGCTATTGCGCCGGAATGGCGCCATTTCGATCGCCGGCCGCCATCGCCATGTCACCGCACATTGGCGTCGGTAATGCCCGTTCACCGGCCAGCCACATGGCGGTGGCCGTTGCATCGTGCGCGGCGTGGTCGGAACCGAGCCGGCGCAGCAGGCACGCCTGGGTCCAGGCGGCCGCGAAATCCTGATCGGCCCAGCGGGCGACGCCGCCCGCTAACGCCTCCGCGTCGCTGATCCGGCCATCTGCGAGCAGCGCCTCGACGTAAGGGCGTGACACGGCGACCAGATCTTCGGGGATTGACAGTGCCTGCGCGCCCTTGAGGGCGGCGGCGAAGTGAAGCATCGCGCCGTCACTATCCCGCACGGCGAATGCCTGCTGGGCCAGCGCCAGCTCGACATACAGTGCTCGACGCGGATCCCGCGTTGTCCCAGACGTCAGCTCAAGTGCGCCGATTTCGGCTGCCGCCTGCTGCAGATTTCCGGTTTCGCGCAATGCCTGCGCACGCACGAGCGATGTGCGCAAATACTCGATGGGATCTCTTTCGTTCAGTAGCGGCGTGCGGGCAGCGTCACTCAGGCGCGCTGCTTCGACACGATTGCCAGTCAGCAGGGCAAGCTGCGCGGCGAGCGCCGTGGCAGTTACACGCACTTCTGCGTCGAGTTCCGGATCAGCATCGGCGGCGATGCGGTCGAGCAGGGGTCGGGCTTCAGCGAGTTTCCCGTTGTCGACCAGCGCTGCGGCGCGTGTCCAGATCAAACGCCAGTGCAAACGTTGATTGCTGGTGTGGGCTTCTGGTGGCCAGAACAATTCGGTGGTAGCGAGCGCCCGTTCGTGTTCGAGCAATTGCATCTGGACCTGGACCAGGTTGGTCAGGGTCAACGCTCTCTGTTCCTGAGCTCCAAGTTGCGAAAAACGCTTCTGCGCCGCATCGAGCATTTCGACCGCTATATGTGGCTTGTACCGCAGAGCCTGCATGTTGCCGAGATTCTCGTCGATCTGGGCGACGCCCAGCAGGTCGCCGGCCGCCGCCAACTCGATCCGGGCCCGGCCCAATTGCGCGATCGCCTCGTCGTAGCGGAATTGTTTCGCCGCAATCACGCCCTGGCCCATGTAGGCGGTGCCCAGTGCAGCCCGGTCCGGCTCATCGCGCAACAATTCCACCGCGTCGGCATAGCACTTGGCCGCGGTCTCCAATTCCTCCTGACGCACGGCGACGATGCCAAGGATGTTGAGAGCCTGCCCGTGCAGTACCGGCTTTCCCCGCATCGACGGCGTATCGAGCAATGCCGATGCGATACGGCGAGCCCCTTTGTAGTCACCGGCGCGGTACACATTGGTGGCGGTGATCAATTGCACCTCTGGCTGTGCACGAAGCTCGACGGGTGCTTCGCGTATCAGCGTGTCGGCCAGACGGAGTTGTCCCGCCAGCGAGGCTGCACGAATCCGTCCGAGAAGCTCGTCCAGCGCAACTTCGTCATCGGTGGCGGCGGGTGGCCTGTGCCCGAGCCGTACCAGCAGTTGATCGGCCGCACTGCGCGCCGCAGCGAGCGGGTTGGCCGATGTCACCTCGATCATCTGCGTACCTTCATCAGCAATCACCTGTAGTCGCACGCGCCAACGATTGTTCGCGAAGGTCACCTGCGGCTGGATGCGCAGGGATGCCACCGGTTGCAACGCGGCTTGGTCGCCTGTTTCCGCAGCCGAAGCCACTTGTCGCTGCTGGAGCAGGTGGATGACGACTTCGCTCGGCATCGTGGCGAGATTGCCGTCGCGCAGGCGATCGGCGATCAGGCTGGTCAGCCCCAGGCGCAGCCACCGCCACTCGGCTGGAGCATCCACCTCGGCTGGCAACACAGCCGCAGAGCGCTCGGTCAAGGAGGGGCCGTGCGGATCCGCGTGTGGCGCGGTGCTTTCAGAAGGTCGTTTGACCGCGTAAGCCAGCAGCCCGATGGCGACGATGCACGCGACCACCAGCGTCGCGAGCCAGGCACCGCGTGTCGACTCTCGCCGCGCCGCGCGTTGTGGCTGCTCATTCCCTCGCTGAGTGGGCAACGGATCGACAGTACGATCGAGCGGCGACGCTTCACCGGGTGCCGACGGTTCGGCCTGCGGAGAATCGATCAGCGCGCCTGCGGAGCTGTCATCCGCGATATTGCATCGCGTCTCGGCAACCCAGCGGTAGCCAAAACGCGGGATCGTGCGAATCGTGGTCTGCGCGCCGCCGGTATCGCCCAACGCGCCGCGGACGCGGCCCACTGCCTGGCTCAACTGGGTGTCGCTGACGTCAGTGCGGCCCCAGACCGCGGAGATCAGTTCATCGCGACCGACGGCACGGTCGCTATGCTCGACTAGATACACAAGGCAGTCGAACGCACTGCCGGGCAAGATGATTCGATCGGAATCCTTGTACAGTTCGCGTATTGCGGGGTCGAGTCGGAATCGATCGAATTGGTACTTTCTGCAAGTCACCCGACGAGTATACCGAGCAGCGTGCAGGACACCGCCCATTTTCCAACGGCATGCCGGAGCGGGGCAGTTTTCAACTGGAACCCCCGATACATCACAGGCTCGTCGACGCGCTCATGAAACTTCGCATCACTGAATCGGCCTTTGGCGGATGTGAACTACATCCTCAACCGGTACCCAGTCCTGAAGATCTACCAGATTGTGACGAGGCAGATCGCGAGGAACACCACGATCATGCTCACGCTGACGAGGACGTTGACGTCGGAGATGCCGTAGAAGCTCCAGCGGAAGCCACTGATCAGGTATACGACCGGGTTGAACAGGGTGATCTTCTGCGACACCGGCGGCAGCATGCTGATTGAATAGAACGCGCCGCCCATTGCGGGGCGGCGCGGTCACCGCGAATACGGCTTGGGGAACCGTATTCGCGGCGATGCTGGCAGTGTGCGTCGATCAGTTGCTGGTGCCGA
>PLNP01000042.1 GCA_003142815.1 Rhodanobacteraceae bacterium
CCCTTCCCTTGAAGGGGAGGGCGCCAAATGCCACCATCTATTTCTTGATCTGCACCCGCGCGCCATCGCTCATCTCCGCCGGCGGAGCACGCACGATGCGCGTGCCGGTCGCGATGCCTTCGACGAGGCGCAGGTCGCCGACGTTCTGGCCCGGCGTCACCGCGCGCAGGCGCGCCTTCTCGCCATCGACCACGAACACCGCACTCTTGCCGTCGCGCTGCACGAGGCTGCCGGCCGGCACCAGCACACCCTTCGGTAGCGCCACGGCCTGCGTTCCGGGTTTGTTCGCCTCTTCGAGGAACGACACCCGCACGCCCATGTCCGGCACGATGCGCGGGTCTTTCTGGTCCAGCGCAATGCGCACCTTCACGGTCGCCTTGCTGCGGTCGGCAGTCGGAATGATCGCGATCACGTGGCCGGGAATCTTCCAGTCCGGATACGCATCGAGCACCGCTTCGGTCGGCTGTTTGGCGACTACTCGGTTGATATACGACTCGTTGACGTCGACCTCGACCTCCAGTGAATCCATGTCGACGATCGTGCCGATACCGGTGCGCGTGAAACCGCCGCCCGCGGAAAACGGCGAGACGATTTCGCCGACCTGTGCGGACTTGGCGATGATCACGCCCTTGAATGGCGCGCGCACCGTACAGTAGTCGAGCTGCACCTGTGCTCCCTGCACGCCCGCGCGCACCAGATCGACCTGCTTGCGCTGCGACTCGAGCTGCGACTGCTGGGTGGCGACCTGGGTGCGCGCGACCTCGGCCGATTGCCGCGACACCAGCTTGCGCCCGACCAGATCGTCGGCGCGCACCAGATCGCGCTGGCTTTGCGCAAGCTGCGCCTGGAATTGCGCAAGCTGCGCCTGCGCGACCCGAAGCTGCGCGTTCGCCTGCGCCAATGCAGCGCGCTGCGCGGTGGAGTCCAGATGCGCAAGCACCTGACCGGCCTCGACATGCTCGCCTTCCTCGACATGCTCGTCGATGATGGCGCCGGTGATCTGCGCCGAAACGGTCGCCTGGCGGCGCGCGGTCACGTAGCCGGTCGCCTGCAGCACCGCAGTCGAACCCGCGTCGCCCGCGGCAGGCGCCGCGGCGATCGCGGTCTCGATCTCGAACGCCTTGCCACCGCTCAGGAGCCACCATCCGCCCGCGCCGAGCGCGGCCAGCACCAGCACCGCGACGACAATGCCGATCCATGCCAAGGGTCCGCGCGAGCGCGCCACCGGCTCGCTGCGATCGATGCGCAACTGCTGCAACAAATCGGATTTTTCCACTCTGCGAGTTCCCTACGCGACCGATGCAACGCCAAAGTCTGCCATAGATTCGCAGGTCTTCGGCATCTCTCCCAGCGCCGACGCTCACGCGCCGCAGGTTATGGTTGTCACCTCGCCCGATCTTGCCGTGCTGGGGCGGATGCGCTCGCCCGCGCTGCTATCCTGTATCCCCCACTTCAACGAGCTTCCGAGCATGTCGTATGTGATCACCGCAGCTGCGCCAGCGAGCCTCGCCATTGTCGGCACCGACGCGCGCTTTCCGCTCCATCGGATCTACTGCATCGGCCGCAACTACGCCGACCACGCGAAGGAAATGGGCGCCGCGGTCGAGCGCTCGCAGCCGATGTTCTTCATGAAGCCGGCCGACGCGGTCGTGACCGACGGCGCGGATGTTCCCTATCCATCGGCGACGCAGGAACTGCACCACGAAGTCGAGATGGTCGTCGCGCTCGCACACGGCGGTCACGATATTCCTGTCGAACGTGCACTCGACTGCGTGTTCGGCTACGGCGTCGGCCTCGACCTGACGCGGCGCGACCTGCAAGCGGCAGCGAAGGCGAAGGGCCATCCGTGGGACATGGCGAAAGCATTCGACCATTCGGCGCCGGTGTCCGCGCTGCGACCGGTCGCCGCTATCGGCCACCCTGCACACGCGCGCCTCACCCTCGACGTCAACGGCGAACGCCGCCAGCAAGCAGACATTTCCGACATGATCTTCGGCGTGGCCGAGATCATCCACGAGCTGTCGAAGTTGTGGACGCTGGTCCCTGGCGACCTGATCTTCGCGGGCACGCCGGCCGGCGTTGCGGCGCTGCTGCGCGGCGACCGTTTTCGCGCCGAGCTGGCAGGCATGGCGGCATGCGAAGGCCGCATCGTCTGATCCGCGGCATGCGCGGGGCCGCCGGCTTCTGGCTGCGGAAACAGGCATGAAAAAAATCGTCACGCGATTTGCGATCGATTCACGGCGTCGTATCGTGGTCGCGCGGTAAACCACCCCAAGCAATATCACCTGTGGCCCCGGAGCGCATATGAGCATCGCTACTGATTTCAAGGCATTCGTCCTGCGCGGCAACGTCGTCGATCTCGCCGTCGGGGTCGTCATCGGCGTTGCGTTCGGCAAGATCGTTTCATCGCTGGTCGACCAGATCATCATGCCGCCGATCGGCATGCTGATCGGCGGCGTCGACTTTTCGGCGTACAAGTGGATCCTGCAAGCAGCGGGGGCGGACGGCAAGGGCGAGGTCGCGGTCCAGTACGGCGCGTTCTTCAACACCATGATCCAGTTCCTGATCATTGCGGCGGCGATTTTCGTGGTCGTGCAGCTCGTCAATCACATGGTCAAGAAGCAGGAAGCTGCACCGGCGCCGCCGGCCGCCGACGTCGTGCTGCTGACCGAAATCCGCGATCTGCTGAGAACCCGGCCATAACGGGCACACGGTACGCGGCAAACGCGCACCGCACGCTCTCGGGACGGATGATTGCGCGGCAATCGCCCGCCACACCGGCCGGCGGCATCAGCACCGAGGTGGTGGGCTTCGATTCGTTCGCTGCGCTGCAAGCGGCCGACCCGGCCAGCGTGCGCGGCAGGATCGTCTACGTCGGCGCGCGCATGCAGGCGACTAGGGATGGCCGCGATTACGGCATCGGTTCGACAGAGAAACATTCGCCGGGACGACGAGCATCTATTGCTCGTCTCCAAGAATCGCAATGCCCTGCTGGCGCCAATACTCGCCGAGCACGATAGCTACGCTGGCGGAGACATTGAGACTCTCGATCGCGCCACTGCCTGGAATCGTCAGGCGGTATTGCGCGGCCGCAATCAACGCGGCGCTCATCCCCTCGCCTTCGGCACCGAAGATCAGCACGAGACGCGCCGGCAGTGGCGACGAATACAACGACGTACCCGCGCGCGGCACCGTCGCCGCCAGCGTGTAGCCGTGCAGTCGCAGTGCGTACAGCGCATCCGCGGCGGTCGCCACTTGCACGACCGGCACGACTTCGGCCGCGCCTTCGGCAACACGTGCCGCGGCACCGGAAACGTCGAGCCCGGAGTTGGCTGGCACGACCACGCCGCCGACGCCGAAATGCGCCGCGCTGCGCAACAGTGCGCCGAGGTTGTGTGGATTGCCGACGCCGTCGAGCCAGAGCAGCAACGAGGGCGCGGGTGCTTCAGGCAGCATCGCCAGCAAGCGCCCCAGATCGAGCGGCGGCGCCCGCAACAGGTCGCAGCACACACCCTCGTGATGGCGCGAACCGGTCAGCTTGTCGAGGTCGGTTTCCTCGACGACACGATAGCCGAGGCGATTCTTCACGCACCACGCGAGCATCGCCTGCAACGCCGGAATCCGCGCCTCGGTCAGATAGACCTTGCGCAACGCCTCGGGCCGCTTCGCGAAGGCAGCGAGGCAGGCGTTGAGGCCGTACAACCGGATCTCTTCGCCGCGCTGCTGTATCGGCGCTGGCACGCGCGGCTTTTCGGGCCACGGCGACGTTGCCGGCGCTGCAGGCGCTGCAGGCGGAGCTTGTCGACGATTCATGACGCGGGCCCCAGTGACTCGCGCACGCGCGCGTAGACGAGCAGATCCAGCAAGTCACCGCGCTTGACCACGGCACAGCGCTGCACGCCTTCACGTTCGAAGCCGGCTTTTTCGAGGACGCGCGCGGAAGCCGGATTGTTCGCATAGACCGTCGCGTAGAGCCGGTGCAGGCGAAACGTGGACATCGCGTAATCGGCGAACCTGGCTACGACCGTCGTCATGATGCCGCGGCCCCAGAAACGGCGGCCAATCCAGTAACCGAGTTCCGCGCAATGGCGATGCACGTCGGTTCCCGGATGCAGGCTGACGCCACCAACCGCGGCGCCATCGATCTCGATCGCCCATGAGCGATCTGATTCGTCGACCGCGCGTGCGAGCCAGGCGCGACCGTCGTTACCGGTATACGGATACGGAAAGCGGTCGCGCAGGCCAAGCGAGACGTTCTCGTCGCTCGCGTTTGCGACCAGGCTGTCGAGATCGTCCGCACGCCACGCGCGGAGCACCGCGACGCCGCAGTCGGGCTGCAGCAATGGCAGCGATGAGAGGTCGGGGCACATTGCGTGCATGCTACACGAGCCGACTCACAGTCTTCGCCGCAATGCGTTCGCCCTGAGTCATCGAAGGGCGAGCAGCCGTACGCAACTCAATGATCGGCGACGATCGCCGGCGCTGCCGCGTGGCGAACGGGCTTGAGCAAAAGCAGCAGTGGAATCGACACGACGGTCAGCACCATCATCAACCAGAAATCGTTGAGGAATGCGATCGCCGACGCCTGACGCGTGACTTCGCCATTGAGCATGGCCAATCCCGTTGTCGACGAACCATTCAAGATTGCCGGCATCTGCGCCATGTTCTCCCCGAATGGGGTCAGCCGTGAGGCGATCTCGGCGTGGTTGATCTGCGTATTGCGCGACAACAGCGTCATCACGATCGAGATGCCGACGCTGGAACCGATGTTGCGCATCAAGCTGAAGATGCCGGCCGCTTCGGTGCGCGCCGCCATCGGCAGGGTCGAGTACGCGACCGTGGAGATCGGCACAAACACGAGGCCGAGGCCGAGGCCCTGGACCACGCCGGTGCTGATGATCAGGCTCTCGGGCACGTCAAGGCTGAAATGCGCCATCTGCCACAGCGAGTAAGCCGTCAGCAGCATGCCGATGCCGGCGAGCAGACGCGCATCCGCACCACGCGCCAGCAGGCGGCCGACCAACATCATCGCGAAGAGCGTGCCGATGCCGCGCGGCGCGACCAACAAGCCGACCGTGACGACCGGATAGTTCATCAGGTTTTGCAGAAACGGCGGCAGCAACGCCATCGTCGCGAACAGCACGACGCCGAGCACGAAGATGAAGATGTTGCTGGCGAAAAAATTGCGATCGGCGAACAGACCAAGATCCAGGAACGGTTTCGCGCTGGTGCGCCAGTGCGCGAAGTACAGATAGAAGCCGAGGAATGCGAGCGCGGCTTCGATCTGGATTTCGACCGAGCTGAACCAATCCTGCTGCTCGCCGCGATCCAGGAACAGCTGCAACGCGCCGATACCGATCGCAAGGAACGCAAAGCCGCGCCAGTCGAAACGCGACGCGCGCGTCTCGTCGGTCGGCAGGCTCGCGGCGACGCCGAACAACGCCAGCGCGCCGATCGGCACGTTGATCAGGAACACCCAATGCCAGCCGTAGGTTTCGGTGAGCCAACCGCCGAGCGGCGGCCCGAGAATCGGGCCGATCATCACACCCATACCCCACATCGCCATCGCGGCGCCATGTTTCTCGCGCGGATAGACATCGAGCAGCGTCGACTGCGAAAGCGGCACCAGCGGCGCGCCGAACAACCCTTGCAGCAGGCGAAAACCGACCATCGCGCCGATACTGTTGGCGAGGCCGCACAGCACCGACGCGACTGTGAAGCCGGCGATTGCGATGAGAAGTAAACGCCGACGGCCCATGATCGATGCCAGCCAGCCAGTCGCGGGCATCGCGATCGCCGCGGCGACGATGTACGAGGTCAGGACCCACGAAATCTGGTCCTGGGTCGCCGACAGCGCGCCCTGCATGTTTGGCAACGCGACATTCGCGATCGTCGTGTCGAGCGCCTGCATCAAGGTCGCCAGCATCACGGAGATGACCAGCAAGCCACGGTTGGCGACTTCGCGGTGGGTGGCGGTGGTTTCGCTCATGGATGGATGATTTGTTTCGTTCTGCGTCGTCCCGGCGAAAGCCGGGATCATGAATCGTCAGGGGGGACTCGGGTCGCGCTTGCAGCGCTTGCACCTTTTTCCGGTGCTTCTACAACAGCTCGGCTTTTTGTAGGAACACCGGAAAAAAGTGCAAGCGGCGTAGCCGCGACCACGCGCCCTGTCCGATTGTTCCTCAGGTGCTCAGGGAGCCTGCACCACGCGCGCGACCGGCTCGGCGCTGACCTGCCAACGCCCGAGCAACGAATTCTGCTTGCCGGTATCGATGTCCACGTTCGTGCTCATGCCAGCGCGCAGGATCATGCCGTCGTGGTTCGGCTCCTCAATCTCGAGACGCACCGGAATGCGCTGCACGATCTTGACCCAGTTGCCGGTCGCGTTCTGCGCCGGCAGCACCGAGAACTCCGCACCGGACGCCGGACTGATCGAGGCGACTTGCGCCTTCCACTTCTTGCCCGGATACGTATCGACTTCGATCGTCGCCGGCTGGCCGACCGCGACGTGAGTGAGATCGGTTTCCTTGAAATTCGCATCGACCCACAGGGTGTTCGCGATCAACGGCATCGCGGCCTGCCCGGTGCCCAGAAAATCGCCGGGCTGCAAGCTCATCTTGCCGACCACGCCATCCATCGGCGCGCGTACCGTGGCATGGTCGAGATCGAGTTTTGCCTGCGCCAGTTGCGCGAGCGCGAGTTTGTAGCCGGCGAGTTTTTCGTCCGGCGTTTCCGGCACGCCACCGAGCATGTTCTGCGCCTTGGAGACTGCGGCGCTGCTCGAATCCTGTTTCGCGCGTGCGCTGGCGAGATCGTTCGCCGCGTTGTCCAGCGCCTGTTGCGCAATCAAACCGCGGCCGCGCAATTCCTTCATGCGCTCGAACTGCTGCGCCTTGTATTTGAGGTCGGCCGCGGACGAGCGCAGGTCTGCCTGCGCCGAGCGATAATCGCTGCGCGCCGCGTCGAGCTGGCTCTTCACCGAATCGACTTGTGCCTGCATCCGCGCGTAGGCAATTTCGAGCGGCTCGGGATCGATGCGGAATAGTACGTCATCCTTGCGCACGGCCTGGTTCTCATGCACGTCGACTTCGACGACGCGGCCACCGATCTGCGGCGCGATCGTCACATGATCAGCTTGCACATACGCGTTGTCGGTCGACGCATAGCGCCCCGAGGTGACGTAGAGCCAGCCGCCGATGCCGAGCACGAGCGCCGGTCCCGCGATCCATAGCAAGGTGCGCGTCCAGCGGCGCTCCGGTTTTGGTAGGTCCGCGGCGATATCCTGCAGCTGCGGTTGCTTGTCAGTCATGCCTTGCCCCTTTCTTCATTCGTCGCGTCATCGAGCGCGACCAGGTTGTGCTTGAGCTGCGCAAGCACGCGCAGCAATGTCTCGAAATCCTGCCGCTTGACGCCGCGCAGCGCTTCGTCGCGCAGACCGCTTGCGATGACTTCCATCTCGTTGACGACCGCATACGCCTTTGCCGTCAAATGCAGGCGCCAGCAGCGCCGGTCACCCGGATCGGCACGGCGTTCGACATAGGCGGCCTTCTCGAGCCGGTCGATCACGCGGCCGACCGGAATCGGCTCCATGTCGAGGTAGTCGGCGAGCTCGGTCTGCGAGAGGCCCTCGTTGCGGCGGATCGCCTTCAGCGCCCGCCACTGGGCGCGGGTCAGCGAGAATCGTGTCGCCCGCCGGTCAAAGTGCTTGCGCAACTGCCGGGTCACGTCCTGCATCAGGTAGGCGAAGGTGCTGTCGCTTGCTTTGGTCATTGTTGCTGAGCATATTATGTCCTAGGCAGGATAATTTCAATACCCTTGGGTACACTTTTATGTCAACCGGGCAAGAAGCGCGTCAAAATGCTGGTCAGAATGCGCGTTTGCGGACTACCCAGCGGGATTCCGGCATGATCGAAGCCGTCGAAGCGGACATCACGACCGTGGCCCTAGACGCGATCGTCAATGCGGCGAACGAAACCTTGCTCGGCGGCGGCGGGCGAGCTGCAGCGCTTGCGCGAGTCCAGTGGACACGCGCGCTGCGGCGAGCGCCGGAGGCAGGATGCCGAAGGCGGGGTTGCTTGGTGAGCGATGGATCGCGAACCTAGCAACGACTCGACACCGCTGGCGCCGCCATCAACCCCTCAATTGAAATCGTGGAAGCCGACATCACCACCCTCGACCTCGACGCGATCGTCAATGCCGCGAACGAAACCTTGCTTGGCGGCGGCGGGCGAGCTGTGGCGCTTGCGCGAGTCCAGTGGACTCGCGCGCTGCGGCGAGCGGGAGGCGCGGGATGCCGAAGGCGGGGTTGCTTGCTGAGCAATGGATCGCCAACCTAGCAACGACTCGACACCGCTGCCGCCGCCATGAACCCCTCAATTGAAGTCGTGGAAGCCGACATCACCACGCTCGACGTCGACACCATCGTCAACGCCGCAAACGAAACCCTGCTCGGCGGTGGCGGCGTTGACGGCGCGATCCACCGCGCCGCCGGGCCGGGGCTGCTCGCTGCCTGTCGCGCATTGCCCGAAACGCGTCGCGGCGTGCGCTGTCCAACTGGCGAAGCACGCATCACGCCGGGTTTCCGGCTGCCGGCGTCGCATGTGATCCACACGGTCGGTCCGGTCTGGCGCGGCGGCGCGCACGGTGAAGCCGGGCTGCTCGCGTCCTGCTATCGCACGTCCCTGAAACTTGCGCACGACCACGGTATCGACCGAATCGCGTTTCCCGCGATCAGCTGCGGCAGCTACGGCTACCGCACCGAAGCGGCGACCGCGATCGCAGTGCGCGAAGTTCAAACGTGGCTCGCGGCGCAAGCACCGCCGCAGACGATCGTGTTCTGCTGTTTCGGCGCGACGATCGCGCGCGCTTATCGCGTCGTACTCGGCGTCGTTTGAACTTCCCGATTTCTTAACCTATCGTGCCTATTGATTCGGAACGAATTCAGATTCAAATGAACCGAATCAATCCCCCCACCTTTGCCCTCCCCCGCTGGCGCAGGGGAGGGCAAGCGGAGGGCACTCACACTATCTGAGTGCCCGATCAATAATGATGGGCGCCGTGCCAGCGGTTGCCCGACCTTCCCCAAGACAGGACCCTCGCGTCATGCGCTACGACAACATCCTCGACACCATCGGCAACACCCCCATCGTCAAACTGCATCGCCTGCCGCCGAAACACGTTGATGTTTACGTCAAGGTCGAAGCGTTCAATCCGGGCGGATCGGTCAAGGATCGCCTCGCGATCGGAGTCATCCTCGACGCCGAACAAAAGGGTCTGCTGAAACCCGGCGACACCGTGATCGAGGCGACCTCGGGCAACACCGGCATCGCGCTGGCGATGGTCTGCGCCGCGCGTGGCTACAAGTTCGTCGCGATCATGGCCGAGACGTTCTCGATCGAACGCCGCAAGTTGATGCGCGCATACGGCACGAAGGTGATCCTGACCGCGGCCGCCGAACGCGGCACCGGCATGGTCCGCATCGCCGAGGAGCTCGCGAAGAAACACGGCTGGTTCCTCGCGCGGCAATTCGAGAATCCCGCCAACCCGGCGTACCACCGCAACACGACGGCCGCCGAGATCCTGAGTGATTTCGCCGGCCAGCGCCTCGACTACTTCGTGTCCGGCTGGGGCACCGGTGGCACCCTGACCGGCGTCGGCGAAATGCTGCGGCTGGCACGACCCGAAGTGAAGATCATCGCGGCCGAACCCGCAGGCGCGGCGCTGCTGTCCGGCCAGGAATGGAAACCGCACAAGATCCAGGGCTGGACACCGGACCTTCTGCCGGGTGTGCTGAGCCGCACGGTCGCGCATGGGATCGAACTCGTCGATGACGTCGTCGCACGCGACACCGCACGACGCCTCGCCACCGAGGAAGGCATCTTCGCCGGCATCTCCTCCGGCGCGACGCTCGCGGCAGCACTCAAGGTTGCCGAAAGCGCAGCGCAGGGATCGGTGCTGCTCGCGATCCTGCCGGACACCGGCGAACGCTACCTGTCGACGTTCCTGTTGGAGGGCGTCAATGAAGGCTCCGACGACGCGTGGCTGGCCTCATTGGATGCGCCACGCGTGTAGTTGGCGCGCTCATCCGGAAACAAAAACGGGCGCTGCGTGCGCCCGTTTTCGCATCTGTCGAACGCTATTGATTCGGAACGAATTCAGATTCAGCGACCGAATCAATCCCTCACCCTTGCCCTCCCCCGCTGGCGCAGGGAGGGCAAGCCGAGGGCACTCAAACTATTTGAGTGCCGGAGCAATAGGCGCCTAGGTGCCTTTCTTCCATTGCCCCAGCGCGGCGAGGCCATTCTGTTTCGCGCGCTGATGGACCATCGCTTGCGCCGCGGCGAAGTTTGCCTGCATGTCCTTGCTCCACAGCTGTAGCGCGGCGCTCTGCATCGCGCGGCCGTACGAGAACGATAGCGGCCACGGATGCGGGCCCATCTGGTTCATCGCGTTGAGATGCGCGGTGGCCTGCTCGTCGGACTGGCCGCCGGAGAGGAACACGATGCCCGGCAGCGAGGCCGGTACCGCGGCCTTGAGGCAGCGAATGGTCGCTTCGGCGACTTCGTCGACGTCGGCCTGGTCGGGGCAATCCTTGCCGGACACGACCATGCTCGCCTTCAGGATCGTGCCCTCGAGCATCACGTTCTGCTCGTACAGCGCGCCGAACAGCGAGCGCAAAGTCGCCTCGGTGACCTCGTAGCAAACATCGAGATCGTGGTCGCCATCCATCAGCACCTCGGGTTCCACGATCGGCACGATGCCGGCTTCCTGGCACAGCGCCGCGTAACGCGCGAGCGCGTGCGAATTGGCTTCGATGCAGGTGCCGCTCGGCGTGTCGTCGCCGATCGAGATGACCGCGCGCCACTTCGCAAATTTCGCGCCGAGCTTGGCGTATTCGGCGAGGCGCTCGCGCAAGCCGTCGAGGCCTTCGGTCACGAGTTCGCCCGGGAAACCGGCCAGCGGCTTGGCACCGAGGTCGACCTTGATGCCGGGCAGGATGCCCGCGTCCAGCATGATCTTGGTGAACGGTACGCCGGCCTTGGTCGCCTGACGGATCGTCTCGTCATAGAGAATCGCGCCGGAGATGTGCTCGCCGAGTTTCGGCGCGGTCAGCAGCATCTCGCGGTAGGCGCGACGATTCTCCTCGGTGTTCGGTACGCCGACCGCATCGAAGCGTTTCTTGATCGTGGCGGTGGACTCGTCGATCGCGATGATGCCCTTGCCGGGCGCAACCATTGCCTGGGCAACGCTCTCAAGCTCTTCGATACTCATCAGTAGCTCCGTCAAAACGAAAGCGCCCCGCGGCCGCTCGCTTGCGCCGGCCGGGGTCGGAATTCTCAGGGGGCGCGATTATAGGCCAGTTCGACGCCGGTTGCCGCGCGGGCGCGGGCGCCGATGGCGCCCTTGCGCCGTGCTCAGCGATCCTTCCAGTCGAGATGGTCGATCAGGCATTTCTGCATGACCGCAGCACGCGCGGCGGGGTCCGCCGGCAGGTTGAATGGGAAGATCAGCCAGCTGAACACGCGTTGCTTGCCGGCGTTGAACGCAGTCGCTTCGAAGTGGAGGCTGGCCACCTCGCTCAGCGCAACCTTGCCGAGATCGCCCACGGGTACGACGCGCTGCACCTTGGCCGTGCTGGTGTTGCCGTCCTTCTCGACCACGAACGACACCGTCGCGCAGCCGGGCTGCTGGATGTTCTGGCCGTAGTTGGGCGCGTCGGCCTCGACCGACGAGTTGATCATCGTCCAGTAGCTGGCAAGTTTTTCGGACGCGACCACGCGCGGCGGCGTCTGGTTCATCGATTGCGCGGCTGCGCTGGCGCAGCAGACGACGGCAAAGGCGGCTAATGATCGACGCAACATGGGACGACTCCTCTGGTCGGACGATCCATCGATCGCGTGATGTTCATTCTACGACTGCAGCCCCTTCCCCACACAGATACGCTCTACAAGTCCCCGAGCCCTTCCGCGACACCGCCCTGCCCGACCTTGAGCAGCTTCAGCGTATTGGTGCCCCCAAGCTGGCCGGTGTGGTCGCCGTTGGTGACGATCACGCGGTCGTCGATGGCGAGATGGCCGAGCTTGAACAAGTGCTGGATCGCATCACGCGCGGCTTGGGTCGGGCCGACGCCCTGCGCGTCGAATGCAATCGGGTGCACGTCGCGGTAGAGCAGCATGCGCCGACGTGCGGCCGCGTCGCGCGACAACGCGTAGATCGGCACGGTCGAGCGATACCGCGACAACCACTGCGCGGTCGCGCCGCTTTCGGTCAGCGCGACGATCGCGCGCACGCCGACCTGGCCGGCCATGAACATCGCGGCGAGCGCGATCGCCTGGTCGGTGCGGTCGAGCCGGTGCGCACCGGCGGACAGGTCCTCGGTCGGCTCGAACTGGCGTTCCGCGCCGAGGCAGACCCGGCGCATCGCCGCGACCGCCTTGTCTGGATGCTTCCCGGTCGCGGTCTCCTGCGACAGCATGACCGCGTCGGTGCCGTCGATCACCGCATTGGCGACATCGAGCACCTCGGCGCGGGTCGGGATCGGCGATTCGACCATCGACTGCATCATCTGCGTCGCGGTGATCACGACGCGGCTCTGCACCAGCGCCTCGCGGATGATCTTCTTTTGCAGGCCAGGCAGTTCCGCGTCACCGATCTCGACGCCAAGATCGCCGCGCGCAACCATCACCGCGTCCGACACTTCAACGATTTCGACGAGGTTTTCGATCGCCTCGGCGCGTTCGATCTTCGCGACCAGCGCCGCCGTGCCGCCCGCGGCGCGCAGCAACGCGCGTGCCTGCTCGACATCGTCGGCCGTCTTCACAAACGAGACCGCGAGAAAATCCGCTTCGAGTTCGGCGGCAAGCTTGATATCGCTGCGGTCCTTGTCCGACAACGCGGCGACCGTGAGTCCGCCACCCTGCCGGTTGATCCCCTTGCGGTCGGACAGGCGTCCGCCGACGAGCACGCTGCAACGAACCTGCTGGTCGGCCGCGTCGATCACCTCGAGCGCGATCAGACCATCATCGAGCAGCAACACGTCCGCCGGTTTCACGTCGCGCCACAACTCGTGGTAGCTCACACCGACCCGCGTCGCATCACCAAGCGGCGCATCCGACCGGCAATCGAGCGTGAACGGCTGACCCGGCACCAGTTCGACCGGGCCGGCGGCGAAGCGTTCGACGCGGATCTTCGGGCCCTGCAGGTCGGCGAGCACGGCGACTTCAAGCCCGAGTTCCATCGCGGCCGCGCGCACCGCCGCGGCGCGCTGCCGGTGATCGTCGGGCGTGCCATGCGAGAGATTCAGGCGCACCACATCGACGCCCTCGCCGATCAGGCGCTTCAGCACGCCCGGCGCATCGGTGGCCGGCCCCAGCGTGGCAATGATCTTGGTGCGGCGGAGTTGCTCTTGCACGTGCGGCTCTCCTGTCCTTGATGGGGGCGATGGCGCGACGGCGGAGTCGTCGTACGCGCGCGGCGGTCCGATCGATCGCGGCCGCCGCCGTAGCGGGACGGGACGAGGCGTCGCCGCGTCCCCTCGGATCATACTCGAGCTGAGTGGTCAGTTCAGTAGCGGCTCCGACGCCGAAACGATGCCTGCGTGTGGCGATCAGACGCATGCTTGCAGCGGCTGCGGCGACGATCACCGCCTGCCTATATTTGTATTTTTGACAATTAAATCGCACACAATTTATTTTTGTGCTTGAATGCTCCATGCATCGCCGGACCGCCTCCGCTCTCGACCTGAACGAACAACTCTGTTTCGCGCTGTACGCCGCCTCGCGCAGGATGACCGCCGCGTACCGACCCCTGCTCGACGCGCTCGACCTGACCTATCCGCAATACCTGGTCATGCTGGTGCTGTGGGAGCAGGACGGCTTGACCGTGCGCGAACTCGGCGCGCGGCTGCAGCTCGACTCCGGCACGCTGACACCGCTCCTGAAGCGGCTCGAACGCGCCGGGCTGATTTCGCGCAGGCGCCGCGTCAGCGACGAACGTGAAGTCGAAGTCGGTCTGACCCGCAGCGGGCGCATCCTGCGCGCAGGCGCGGAAAGCATTCCGCAGTGCATGCAGGGCCGCACCGGCCTGTCGTCGGCCACCTTGATCCGCCTGCGAGTCGGACTGAGAACGCTCGCCGCAAACCTGCTGTCCCCCATGGATTCCGAAGGAGAATCCTCATGAGCATCGACAAGATCCTGTACACCGCAACCGCCACCGCCAAGGGCGGCCGTGAAGGCCATGTGCGCAGCAGCGACGGCCTGGTCGATATCGACCTCAGGCTGCCCAAGGAAATGGGCGGCGCCGGCGGTGGCAGCAATCCGGAACAGTTGTTCGCGGCCGGCTATGCGGCCTGCTTCGAGGGCGCGGTGCGTCACGTCGCGAGCCAGCGCAAGATCAAGCTCAATGACGCGAGCGTGACCGCGCATGTCGGCATCGGCCCGCGTGAACCGACCGGTTTCGGCATCGCGGTAGAGCTCGACGTCAGCTTGCCCGGCGTCGAGCGCAGCGTCGCGCAGGAACTCGTCAACACCGCCCACAACGATATCTGCCCGTACTCGCATGCGACGCGCGGCAATGTCGACGTGCAGATCAAGTTGGTCTGATCGAGTTCGCGATTGAGTAGTACTTCAGTTTGAACGATCACCACCGTTCGCCCTGAGGTATCGACGGCGCGCGCAGGAGCGCGCGCGAACGGCAGACCGCTTGGGGTAGGGGGAGTAGAAGAACGCTTTTCACCTTCCGGCGCGCGCCTTGAGTGCCGCGACCGCCGGCAGTTCCTTGCCTTCGAGGAATTCGAGGAACGCGCCGCCGCCGGTCGAGATGTAGGACACCTTGTCGGCAACGCCGTATTTCTCGATCGCGGCCAGCGTGTCGCCGCCGCCGGCGATCGAGAACGCCTTCGAGTCGGCGATCGCGTGCGCCAGGGTCTCGGTGCCATTGCCGAACGCATCGAACTCGAACACGCCGACCGGACCGTTCCAGACTACGGTGCCCGCCTTCGCAATCAACGCCGCATAGCGCTGCGCGGTGGCCGGCCCGATGTCGAGAATCATGTCGCCATCGGCGACTGCGGCGACCGCCTTCACTGTCGCCGGAGCATTGGCCGCGAACGCGGACGCGACGACGACATCGGACGGAATCGGCACGTCTGCGCCGCGTGTCTTCGCATCGGCGATGATCTTCCTCGCGATATCGAGCAGGTCCATCTCGACCAGCGACTTGCCGACCTTGTATCCGGCCGCCGCGATGAACGTATTCGCGATGCCCCCGCCGACGATCAACTGATCGACCTTGCCGACCAGGGTTTCGAGCAGGGTCAATTTCGTCGACACCTTGGAGCCGGCGACGATCGCGAGCAGAGGCCGCGCCGGATGTTCCAGCGCGCGTCCGAGCGCATCGAGTTCCGCCATCAGCAGCGGACCGCCGGCGGCGACCTTCGCGTAGCGGATCGCGCCATGCGTCGACGCCTGCGCGCGATGCGCGGTACCGAACGCATCCATCACGAACACGTCGCAGAGTGCCGCATACTTCTTCGCGAGCGCGTCGTCGTCCTTGCCTTCGCCGATATTCATCCGGCAGTTTTCGAGCAAAACGATCTGGCCGGGCTTCACCTCGACGCCCTCGACCCAGTCGCGGATCAGTGGCACCTCGCGGCCGAGCAGCTCACCGAGCCGCTGCGCGACCGGCGCCAGCGAATCTGCGGCACTCCACTGCCCTTCCTGCGGCCGACCCAGATGCGACATGACCATCACTGCCGCGCCCTTGTCGAGCGCGAGTCTCAGCGTCGGCAGCGCCGCCAGAATGCGGGTTTCGGAGGTGATCCGGCCGGGCTGTCCATTGCTGTGCTCGATCGGCACATTCAAGTCTTCTCTGATCAATACGCGCTTTCCGGCGAGATCGAGCTCGCACATGCGGACGACGGACATCAGAACTCCTTGCAGGACGAACGCGGCACGACCCGCGCGGCCCGCCATTACAGCGACAGTGCGGGCTGCGTGCAATCGTTCGTCGGAATGGCCGCGCATGACGTGACTCGCGCAATCGACGCGAAGTGGCTCCTGCGCCGCGCACGCGTGGCCGCTAGCATGCGTGTTTTCGGGCAGCCGACGAGTGGACACACGATGAGCGCGCACACCGCAACGATCTGCTGGAGCCGCGGCGACGCGGACTTCATCAGAGGCCGCTACTCACGTCGCCACGAAGCCGCGCATGCGCGCTGCTTCATCGCGAGCTCGGTGAAGGCGACGATCCGCGTCGGATCCCCACCATGAGAACCGGCGCTGCGATCGCGTTCGGCGATGCACTGGCGTGGCTGCCGACGTCTGCGGCACGGCGGGAGGGCTCGCTGCAATCGACAGGGAAGCGACTGTAACGCACCGACGGCGCTCCGCTGCTGGGCCGAAAGTGCCAAAGTTCGGCGTTTCCGCGCACCTGCGAGAGCGGCAGCGTCCGCCGCAGGCCACCTATTCCGTGGCACGTCTTTTGCTTTCGCCATCCCTGAACATGACTTCGATCAGCCCCTGAGGATTCCCCATGATGGACGGCGCTTGCCAACAGGAAGCCCGCGGCACCGCCACGGGACCGTTCCACGCGATGATCGATGTGATGGACAGCGTTCGCGGCTACGGCGTCGCAACCACATTGGCCCACGGCTCGAACGAGACGATGAATAACGTTCACCAGCAAAACCGCGACAGTGTTGGCACCAACCCAGGCGACGGAATGATCCAGTGGCATTCCCGCTACGACGGCTTGGTCACGATCGCCCAGCTTGGCGACAAGGCAGTCGCCGGCATCTCCGGTCCCTGGTCGGGCCAGTACGCCTTGACCTGGTGGGACCGCCCACTGTCCACGCGTCACCTCGAACTGTTCGACTCGCTGGACGACGCCAAGCGCGAGGTCGAGGAATGGGCGCGGCGCATGCGCACCGGCAACTATTCCCTGGCAGCGTCGAGCCTGCAGCCGGGCGCGACGCCAACCCGCGTGCAAGCACCCACGCCAGTACCCGCGCAGGCACCCACCTGCACGCACGCGTCACAACCGGACTTGCTGGCCCGGATGCGCGCCGCCCTGCTGCCGAGCCTGCGCATGCAGAAACCGAACGCTGCGTTGCTCGACAGCATCGAATGCCTGCGTCGTCACCAGGCTTGCGCGAATACCGATATCAGCGACCTGCATTTCGCGGCACGCGATTAGTGATCCGGCACTCAGAGTTTGAGTGCCCTCCGCGCAAGGGTGGGGGGATTGATTCGGTCGCCGAATCGGAATTCGTTCCGAATCAATAGGTCAGTGCTACCTCGCGGCGACCTTGCGCACACCGGGGTGCCGGCTGCGCAGATAGGTCGCGCTGGTCGTGCCGTCGCCGGTCTTGCGCTTCTCGATCTCGAACAGGCCGCTGGCAGCGACCAGTTCGCTGAGCTTGCGGTAGCCATAGTTGCGCGCATCGAACTCGGGCGCCTGCTTGGCGATATTGTTGCCGACCGCACCGAGATGCGACCAACCCGCATCGTCCGACGAGGCCTCAACCGCATTGCGCAATAGCGCGACCAGACGCGTGTCCTGCTTGAGTTGCGCGCTCGAACGCGGCGCGATCGTGTCGTCCTCGTCCTCCTTGTCGACCAGGATTTCGGTGTAGATGAATTTGTCGCAGGCGGATACGAACGGTGCCGGCGTCTTCTTCTCACCGAAACCGTAGACGACGAGCCCGGCCTCGCGCACACGCGCAGCAAGCCGGGTGAAGTCGCTGTCGCTGGAGACGATGCAGAAACCGCCGAGCTTGGTCCCGTAGAGCAGGTCCATCGCGTCAATGATCAGCGCCGAGTCGGTCGCATTCTTGCCGGTCGTATAGCGGAACTGCTGGATCGGCTGGATCGCGTACTTCAGCAGCGCCTCCTTCCAGCCTTTGAGCTGCGGGCCAGTCCAGTCGCCATAGATGCGCTTGACTGTCGCCGTGCCATATTTCGCGATCTCGGCGAGCAGGCCCTCGACGACCGCCGGTTGCGCGTTGTCGGCGTCGATCAGGACTGCGAGCTGGGTGGATGCGGAGGCCATGTCGGAGTCCCGTGCCGGTAACGTTCCGCGAGCCTACTCCGCGCGCCCGCAAGTGCAAAACGCGGCGGTGCGCGTCGGAAGTGGGCTCGCATGCGCGGTCGCCGCGAACGCATCGCCGGTTGATCCAGATCAACTGGCCGGCGCGCAGGGGGCCTGAGATCGTCGCCAACAACCCAGGCGCCCATCGACCGCGACGCCGCCGGCCGCCAGGCGATGCGGAACCGCAATAGGCAATGGGATCCAAACCAGGCGGCCGGGAATCTGCAATGAACGATTCGATGCGAGTTTTCCTCTGGAACCCTGCGCGAGGCAGTGCGATCCGCCCTGCGGCGCGCTGCTATCCATCCTGCTGCTCGCTTGCGCAGCGCCGGCCGGCGCCCAAAGCGTGCTGTTCGATTTCGATTCCGCGCCGCTGAACACGCCGCTGCCGCTCGACGTGACCGTGGGTTTGCTCACGGCGCACCTGTCGGCGACAGACCAGGGCTATTGGACCCAGCGCGCCGACAGTCTAGGCTTCACGCCAGCAGGTTTTGCCGGCCACTCGATCTATCCGAGCAGCGTGTTCGCGGCCGATCTGCTGATCGGCTTCTCGCAGACGCTGCAGGATTTCTCGATCATGTATGCGCCCGAGGAATACGCCTGCGATTCCTCGGCGACGCTGCGCGCGACCGCCTATCGCGGCACCACATTTGTTGCCACCGCGACAACCACCGCGCCGGTGCCCGGCACTTGGCCGACCGGCGTGCTCGCGCTGAGCGCGCAGCAGGCCTTCGACAATGTCGTGGTCCACTACGATGCGGCGCCGCCGACCGGCGGCGACTGGGGTCCGATCTTCATGGCCGATAACATGATCGTGACCGTCTCGGCAGACATCATCTTCGCCAACGGCTTCGACTAGCGCGGCGGCGACCGATTCAGTCCAGCTGCGCGATGTAACCGACGAAACCAAGCACCGACGCCGGCGCGAGCAGCCGGTGATACCCCTCGCGTCGGGTCCGCGCGGCGATGCCGCGGGAACGACGAACGACAGCTGGTCGATGAGATTGCCCGTGTGCGGCCGGTGGCCGTAGATCGCGAGATCCTTGCCGATGCCGAACAGCGCGCTCAGCACGACGAACGCGAAGAACCAGCGGTAGTGGCCCCAATAGTGCTCGGGCAGGTCGATCGGCGCGGCGCCTACTGCGTCCGGCAGTACCAGCGCGGCGACCATGTACAGGCAGATCGTGTGCATCACGACCACACCGAATGCGACGAAGCTCCAATGCTCGACGGTGCGCAGGTCGTACATCGCCCCCACGACTGCACATCGACGTCGAGCAGCGGCAGCGCCCACGTCACCGCCGAGTGCGTACACGCGCAAGCGCGAGCGTGCCTGCATCAACCTGCGCAGACCCTGCAGGATCTGCGTGATCGCGAGGCCGAGGATGATCGAGAGCAGCACCGACAGATAGCCGAACGCATCCGCGTCATACCGGCGCGTTCGAAATGACGGCGACAGCTTACGGCAAGCCGCAGCGGCGATGTGCATGCCCTCTGCACGGGTGCGACGTGCCGCGCGAATGCCGTTCGCGGTGCCTCGTCGCGTCTACTTCAATCGAGGTACCGGCGACGCTGCGTTCATGCGCTGGCTTCCGCGCTGGATTGCATGGGGTTGACTCAGGCGAGCCGCGAGCGGTCCGCTACAGCACGCGATCGACCATCGCCGCGAGCTGCGCCTTCGAGACCATGCCGATCTGCGTCGCCTGCACCTTGCCACCCTTGAACAGCAGCAGGGTCGGCGCCGAGCGCACACCGCAGGCGATCGCGGTCTTCTGGTTCTTGTCGAGTTCGACCTTGGCGATCTTCAGGCGGCCCGCATAGGCGACGGCGAGCTGATCGAGCATCGGCGCGATCGCCTTGCATGGCCCGCACCATTCGCCCCAGAAGTCGACCAGCACCGGCATCGGCGACTGCAGCACATCGTGCTCGAAGTTCGCGTCGGTGGCATGGGTGACGAATTCGCTCATCGGATGACTCCTCGCAGTTTGTGCACTCGTCGCACACCGTAGTGATGCGCTGTCGCACGACGCGCGACCAACCCGACGGCGATGCGGCGCGTATCGCTTAACCGATTCGCACCGAAGTTCAGCCGGCTTGCCCTTCTCCCTCCGGCGACCGAAGGAAGTCCCCGTGGGAGAGAAGGTGGCGCGAAGCGTCGGATGAGGGTTCGGCACAGAGTAGTGGTGTTGACGAATGATGGAAGTGGCTACTCCGCACGAACCCTAACCCCTCTGCTGGTGGGAGAGGGGCTCTTCGTAGCTGAAATTCGGTGCCCAATTCGTCCCAGCGCGCCGGATCGTGACCGAACCAGTGGATCAGCTCCACGCTCGGCGCGAGATCGCGCGCCCACTCGTCGAGTTTCAGCACATCCTTGGCTCGTCCGCGCGGCCAGAAGTGGTCGACGAGCACACGATAACCATCCTGCGGCGTTGGATCCTCGTAGGCGCGCTGAATCGCGATGGCGCGATGGGTGGATTTCTTCGTGGTGCTCATGGCCGCTCTCCGGCGGATGCCGACAGCACGGCATGCACGCGCGCGCGCAGCATCGGCAGCAGCTCGCGCTCGAACCACGGATGACGCAGGAACCACGCGGTATTGCGCGGCGACGGATGCGGCACCGGAATGAAACGCGGTGCGTAATCGGCGAACGCAGTCACGGTCTCGGTCAGACTGCGCCCGTTCGCCGTGCCGAGAAATTGCTGCTGCGCGTAGCTCCCGATCAGCACCGTCAATTCGATCCGTGGCAGGTGCGCGAGCAGGCGATCGAGCCACAACGGCGCGCATTCCTTGCGCGGCGGCAGGTCGCCGCCACCGCCGCGGCCCGGATAGCAAAAACCGACCGGCACGATCGCGACCTCCGGGTCGTAGAACCTTGCCTTGTCGATCCCGAGCCAGTCTCGCAAACGCTCGCCACTCGCGTCATCCCACGGCACGCCGCTCGCGTGCACGCGCGCTCCCGGCGCCTGGCCGACGATCAGCAGCCGCGCGCCCGCGCCGACCTGCACGATCGGGCGCGGGCCGAGCGGCAGCTCCGCCGCACAAACGCGGCAGGCGCGGATCGCGACGAGCAACGCGGCAAGATCGCGATCTTTGTCGGACCGCGATGGCGCAGCGGGAGTGCGACCAGAACGAGCTGCGCGTGACGGGAGAACGCGAATCGATTTCACACCGACATTCTATGCGCATGCGCGATGCAGCCCACGCGCCCGTCTCGTCACTGGGGTGAGATCGCCGGTCCGATCAGGTCGCCCTGCCACCGCGCCCGTCCCGCTGCACGCTCCGGCTCAGTCGTCGTTATCGTGAGGAATCGACACCGTCCCGCGCACATCCTTGTGACGCACGTTGCCCGCTCGCGCGGAGCGTACGGTGAAGTTGCCGCCGACAGCATCGACGCTCACATCGCCCGAGCCGATCGAATCGACCGTCACGTCACCGCCGGCGCGGTTGACCGAGACGTCGCCGGAACCGACGTTGCCGACGCTGACGTTGCCGCCAACCTTGTCGAAGTGCAGGTCGCCGGAACCCGAACGCGCGACCTTCACGTCGCCGCGCACGTCGTGCAGCGTGATGTCGCCCGACGAGGTGCGGCGCACGTCGAGGCTGCCGATGTCGCCGCCCGTCACGTCGCCGGAACTGACCTCGACCGTCAGCGGCCCGGCGATCTTGTCGACCTGGAGATCGCCGGAACTCGCATCGAACGCCAACGCCGCGACGTTGCTGACGTCGGCGTCGCCGGAACTGCCCTTGATGTCGATCGCGAGCGATGCCGGCACGCGTACATGCAGCTCGATGTAGGCGTAGCTGGAATGGAACCAGCTCCAATTCGTGTCGTGCCCCTCGTGCGGCATGATCGTGACGCGATTGCCATCGCGATGTTGGTCGACGATTAAGCCGGCGAGCCAGGACTGATCGGACGCCTAGGCCTAGCCGCGCACCTCGACTTTGGCGAGATCCGGCACGCCCTCGACCACGACATCGGTCGAGCCGAGCTCGAACGCCACCGACTTCAAACCAGCCGCGTCGACCTCGAAATCATGCTGCGCGGTGAAACGACACTCGTTCGCGGCGGCGAACGCCGGCAGCAGAGCGACAAGGAAAAGAAGGCTGCGCATGGAGGCTGCTCCGAAGGGGGACTGAAGCTCGGATGCGGCAACGCGCGCGAGGGTTTAGCGGGGTCTGTGAGGTCGAAGCGCAACCTGCGCGCGCCTCACGCTCCTGCCTCAAACAAACCTGACACCTTTGTGGGTCCGGTTAGTCCGAGGATCGCGCCTTGGCCAGCAATGGCTCGATCAGATCCAGCGGCAACGGGAACACGATGGTGGTGGTGCGATCACCGGCCACTTCCACCAGCGTTTGCAGATAGCGCAACTGGATCGACTGCGGTTGCTGCATCAGGGTCTGCGCGGCCTGCATCAGTTTCTCCGACGCCTGCAGCTCGCCTTCGGCATTGATGATCTTGGCGCGGCGCTGACGCTCGGCTTCGGCCTGTTTGGCGATCGCGCGGATCATGCCCTCGTCCAGATCGACCTGCTTGATTTCGACGGTGGACACCTTGATGCCCCAAGCATCGGTGTGCTGGTCGAGAATGACCTGGATGTCGTGGTTGAGCTTGTCGCGTTCACTGAGCATTTCATCCAGTTCGTGCTGGCCGAGTACCGAGCGCAACGTGGTCTGCGCGAGCTGGCTGGTCGCCTCGCGTGCGTCCTCGACCTGGATCACCGCCTTCTCCGGATCGATCACGCGAAAAAGGAGCACCGCGTTGACCTTGACCGGAACGTTGTCGCGCGAAATCACGTCCTGCGGCGGTATGTCCATGACGATGGTGCGCAAATCGATCCGCACCATCTGTTGCACCCACGGCAGCAGGACGATGAGGCCCGGTCCCTTGACCGCCTGGAAGCGGCCAAACAGGAACACCACGGCGCGCTGATACTCGCGCAGTATCTTGACCGAACTGATGATCAGCAGCAGGGCGATAACAACGACGGCAGTGGCTACAGAAAACATCACGACTCTCCCTTCATGGCGCCCGGTACCAGCTTCACGGTGAGGATCAGGCTGTCGATACCCGTCACCTGCACGGCCTCGCCGCTGCGCAGCGGCGCTTGTGTCACTGCCTGCCAGCGTTCACCGTGCACATGCACGGTACCACGGCGATCGAAATCGCCCACGGCTTCGCCGATGCTGCCGAGCATCTGTTCGCGGCCACTGACGACCGGCTGCCCGCGTGCACGCAACGCCATCCACACGATGCCGACCAGGGCCATCGCGGCGGCGATGCTGATCCCGATCAACAGCGGCAGTGAAATTCCGTACCCGAGCACACTGGTATCCATCAAGATTACTGAGCCTATCACGAACGCGACAACGCCGCCGACCCCCAGGGAACCATAGGCCGGCACTACCGTTTCGGCAACGATCAACGACACGCCCAGCGCGATCAACGCCAATCCGGCGTAGTTCACCGGCAGCATCTGCAACGCATACAGCGCCAGCAACAGACAGATCGCGCCGGCTACGCCGGGCAGGATCGCGCCTGGGCTGTAGCCTTCCAACAGCAGTCCGCCGAGGCCAATCAGCAACAGCAGATAGGCGATCGATGGGTCGGCGATCACCGCCAGGAAGCGGCTGCGCCAATCCGGATTCAATGTTTCCATTGCGACGCCGCGCGTATGCAGGACCTGCTCGCCGTCGACCGTGGTGACCCGGCGCCCGTCGATGTCGGCAAGCAATTGCGGCAGATCGGTCGCGATCAGATCGATGACGTGCAGCTTCAAAGCCTGCTCGGCGGACACGCTGACCGCGTCGCGCACCGCCTGCTCGGCCCAGTCGGCATTGCGCCCGCGCCGCTCGGCCAGCGCGCGGATGTAGGCCACGGCATCGTTGATAGTCTTGCGGGTCTCCGCGTCCGGCATCGCAGCCGGCGGCGGCTCCTTGTTGCCCGGAGACGAAGACACGGGCGCGGCCGTTGGCTGCTGAGGGTTGCCGATCAGTTGCACCGGCGTCGCCGCGCCCAGGTTGGTGGCCGGCGCCATCGCCGCGATAGGGCAGGCGTAAAGGATATAGGTGCCTGCGCTGGCGGCGCGCGAACCGCTTGGGGCGACGTAACCGACTACGGGAACCGGCGAGGCGAGGATCGCCTTGATGATGCCGCGCATGGACTTATCCAGGCCACCCGGAGTATCCAACTCCAACACGATGACGGCGGCGTGTTCCTGCGCGGCGCGCGTGATGCCGCGCTCGACATAGTCCGCGCTGGCCGGGCTGATGGCGCCATCGACCCGCAGCAGCACAGCGGACGGCGGCGGCTCTGCGGCGGACAATTCGCGGACAAGCGCAGGCGTTGCGAGCAGCAGCGACGCCGAGCAGAGCAACCTGAGCAGCAACCCGGCCATACGGGCATCAGAACAGAGCCCATCGCGCTTGGCAAATCGCGGTGCGGCTGTGCCACATCACCGCGCCGCGCAAATGAACCTGACCCCTTTTGCCGCGCGGGAGTTGGCGGACGTGGAGCGAGGGGTTTGAGGTTGGCGTGTCGCGACAGCCAGTGCACCGGGAAACGTACCTGACCCCTTTTGCTTGCAGGCTTCAAGGCGCGAGTTCCGAACGGTTACGACCGCCGTTCTTGGCCTTGTACAACGCGGCGTCGGCGCGATTGAGCGTGGCCACGACCGATTCGTCGCGTTGATATTCCGCGATACCGGCGGAAAACGTCACCTGCAGCGGGCCGACCCTGGTTTCGAACGGCGCTGCATTCACCGCGCGGCGAATGCGTTCGACGCAATGCAACGCGCCTGCGATTGGCGTACGCGGCTGCACCAGCAGAAACTCCTCGCCACCATAGCGGCCGAAGGTGTTATCGGCTTCCTGACGTCCCAGCCAGTCGATGCCGCGCGCCTGCGCACGCATGCGTTGCGAAAAGCCCTGCAGCACCTCGTCGCCGACCTGATGGCCGTGGGTATCGTTGAAGCGTTTGAAGTGGTCGATATCCAGGAGGCAAACCGAAAACGTATCGCCGAAGCGCTCGGCGCGCTCCTTTTCATGCTCCATCAGTTCGATCAGATGGCGGCGATTGAACACCCCGGTGAGTTCGTCGCGGCTGGCAAGCTGCTCGAGTTTGTTCAGCGCCGTGGCGAGCGCGTTTTTCCTGCGCGCCAGGCTGCTGCGCAACCACGCAACGTAACCGCCGAGAAACGACAGCCACAGCAGGATCATGACCAAGGTCAGGAAGCGCAACAATTCGAGATGGAACTGATCGGTATCGAGCGAACGCCCGACGAATTCCAGCACCATCATTCCCGCGTAGCCTATCGATGCGGCGATGGTCAGCCCGAGGTACTGGCGGGTGCTCAGACCGAAGATGCCGAAAAAAAATCCGGTGTAGAACGGCAGCAGCAGGATGCTGCGGACTTCGTTGGCGTTGTGGATTATCAGCAGCGCCAGCGCGATCGAGACCGCGATCTGCGGCAGCAACAAGCTGGGGTCCTTGTAGCGAAGGCTGAATCCGGTGCGGATCGCGATGAAGAACACCAGGTTGATCGCGATCGAGGTGGCCACGAACAGCGCCAGCCCGGGATAGCCAAAGCGCACCCAGCCGTAATGTACCGCATACGTCAGCGGCAGCAGGTACATCAGATACGACCCGAGCGCCATCAATTGGCGCTTGAGTCGCGAGGTGCGCGCGGGATCGTTGGCCGGGAAAATCGCGAACCTCATGGGTGCGCTTGTACCACAGTCAAATCCTGCTGCAAGCATTAAAGCTGTTGTATCCAGTCGCGGGGCTTTGGCATCGACGTGCACACACTTCGATTCGACAACGCTGTCGTGCTGCGAACTGCCCGGCGATCCCGAGGCCGGGTCGCGTCTGCGGCAGGTGCACGGCGCGTTGTATTCGCGGGTCGATCCGACACCGGTGGCGGCGCCGCGGTTGCTCGCACACGCGCGGGAGGTGGCGTCGCTACTGGGCATCCGCGAAGCAGACGTCGTGTCGCCGGAATTCGCGCAGGTGTTCGGTGGCAACGCGCTGCTCGATGGCATGCAGCCGTACGCGGCGAATTACGGTGGGCACCAGTTCGGCCACTGGGCCGGTCAACTCGGCGACAGGCGCGCGATCACCCTGGGCGAAACGATCAACGCGGCTGGCGAGCGCTGGGGATTGCAGCTCAAGGGCACAGGATCGACGCCGTATTCGCGCACAGCGGATGGACGCGCGGTGCTGCGTTCCTCGATCCGCGAATTCCTGTGCAGCGAGGCGATGCATCACCTCGGCGTGCCGACCACGCGCGCATTGAACCTGGTCGCCACCGGCGAGCAGGTCGTGCGCGACATGTTCTACCACGGCCATTCCCTATCCACCGTCTTCCGGAGCTATAGTATGTGACCCACAGGAGGCTCATCATGAAATGGACCGGCATGTATCTTCTCGGTTATATCGTCCTCATCGGTGGTGTTCTGGCCGCACTCTGGAAAATGGGCGTTTTGGCCAGCATCGGCACGACATGGACAGTGATCGGAGTCGTAATATTGATTGGATTCGGCATCATGATCGCAGTCTCCAACAGCGGCACCAAAGAAAACGTCGAAATCGACCGTAAATAACCCGGCGGGTGCTCTGTCACGCTCGAACAAAGGGGTCAGGTTCATTTTATGGCCCGCTCGCGCTTGCGTTGCCACTCGCCAGCGCAGCCGTCGCGCCGCTGCGCGCGCATGCCGGTCGCGCCGGCAGCGGCGATTTCTCGCCGTTGTGGGCGGGTCAGAATGCGGGTGGGTGCAGAGAGATGCCGGCAGCTCGGCTAACGCGGGAACTGGTCGGGAAATCACGAAACGCACTCTGACCCCGTTCCGCAGCATCGTTGGAGACCTTGCGCATCTCCGTATCGGGCGTTTCCGCCAGTGACGGCGGCTCGTCCCTGAACGATGATGCGGGTGCAGCCGGCGGCTGCGGCGGACCGCCGATCAGTTGCACCGGCGTCGCCGCGCCCAGGTTGGTGGCCGGCGCCATCGCCATCGCGCTTGGCAAATCGCGGTATGGCTGTGCCACATCACCGCGCCGCGCAAATGAACCTGACCCCTTTGCCCACCTTTGCCGCATCGACGTCGAGCCAAGTGGACGCCACCCATCGACATGCGCTTTTGGGCATGGAAGGACATAAAAGACCGTTATCATGGCGGCGTCCAAGGCGATTATCTAGTCACCCGATGAACCAATGAATGCGTATGTGCGTTATTCCGCCTCATCCGATGCTCGGCGACCGGTCCGGGTTGACGACGTTCATGGGCGGTGGATTTGCGGTCATTCCAAGGGAGGGTCGCGATGTCGGGCAAGATCGCCGGCGGCATTCGTCGCATCCTGATCATCAAGTGGAGCGCGCTGGGCGATGTGGCGCTGGCCACGGCGGCGATCGAGGACGTGCGCCATGCTTTTCCGGACGCCGTGCTGCATCTCGATACACTACCCGCTGCGGCGAAACTTTTCGCCTTCGATCCGCGCTTCGAGGCCGTGTTCGCATTGCCGCTGCGTGATCGTACGCGCCGCTTGCGAACCCATTTCCTTTGGCTGCGGCGTGTACGCGCGGCGCGCTACGACCTGATCATCGATCTACAGAGTTCGGATCACACCCGTCTGCTGCTGGCCGTGCTGAGCATCGGGCAAAGCCGGGTGGTGCGGCGCTGGGGTCTGCGCCGCGGCTTTCCCTACACGCTGGCACCGACGGTGTCGGTGGGCCCCCATGCTGCGGCGCGGATGCGCGCCCTGCTTGCCGCTGCCGGAATCCAGACGCGCTCGCTACGCCCGGTGTTGTACCCGCATGCCGATCAGTTCGCGCACGTGTCGGCATTGCTGCAAGATCTCGGCATCCAACCCGGACGCTACGCCGTGTTTCTGCCGGGCTCGCAGGCCGCGAGCTGGCTGAAGCGCTGGGGTGCCGAGCGGTATGCGGAGCTTGGACTGCTACTGCACCGGCGTGGCATCGAACGGGTAGTGGTGATCGGCGCTTGCGACGAGGCCGACGTCTGTGCCGAGATTGTGGCCTCGATCAACGCGGAGGCACCGGGTGTGGCCGTGTATCTCAATGCGCTCTCGTTGCTCGAGGTAATCCCGGCGTGTGCGGGAGCGGCCTTCATCGTCGCCAACGACACCGGTACGGCCCATATCGCCGCGGCCACCAACCGTCCGATGTGGGTGCTCTGCGGTCCAACCGACCCGCGGCGTGTGCGTCCGCTCGGCCCCAACGTGCGTGCCGTACAAGCAGACTACGCATGCCTCAATTGTTACCGCAAGACTTGTCGCTGGGGCCCTCGTCCACGCTGTCTGGAGCGGATCAGCCCCCACGCAGTTCTGGCGCTGGCGCTGGAGGGTGTGCCAGCCGTAGCGGGCCTGCGCGTCTACGATGACGACACCTAGTCTGGTACCGGCAGGTTTGCGATTGCAGGGGCCGTTTGTAGCAACAAAGGGGTCAGGTTCATTTTATGTTGCGCACCCATTACGCGTTCGCGCTCGCTACAGGCATGTCACCTACATTTGCTATACCCACAATTCAAACATGTCGCGCAGCCATCCATGACGACGACAAAGGCACTCTGAACCCCTTACGGTTGCCGGTCCGGCGCTGCAATGGCGCCGGCGTCGCCCACTCTGACGTCCGACGCGACTTCATGCATCGCCATCGAGCAAGCCGTGGCGACGGTGCCAGTCCACGAGCGACTCCTCGGCGAAGCGCGCATGGTGCGGATCATGTTTGCCACGCCGCACTTCGCACCACGGCGCCTTGAAATCAAGACAGATGTGGACGCGCTCGGGCGGTTTCGGCAGCGGCGTGTCGATCGCCGACGCATGCGGATGCACGAGATCCGGCCATTGCGGATCGTACAGCCACAGCGCGCTGCCGCAGCGCTTGCAGAAGTGGCGACGGCCGCTGCTGGTCCAGCGCTGGCCATCCTCCTCGATACGCGCGCGATACACGCCAAGATGCTCGCGGCCCTCGACCTTGAGCGTCTTCTTCCATGCGCCGAGATTGATCGCATAACCGCCGCCGCCGGCGGTCTTGCGGCAGATCGAACAGTAGCAGCGTTGATACGGCACTGGCGCGTAGGCTTCGCAGGAGAAACGCACGCGGCGGCAATGGCAGGACCCTTCGATTTGCATGGGAGACACGTCCTCTGTGGGAAGCGAGCTTCGAGCTTAGCGCGCCGACCATCGTTCATGCCCTGGAAAATCTTCTCTGACCCGTTTCCCGCGCCACGACCCACGCTTCGTTTCGATCGCTGCCCGCGTCGGTTTGCGGTAGAAGGGAGTTGGCGTTCGCGGAGCGAGGAGTTTGGGGTTCGCTCGGCATCACGTCCACCACACCAGGAAATGAACCTGACCCCTTTTGTGTTACCGCGGTGATGCGTACCTGCGCACGCTGTTGATCCAGGGGGCCCGCAGCAGCCTGCAGCGAGCCAAAGCGGTCAGCGTGGAAAAAGCCACGCCCGAGCAGATCTGGATCGCGCAACTGGCGTGCCGGATGCCCTTCGGCAAGCTGCTGGTGGCGATCGCCAACAAACACGCGCGGCAGCTGTGGGCGATGCTCGCGCATGCGGCGGACTACGACCCGAACGCATCGCTTGCGCACCCGATGGCGAAACGCCCGGCCAGTCTGCACACGGCCACGGCAACGTTCACATGATTCACTTCACCGTCAGAGCGAAGCGGTAGCAACGGGTCAGACCCACCCAGAGAGAACCTGACTAACAATCCGGTCGCCACAAGGTGTTCTGATTGATCCCCAGGACACCGGCGATACCGATGGATGAACGAGGTCTCCGGGCGCGGTTTATACCCAGGTCCGAGTCAATACAGTCGGCTCAACAAGACCGTTTACGACCGAAGGAAGTCCCCGTGGGACGGAAATGCAGTCTGGCATCGTCGGACCGCATCGAACTGACGAACGCAACACGCACTACCAACGGGAAACTCGATGACTAGCGATCGCCTGAAAGCTCAAGGCAAGACCATTAGCTGCGTGGAGTTGACGGGAAGTCTCTTACGGGAATAGTTAGGCAGCAATTGTTACGTTGCTTGGCCACCCTGGAGCCGATGAATGACAATGCCGGTGCAACCACCGAGAACACCAACGACAACGACCCAGTACCCCAGAGCACCTGAAACGAACACAGTGATTAGCCACCCAGCGATTGCGACTATGAAGCTGATCGTGGCGATGCGAAGACCGACTAGCTGGCGAGGACTGCGATACCGTTCCAGCTCTTGCACTGGGGCGCGAAACATAAGCCCGACGACGACGCCAATTAACCCCACGATGGCGCCGCCAAGCGCCATGAATAGAAAGCTGCTGTTTTCGCCACCCGAGACCGTGGCAAGAGAAAGCCCCACAGCCGCACACACCGCGACTACAGCGACCGACTGGACTGCACTGATTATCGCGTAGCGATTCATTGCTGCCTAACTACAAATAGACCCCGCGGATCCGGGGCGATAAGTCTTATCCTGCGCGCGCCGCCAGTGGCCGGTCAAGGCAAAATCCTACAGCAGAACACGAACTTATCCCACTCCGGCGCCTGCGCCGCTGGGGCAGTCTGGTGCGCTATCCAACGAAAGCGTGCCGATATGACTTATCACCCCGAATCCGCGGCGATAACACCTCGAAGCAATATCACGCCGCAACCCCGTCTGTTCGACGAAGTTCGCCGACGTCTACGGCTCTAACACTACAGTCTGAGCACTGAGTGCATCTATCTGCAGTGGATGCGCCGGTTCATCCTCGCGAGCGGCAGGCGGCACCCGCGCGACATGGGAACAAAGGGGTCAGGTTCATTTTAATGTTGCGCATCCATTACGAGTTTGCGCTTGGTACAACGATGTCTTTCACCCACATTTCGAATACCCACAATTCAAACACGTCGCACAGCCGTCCATCAGGATGACCGCGTTCGTATTGCACTTGTGGCACATCGTGGCGCCGGGCGGGAAGGCGCTGGAGGAATCGGTGGAGTCTGCGGTCGCGGCTGGCGCCGCTCCTACGGAAGCAGTGTCGGATCTGCGAGCGCTCTCGGCAGCGGCGCCGGCGAGGCTGGAACTTATTTCAGAATTTTTTTTTGCGCGGGCATCGTAGAGCGCGCGCTTCTCGGCGATCAGGTTGCGCTGCTCGAGCGACATCTCGGGATCGTGCAGCAGGCCGATCATCTTGAGGTGGGTCTCGATCACGTAGCCGAGTTCGGCGACGATCGAAGGCATGTAGACGCCGCCGGCCTTGAAGTAGCCGCCGCGCGGGTCGAATACGGCTTTGAGTTCCTCGACCAGGAAGGTCACGTCGCCGCCCTTGCGGAATACCGCGGACATGATGCGGGTCAGCGCGACGATCCACTGGAAGTGGTCCATGTTCTTCGAGTTGACGAAGATCTCGAACGGGCGGCGCAGTTCGTATTCGGTGCCGGCGTTGAGCACGATGTCGTTGATGGTGACGTACAGCGCGTGCTCGACCAGCGGCGACTTGATCTTGTAGGTCGCGCCGACCAGCATTTGCGGGCGCTCGACCTTCTCGTGCATCTGGATGACTTCGGCCATCGGCGCGGCCGGTGCGCTTGCCGATGCCTGCGCGGCCGCCACGGCCTTGCTGGTTTCCGCAGGGCCGACGACGCTGTAGCCCTTGATCTTCTTGTTGATCTTCATGGTAGTGACTGGATGGTGATGCGGGATGAATCCGGCCATGGCCGGCGCTGCTGGGTGCGGTACGGTTGCGGCAATGGCGCGAGAGTGTGATTCATGCGCCGCCGTCGTTACTTCGCCGCGACTTTTTTGGGTGGTGCTTTCCCTGCGATTTTCTTCACCGGCGACGTTCTCACTAACGCCATCGACCGGCCGTCGCGGGTCGGCCGATGGCGCGCAAGGCGACGCGAACTATCTGCGCTTGGCCGCCTTCTTGGCTGCCTTCTTGACGACTTTCTTGACCGCCTTCTTCGCCGCGGTTTTCTTCGCCGTCACTTTCCTGGCGACCTTCTTCATCGCCTTCTTCGCGCCGGCTTTCTTCACGGCAACTTTCTTCGCGGCCTTCTTGGCGACCTTCTTGACCGCTTTCTTCGCCGTTGCGGCCTTCTTCACGACCTTCTTCGCCGCCTTCGCAGCCGCCTTCTTCACAGGCGCGACTTTCTTCGCGGCCTTCTTGACTACCTTCGCGGCGGCTTTCTTCGCGGCTGGCTTCCTGGCGACAACCTTTTTCACCCTCGCGACGACGGCCTTGACCTTGCGCGCGGCCTGCTTGCGCGCCTTCACGACTGTCTTCGCGACCGTCTTCGCGGTGCTCTGGACCGCCTGCTTCGTGTCGGACGCCGCCGTGCCGACCGACGTCGCCACCGCGCTCGTGGCGTCGGCGACCGCACTGCCGATCTGCGATGCGCCTTCTTTCAGACTATCGAACGAACTACCGGAACTGCCGCCTTCGCTATGCATGAGATGTTCCCCTCTCCAATGATGTGAGCCTGATGGGACGAACGGATATCACAAGTTTCGCTGACTCGACGCCCAGCGCGGCCGATGCTCAGAATTTGCCGTAGTAACCTTCTTTCAGCGCATCGAACAAATTCGCCGCGGTGTGCGTTTCGCCATCGTACTCGATCTCCTCGTTGCCTTTGACTTCCACCAGCGAACCGTCCTCGAGTTCGAAACGGTAGGTGGTGTTGGCCAAATCATGCTCCTTGACCAGGACTCCCTGGAAGGCCGCCGGATTGAAGCGGAAGGTCGTGCAGCCCTTCAGACCCTGGCGGTGCGCGTAGCGGTAGATGTCCTTGAATTCCTCGTAAGGGTAATCGGTCGGCACGTTCGCGGTCTTGGAGATCGAGGAATCAACCCACTTCTGCGCGGCGGCCTGGATGTCGACGTGCTCGACCGGGCTGATGTCGTCGGCAGCGACGAAGTAATCGGGCAGCTTTTCCTCGGCTTCCTGCGACAGCGGCATCGCCTTGCCGTTGATGAGTTCGCGATAGGCGAGCAGCTCGAAGCTGAACACTTCGACTTTTTCCTTGGACTTCTTGCCCTCGCGGATCACGTTGCGGCTGTAGTGGTGCGCGAAGCTCGGCTCGATGCCGTTGCTCGCGTTGTTCGCGAGCGACAGCGAGATCGTGCCGGTCGGCGCGATCGAGCTGTGGTGGGTGAAGCGCGCACCGACCTCGGCGAGTTCCTTCACCAGCTCCGGCGCCGCCTCGGCGACGCGTTGCATGTAACGCGAGTACTTCGCGTGCAGCACGCGGCCCGCAATCGTGTCGCCGATTTTGTACCCGTCGGTGACCATCTCGGGACGCTTGCGCAGCATGTCGCCGGTGATCTCGAAATCACGCATGAGGATCGGCGCCGCACCTTTTTCCTTGGCCAGCGACAGCGCGACTTCCCAACCCGCCAGCGCCATTTCGCGCGATACGTCCTCGGTGAAGCTGCAGGCGTCGGCGCTGCCATAGCGCATCTTCAGCATGGTCAGGGTGGAGCCGAGGCCGAGGAAACCCATGCCGTGGCGGCGCTTCTGGGTGATCTCGTCGCGCTGCTGGGCCAGCGGCAGGCCGTTGATCTCGACCACGTTGTCGAGCATGCGCGTGAACACGCGCACGACTTCGCGATATTCCTCCCAGTCGAAACGTGCCTTCGGGCCGAACGGATCGCGCACGAAGGTGGTCAGGTTGACCGAGCCGAGCAGACAGCTACCGTAGGGCGGAAGCGGCTGCTCTCCGCATTGTCCTGTCACCAGCCCATTGAAGATGACGGTGTTCTTGTCCTTTTGCGTGGTGTCGAAGACGGCTTCCTCGCCGACATAGTCGATGCTAACGATGCGCGAGGCGAAGCGCTGCGTCTTGCGCAGCGCCTTGCCTGCTTTCCAGGCGAGATAGCGTTCTGTCTTGTTCGGCAGGAGAAACCCGATCTCCTGCATGAAACGCTCGCGCGATTCGCCATCCACGATCAATTCGTAGTCGGCGCTGCACGGATACTCGCGCATGCCACCGTGCCCGTCCGGCATCGCGCGCACTCGCGCATCACGGCGCTTGCGCACGCTGCAAAACACACCGAAATTGGCGAGCAGCATCTGCACGTCCTTGAGCAACGTCTGCTGACTCGATGCGAGGCGAATCGAACAGCTCTGGCGATAGTTGGATACGTTGACCGTGCCATCGGTCTGGAAGAGTGCGCGCAAGTAAGCGCGCACGCAGGCTTCCGACCCACGCCAGACCACTTCGGACACTTTGAGCTTGGTGGCGGCGCTGAAACCGTAGTGTTCCAGCAGGCGCGCCAACACGACCGAGCGGACGAAGACGTGGTTGCGCTCGGGCACAGCAATCGGGGCGACACGGTATTCGCGGGGAGTACCCAGCGCGGTGTGCGCGATCAGCGTGTTGACATAGGCCGCAATGCGGTCGGCCAGCGCGCGTTCCTCGCCCCACATCGCGATGACCGCTGCTTGCTGATGCTTGCCGCGGTTCGTGAAATGGCCGTCGCCGGTAATCATGCCGAGCAACAGGCCAAGATCTTCGCTGCCTTCGGTACCGAATTGTCCCTTGCCTGATTGCACCAGCAGCCGATCACCGACGGCCAATTCGTTCAACTTGATCTTGCCGCGCTCGGTGTAGAAGTCGTGCCATGCGGTCGCCTTGATCTCATAGCCGTCTTCCGTGGTAACGCGATACACCGCCGCCTTCGCGGCTGTCATGAAGGCCGGCACCGCAGGGCGCTGTTCGACACCGTATTCGTTCGCGCCCAACGCACGCCGATCGACGGTGACTTCCAACGCCGCGCCACTGGTATGGAGATCGCCGATCTTGACCATGCCGAACTGCGTGGCCAGCCGCGTATCCGCGGTCACGCACGGGTTGGTCGCACGGATGTGCTCGCACCACCAGTTGTTGTTCATCTCGTTGACGCGGTCGATCAGGATGAAGCCCGGCTCGGCGTAGTCGTACGTCGAGACCATGATCATGTCCCATAGGTGCCGCGCCCTGATGTGGCCATAGATCTTGCAAGCGACCAGGCCGTCATCGCGGATCACGTAGTTCTTGTGCGTCGGCCAGTCGCGCCAGACGACTTTCCCCGCGTCGACGAGATCGATCTCGTGCTGTTCCTTGACGTGGATCGGGAACACCAGCGGCCAGTCGGCGTCGGTCTCGACCGCGTCCATGAAGCCGTCGGTGATCAGCAGGCTGAGGTTGAACTGGCGCAGGCGCCCATCCTCGCGCTTGGCGCGGATGAATTCCTTGACGTCCGGATGGCTGACATCGAACGTGCCCATCTGCGCGCCGCGGCGACCGCCGGCCGACGACACCGTGAAGCACATCTTGTCGTAGATATCCATGAACGACAGCGGCCCGGACGTATGCGCGCCCGCCCCAGACACATATGCGCCGCGCGGGCGCAGCGTCGAAAATTCATAGCCGATTCCGCAACCCGCCTTCAACGTGAGCCCGGCCTCATGGACCTTGTCGAGGATGTTGTCCATCGAATCGTCGATCGTGCCGGACACCGTGCAGTTGATCGTCGAGGTCTTCGGCTTGTGTTCATGCGCGCCGGCGTTGGAGATGATGCGCCCGGCCGGGATCGCGCCGCGGCGCAGCGCCCACAGGAAGCGGTCGTGCCAGTAATTGCATTTCTCAGGCGTCGCCTCGACATCGGCGAGTGCCTTGGCGACGCGCTGGTAGGTGTGGTCGATGGTCGCGTCGACCGGCTCGCCCTGTTTGGATTTCAGGCGGTATTTCTTGTCCCAGATATCGTAGGACGCAGGCTGCAGGGGAATTTCCACCGCGCCACGTGCGAGCTTTTCCAAGCGCACCGTGCTCATTCTTTTTATATCTCCCATATTTCGACCGGGATGCGCCCCGGCTCCGTTACCATCATTGACCTTCGCCCCTTGCGCCGCGCACTGTTGCGCGAGTCACGCGTACCGCCAACACCGCCTCCACTGAAAACCGCACCCCTTGTGCGCGCGCCGCGAACTGGGTCTGCGGCTGGTTTTGCCAGATGACAGCGGTATTGCACAACCCGCGCCAATACCCAATTTGTGGGCTTGGTACGTATGCTAGAACACAAGATATTGTGGCGCCTCGACTAACCTACGCGCGCCCACCGATGATGTAAAGCGCTTTTTCTTGACGCCACGCCAGACGTGGCGCCGCGGCTGAACAGGTGACGTGGAACGCGTCCGCGGGCGGGCGCATCCCGGAAACCTGAGCCGATTTGCGCGGTCTCACCGATCCGCCGATGCTTGAACTTTTCCGCGACCAGGACGCCGCCATGCCCAACCTTCGCCCAGATTTCCGTCGCCGCCATATCGCCGCCGCGACTGTGCTGTGGATCGGCCTGTTGCCGTGCGCGTTGTTGCCACTCGCCACGCAGGCCGCGCTGCCACCGGTCATCGACGGCCAGGCATTGCCCTCGCTCGCGCCGATGCTGGATGGGGTGACCCCGGCGGTGGTGAACATCGCCTCGAAGACGCACGTCGCGGTACGCAATCCGTACTTCGACGACCCGGTGTTCCGGCGTTTCTTCGGTATCCCGAACACGCCGCAGGAACGCGTGCAGCAGTCGCTCGGCTCCGGCGTGATCGTCGATGCAAACAAGGGTTACGTGCTGACCAACAATCACGTGATCGCCGGCGCCGACGATATCTCGGTCACGATCGCCGACGGCCACACGGTCAAGGCCAAGGTGCTCGGCACCGATCCCGACACCGACCTCGCAGTGCTGCAGATTCCGGTTGCCGGCAACAAGCTGACCGCGCTGCGGCTCGCCGATTCGTCGAAGCTGCGCGTCGGCGATTTCGTGGTTGCGATCGGCGAACCGTTCGGACTCGGCCAGACCGTCACCTCCGGCATCGTCTCCGCGCTCGGCCGCTCGGGCCTGCGCGGCTCGGGCTACCAGAACTTCATCCAGACCGACGCCTCGATCAACCCGGGCAATTCCGGCGGCCCTCTGGTCAACCTGCGCGGCGAACTGGTCGGCATCAACTCGATGATCTACTCGCCGTCCGGCGGCAACGTCGGCATCGGTTTCGCGATTCCCTCGAACCTCGCCGCCGACGTGATGCGCCAGCTGATCGTGAGCGGCGAAGTCAAACGCGGCGCGCTCGGCGTCGAGGCGCAGGACATCACTGCGCAAATCGCGAACATGCTCGCGCTGACCGACACCAAGGGCGCGGTCATCACCCGCGTGCGCGCCAACACGCCGGCCGCGACGGCCGGCCTCAAACCCGGCGACGTGATCGTCTCGCTGGACGGCAAACCGGTCGCCGGCGAGCAGGACCTGCGCAACATCGAGGGCCTGACCGCGCCCGGCGCTGCGATCAACGTCGGCGTGCTGCGTGACGGCAAGCCACTGACGATCAACACCGCGCTCAAGGCGACCGAGCTGCGCACGCTGAAAGGCGAAAGTCTGGACAAGCGCCTCGCGGGCATCCAGTTCGGCGATGTTGACGCGAGCCTGCGCCGGCTGGGCGTGGCTGGCGTCAGCGTGACCCGTGTCGCCGAGAACAGCCGTGCGTTCACGAGCGGCTTGCGCGATGGCGACATCATCATCGCGGTGAACCGGCGCGACCTCGCCGGCGCGAACGATTTCAGCCAGCTCGTCGGCGCACATCCGCGCCAGTTGATGCTGACTCTGCTGCGCGGCGACGAGGCGTACTACCTGCTGCTGCAGTGATGACACAAGGCGCGCCCGCGCTCATTGCGTGGGCGCGCCGAAAGACGCCGGCAGACGCATCGCGTGCGCGCTTCGTGACCTGGAGCCGCAGCAACACGCGGGGGCGCGTGATAAAGTTGCGCACTGCTTTTCCCTCCATTTTCGCGAAACCATCACCATGTCACCACGCGTTGCCGTCACGTCCTTCGTGTTTGCTTTCCTGCTTGCCTGTATTGTTTCGCCCACCCACGCAGCGGCGGCGCAGGACGCACTGATCTGGCGTGGTGACCAAGCCACCGGCCGCGCGATCATGGACGACCTCGCCAAGGAATACGCGAAGGAAAAGAAGGGCAAGATCACCCTGCAGCCGTTCAGCACCGTATCCGGTCTCGACGCGGTCGCGCAGGGCAGCGCTGACATCGGCGGCAGCGCGCGCGGCAAGTACGCGCGTCGCGCCGAAGAGGCGAACATCAACTTCGTGCCGGTTGCGCTCGATGCGGCCGTGCCGATCACCCACCCGCGCAATCCGGTCAGCAGCCTCACGCTGAAGCAGATCCACGACATCTACTACGGTCGCATCACGAACTGGAAGGACCTCGGCGGCGAGGACAAACCAATCAACCTGTACGCGATCGCCGCGCCGCTGGATGGCATCGAATTCTCCCTGCGCGAGCTCGTGTTTCACAACGGCGACCAGAGAGTCGCCGCACCGCGGCTCTACCTCAACACGACCAAACTCGAGGAAGCGGTCGCGCTCGACCCAGCCGGGCTCGGCCTGTCAACACTCGCCAGCGTGCATGCGAACAAGGGCATCAAGATGCTCAGCGTCGAAGGCATCGCAGCGTCGACTGCGACCGTTGCCAACGCAAGCTATCCGCTTTACATCACGCTGTATCTCGCCAGCCGGCTCGATTCGCCGAAGCAAGCGGAGATCGATCGTTACCTCGCGTTCCTCGACACGCCAACCGCGAAGGACATCCTGCGCCGCCATCAACTGATCCCGTATGCGGACGCGGGCGATGCCATCGCGCTCAACAACGCGCGCGTGGCCTTCATCGATGCGCACCTCGGCCGCGAAGCCAGCGGCAGTGGCGTCGCCACCCTGGCAGCGTCCGCACCGACGCCGGTGTCCGCACCACGTGCCTCGCTGGAAGCGAAGACCCGCATCGCACCGACCGCCGAATCGACCCAGGAGGCGCGCGCGAATCTCGCCCGCGCCGAGGAAAAGAAGGCAGCCCAGATGAGCGCCGCGAGTGCGGCGAAGAAGGAAGCCGCGAAGAAGACCTCCGTCGCGCACGCGTCGAAGGAGTCAGCGCCGAAGAAGGCCGCGGCGAGCACGACCGAGAAGACCCAGGTTGCGAACGCGACGGCGGCCAAGCCGGCGACGAAGAAAGCGAACACCGTCGCGAAGGCCGAGGCTCCAAAGAAGCCCGCGACGTCGGCGAAACCGGCCGCATCGTTCGGCAACGTCAGCGGCGGCGCGGCCGGCGGTTGAGCTCGCCGCGCACACGACATCGATGCGCATCCTCGCGGTTTCGCTGGATCTCGACGACACGTTGTGGCCGGTCGAGCCGGCAATCCTCGCTGCCGAAACGCATCTCGATGACTGGTTGAAACAGCATCACGGCGCGGTCGCGGCGGCGTGGCCGATCGCCGCGCTGCGCGCGTTGCGCGAACAGGTGGTCGCGGATCGTCCCGATCTCGCCCACGATTTCACCGCGCAACGCCTGCTTACGCTCGAGCGCGCGTTCGCGAGGTGCGGCATCGGCGACGAGCACGTCGATGCCGCATTCGAGGTCTATTACGCGGCGCGCAATCGCGTCGATTGTTACGCCGACGCACTGCCGGCACTTGAGGCAATCGCCATGCGTCTGCCCGTGATCAGCATCTCGAACGGCAACGCCGATCTCGAACGGATCGGCCTGCGCCAACATTTCCGGCACTGCATTTCGGCGCGCGAATGCGGCGTCGCGAAACCGGCCGCGGCGATCTTTCACGACGCCTGCGCGCGGCTTGGCCTCGCGCCCGGGAATGTGCTGCACGTCGGTGACGATCCACTGCTCGATGTGATCGGCGCCCACGACGCTGGCCTGCGCACGGCGTGGTTGAACCGCAACGGTGCGCAGTGGTCGGATCACGCCGCGTCGGCCTGCGCAGAAAGACGCTTGATCGTGCCTGATCTTGAACTGCGCGATCTCGGCGAGTTGGCGCGCTGGATTGAACAGCAGGAAGAATCCCAATAGCTCGTCATCGCGACGATCACCGGACTGCGTTTGCAGGAGCAGACGCGAACGGAATAGCCAAGCTGAAGGCCGAGTCGCAGGATGCGGCGAGTCATCCAGCGTCGTGGCCACTCAACGAAGGAGCTGGATGACCAGCTTCGCTGTTGTGAAGCGCCTCCGGCCTGCGTCGGCATGACGAGTAAAGCGATTCGTGTTTTCTCGAAGGATATCAATTCCACAATGAGGATTTGTGATGGATGCCTGGGTGATTGCCGCGAACGCCGCCGACGCGACGCCGCTGCACGCGGTCGACCGCGAAAGCTTTGACACGACGATCGGCGCATTCGGCGCCGAAGCGCGACGCTGGTGCGCGGCCAACGCATTCGCTGGCGAGGCCGGGCACTTTCTCGCGCTGCCGGGCGCCGATGGTGGCGTGCTTGTCGTCCTCGCCGGTTGCGACCGACGCGACCCGGTGTTCGCGTTGGCCTCGCTGCCGGTGCGCCTGCCCGAAGGCCGCTATGCGCTCGACCCGCGCGGCCTCGCGCTCGATGCCGGCGATGTCGCGCTCGGCTGGGCGCTCGGCGCGTATCAGTTCACCCGTTATCGCAAGCCCGTCCGCGCGGCGGCGCAACTGGTCATCGACCCCGCGATCGCGCAACGCAGCGCATCGATGGCCGAAGCGATCTACCACGTGCGCGACCTGATCAACACACCGACCGAGGACCTGGGACCGGCCGAACTCGGCCAGGCGGTGCGCGCGCTCGCCGAGCGCCACGACGCGATCTATCGCGAATGGGTCGGCGACGACCTCCTCAGCGCGAATTTCCCGACCATCCACGCGGTCGGCCGCGCCAGCCATCGCGCGCCGCGGCTTGCCACGTTGACGCACGGCCCGACCGATGTGCCGCACCTGATCCTGGTCGGCAAAGGCGTCTGCTTCGACAGCGGCGGCCTCGATATCAAATCCAGCGATGGCATGCGCTGGATGAAGAAGGACATGGGCGGCGCCGCGCATGCGATCGCACTGGCCGGCCTCGTGCTCGACGCGGCATTGCCGGTGCGGCTCACCCTGCTGATTCCCGCGGTCGAGAATTCGATTGCGGGAAACGCACTCCGCCCTGGCGAAGTCATCACGACGCGCGCCGGCCTCAGCGTCGAAATCGACAACACCGACGCGGAAGGTCGCCTGATCCTGTGCGACGCACTCGCCTACGCCGCCGAACAGAAGCCCGACCTGATCCTCGACTTCGCAACCTTGACCGGCGCCGCTCGCGTCGCACTCGGTCCGGAGCTGCCAGCGCTGTTCGCGAACCGCGACGACATCGCGAATGCCCTGCTCGGCGCCGCGCAGACCGCGCGCGATCCGCTCTGGCGGATGCCCCTATGGCGCCCCTATCTGACCATGCTCGAGTCGCACCTCGCCGATCTCGCCAACGCGGGCGCGTCACGCCACGCCGGCGCGATCACCGCGGCGCTCTACCTCGAACGCTTCGTGCCGGAGGCCCAGGCATGGGCGCATCTGGACGTCTATTCCTGGAACGACTCGGACAAGCCCGGCCATCCACGTGGCGGCGAGGCGCAGGGGCTGCGCGCGTATTTCGAGTTTCTGCAGCGGCGGTACGGCACTCGGGGCTGAGTGCCGGAGTCGTAGACCGGCGGGCCGTCAGCGCAGGCCGCGAGAGCGCATGCGGAGCAGACAAGTTCGCTCGTTGTCCCTTCCCCTGCGATAGCGGGGGAAGAACGACACAGCGCCAGACGGCTCTCGGGCCCGGCGTTCGTGACGACTTTCCGATCAATCCACGTCGGTCGGCGCGACCACACCGCGTGGCAGCGTCTGCGCGGCGAGCTTGGTGTCGGTGCGGATCAGGTCGATTTCGTCGGCGAGGATATGCGCAGCTTCTTCGAGAATGACGTCGCGCCTGGCCTTTTCTTCCTGCTCGCGTTTCAGGTCGCTGCGGACGCTACGCTCATCTGGTTGCAGGCCATCATCCTGCACCGGCGCCTCCTTGTCGGCCGCAGCCTCGGCCGCGCCGGCGGGCTTCTTCTGCGCGTCGGTGGCGGCGATCGGCTTGATCGCATTCGCGGAACCGGTCTTGGCGCCCGCGCGGTCCTTCGCATCGTCGCCGATCTTCTGCACGGTCTTGGCTGCAGGGTCGAGATCCGGCGTCGCGTGGCCGCTTGCAACCTCGCGCGCCTTGCGCTTGACTTCCTGTTCGTCGCGTTGCCTGCGGCGGACCTGCTCGTCCAGCGAAACCGTCTTTTCCGCGCGCAACGTGCGCATGTCGGCGAGGTCGGCCTCGAAGTTCTGCCATTCGACATTCTTCGCCGTGCGCGCCTGATGGCGTTCGAGGAGCATCGGCGTGATCGGTTTCAGATCGGCGACCGGTTGGTATTTGGCGGGCGCGATCGAGGTCCACGGCAGCGCGTTGTCATAGCTCGATTCGCCGAAATCCTTGGCGTCGACGGTCAGCGGAAAGCTGATGTCCGGGGTCACGCCGCGCAGCTGGGTCGAACCGCCGTTGATGCGGAAGAACTGCGCAATGGTCATCTTGACCTCGCCAAAGGTGGGCTTTTCGTTGTGGGCAACGTCGTCGAGATCGACAAGGTTCTGCACCGTGCCCTTGCCGAACGTCGGTTCGCCGATGATCACGCCACGGCCGTAATCCTGGATCGCCGCCGCGAAGATTTCCGACGCCGACGCGGAGCCGCGGTTGACGACCACGGCCAGCGGGCCGTCCCAGGCCATCCCGGCTTTTGTGTCTTCCTCTTGCTCGACCTGACCGCCGGCGTTGCGCACCTGCACGACCGGACCCTTGTCGATGAACAGGCCGGTAAGATCGGTGGCTTCGGCGAGCGAACCGCCGCCATTGTTGCGCAGGTCGACGATGACACCGTCGACCTTGTCTTGCTTGAGTTCGCCGAGCAGTTTCTCGGCGTCACGCGTCGCGCTCTTGTAATTCTTGTCGCCGCGGCGGCGCGCGTCGAAATCCTGGTAGAAGGTCGGCAGCGAGATCACGCCAATGCGGCGCGTGCGCTTGTCCTCCTTGACCTCGATGATCGATTTCTTCGCGGCCTGTTCCTCGATGCTGACTTTCTTGCGCACCAGCGCGAGCATGACATGCTTGCCGTCCGGGCCCGCGTCCGCGGGCAGCACCTCGAGGCGCACGACGGTGTCCTTGGCGCCGCGGATCTTCTCGACGACGTCGTCGAGACGCCAGCCGACCACGTCGACGATCGTGCCGTTCTCACCCTGGCCGACACCGACGATACGATCGCCGACCTTGATCTTCGTGGACAGCGCGGCCGGCCCACCGGGTACGATCTCGCGGATCGCGGTGTAGTCGTCATCGCGCTGCAGGACCGCGCCGATGCCTTCCAGCGACAGCTTCATCGCGATGTCGAAATTCTCCGATGCGCGCGGGCCGAGATAATTCGTATGCGGCTCGATCGACGAGGCATACGCGTTCATGAAGGTCTGGAACACGTCCTCGCTGTTGAGCTGGTGGACGCGGTCGAGATAGTTCGCGTAGCGCTTGTCGAGCGTTTCGCGAATTTCCTTGTCGGGCTTGTTGGCGAGCTTGAGGCGCAGCCAGTCGTTCTTGATGCGCTTGCGCCAGACATCGTTGACCTCGGCCGTATCCTTCGCCCACGGCGTCTTTTCGCGGTCGTACTGATAGGTTTCGTTGACGCTGAAATCAAAACCCTTGGCGAGCAGCGAGCGCGCATAGCCGACTCGTTCGCCGACACGCTGTTCGTAGAGGTTGAAGATCGCAAACGGCGCGACCAGGTTCTGGTCGTAGATCGCGTCATCGAGACTGTCCTTGTAGCCGGCGAAATGATCCACGTCGGCCTGGGTGAAGAACAGCCGATCACCATCGAGTGCATCGAGATAGCGCTTGAAGATCTGCTCGGACATCGCGTCGTCGAGCAGTGTCGGCTTGTAGTGGAAACGGGTCAGGAAGCGCGTCGCCCAGATCCCCGCTTCGCCTTCGGCCGTGGTTGCCTTGAGCAGCGGCGCCGCCGTGTCCTGAGTGGGCTTGGCAAACACCGGCCCGACCAAGGCCATGAGGGCCAGGATGAGCAAGAACTTCCGCATTACCTGTCTCCAGCGATTCCAAAAGGCGGCCATGCCGCGCTCAATGCTCATGCTACTTGTACGAAACCGGCCGCATGCGCCATTTCGTCGGCGTGGTACGACGAACGCACCAGCGGCCCCGAGGCAACATGCTCGAAGCCAATCCGGTAGCCGGCCTCCTCGAACGCCTTGAATTGATCGGGCGTCCAGTAGCGAAGTACCGGATGATGATGCACGGTCGGCTGCAGATACTGGCCGATGGTCACCATATCGACCGCGTGCGCACGCAGATCGTTCAATGTTTCCTCGACCTGTTCGAAGGTTTCGCCGAGGCCCAGCATGATGCCGGACTTGGTCGGCACATCCGGATGCTGCGCCTTGAAGCGCCGCAGGAGGTCCAGCGACCAATCGTAGTCGGCGCCCGGGCGCACCTCGCGATACAGCGCGCGCGGCGTTTCGAGGTTGTGGTTGAACACGTCGGGCGGGTTGCCGGCGAGCACTTCGAGCGCGCACTCCATGCGGCCCTTGCCGCGGAAATCCGGGGTCAGGATCTCGATCTTGATGTGCGGATTCTCGAAGCGCACAGCCTTGATGCAATCGGCGAAATGCGACGCGCCACCATCGCGCAAGTCGTCACGGTCGACCGAGGTGATCACCACGTAGCGAAGACCCATGTCGCGGATCGTGCCGGCCAGATGCGCCGGTTCCAGCGGATCGGGCGGCTTCGGCCGGCCGTGCGCGACATCGCAGAACGAGCATCGCCGCGTGCAGACCTCGCCGAGGATCATGAAGGTCGCGGTGCCCTTGCCGAAACACTCATGGATGTTCGGACACGAGGCCTCCTCGCAGACCGTGACCAGGTGGTTCTCGCGCAGCTTGGCCTTGAGTCTGGCGACCGCGTTGCCGGGCGGAATGCGCACACGGATCCAGGATGGCTTGCGCATGACCGGAGCCTCGGCGAACGCGGCGCGGTTGCGCGAGATCTTGTCTTCGCCGAGCTGTTTTTCCGCGGCAGCGGTGTCGACGACAGCGAACGGAATGGTCTTGATGTCGATCATGCGGATTCGACGACGCGCGTGGCGTCGCCCGTGGCAGAAAGGGGGAGTTGCGAGTCGGAAATTTCTGGTGACAGCCCGAACTGGCGCGCCAATTCGTTGATCAGGACCGCTTCGACCGCAGGCACCGATCCAGGACCGCCCAAGTCTAGCACCTGGGTGACCGCCAAGCCCTGATAGCCGCACGGATTGATCCGATGGAACGGTTCGAGATCCATCGCGACATTGAAGGCCAGGCCGTGGAACGAACAGCCACGGCGAATGCGCAGGCCGAGCGCGGCGACCTTGGCATCGCCGACGTAGACGCCGGGCGCGCCGTCGCGGCGCAGCGCGACGATGTTCCAGGTGTCGAGCGTGTCGATGATCGCCTGCTCGATCCGATTGACGAGTTCGCGCGCGCCGATCTTCAGCCGGCGCAGGTCGATCAGCGGATACGCAACGATCTGGCCGGGACCGTGATAAGTCACCTGGCCGCCGCGATCGACCGGCACGACCGGGATATCGCCCGGCATCAACACGTGTTCCCACTTGCCGGCCTGGCCCAGTGTGAACACGCGTTCGTGTTCAAGCACCCAGAGCTCGTCGGGCGTTTCCGGCCCGCGCGCGTCGGTGAATGCCTGCATCGCATGCCAGACCGGTGCGTAGGGCTGCAGGCCTGGCGGGCGGCGGACGGTGAGAAGCCGGGATTCGGGGTTCGGGATTCGGGATTCGGGCGTCACACTCGCATCTCCTTTTCTCGCGTCATCCACGCGCGAGCCACGGCTGAGGTGCATCGCGAAACATCGCATTTCATCGAATCCCGAATCCCGAATCCCGACTCCCCGATCCCAGCTCTAAAGCGTCCAGCGAATAGCGGGATCGGCGCGCAACGCCGCGTGCGCCTCGTCGTACTTCCCGCGGGTCGGGCAGGTGAAGCTGACCGCGACGGAAACGTAGTGGCCTTCGCGCGATGGTCGCACCCGCGCCGATCCGGCCAACACGCTGAGGCCGACGCTCTCGATCAACTGCGGCACCTTGATCTCCAAATTGGCCGAAGCGCTGCCCATCGCGGTGATCTCGAAGACGCCAGGGAACTGGAAACCCTGCTCCGGATGCTGTGCCTGGATATCTTCGAGATCCTTCATGCTTCAGTTGCCTTTCGGCGTCGCCGAAACGTTGCTGCCCGGATTACCCTTGAACCACATCCACGCAGCATCGGACAGACGCTTGAAAAAACCACCTTCGACGCCGTCGGCGAGCGCGATCAGCGGCCGTTCCAGCAAGGTCTTGTCGTCGAGCTGCACTTTCAAGGTGCCGATCGCCTTACCCTTCGTGATCGGCGCGACCAGGCGCGCGGGCATGTCGAGGCTCGCCTTGAGATCGGCGTAGCGACCGCGCGGGAACGTGATTAGCACGTCGTCGACGACGCCGAGCGGCACGTTCGCGACCGCGCCCTTCCATAGTTCCGGCGTCGCCAGCGGCTGGTTCGCCGCGTAGAGCTTGCGCGTCTCGAAGAAGCGGAAGCCGTAGTTGAGCAGTCCCTGGTTGTCATCGGCGCGCTGTTTTTCGCTCGGCGCGCCCATCACCACCGCGATCAGGCGCTGATCGCCGCGCTTGGCCGAGGTCGCAAGGCAAAACCCGGCTTCGGAGGTGTGCCCGGTCTTGATCCCGTCAACGCTCGCATCGCGCCACAGCAGCGTATTGCGGTTGTGCTGCTTGATCCCGTTCCACTCGAATTCCTTGATCGAGTAGATCTTGTATTCCTCGGGGTAGTCGTGAATCACCGCGCGCGACATCAGCGCGACATCGTGCGCGGTTGTGTAGTGGCTCGGATTGGGCAGGCCACTCGCATCGACGAAGTGGGTGCCGGTCATGCCCATTCGGGCCGCGTACTGGTTCATCAGCAGCGCGAAGGTGTCTTCGGAACCGGCTGTGTGTTCGGCCAACGCGATCGCCGCGTCGTTGCCGGACTGGATGATCATGCCGTACAGCAAATCCTTCAGCGGCACCTTGCTGTTGAGCTGCAGAAAGCTGGTCGAGCCGTCCGTGCCGGCGCCGCCGGAACGCCAGGCGTGCTCGCTGATGTAGACCGGGTCGTCCCTGTGGATCTTGCCGTGCGCGAGTTCGGCGGAGACCACGTACGAGGTCATGATCTTGGTGATCGAGGCCGGTGCGACGCGCAGGTCAGGATGATCACTGGCGAGGATCTGACCGCTCGCGTAATCCATCAGCACCCAGCCTTTCGCGTCGATCGCAGGCGGCGGAGGAGTCGGGCCCGCGCCCGCGCCGGGAACCGGCAGCGCATCGGTCTTGTGCACCGGTTCCGGTGTCGGCAGGTTGGGGTTCGGCGCGGCAGTCGATTCGACCACCGGTGCTGACGTCGCCGCAGCGGGCGCCGGTGGGGTCGCTGGTGCCGACTGCTGCTGCGTCGGCGGGGTCGGATGTGGATGCGCCTTGGTGCGCGCCTCGATGCTGGCGCTGGCGAACACAAGGACAATGAGAACGACAAAAACGGACAGCTTCATTTCGGGAATGGGATCCTGCAATCGATCAAGGGAGAAATTGTCGCAGAGCGAGCCAGCCAAAACATCACGGTTCAGGCATTCGTGTGGCCGTGGTATGCCTTGCATTCATCGTGCAGGCCCGCATCGCGGATCGAAATCAACGCTCGATCGCGACGCGGGGCGCGCCGAGGCCGAGGTGCTCGATGCGCGCAGTCAACGCATCGGCCGCACCGACATCGGCGAGCGGACCGACGCGCACGCGATGCACGGTGTGGCCGCCGATAGCGACTGATTCGATATCCACGTGAGCGAGTCCCGCGCGCTTTGCATTCGCCATCGCGCGCTCGGCGTTGTCGCGCTCGCCGAATGCGCCGAGCTGCAGATAGATGCGTGGTGCACCCGCTTTGCCGGGCGCCGCGGCGACCAGCGCTGCCGCGGCGATGCGTGCCGACGCCGCCGGGCGCGGCGGCCGCGCGACAGGCGCCGCGGCTGTGCGACTATCCGGCGGCCGCGCATCCGGATGCGCCGGATCGATCGCGCGCACCTCGACCAGGCCGGTGCCGCTCGGCCAGACGCCGATCTTGACCGCGGCCGCATACGACAGATCCACGATGCGGTTGTCGTGGAACGGGCCGCGATCGTTGATACGCACGATCACGCTCTTGCCGTTGTCGAGATTGGTCACCCGCGCGTAGCTCGGCAGCGGCAGCGTCTTGTGCGCGGCGGTGAACGCGTACATGTCGTAGGGCTCGAACGACGAGGTCATGTAGCCGTGGAACTTGTTGCCGTACCACGAGGCGATGCCGCGCTCGACGTAGCCGGCGGCGCTCGGCAGCAGGTCGTAGGTGCGGCCGAGCACGCTGTAGGTTTCCTTGTTTCCGTAGCGCGAGCGCGGCTCGACCTTGGGCACCGGCTCGGGAATCTTGCTGACATCGATCGGCGGCGCCGCAGGACCGTTGTCGTCATTCTGCCGGTAGCGTTCGGATTGCGGCCGGGCGGTATCGGGCGGCAGGCGAGACGTGTTGTGGCGGTTTGCGGGCGCCGTCGACGGCGCAGATGCGGTGCGGCGCGGTTTGTGGCTTGCACAGGCTGCGAGCAGTACGCAAAGACCCAGACACGCCAGCGCGCGCAGCCGCTTCACAGTGTTTTCGACGACGCGCCCGCGGCGATCGCCGCGGCGAGCTGGCAGACCACCATCGAATACAGCGGGCTCTTGTTGTAGCGGGTGATGACGTAGAAGTTCTTGAACGTGAGCCAGTACTCGGGGCCGCGCTCGCCGTCGAGGATGAGCAAGGTCGAGGCGAGATCGGCATCGACGTGCTCGGTTGGCGCGTAACCCCAGGCTTCCATCTGCTGCACCGGATAGAGCGGCTCCAGCCCCACCGGACGCAACTCGTGCACCTGTTGCGCCGGCTGCGCGCGTACGGCGACCGGCTGACCTTGCTGCCAGCCGTGTTCGCGGAAATAGTTGGCGATGCTCGCGGTGATGTCGGGCAGCGAGTTCCACAGATCGATGCGGCCGTCGCCGTCCTCGTCACGTCCCCATTGGGCGACACTGGTCGGCATGAACTGGCCCCAACCCATCGCGCCGGCATACGACCCGCGCAACTGCTGGACCGGATACGCGAGATGGCGATCACCGAGCAGGAACAGCTGTTTCAGCTCACCGCGGAAAAACGCGGCGCGCGGCGGGTAATAGAACGCGAGCGTCGCCAGCGCGTCGAGCACGCGGTACTTGCCTGTGTTGTGGCCATAACCAGTCTCGACGCCGATGATCGCAATAATGATGTGCGGAGGAACGCCGTACTCCTGGCCGATGCGATCGAGCAGCTCGCGGTGCGCGCGATAGAACGCGACACCATCATCGATGCGCTGGTCGGTCAGGAAGATCGGGCGGTAATCCTTCCACGCCTTGGTCGCTTCGGCGGGACGCGCGATCGCGTCGAGGATGCTTTGCTGTTTGCGCGCGCCGTCGAGCAGCGCGGTCAATTCCGCCGGATTCCTGCCGGTGTCCGCGGCGATCTCGCGCACGAACGCGGCCTCTCCGGGATGGGTTTCCGCACGCGCAGGCAGAACGGCGAGCAGCGACAGACACAACAGCAGGGGCGGGATGCGGATCGAACGAACCATCGAGGGCGTCGTGGCGGCAGAGGGCGTGGAACAATCGGACGGCGAACAGCCTAGCATGCAGCAACGCTCATGGAACCCTCATAGCTCAAGCGCCAAAATCAAAAAGTAGGGTGGGACGCAGCCGCGCAGCGGCGAGTCCCGCCGAGCGTTCGGTGGGACTCGCGTCTTCGGCGCTGCGGCCCATCCTTACGCGCCCAACCACGACCGCAAAACGCTGTCCACCAAGATCAACGGCAAACGCGCGCCCTGAATTCGATTCCTCGTCCGTCCAGGCTCCTCAGTTTTGGAATGTGCTCTCATCGCCAGAGCGCGCCACGATCAAGATTGCGGGTGGAACGGGCGGGCGTGCAAGTCGAGCAAACGCTCCGCGTCGCTGTTGTCGGCGATCAGGTCCGTGCCGAGTCGCGCCACCATCGCCGCACGCCGCGGCAGCAGCCACGCGAGCATGCCAAACAGAGCTGGCGGAATCGGCACCGGCAGCGTCCACACCGGCAAGCTGGCACGGACCCGCGCGAACATTTCGCTCGCGCGCAGACGTTCGCCACCGCCAACCGCGATCACGCAGCCGGCACTCTGCGGCCGATCCAGCGCAGCCAACACCGCCAGTGCGAGATCGTCGGCATGCACGGGCTGGCGCATGCCGTGGCCTTGCGGCAGTGGGAACACGCGCCAGCGCATCGCCTGGCGCGCGATCGGAGTGAGACTCTTGTCCATGCCCGCGCCATAGATCAGCGTGCTGCGCAGCAGTGTCCAACACAGGCCACGGCGCTCGCAACAAGCAATCAGACGCTGCTCGGCCTGGGCCAGGCACGCGATCATCGCGCGCTCGGCCGGATCGGGCGAATCCTGCTTGGTCAGCACGCTCATCGACGACGTCGCGATCACCCGCGGCTGCGTGCGCAGCGGCGCCTGCTCCAACCAATCGACGAACGCGGCCAGCGGGCCCAGGCTGATCAGCGCGGACGGCTCACGCGGCAATGGCGGCGCGTCCGGCAATGCGCCGCGCAGCCAGTGAACGCCGGGGCGATCCGTCTGCACCGACCGGCTCAGCGCACACACCAGCTGGCCACGCGTCAGCAGGCGCGGCAGCAGAAAGTGTCCGATCTGGCCGGACGCGCCAACAACGATACAAGTCACCCGGTCGCTCCGTACTTCACGCCGCGACCGTCTTGCGATGTGCGTGGATCGACATCAGCACACCGAAACCGGCCAGCAGCGACACCGCCGAGGTGCCGCCGTAGCTCACCAGCGGCAGCGGCACGCCGACCACCGGCAGCATGCCGGTGATCATGCCGCCATTGACCATCACATAGACGAACAGCGCCATGCTGATCGCGCCGGCGAGCAGGCGCGCATAGGTGTCCTTCGCCTGGGTCGCGATCCACAGGCAGCGCGCGACGATGAACACGTACAGCGAGAGCAGCAGCAACACGCCGATCAAGCCCCATTCCTCGGCGAACACCGAGAAGATGAAGTCGGTCGTGTGCTCGGGCAGGAATTCGAGGCGCGACTGCGTACCGTGGTGCCAGCCCTTGCCCCACAGGCCGCCGGAACCGACCGCGATCTTCGACTGGATGATGTGCCAGCCGTTGCCGAGCGGATCGGCTTCCGGGTTGAGCAAGGTGAGCACGCGATTCTTCTGGTAGTCGTGCAGGAAATGCCAGCCGACCGGAACCGCGGCCGCGAACGCGCCGGCCAGGAAACCAATGCGCCACCAGGCCAGCCCGGACAGGAACACGCCGAACACGCCGCTCGCCGCAATCAGCAGTGCGGTACCGAGATCCGGCTGCTTGGCGATCAGCGCCGCCGGAATCGCAATCAGCCAACCGACCACGCCGAGCGTCGTCCAGCCCGGCGGCAACGGCCGACCGTTGAGATACCACGCGACCATCATCGGCATGGTCAGCTTCAGAAGTTCTGACGGCTGGAAACGAACGACGCGCAGGTCGAGCCAGCGATTCGCGCCGCGCCCCTCACCGAGCACGACGACGACAACGAGAAGGATCACGCTGCCCGCATACAGCCACGGCGTCCAGTTGCGCAGCGTCAGCGGCGGAATCCGCGCGATCGCGAACATCAGCATGAGTCCGAGGACGAAACGCAACGCCTGCGAGATCACCTGGCCGCGATCGAGATCGCTGGCGCTGTACAGGGTGGCAAGGCCAACTACCATCAGCAACAAGAGAGCGCCGAACAGCGGTAGATCGATGCGCGGCCGGCGCCATATCGAACGCAGACGCTGTGCGAAGTTTGCGATCACATCGTCGATCATGGCGACGGCACCGGGGTGTTGGCGGCGGCAGCGGTGGTGGCAGACCGAGCGCCACTTTGGCGTTCCTGATCGCCGGGCAACCATGCGTCGAGGATCTTGCGCACGATCGGCGCCGCATCGTGCGAACCGCTGCGCCCCGCTTCGAGCGCGACGATGACCGCAATGCGCGCATCGTCGGCCGGCGTGAACGCCTCGAACATGACCTGGTGGCGTTCGATCGGACTGGCGCTGATGCTGGTCCATTCCTCGGTTGTGCGCGAATAGCGCTCGGCGGTCCCGGTCTTGCCCGCGATCACGTAGGGGAACCCTTCGTTCAGTCCGCGTGCGGTGCCGCTCGCAATGACCGCGATCATGCCTTGCTCGATCGGCAGCCAATGGTCCGCGTTGCCGATCACTGTCGGCAGCGCCGGTGCCGGCGGTACCGTTATCGCTTTCCCGTTGAGGTCGCTCTGCACGGCGCGCAGCAAATGCGGCGTGTGCGGCACGCCACGATCGGCCAAGGTCGCGACCGCATTGGCGAGCTGCATCGGTGTGACCACCCAATAACCCTGGCCGATGCCGGCGATCACGGTTTCGCCCGGATACCACGTCTGGTTGAAACGTCCTCGCTTCCATTCGCGCGAGGGCAGCACGCCGCCGCCCTCGCCGACGAGATCGACGCCGGTGGGCTTGCCGAAACCGAAGCGGCCCATGAAATCGCTGAAGCGGTCGATGCCCATCTCGAAAGCGAGCGAATAGAAATACGTGTTCACGGACCTCGCGATCGCCTGGACCAGGTCGACGCGGCCCTGCCCACCGCGCACGTCGTCGCGGTACGCGCGCGACTGGCCGGGAATGTGGAACTCGCCGGTCGACAGCACGGTATCCTCCGGCTTGCGCAGCCCGAGTTCCAAACCGCCAAGGCCGACGAACGGCTTCACCGCCGAACCAGGCGCATAGCCGCCGCGAATGACCCGATTGAGCAACGGCTTGTCGGGCGCCGCGAGCAGCGCCGCGTAATCCGCGCTGGCGATGCCATTCACGAACGGATTCGGATCGAAGCTCGGCACGCTGACCATCGCGAGGATCTCGCCATTGCGCGGATCGATCGCGACCGCTGCGCCGGCGCGGCCCTCGAACGCGGCCTCGGCGACCTGCTGCAGATGCGAGTCGATGGTCAGAGTCAGGTTCTCGCCCGGCTTCGGCGCCACGCGACCAGGGAGGACGCGCAGCGGACGATGGTCGGCATTGACCTCGACCTGCTCATAGCCGACCTCGCCGTGCAGCCGATCCTCGTAGTAGCGCTCGATGCCGGTCTTGCCGATATGCGAGGTGGCAGCGTAGTCGCCCTTGTCGAGCCTGGCGAGATCTTCCGTGTCGATGCGTCCGACATAGCCGACGGTGTGCGCGAATTCCGCGCCCAGTGGATACGCGCGGGTCAGATACGGCACCACCTCGACCCCCGGGAACCGCCAGCGGTTGACCGAAAAACGCGCAATCTCCTCCTCGGAGAGTTTCAATCGCAAAGGCACGCCCTGGTACGAGTGTTTGCCCTTGCGCAACGCGTCGAAACGCGCGATGTCGTCGTCGCTGATCGGCCCCACCTGAGCGAGCGCGGCGAGCATGCCGTTCATGTCGTGGACCTGCTCGGGCGTAACCTCGAGCCGGAACGCAGCGAGATTCTCGGCTAACAGCACGCCGTTGCGGTCGTAGATCAGGCCGCGCGCGGGCGCGAGCGGCCGCGTCAACACGCGGTTCGCTTCCGAGCGCGCGCTGAATTCATCATGTTGCTGCACTTGCAGGACACTGAAGCGCACCGCAAGCGCGATCAGGGAGACAACGATGATCAGGAATCCCGCCAGAACGCGGCGGCGGAACAGCGCGGCCTCCTGGCGCGCCTCCCTCATCGGTTTGAACAGCCTAGCCATGCGCGGGCCACGGCAGCGGACACGCGTCGCGCCATTGAAGAACGAAGTGATCCTGCCGCTGCATCACTATTCGCCCGCACGCAAACGCGTGCGCAGATCGTCGAACAGCAGGAACACGAGCGGCCATGCGAGCATGCCGGTCAGCGGCGCAATCCAGAACGTCGCGGCCGGCATCGGCTCGCCGGAGAAACCGCGCACCATCAACATCACGATGCGATCGTTGAACAGCAACGCAAGCACTGCCAGCGCCTGCTGCCAGACCGGAAAGAAACGCAGCCGCGCGCGAAAGCGCAGCACGATGAACGCAATTACGACTAGGCGCAGCGCCTGCTCGCCAAGCAGTTCGCCACTGAGCACATCAGCGCCGAGACCCAGCAGGAACGCGGAACCGAGACCGACCTTTTCGGGCAACTCGATCGCCCAGTAAATCAGCACCAGGCCGACCCAGTACGGCTTCATCGGCAGCAGAAACTGCGGCAATGGCATCAGCTGGAGCAGGAATGCGATCACGAAACTGCCGCCAAACAGCCAACCTTGGGCGCGCGCGCGATTCACGGCGATACCGTCGCGGTTGCTGGCGCGGGACCCGCGAGATTGGCCGGTGGTCCGATTTCCTCCTGCAACGCAGGCGGTCCATATGGCTGCGGTTGGTCGCGCAGCAGCAGCACTTCGCCGCTGCGATCGAGCGCAGCGGCAGGTCGCGCGATCGCGACCGCGAACATGCCGCTCTGGTCGGTGCTGACCGAGCGGATCTCGCCAACTGGAAACCCGGCCGGGAAACGCCCGCCGAGGCCCGAGGTCAACAGCTTGTCGCCAGGTTTGACATCGGCGCTGATCGGAATGTTCGGCAATTGCAGGCGGTCGATCGCGCCGCTGCCGTACGCGATCGTGCGCAGCCCGGTGCGTTCGACGACGACCGGAATCGCGTGGGTCGGATCGGTGATCAACATCGCGACCGCGGTATTGGGCAGCACCTCGACGATCTGCCCCATCACACCGTATGCATCGATCACCGGCTGCCCGACGACGATGCCCTGGTGGGCGCCGACATCGAGCACGATGCGATGCCGGAACGGGTCGAGATCGACATCGATCAGACGCGCGAACTGCACCGAAAGGCCGAGGTTCTTCTGCGCGTCGAGGAGATCCTTGAGCCGCGCGTTCTGCGCGACCAGGGTATCGAGCCGGTTCAGGCGCGCTTGCGCGAGCAGCAACTTTTCGCGCAAGTCGCGATTTTCACTGACGAGGCGATCCTGCGTCGCGACCGCAGTGCGCGTCGCGCGCGCGACATCGGCCGGAAACGCGGCGAGCCGATAGACCGGCTCAATCAGCGCGCTGCCGGTGTGGCGAAGCATTTCCAGATAGCTGCCGCGATGATCGAGCACCATCAGCGCGACCGCGAACGCAAGATAGACGATCAGGCGCAGTGTGCTGACCGTGCCCTCGGCGAACAGCGTGGCGTTGTCGGTGCGCGCGATAGCCATCTTCAATTCCCCCTCCCTCCGGGAGAGGGTGCCCGAAGGGCGGGTGAGGGTCCGTTCGGAGCGTTACGGTAATGATCGGCGATGATAAAGGTTGTCAACTCACCGCGGCGATCGCGCAAGTCCGAACGCTCACCCCAACTCCTCTGCGGAGATGAGGGTGACGGCGCACTTACTCCGACGCGAAGAAATCGCCGCCGTGCTGGTCGATGAGTTCGAGCGCCCGGCCGCCGCCACGCGCGACGCAGGTCAGCGGATCATCGGCGACATGCACGTGCAGGCCGGTTTCCTCGGAAATCAGACGATCGATGTCGCGCAACAACGCCCCGCCACCGGTCAGCACGATGCCGCGTTCGGCGACATCCGAGCACAATTCCGGCGGCGTCTGCTCGAGCGCGCTGCGTACCGAACTGACGATGCCGGACAGCGGCTCGTGCAGCGCTTCGAGGATCTCGTTCGAGTTGATTGTGAACATGCGCGGCACGCCCTCGGCCAGGTTGCGCCCGGACACCTCGATTTCCATGACTTCGGATTGCGGAAATGCGCAACCGATCTTCATCTTGATCTTCTCGGCGGTCGATTCGCCGATCAGGGTGCCGTGGTTGCGGCGCACATAGTTGATGATCGCCTCGTCGAAACGGTCGCCGCCGATGCGTACCGACTGCGAGTAGACGATGCCGTTCAGCGAAATCACCGCGACTTCCGAGGTGCCGCCGCCGATGTCGAGCACCATCGAGCCGCGCGCCTCGTGCACCGGAATGCCGGCGCCGATCGCCGCGGCCATCGGTTCCTCGATCATATACACGTCGCGCGCGCCGGCACTTTCGGCTGATTCCTTGATCGCGCGGCGCTCGACCTGGGTCGAACCGCACGGCACGCAGACGAGCACGCGCGGGCTCGGCCGGAACATGCGCGCGCGGTGCACCTTCTTGATGAACTGCTTGAGCATTTCCTCGGTCATCGTGAAGTCGGCGATCACGCCGTCCTTCATCGGCCGGATCGTCACGATCGAGGCCGGCGTTCGCCCGAGCATGCGCTTGGCGTCTGCGCCGACGGCCGCGACACTGCGCGGACCGCCCGGGCCGCGCTCCTGACGGATCGCGACGACCGAAGGTTCGTTCAGCACGATGCCCTGACCGCGCACGTAGATCAGCGTGTTGGCGGTGCCGAGGTCGATCGAGAGATCGTTGGAAAAGAGTCCGCGTAGACGTTTGAACATGAGCGCGGCGTGAGCCTTGTTGAATGCGGGAAAAGCGCGCGAGTTTAGACACCAATCGCTGTCGGGGCAAGGACAAAGAGGTTAAGAAACCCTTGTCTGGCGCGGTTTTTTGGCGTGCCGGCATGTCATCGATGTGGGAGCGGCGGTAGCCGCGATGCTCTTTGCAAGTGGAACGGGCGAATCCATCGCGCCTGCCGGCGTTCCCACCCCACCAGAGCCGGCTCCTGCCCCGAGGCAATGGCGGCCCGCGTCGAGTAGACTTTCGAGGTTTAGCGTTGCACCCACTGGCACGACGCTTCCACCGCCCTTCCGGAATCGAACATGTCCGCACTGATTTGTGGTTCGCTTGCCTACGACACGATCATGGTCTTTCAGGACCAGTTCAAGAACCACATCCTGCCGGACAAGGTGCACATCCTGAACGTGTCGTTCCTGGTGCCGAACATGCGCCGCGAATTCGGCGGCTGCGCCGGCAACATCGCGTACAACCTCAAATTGCTCGGCGACGATCCGTTGCCGATGGCGACGGTTGGCCAGGATTTCGCGCCGTACCGCGCGCATCTCGTCAAATGCGGCATCCGCCTCGACCAGGTGCGCGAGTTCGCCGACCAGTTCACCCCGCAGTGCTTCATCACCACCGACCTCGACAACAACCAGATCACCGCGTTCCATCCCGGCGCGATGTCCAGTTCGCATGAAAACCACGTCCGCGACGTGCCCGGCGTGACCTTCGGCATCGTCGCGCCGGACGGGCGCGAGGCGATGCTGCAGCATGTCGACGAGTTCGCCGCGCGCGGCGTGCCGTTCATCTTCGATCCGGGTCAGGCGATGCCGCTGTTCAGCGGCGACGAATTCCGCTCGATGATCGAAAAATCGACTTACGTCATCGTCAACGACTACGAATCGCAGCTGCTGCTGCAGCGCACCGGCTGGAGCGCGGTCGAGATCGCCCAGCGCGTGACCGCGTACATCGTCACCCAAGGCCCACGCGGCTCCTCGATCCATCTGCCGGGCGGCACGACGGTCGAGATCCCGCCCGCGCGCGAACGCCAAGTCGTCGATCCGACCGGCTGCGGTGACGCGTATCGCGCCGGCCTGATCTTCGCGCTGATGCGCGGCATGGACTGGCCAACGGTCGGCCGTGTCGCCTCGCTGATGGGCGCGCTCAAGGTGGAACACCCGGGCACGCAGAACCAGCATTTCGACCGGGCCGGGTTCGCCGCGGAGTTCAAGGAACAATTCGGCTACGCATTGCCCTGAGCGCAAACCTCGTCCACCCTCTGCAACGGAGCATCCGATGACACGTCTCTCGTATTCCTGGCGCACCGCGATCGCGGGCGCAGCCCTGTCGTTGTCGCTCGGCGCCTGCGCCAAGACGTCGGCGACGCCAACCGTCGAACTCAAGGGCCAGACCTTTTCGATCGAGATCGCCGACAACGACGCCTCGCGCGAACACGGCCTGATGGACCGCACCCAGATGGACGCCGATCACGGCATGCTGTTCGTGTTCGACGACGACACGCCGCGCGCGTTCTGGATGAAGAACACCAGGATCCCGCTCGACATGCTGTTCTTCGACGCGGATCGCCATCTGGTCAGCGCGCAGCACAACGTGCCGCCGTGCACCGCCGATCCCTGCCCCGCGTATTCGAGCGGAGCGCCGGCGCGTTACGTGCTTGAACTCAATGGCGGTCAGGCGGGCAAGCTGGGACTGAGTTCAGGCGATGAGATGACGATCCATCGCTGAGTGGCTCGCGTTCGGACCAGACGCCGTCGCGCAGCACCAGCGCGTCGCGCAGGCCACGCGCGCAAGTGAGTCCGTAGCGATACGGCACCAGCGAACCGGCCTCTTGATCAATGCTGGCGTCCTCGATCGGCACGAAAATACGCATGAGAAACTCCTGATGTTTGACTGCGTCTCGTCAAGCAACACCGGCCTTGCGACAAATGAGTGACCGAAAGAAGACGATGTGGCGCAGCGTGGGCATCGCCGTGCAGCCGTTGCGAGACGGCGCTGGGGCTCGAAAACCCTCTCCCCCAAGCTCTGCTTGGGGGAGGGAGCACAAGCGACGGCCTCCAATCCCAACGTGTTGATCGGTCGTGCCTTTATGACGCGGAAACGTGAGGCATCCTCCGCGTCAAACCTCGACCATCTCGAAATCGGACTTGGTCACGCCGCAATCCGGGCACGTCCAAGTTTCCGGCACGTCGTCCCAGCGTGTGCCGGGCATGATGCCATCATCCGGCCAGCCGTCGGCTTCGCTGTAGAGAAAACCGCAAACGACGCACATGAAGGTTCGGAATGGCGTGGTGGCGGTGGAATCGGACATGCGCGGAACTTCGACAACCGGTGGGTCTCGTATTCTCTCAGCTTGAGGATTGTCGCGAAAGCGCGTTGACCCCATGAAACATTCCGACGTTTTCCCGCTGCGCGGGCTGTACGCGATCAGCGACGGTCCCCGCACCGACCTGCTCGAAGCCTGCGCGGCCGCGCTTGATGGCGGCGCGGCGATCCTGCAGTACCGCGACAAGACAGCCGATCATGAGCGCCGTACCCACGAGGCGCGCGCGTTGCAGGCTCTGTGTGCGCGCTACCGCGTGCCGCTGATCGTCAACGACGACATCGAGCTGGCAGCCCGTGTCGGCGCTGTCGGCGTGCATCTGGGCGAGGACGATGACGCAGTCGCGGACGCACGCGCGCGGCTCGGTGCAGGTGCGATCATCGGCGCGTCCTGCTACGACTCGCTCGAACGCGCGCGTGCGATGGCGGCGGCAGGCGCCGACTATCTCGCGTTCGGCGCGTTTTTCCCGTCACCGACCAAGCCGCTGACTCGACGCGCAACGCCGCGATTGCTGTGCGACGCCAAGGTGCTCGGCCTGCCGCTGGTGGTGATCGGCGGCATCACCACCGACAATGCGCGCAGCCTGATCGATGCCGGCGCCGATGCCGTCGCGGTCATCTCGGCGCTGTTCGGCGCGCGTGATGTACGCGCCGCCGCGCGCCGCTTCGCCGATCTTTTCGATACGCCTTCCGCGAGCCAGCCATGACAACCAACCACGAACTCTTCCAGCGCGGCCTCGCGCGCATCCCCGGCGGCGTGAACTCGCCGGTGCGCGCGTTCAAGTCGGTCGGCGGCGAGCCGTTCTTCACCGCACGCGCGGACGGCGCGTACCTGTGGGATGTCGAGGGCACGCGCTACATCGACTACGTCGGCTCGTGGGGCCCGATGGTGGCCGGCCACAACCATCCACAGGTACGCGCGGCGGTGGAGCGCGCGATCCAGGACGGCCTCTCGTTCGGCACGCCGTGCGCGGCCGAGGTCACGATGGCCGAGACGATTGCGCAGCTCGTTCCTTCGGTCGAGGTCGTGCGCATGGTCAACTCGGGCACCGAGGCGACGATGTCGGCAATCCGGCTGGCGCGCGGATTCACCGGGCGCTCGCGCATCGTGAAGTTCGAGGGCTGCTACCACGGCCACGCCGACTCTTTCCTGGTCAAGGCCGGCTCCGGCGCGCTGACCTTCGGCACGCCGACTTCGCCCGGCGTGCCGAAGGCGCTCGCCGATCTCACGCTCACGTTGCCCTACAACGATCTCGACGCCGCGAGGAAACTCTTTGCCGAAGTCGGCGATGACATCGCCGCGCTGATCATCGAACCGATCGCCGGCAACATGAATTGCATCCTGCCGCGTGACGGCTATCTCGCGGCCTTGCGCGAACTCTGCACGCAGCACGGCGCGCTCTTGATCTTCGACGAGGTGATGACCGGTTTTCGCGTCGCGCTCGGCGGCGCGCAGCAGCTCTACGGCGTGAAACCGGACCTGACCACGTTCGGCAAGATCATCGGCGGCGGCATGCCGGTCGGCGCGTACGGCGGCCGCCGCGACATCATGGAAAAAATCGCGCCGGCCGGTCCGGTCTACCAGGCCGGGACCTTGAGCGGCAATCCGGTCGCGATGGCGGCGGGACTGGCGATGCTCGAACTGATCCAGGCGCCGGCCTTTTATGACGAACTCGATCGGCGCACGCGTCTCGTCACCGACACGCTGAGCGCCGCTGCGGCCGAAGCCGGCGTGCCGTTCAGCGTGAACCGTGTCTGCGGCATGTTTGGGCTTTTCTTCACTTCGCAAAAAGTGGAAACGTATGCACAGGCGACCACCTGCGATGTCGCGACGTTCAACCGCTTCTTCCACGCCATGCGCAAACGCGGCGTCTACCTCGCACCGTCCGCGTTTGAAGCAGGTTTCGTCTCGATCGCACACACCGAGCAGGTCATCGCCGACACCCTGGTGGCTGCGCGCGCCGCCTTCGCGGAAGCCAGTCAGGGCTCCAGCTGAGACCAAAAATGCAGACAGAGTGACCTTTACACATGGATAGGTTTACTATCTCCCGGGATCCGGCAGCATGGCCGGGCCGTCGTGCGACGGTCTGTCAGGAATTCCCCCCATGAAATTGACACCTATTGCCTGTGCAATCGCGCTCGGCCTGTCACTCGGAGCGACCACTCCGCTGCTCGCCGCTGATCCACCCGCATCCTCGCCAGCGCCTGCGACGGCGGCAGCCGCCCCGGCGGCGCCGAAACTGCACGCCGCGATGCGTGAACTCTGGCAAGGCCATATCCAGCACACGCGCGCCTACGCGATCGCGGTCAAGGGCGGCAACACGCAGGCTGCGAAAAAGGCGGCCGATGACGTCGTCAGCAATGCCAAATCCATCGCGAATGCGGTCGGCAGCTTCTACGGTGCCCCCGCGGGTGAGCAGATGCTGACCTTGCTCGGCGGCCACTGGGGCGGCGTCAAGGCCATGACCGATGCCGAACATGCGGGCGACACCGCCGGCGTCAACAAGGCGATGAACGACCTCACTACCAATGCAGACGCGATCGCGAAGTTCCTCTCCGGCGCGAATCCGAACCTGCCCGACGATGCGGTACGCGGGTTGATGATGGCGCATGTCGCCCACCACTCCGCCCAGATCCGCGCAATCATGAGCGGCGACATGCAAGCCGAAGCGACGACCTGGAAGGCGATGCGCGCACATATGGACGTGCTTGCCGACGCACTCGCGGGGGGCATCGCCAAGCAGTTCCCCGCCAAGGCGACGTGAAGCTGACGGTATGAAATCCTCAGCCGCGCTGCGCCAACTGGGAACCACCCAGCAGAAACTGCTGAGGAAACTCCTGTTGGCGCCGCAGGGCGCCAGCGTCGAATTGCTGTGCGAGGCGCTGGGTGTCACCCACAACGCGGTCCGGCAACACCTGACCGCGTTGATCGGGACTGGACTGGTCGAGCGCGGCGACGCGCATCCGACCGGTGGCCGCCCACAATCACGTTACCTGTTGACCAGCGCCGGCCGCGAGCTGTTTCCGCGCAACTACGGGTTGATCGCGACCGGCATCCTCGAGCATCTCTATGCAAAGGCCGGCAAGGCGGACGTGCAGGCCATGCTCGCCGACATGGGACACAGCCTCGGCGCCGCGGCCGCAGAGCGCATCGAGGCGGCCGACACGGACGAAATCGCGACCGCGCTGGCCGCACAACTCGACACCCTGGGTTATGAGGCGCTGGCGGTGCGCCATGGCGAGGAAATGCAGGTCGAGGCGTACAACTGCGTCTTCCATGCGCTGGCCAAATCGCATCCCGATGTCTGCCGGTTCGATCTCGCCTTCATGGAAGCCGCGACCGGGCGTCAGATCCAGCATATGGAGTGCCTGCTGCGCGGCGGCCATTCCTGCCGGTTCCGCATCGGCAAGCCACCCACGGTCTGAGTTTTCCGCACGTTCTGGAAAGCCCTCTCCCCCAAGGGCGCATAACGAGCCTACCAGACGCCGATGTTCGGCATCGACGCCCACGGTTCCTGCGCCGGCAGCGAATCGCCTTTCTGCAGCAATTCGACCGAGATCAGATCCGGCGACCGCACGAACGCCATGTGGCCATCGCGGGGCGGACGGTTGATCGTCACGCCGATCGACGACAGTTGCGCACAGGTCGCATAGATGTCGTCGACGCGGAACGCGAGATGGCCGAAGTTGCGCGCACAGCCGTAGTCTTCCGTCGAGCCCCAGTTGAGCGTGAGTTCGATTTCCGCATCCGGGCTTTCCGGCGCGGCGAGAAACACCAGGGTGAATTTGCCGGCCGCGTTCTCCTTGCGCCGCACCTCGCGCAGGCCGAGACCAGCGCAGAAGAATGCCAGCGTCGCGTCCAGATCGCGGACCCGGATCATCGTGTGCAGATATTTCATTGTCATCTCCGTTGGGAATCCTGCGTTGCAACGGTCGCGGCTGCGCCGCTCCTGCAACAACACATTTTTGCAGGAGCGCTGCAAGTACGAGCCGGCGTTGTGCGGCGTTGCCTATGCGCGCTGAAAACGTGGCAGATAGTGCGCGAGCTGTGCGAGCCGTTGCAACGGATCGGTCATTTGCAGCAAATGCTGCTTTTCGGCCTGCGCGAGCGGCAACGCTTCGGCGAGGCGGAAGCCGACCCAGCCCGCATCATCGAGACGCGCACGATCGGCTTTCGCAAACGCGCCGCCGATTTGTTCGAGCAACCGCTCCAGGATGGTCGCGAGCAAGCCGTGTTCGGGCGGCACCGGGACGATGGGCTCATCCGGCCAGAAGCGTACCTCGGCGTGGACGAGACCGCTGTCGCGCACACGCGTACGTGTGACCTGGAAACGTTCGCCGCCTTCGGCGCTGATGCCAAGCAGGCCGTCCGGCAACGTGTAGAAATCGGTGATGCGCGCCAGCGTGCCGACCGCGGCGGGCGTCGCCGCTTCGCCTGCTTCACGGCCTTCCAGAATCAGGCACACGCCGAAGCCCGAGCTATCGCGCGCGCAATCGCGAACGAGATCGAGATAGCGCTGCTCGAAAATGCGCAGGTTGAGCGGCCCGCGGGGAAACAGCACCGCGGCCAACGGAAACAGTGGGATGTCGACCATATGCACCCAAAAAGTCTATTGCTTTCCCGTGGCGAGTGCAGCGAAGAATCTGCGCGGTGCGTCCTCGAAACCGCCGTTCGACATGAACACAACGTGGTCACCAGCGCGGGCGCCGTCGAGCAGTGCGGCGAGGAGTTCATCGACGCTCGCCGCGGTGCGGCCGCGCCCTTCCAGCGCGCCGACGACGCGACTCGCCTCCCACGGCAACTCGGCGCGTTTCAGGAACACGACGGCATCGGCGTCGCGCAAGCTCGGCGCGAGTTCGTCCGCGTGCGCGCCCATCCGCATCGAGTTCGAACGCAGTTCCATGCCGACCAGGATGCGTGCGTCGCCGGCCCGCGCGCGCAGGCCCGCGAGTGTGGTCGCGATCGCGGTCGGGTGATGCGCGAAGTCGTCGTAGACGCGCACGCCGGCGTGTTCGCCGATGAGCTCCATGCGCCGTGCGACGTTGCGGAAATCCGTGAGTGCCGGCAGCGCGCGCGCGATATCGGCACCGGCCGCATGCGCGGCAGCGAGCGCAGCGAGCGCGTTCATCACGTTGTGGCGGCCGCTAAGATTCCAGCGCGCCGCGCCGAGTTCACGGCCATGGTGTGAGACGACAAACGCGGAACCGTCCGCTTCGATCAAACGAGCGCGCCAGTCACCGGCATCGATGCCGAAGCTCTCGACCGGCGTCCAGCAACCCATCGCGAGCACTTCGGCCAGACGCGCATCCTCGGCGTTGACGATCAGGCGGCCATTGCCGGGTACCGTGCGCACGAGGTGATGGAATTGGCGTTGGATCGCGGCGACATCCGGGAAAATATCGGCGTGGTCGTATTCGAGATTGTTGAGGATCGCAATCGTCGGCCGGTAGTGCACGAACTTCGAGCGCTTGTCGAAGAACGCGGTGTCGTACTCGTCCGCCTCGATGACAAAAAGGGGGTCAAAAAGGGGGTNNACCCCCTTTTTGACCCCCTTTTCGCGCCGATACCCCGAAATTCGCCGGCACGCCGCCAACCAGGAAGCCGGGTGCAAGACCCTGCGATTCAAGAATCCACGCCAGCAGCGAAGTCGTCGTGGTCTTGCCGTGCGTGCCAGCTACGCCAAGCACGCGGCGCTGCGCAAGCAATGTCTCACCGAGCCACTGCGGACCAGAGAGGTAGCGCAATCGCGCATCGAGCATGTACTCGATCGCCGGATTGCCACGCGACAGCGCATTGCCGACGATGACCAGGTCCGGCGCCGGCTGCAGATGCTCGGCCTTGAAGCCCTGCTGCAGCACGATGCCGAGCTGTTCGAGCTGTGTGCTCATCGGCGGGTACACATTTGCGTCCGAACCTCCGACCATATGGCCGAGTTCGCGCGCGAGCGCCGCGATGCCGCCCATAAAGGTGCCGCAGATACCGAGAATATGAATTCGCATAAGGGACGGAGGAATTTGCCTCGCCGAATTTTCGTTATTTTCCGGAGAACGGGAGGAGAACTCCCTCGCTCCGCTCTTCTCACGCGGCGCCGAAAAGCATGCGGTCGAGCGCCCAATACGCGAGTACCCAAGACAGCACCAACGCGAACGCAAGCCCGAACGGCGCGTCCATCGCGTGACGCATGATGTGCGCGTCGACGCTGACCTGCCAGACCAACAACCCGATCGTGATCCAGCCGAGCAAGACCTGCAGGCCGCTCAACTGATCGGCGCTCGCCGGCGGCGGCCCGGCCAGCAAGGCGAGCGGGACCTGCAGCAACGAGAACAGCAGGCTGCACGCGAGCAGCGCGGTCGCGGTCTGCACGTAGCGGTTGCGCAGCCCGCGGATCGCCAGCGCAATCCAGCACAAGCCGAGCACGATGCCGGTGGAAAGTAGCGAGCGCGCGAAGGTATTGCCGGTATCGTGCAGCGCATCGCCGATGAGGACATCGACAACGACGCTCGCCGCAATCAGCAGCGCCGGCAGGTTGCGCGAATACGGCAGATTCTGCGGGCCGCCGCGCAGCCGGCAAAGCTCGACGACCCGGGCAGCGAGCGTGAAAATCAGGCGTTCACGCGCGCGTTGCGGCATTGCGCTGGCAGCGCCGCGATGATGCGGCGCGAAACCTCGGCCAGCTCGCCGACACCATCGACGATCTTGAGCTTGCCGATCTGCGCAAAATGCCCAGCCACCGGCTCCGTCTGCTCGGCATAGACGCGCAGGCGTTCGCGCACGGTTTCGGGGGTATCATCCTTGCGTCCCTGCGCCGCAGCGCGACCGGCGATGCGCTCGACGATCAGCTCGCTCGGCACATCGAGTTTGAGCGCGATTTCCAGCGGTTGGCCGATGCGCTCCAGCAACGCCTCCAGCGCCTCGCACTGGGCGACGTTGCGCGGGTAGCCGTCGAGGATGAAACCGGCGGCCGCATCCGGTTTCGCCAGGCGCTCTTCGAGCATTGCCAGCACGATGTCGTCGGACACCAGCTGGCCGGCCTCCATGACTGCTTTCGCCTTGAGCCCGAGCGGCGAACCGGCCTTGACCGCCGCGCGCAGGAGGTCGCCGGTCGAGATGTGCGGCACGCCGAGCTCGGCTTTCAGAACCTCCGCCTGGGTGCCCTTGCCCGAACCGGGCGCGCCGAGTAGAACGAGTCGCATGATGCTCCGATGCCGCCAGAGGGGCGCAATAATCGCAACAGGGAAGAAGGACGGGCAGAGTGCCTTGCATGGCGCGGCCGATCGGCGGCCGACGCTTCGCGGGTGCATTCTGATCCGCTCTTGAAGCGCGTCAACGCTAGCGGCTGGCCAGAACACTGTCAAACCGAATCGCCAAGGAGAACGCATGAACGGTGGCAAGCTCCTGTACGCCCAATCGGGCGGCGTCACCGCGGTCATCAACGCGACCGCCTGCGCGGTAATCGAGACCGCGCGCGCCGCGAAGGTGCCGGTGCTCGCCGCGCGCAACGGAATCATCGGCGCGCTGCGCGAGGAATTGATCGATACCTCGAAGGAAAGTCGCGCCGCGATTGCGGCATTGCGCCACACGCCGGGTGGCGCGTTCGGCTCATGCCGCTACAAGCTGAAATCGCTGGCCGAGAACCGCGCGCACTACGAGCGCCTGATCGACGTATTTCGCGCGCACGACATTCGCGGGTTCCTCTACAACGGCGGCAACGATTCGGCCGATACCGCGCTGAAGATTTCCGAGATCAGCGCCGAGCTTGGGTTTCCGATCAATGTGATCGGCGTACCGAAGACGGTCGACAACGATCTCGCGGTCACCGACACCTGTCCGGGGTTTGGCTCGGTCGCGAAATACACCGCGGTGTCGGTCGCCGAGGCGAGTCTCGATGTCGAATCGATGTGTGAATCATCGACCAAGGTGTTCATCATCGAGGTGATGGGTCGACACGCCGGCTGGATCGCGGCGGCTGGCGGCCTCGCCGCACGCAAGGCCGGCGAGCCGCCGCACCTGATCCTGTTCCCGGAAATCGCGTTCGATGAAACGACGTTCCTCGTCCGCGTGAAGGCGACCGTCGAGCGCGTCGGTTATTGCACGGTGGTCGCATCGGAAGGCATCAAGAACCGCGATGGCGGCTTCCTCGCCGAGATGGGCACCCGCGACTCGTTCGGTCACACCCAGCTCGGCGGCGTGGCGCCGTTCCTCGCCAACCTGGTCAAACAGCATCTGGGGTACAAATACCACTGGGCGCTGCCCGATTATCTGCAGCGTTCGGCGCGCCATCTCGCTTCCAAGACCGACGCCGAGCAGGCGTATGCGGTCGGCAAGGCCGCCGTCGAATACGCGCTCGCAGGCCGGAATTCGGTGATGCCGGTGATCGTGCGCACGTCGGACGCACCGTATCGCTGGAAGATCGAAGCCGCAGCGCTTTCCAAGATCGCGAACGCGGAGAAGAAACTGCCCAAGGGCTACATCAGCCGCGACGGCTATGGCATTACTGCGGCGGCACGGCAGTATCTCGAACCGTTGATCCGCGGCGAGGCTCCTCCGCCTTTCGGTAAGGATGGCCTGCCCGTCTATGTGCGGCTGAAGAAAACGCTGGTGCGCAAAAAGCTGCCTCGCTACGCGGTCGTCGACAAGTAGACGCGAAAAAGCCGGCGAACGCGGTCGCGATCGCCGGCGCCCGCGAAGACCGATCTATCCGCTCACTGCGCCGAAGCGGTTCGGACCCGGTGTGCCCGCAATGAAGCCGTTGAAGATCAGCGCGACCAGACCACCGACCACAGGCACAAGGCTGATCAGGATCCACCAGGCCGATTTGTCGACGTCGTGCCAACGTTTGGCCTGTATCGCGAGTGAAGGCCAGAGAAATGCCAGCCCTACCAGCGCAATGCCGACGCTCGTTCCGCTGCCAGCGGCCGTCCGGTCGGCCGCGTTGAAGGCGCTCACCACAGTGAACGCACCGAAGCCCCCGAACACGATCAGGCACACGACGAAAAATCCCCAATACGGTCCGCGGCCGACACGACCGTCGAACGAGAACAACAGATGCTTCCAGTTCATGGACGAATCTCCCCTCAGGTTGAGTGCACGGCGGTCCCATTGACCACCGCGTGCACACGATACAACGCCGTGCGGGGATGAAACCAATACGGTAAAACCGGTCAATCCGATGAATTAACCGCCGCGCCGTTTTGTTGCATTGCGGCAACGCGCGGTAATCGGCGCCTTCGCTTCGCTATACTCGACCCGAGTGGGTCCGTTTTTTTCCGTTGTCCTTTTTATCCTGTTGCGTCAAGGGAGGGTTCGATGCTGTTCCAACAACACGGGTTACTGATCGCGCTGGTCTGCGCGGTGCTGGCGATTCTTTATGGGGTCTGGTCGATTCGCTGGATCCTCGCCAAACCGGCCGGCAATCCGCGCATGCAGGAGATCGCGGCCGCGATCCAAGAGGGAGCGCGCGCGTATCTGAATCGCCAGTACCGGACGATCGCGATGGTTGGCGTGGTCTTGTTCGTCGTGGTCGGCTTCGCACTGGACTGGACCACCGCAGTGGGTTTTGCGCTCGGCGCGATCCTGTCCGGACTCACCGGTTACATCGGCATGAACATTTCGGTGCGCGCGAACGTGCGCACTGCCGAGGCCGCGCGCAGCGGCATCGCCAGCGCGCTCAGCGTCGCGTTCCGCGGCGGCGCAATCACCGGCATGCTGGTGGTCGGCCTCGCCCTGCTCGGCGTCGCCGGCTACTTCGTCGTGCTGACGCATCTCGGGCGTGCGCAGGAACAAGCGCTGCATTCGCTGGTCGGCCTCGCGTTCGGCTCATCCTTGATCTCGATCTTCGCGCGCCTCGGCGGCGGCATCTTCACCAAGGGCGCCGACGTCGGCGCGGACCTCGTCGGCAAGGTCGAAGCCGGCATTCCCGAAGACGACCCGCGCAACCCGGCGGTGATCGCGGACAACGTCGGCGACAACGTCGGCGACTGCGCCGG
>PLNP01000031.1 GCA_003142815.1 Rhodanobacteraceae bacterium
AGCCGATCATCGTGCCGACCCAGGACGTCGTGCTCGGCCTGTACTACATGACGCGTGCGCTCGAGAACGTCAAGGGCGAGGGCATGGTGTTCGCGAACGTCGCCGAAGTGCAACGCGCCTACGACAACCGCGCGGTCGAACTGCACGCTAAGGTCAAGGTGCGCCTGCGCCAGGTGGACATCGACGAGCAGGGTGAACGCAGCGAGCGAACCACCCTGGTCGATACCACGATCGGTCGCGCGCTGCTCGCGGAAATCCTGCCCGAAGGCCTGCCGTTCGCGCTGGCCAACACCGAGCTCACCAAGAAATCGATCTCGAAGTTGATCAACCAGTGCTATCGCCGCCTCGGTCTCAAGGACACCGTCGTGTTCGCCGACCAGCTGATGTACACCGGCTTCCACTACGCGACGCGCGCGGGTATGTCGATCGGCATCGACGACATGAAGATCCCGGCCGAGAAGAAGGGCATTCTCGAACTCGCCGAAAAAGACGTCACCGAAATCCAGCAGCAGTACCAATCGGGCCTGGTTACCGCTGGCGAGCGCTACAACAAGGTCGTCGACATCTGGTCGCGTACCAACGAACTCGTCGCACAGGCGATGATGAAAGGCATTGGCGGCGACAAGGTCAAGAACAAGAAGGGTGAGGACGTCGAACAGAAATCGATGAACTCGCTGTTCATCATGGCCGACTCCGGCGCGCGCGGTTCTGCGGCCCAGATTCGTCAGCTCGCCGGTATGCGCGGTTTGATGGCGCGTCCGGACGGCTCAATCATCGAGACGCCGATCAAGGCGAACTTCCGTGAGGGCCTGAACGTTCTGCAGTACTTCAACTCCACTCACGGCGCGCGCAAGGGCCTGGCCGATACCGCGTTGAAGACCGCGAACTCGGGTTACCTGACGCGCCGTCTCGTCGACGTTGCACAGGACGTAGTCGTGACCGAAGTCGATTGCGGTACTTCCAATGGCCTGACCATGGCGCCGATCGTCGAAGGCGGCGATGTCGTCGAGCCGTTGAAGGATCGCGTGCTTGGTCGCTCGGTCGCGGAAGATGTGTTCGCACCGGGCAACGACGATGATCCGATCGTCACCCGCAATACGCTGCTCGACGAAGCGATGGTCGAGAAGATCGAAGCGGCTGGCGTGCAGTCGATTCTGGTGCGTTCGCCAATTACCTGCAGCGCGCGTTTTGGCGTCTGCGCGGTCTGCTACGGGCGCGATCTCGCGCGCGGCCACCGCGTCAACATCGGTGAAGCGGTGGGCGTGATCGCGGCGCAGTCGATCGGCGAGCCGGGCACGCAGCTGACCATGCGTACGTTCCATATCGGTGGTGCGGCGTCGCGAGCAGCGGCAGTCGACAACGTGCGCGTCAAGACGACAGGTAACGTGAAGTTCACCAATCTCAAGACCGTTGCGCACAGTGGCGGCCATCTGGTGGCCGTGTCGCGTTCCGGTGAACTGTCGGTCATGGATACGCACGGTCGCGAGCGTGAGCGTTACCGCATTCCTTACGGTGCGGTCATTGACGTCCGCGACGGCGCGGCGGTCAAGGCTGGCCAGGTCGCCGCGAAGTGGGATCCGCATACTCATCCGATCGTCTCGGAAGTCGCCGGTGTCGTGCGCTTCGTCGATTTCACCGACGGCATCACGGTGCAGGAACAGATCGACGAACTGACTGGCCTCGCCAGCTCGGTGGTCACCGATCCGAAGCGTCGCGGCACAGCGGCCAAGGATCTACGGCCGACGGTCCGCATCGTCGACAAGAAGAAGGGCGGCGAGCTGCGACTGCCGGGAACCGACATTCCAGCCCAATACTTCCTGCCGGCCGGTGCGATCGTCTCGCTGCAGAATGGCGTGGAAGTTGGCGTCGGCGACGTCGTCGCGCGTATTCCGCAGGAAACCTCCAAGACCCGCGATATCACCGGCGGTCTGCCGCGCGTCGCTGACCTGTTCGAGGCGCGCAAGCCGAAGGAGCCGGCGATCCTCGCCGAGCGTTCCGGCATCATCAGCTTCGGCAAGGACACCAAGGGCAAACAGCGCCTGATCATTCGCGATGCCGATGGCAACGAGCACGAGGAGCTGATTCCGAAGTGGCGTCAGGTGATCGTATTCGAGGGCGAGCATGTCGAGAAGGGCGAGACCGTCGTCGACGGCGAGCCCAATCCGCATGACATCCTGCGTCTGCTCGGCGTCGAGCCGCTGGCTGCGTATCTGGTCAAGGAAATCCAGGACGTCTATCGCCTGCAGGGCGTGAAAATCAACGATAAGCACATCGAGGCGATCATCCGCCAGATGTTGCGCAAGGTCGAGATCGCCGAAGCCGGCGATACGCGCTTCCTGCGCGGCGAGCAGGTTGATCGGATGCGCCTGATCGACGAAAACGGTCGCACCGAGGCTCGCCACGAACGCCCGGCCGAAATGCTGCCGGTGTTGCTCGGCATCACCAAGGCGTCGCTGGCAACCGAGTCGTTCATCTCGGCGGCCTCGTTCCAGGAGACCACCCGCGTGTTGACCGAGGCATCGGTGCGTGGAACGCGCGATACCTTGCGTGGTCTGAAAGAAAACGTTATAGTGGGGCGCTTGATTCCAGCCGGTACCGGTCTTGCCTATCACGCCCAGCGGCGCAGTCGGCACGGCGTGTTGACCGAGTCGGAACGCGCAACGCTTGGCGCCACGAGTTCGGTGGCGGAGGTGGTCGCCGAAGATGGCGACGCGCATTGATCGTCATGCCTGAGCGACGTTATTGACGTCATGCCCGCGAGAGCGGGCGTCCATTGAGGGTATCCAATGGATATCCCGTGTTCGCGGGAATGGCGGTTCGTTCAAGGGTTTGGATTAGTTCGACATCGAAAAGAGGCGAAGGATTCGCCTCGTGTTCGAGTGCAGGGAGCCAGGCGCGAAACCTTGACGGCATCGTATGCCGCGCGCTAGACTTTTTCGTCTTGGCAGGCCGGATTTCTCGGCCTGCCTTTTGTTTCCCGGTTTTCCCGGGAGTTCCCAAGAACACGCAGGCACGGTTCAAACGCATGTCAACAGTCAATCAGCTGGTACGCAAGCCGCGCAGCCCGAAGACGTACAAGAGCGCGTCTCCGGCGCTCGCGAATTGCCCGCAGCGGCGCGGCGTTTGCACGCGCGTCTATACGACCACACCGAAGAAGCCAAACTCGGCTCTGCGCAAGGTCGCGAAGGTGCGCCTGACGAACGGCTTCGAAGTCATCAGTTACATCGGTGGCGAGGGTCACAACCTGCAGGAGCACTCGGTCGTTCTGATCCGTGGGGGTCGTGTCAAGGATCTGCCTGGCGTGCGCTATCACACGGTGCGCGGCAGCCTCGACGCTGCTGGCGTGACCAAGCGTCGCAAGAGTCGTTCGAAGTACGGCGCCAAGCGCCCGAAGTCCTGATCCATTCTTTTTTAAGCAAGGCATCGAATCATGTCACGTAAAGGTCAAACTCCGACTCGTACGTTGTTGCCAGACCCCAAGCACAGCAGCCAGGTCATTGCTCGCTTCATCAATATGGTGATGCAGAGCGGCAAGAAGTCGGTCGCGGAAAAGATTGTCTACGGGGCGCTTGATCACATCGGCGAAAAGCATGCCGAGCCGGTCAGCCTGGTCGAAAAAGCGCTGAGCAACGTGGCTCCTGCGGTCGAGGTCAAGTCTCGCCGTGTGGGTGGCGCGACGTATCAGGTGCCGGTCGAAGTGCGTTCGTCGCGCCGTACCGCGCTCGCGATGCGTTGGTTGATCGACGCGGCGCGCAAGCGCGGCGAGAACTCGATGCCGCGCAAGTTGGCGGCCGAATTGGTCGAGGCGGCAGAAAATCGGGGCGGCGCTGTCAAGAAGCGCGAAGAAACGCACCGCATGGCGGAGGCCAACAAGGCCTTCTCGCATTACCGTTGGTAATGGGATTGAGTACTGTGGCTCGCACCACCCCCATCGAGCGCTATCGCAATTTCGGCATCATGGCTCACATTGATGCCGGAAAGACCACCACGACCGAGCGCATCCTCTTTTACACGGGCGTCAATCACAAGATGGGCGAAGTGCACGAGGGTGCCGCGACAATGGACTGGATGGAGCAGGAGCAAGAGCGCGGCATCACGATCACGTCGGCCGCGACGACCTGTTTCTGGACCGGCATGGATCACTCGTTCCCGCAGTATCGATTCAACATCATCGATACCCCAGGGCACGTCGACTTCACGATTGAAGTCGAGCGTAGCTTGCGCGTGCTCGACGGTGCGGTATTCGTGCTGTGCGCCGTGGGTGGAGTGCAGCCGCAGTCCGAAACCGTTTGGCGCCAGGCCAACAAGTACGGCGTGCCGCGTCTTGCGTTCGTCAACAAGATGGATCGCACCGGAGCCGACTTCGACAAGGTGGTCGGTCAGCTGAAGGAGCGTCTTGGCGCGCATCCGGTTCCGATGCAGGTGCCGATCGGCGCCGAGGAAGGCTTCGAGGGCGTCGTCGACCTGGTCAAGATGAAGGCAATCTATTGGGATATCGAATCCCAGGGCATGAAGTTCGAATACCGCGAAATTCCCGCGAATCTCAAGGCTGGTTCCGACAAGGCGCATGCGTTCCTCGTCGAGACAGCTGCCGAGACTTCCGAGGAGTTGATGAACAAGTACCTCGAAGAAGGTGGCTTGAGCGAGGAAGATATCTACGCTGGCATTCGTGCAGCGACGGTTGCCAATACGCTGATTCCGGTGTTCTGTGGCACCGCGTTTAAGAACAAGGGCGTCCAGGCGATTCTCGATGCGGTCGTGCGCTATTTGCCTGCGCCGTCCGATCGTCCGCCGGTCAAGGGGATCGACGAGAACGACAAGGAAGACAGCCGCAGCTTTGGCGACGATCAGCCGTTCGCGGCGCTCGCGTTCAAGATCATGACCGATCCGTTTGTCGGCTCGCTGACCTTCTTTCGTGTCTATTCGGGCACGCTGAATTCTGGCGACACCGTCTACAACCCAATCAAGGGCAAGAAAGAACGCTTCGGCCGCATTCTGCAGATGCATGCCGCGGAGCGCAGTGAAATCAAGGTGGTCCACGCCGGCGATATCGCTGCGGCGGTCGGCCTCAAGGACGTCACCACCGGCGACACGCTGTGTGCGACGAACAACGTGATCACGCTGGAGCGGATGACATTTCCGGAGCCTGTCATTGCGATGGCAGTCGAGCCGAAGACCAAGTCGGACCAGGAAAAGATGGGTATCGCGCTGTCGCGTCTCGCGCAGGAGGATCCCTCGTTCCGCGTGCATACCGATGAAGAATCCGGCCAGACCATCATCGCCGGCATGGGCGAGTTGCATCTCGAGATTCTCGTTGACCGCATGAAGCGCGAGTTCAACGTCGAAGCCAACGTCGGCAAGCCGCAGGTCGCTTACCGCGAGACCATCCGCAAGGCGGTCAAGCAGGAAGGCAAGTTCGTGCGCCAGTCGGGCGGCAAGGGTCAGTACGGCCACGTCGTGCTCGAAATCGTGCCGCAGGAACGCGGCGCGGGTTATGTGTTCGAGAATCTGACGGTCGGTGGTTCGGTGCCGAAGGAATACGTACCGGCGGTCGACAAGGGTATCCGCGAGGCGATGACCAGTGGTCCGATGGCCGGTTACCCGGTCGTCGACATCAAGATCAAGCTGATCGACGGTTCCTACCATGAAGTCGATTCAAACGAAATGGCGTTCAAGATTGCCGGCTCGATGGGCTTCAAGGAAGGCTTCAACAAGGCCAGTCCGGTCCTGCTGGAACCGATCATGAAGGTCGAAGTCGTTACGCCCGAAGATTACATGGGCGACGTGATGGGCGATCTCAGCCGTCGTCGCGGTGTTTTGCAGGGTACCGACGATTCGCCGTCGGGCAAGGTCATCAGCGCGCTGGTGCCGCTCGGCGAAATGTTTGGCTACGCCACCAGCTTGCGCTCGCAGACCCAGGGGCGCGCCACGTTCACGATGGAATTCGACAACTACGCAGAAGCGCCGAGCAACATCGCTGAAGCGGTCATCAAGAAGTCCTGAGCGTTTTCACACATTCATTCATCAAAATCCGTTTTGAGGTTCTGAGTCATGTCCAAGGAAAAATTCGAGCGCAAGAAGCCGCATGTGAACGTAGGCACGATTGGCCACGTTGACCACGGCAAGACGACGCTGACGGCGGCGCTGACGAAGCTCGGCGCGGAGCGTTTCGGAGGCGAATTCAAGGCGTACGAGCAGATCGACGCGGCGCCGGAAGAGAAGGCACGCGGTATCACGATCTCGACGGCGCACGTGGAATACGAGAGCCCGAAGCGCCATTACGCGCACGTCGATTGCCCGGGCCATGCGGACTACGTGAAGAACATGATCACGGGTGC
>PLNP01000017.1 GCA_003142815.1 Rhodanobacteraceae bacterium
CGGGAAAGCCGGAGCGGTTCACTTTCGCATTGTCCGGTGCCGTCAGTCTTGTGGATCAATAGGTTAAACCAACTATTTGGGGGACATCCGCCCACCAGAATTTCAAAGATTTACGATAAGCCGGCCTTGTGCCGGCTTTTTCGTGTCTGCCTAGTATCAGCAAAACGGGGAAGCAAGCATTTTCCCTTGGGACGTCGTCACCACGTGCTTGACATGTTTCGCAACGAAGCTCTCTACACTGACAAGCTCATTGTCAGGAATCGAGATCACCGTTCATTTATGCGCGCAGGTGCAGCTCTTAGCGTGACAGCTCGCCTCCCGCGCCGGTCTGCATGTCGATGGCGTAGATGCCCTGGCCGTTGCTGGCATAGGTGAAGCGAATGGCCAGCTTCCCGGCGTAGTTCTTCGCCTGCGCAACACCTTCAGTCAGCGGTTCGTCCCACGCCTTGGCCTCGGCGACAGCCAGTTTGTGATTCCTGTAGACCAGCACGTAATCGGCGGTCAACCCCTTGCCGCGCCGCCCATGCCCTTCAATGCGACCGGGGGTGATGTGTGCTCACGCCGGATGCGGCTGCCCTCCACCACGCCCCAGCCCGCCGCTTTCAAAGCAGGATCAACGTGCTCGGCGCGGGTCTCGGCTTCGTTCATGGTCAGTGGTAATCATCTTCGCGCTGGTGACGCACTGCCAGTACGGTGACGGTTTTATCGTCTTCAATCTCAAACAGGGCCACATATCCGGACGCCCCAAACGAGATCACCAATTCGCGCAGGAAGGTATTTCCAGCAGTGGCTTTGCGACAACTGAATGGCGAAATCTCAAGCAGGGTAATGCCATTGCGGACGGCATCCAGGGCACGTTCGGCGACAACCCAATCGCCGGCATCGCCGGTATCTCCCGCATTGCGTTTCAGGATGAATTCGTAAAGGCTGTCCAGATCGGCTTGTGCATCCTGCGTGAAGCGAACCCGGAAACTCATGCAGTTTTTTTCTTGACTTTGGCTTTGGCCAATCGCGATGCAAGACCTTTCATGACATCACTCGACAAAACATAGGCGTCCGTACGCTTGGCTTTGTCGCGCGATGCGAGCCCGCGCGCGATGAATTCATCCTGCGCCTTGCGGCGTTCTATGTTTGCCCGTACCGATTGCTCGACGAAACTGGACAGGCTTTCGCCATCCAGCAAGACATCTTCTGCCGCTTGCCGCAGGGCCGGGTCGACCCGCAGCGACGGAAACGTGGCGGTTTTCATGGATTTCCCATTGCGTTGTAATTGCGACGCATCATCGCGCAAGCGACAATCCATCGCAATGGGTTGAATGCTGATCTGTCGTTCAATTTGTCAACATCACACTCTGTCCCGAACCCTCATCCGGCGCTTCGCGCCACCTTTCTCTCCCACGGGGACTTCCTTCGGTCGCCGGAGGGAGACGGGAAAGCCGGCTGAACTTCGACGCTAATCAGGAACCGGCAAGCCATCGGCTGCCCCCTCCAATCTCACGCGCCATCCACCGGCGTGGTTCCTCCGGTAAATGCGACCTTCGCCTGCGCCAGCCGGTAACGACGTTCCGCCCACCAACGGCGGCGATCGCGCAGCGAGCAAAATGCGTAGATCACGCGGAACAAGTGCAGTCGCCACCACACGGGACGCGAGTCAAACAGGTCGCCGGCCAGCATCGAGATGACGCCTTGCTCGACCTGCCAGGTGTTGCGCGGCGAGCGAAACATCTGCTGCATCACCGGCGAGTTGAACCGGTAGATGAAGAACGAGAAGCGGCGCATGCCGGCGCGCAGACGCTTTTCCAGACGCTGTTGCAACGCGATTTCACGCGCCGGTTCCTTGAGCGCGGCATCGACCACGGCGGCGATCTGCTCGGCGCCGCTCATGGCCAGATACACGCCGGATGAAAACACCGGGTCGAGGAATGCGAACGCATCGCCGACCAGCATCCAGCCGGGGCCGCCGATCATCGTCGCGTCGTAGGAATAGTTGCCGGTGACGCGGACTTCGTCGTCGATCAATTGCGCCTGCTCAAGTCGCGTCCACAGCGCGGGGTTTTGCTTGAGCGTCTCGAACAGGAATTCGGTGGTGCGTCCGCGCCGTTGTTTCAGATATTCCGGGCGGCACACCGCGCCGACGCTCATCACGCCGTTCGGCAGCGGGATCATCCACATCCAGCCGTAATCGAAGTTGTAGATGCTGATGTTGCCGGCATCCTCGCCTGCGCGGTATTGGGCGTTGCGAAAATGGCCGAAGATCGCCGCGCTCTGATGCTGCGGATTCTTTTGCTTGAGCTTGCGCTTGCCGGCGAGGAACGCATCGCGGCCGCTGGCGTCGAGCACGTAGCGCGCCTGCACGGTGTATCTGCGGCCGTCGTCACTGCGCACGCTGATGCGCGTATCGCGCGGCGCGTGTTGTTCGACGGCGACGACTTCGGTGCCCTCGCGCGCGTCGACACCGTTTTCGCGGGCGTGCTCGAACAGCATCTTGTCGAAATCCTGTCGCCACACCTGGAACGCATGCGGCGGGCTGTTGCCGAGAGCGCGCGCGAACGCGAAGGTGTTGTAGCCGCGTTCGTTGTCGGCCTCGAAATCCGCACCGGCCTTGAACACACCGAGCGCGCGCACCTTGTCCAGCACGCCCAGACGCTCGAACACCGGCAAGTTCATCGGCAGCAGCGATTCGCCAATGTGGAAACGCGGATGGCGCGCCTTCTCCATCTGCACCACCTTCAAACCGCGTCGCGCCAGCAACGTCGCAGCCGTGCTGCCGCCAGGGCCGCCACCGATCACCAGCACATCGCACGCCTCATCGGCCAACACGGCCTTGCTGTCTTCACCCATGCCCCACACTCCCCAATGCAAAGCGCGCTAGCGTACGGAGCGCCTTGCGCGGCGTCCAGCGGCCCACATCGGACGTGGGAGAATGCCGCCCGCTGCGCGTGAGCGCTGGCAAACGAGCCAGTGGAAAATGAAACCTTTTTTCCAGAGCTGCCCGATTTTCCTTCCACCCAAGAGGTCGGTCAATGACACAACGTATCGATTACAAAAAGGTTGGCCCCGACGCGTTCGACGCGATGTTGGGCATCGAGGCGTGCGTGCATCGCTCGGAACTGGAGCCATCGCTGCTTGAACTGGTGAAAACGCGCGTCTCGCAGATCAACGGCTGCGCGTATTGCCTGGACATGCACACCCGCGATGCGCGTGTGGCGGGTGAAACCGAACAGCGGCTGTACCTGTTGTCGGCCTGGCGCGAGGCGCCGGTCTACTCCGACCGCGAGCGCGCAGCGCTGGCCTGGGCTGAAGCCGTGACGCAAATATCGACCAGCCACGTGACCGATGATCTGTATGTGGAGGTTCGTCGCCACTTCGATGAGAAAGAACTGGTGGATCTGACGCTTGCGGTCATCGGCATCAATGGCTGGAATCGACTGGCGATCGCGTTCCGCACCGAGCTCCCGCCTGGCACGCCCGGTGTCGGCGGCCACGGGGTCACCGACCCTGCCGTCCGGCGAACATGACGCTTGCCGCAGGCGGCGCTGCGCGCAACATCACGCGGCGAGCATTTCAACCCGGATGACCTGCGGATCGTCGGCATGTTCCAGCAGCAAGCAGCGCACGCGCGATTGCCAGGCGTTGGCAAATGCGGCCGCGGCTACGCGATCGTCGGGGTTCTGCATCACCGCGCCGAGCAATGCGCCCTGCTGCGGCGTCGCGGGTACCGACTGAAGATCGAGTTTCACTGCAACACGCGCGCCGGTATCGGTGCGCTCAAACACGATCGCTTCGCCCTCGCGCTGGCTGGCATAGCTCAGCAAACCGCTGCGTCGATGGCGGCTACCGAGGCCATGAAAGCCGTTTTCGGCGGCCGCGCCGGTCAGCAGGGTCAGCACTTGACCGATCACACCGGTGACGCCTTCGTCGCATGGCGCCGGCATGCGCACCGTTACCCCGCCGCGCTCGGCTGGAACCCCGGGGTATAGAGCGGCCAGCGCAGCACGGCCGGTCAAGAAAGCGCCGGCGACCGTCGGACATGAATGCCCGGCCAGACGCACGGCATCGGCGTAGCAATAGTCCAGCTCGCCGTCACTGGACGCACCCAGAAAGAGCGCCAGCGGATCACGCGTACGCACCACCGGTGCGTCTTTGTAGAAGTCGGGGAAACTCATTGAACAACCCTCGTTGATGGCGCCGTGTCGTTGCCGCATAGCGCAGGATGGGTTTGCCAAACGTCATGATGCTCGCGCGACAGCGTCAGCAACGCTGCCTATGCGCGGCATCGGCGTCAGGCCACCACGTCGAAGTCGATCACCACCGCACCCGCGTCGTTCTGACGGTAATTGATCCGCACGTGTTCACCGAAGCGCTCGCGCAATTGATTGAGCAGCGGCAGCGGGTCGTGATCGTTGACAAAACGCATGGTTTCGCCCGGCTCGAGCGCGCCAAGCGCGCCGAAAATGGCCGAATGACGAAACCGCCGGGCCACGCCGCGGGCGTCAAAGATATGCAAGGTAGCGCCCGCTTCAGCGCTGAACGGGGGAGACGGCCTCGCTTCAAGAGGATGAAGTGGTCAGCGTACGCCGCGATGGAATATCGGCCCTGACCTGGATCAAATCCCGCCGCGGAATCCCGTGAGGAGGATCAGATTCCCAGCCGATTGCGGCGCGACGCTGCATCGCCCCGGCTCGAGCTGAACGGCTGCTTGGTGCGCAGCGGACATCGGATTTGCATTCAGGAAACCGCTTCTATAGTCGGCTTCTCTATTTCTACTTGGAGAACTCTGATGAAGCTGCACTTCCTGGCGTTTGTGCTCGCACTGGCCGCGCTCCCTGTTGCGGCCCAGCTCCCTAAGGCCACTGAGGTTCCGCCCGGCGCAATGGCTCCTTCTGACGTCGATTTCATGCGTACCGCCGATGCCGCGAACATCGATCAGATCATGCTCGGGCGCCGCGCGTCGTCTCGCGCGAAAATTCCCGGCGTGCAGTCGCTCGCCGACAATGTTGCCACCAGCCACGGAAAGGCGGACGCCGCGCTGCGCCTGCTTGCCGGCGTGAAACATGTCGATCTGCAGCACCGTCCTACCGAGCGGGGTCAGGCGGAAGCCGACCAGCTGGTACGCAGGGATGTGCCCACCGAGCGCATGTATGTCGAGGATGTGGTGCGCGACTGCGACGACCTGATCGCGCTCTTTGAGAACGCGAGCGCCAACAGCGAGGATCCGGATATCCGCAAATTCGCCAATACGATGCTGCCCGCGTTGCACGACCACCAGCGTCAGGCAACGGACTTGATGGCGGGTCAGCGATGGTCGACGGATCAGCGCGATTGATCCAATCTCTGAGTCTCTGAAACGCGCAGCGACCGGCGCATCTCGCAGCGGCCGCGTCGATCGCTGGACGTCACGCAAACCACTCCGTAGCCTATTCGTTTGGATAAGGCCAAGCGTCGCCTACTCCTCCTCACCAACCCGCGTCATGACCGGCGTGCGCGCGGTGCCGCGCAGCAACTTCATCCGCGCCGCATATTCCGCCGCAGCGTCCATGGTTTCCAGCATCGTGGTCTGTCCGGCGACGAGTTTGGCCACCGCTACGCCGTCGCGATAGAGCACGCGCGAACCGACCAGGCGCGGCACGTTGTCCCCCGCAATCACGCTACCCACGAGGTTCAACGGGTCCACGCCACAAACGCAAACCCAGGTTTCGTTCGGTGCACGCTTGCGCAGGCCGCGCAGCGCGCCGATCGCGTCGGGTAACGCGAACTGCTCGCCGGAAATGCCGGCGACAAAACGGCCGCCGCGGATTTCGCCGCGTGCTTCGAGGCGGTGATAGACGCGCAACAGATCGCGCCATGGCGGCAGCCAGTCGGCTTCGTGGGCGAGCATTCGCCAGCACACGACGCCGTAGCGCCGCAGCAGAATGCGCGCGGCATGCTCGACCGCTTCCGCATCGAGCGGCGGCAGTCGGCGCGAGGATTCCAGGGCGACGACCGCGCGACGCCGAACCAGCGACCAACGGCCCGCATCGGCGATGCCAAACAACGCAGTGCGGCGACCCTGTCGGCGCCGCGTCGATGGTCGTTTCGACGACGGCACCAGCAATGCGCGCATGCCGCTGAAGCTGTCCGAGTTGATCAAGCCCGCGGCGACGAGTTCGCCGAGCGCGTCCTCAAGCTCGGTATGCAGCAGCCGTGTGCCACCCTGCAATTCGTCGAAGAACGACGCGCCGTGCGCGGCAAGGTGATCGGCGACCCCCTGCGCGCGCGACGACAACGACAGCGCCACACCCGGCGCAAGCCCGCCCAAGCGCAGCCACGCGTCGAGATTGCGCCGCTGCAACAGCACGGTCGGCGTCGCCCGCACCGGACCGGCGACGCGTTCGCCGGCACTCGCCTTGCGTCCACGCAAACGCGCCCAGACGACGCGCCCGGCGAGACACAGATCGTCGAGCCACGCGATCTCGTAACCCGCAATACGTGCCGGCAGGAGTTCGCTTTCCCAGGCGGACGCGGCGGCCTCGAAACCTTCGAGTTGGGCGAGCACGCCGGCCAGCGCATCGGGTCCGCTGACTTGCGTGCCCGGCGCGACGCGCTGCCATTCGAACAGGAAGCGCATGAAGTCGCGCGGCTCGACCGGTTCGATCTCGCGGCGCAGGCGTTTGACCGTGTAGCGATGGATGCGCGCGAGCAGATGGCGTTCGCACCATTCGATCTCGCTGTCGGCCACGAGCGCTTCCATCGAGAAGCGGCCGCGCATCACGAAGCCTTCCGATTCGAGCGCGAGCAGTGCGATGCCGATGTCCTGCTGCGCGATGCCGAGCGAGGCGGCGAGCGCGCTCGCGCGCGCCGGCCCGAGCGCGGTCATGCGCGCGCGCAATACGTCGACGAGCGCGTCCTCGCGTGTCCACGAAACGGCGGCGTATTCGGCGGGCGCGTCGATTGCGGGTTCGCGTCGGGCATCCGGAAGGATCGCGTCGAACTGCGGCAGGCGTTCGGCCGGAATCCAAATCGCTGTCTTTAGCCCCTCTCCCTCCGGCGACCGAAGGAAGTCCCCGTGGGAGAGAGGGCTAATCAAGAGCCTGCATGTGCGTCGATCCGCAGCGAGCGTCGCGAGCCAGCCCGCCCAGCCAACCGTCGCGCGCGCCTCGGCGTCGGTGATGAAAGCAACGCCCATCAGCGCCGCGTGCAGCTCGTCCGATGACCGTGCTTCCGGCCACGCTTCTTCGCGTACCGCGGCGATCGCGTCGGGATCCAGCCGACCGAGATCGTCCGCACTCTCGGGATCGCTCCAGCGCCGGCTCGCGACCGCCTGGGTGCGACGCTCCTCGAGTGGCGCGTCGTCGAGGTACGCATACGGCCGTGCACCAAGCACCTCGGCCGCGAGCGGTGACGGGCCGGTCAAGTCGCGCGCGACGATGCACGTCGTGCCCTGTTCCAACCCTTGCAGCAGCGCGATCAATCCGTCGATGTCCATCGCGCCATGCAGGCAATCGTGCAGGGTCTGCTCGACCAGCGGATGATCCGGAATCTCGCGCTCGCCGACGAGATTCTCCGCGCACGCGACCTGATCCGGGAACACCGTCGCCAGCAGGTCTTCGGACTTCATGCGCTGCAACTGCGGCGGCACCTTGCTGCCGCCCTGGAAACGCGGCAAGGCGAGCGCACAGGTCGCGTTCCAGCGCCAGCGCACGCCGAACATCGGTGCGTCGAGCAAGGCCTGGATCAGCACGTCGCGCACCGATGCCGAATGCAGGTAGCGCGCGACGTCCTCGAGTGGAAAGCTGTGGCTGGTCGATAGTGACAGCACGATCGCGTCCTCGGTGGCCGCGGCTTGCAGCTCGAAATTGAACTTGCGACAGAAACGCTTGCGCAGCGCCAGTCCCCAGGCGCGATTGACGCGGCTGCCGAATGGCGAATGGATGATCAGCTGGGTGCCGCCGGACTCGTCGAAGAAGCGCTCCATCGCGAGTTCGCGCTGGGTCGGCAGCACGCCGAGTGCGACTTTCGCGGAGCCGAGGTAGTCGACGATCTGGCGCGCGGCGGCGGCGTTCACACCGACCTCATCGACCAGCCACACCTCTGCTTTTGTAGGAGCGCCGCAGGCGCGACCTTGTTTCGCGACCGTGAGGTGCATAGTCGCGACTTCGCCGCTCCTGCAACGAGGATCGTCGAGGCGATCGGAGATTTCCTGACGCAAGCGCGAAACCGCAAACGACAGCTCATCGCTGCGCCCTGGCGCCTCGCCGAGCCAGAACGGGATCGTTGGCGGCGCGCCCTGCGCGTCCTCCACTCGCACGCGCCCGCGCTCGATGCGCAGGATGCGGTACGACTGGTTGCCGAGCTGGAAGATATCGCCGGCGATGCTTTCGACCGCGAAATCCTCGTTGACGCTGCCGACCCTCGTCGCCTGCGGTTCGAGCACGACTTCGTAATCGGCGGTGTCCGGGATCGTACCGCCCGAGGTGATCGCGGTCAGGCGTGCACCGCGGCTCGCACGCAGCACCCCGTTGACCGCGTCGCGATGCAGATAGGCGCCACGCGGCCCGCGCCGTGTCGTGAAGCCGTCGGCGAGCATGCGCACGACCGCGGTGAACTGCTCGCGCGTGATCTCCGCGAAAGGGTGAGCACGACGCACGAGGTCGAACAGGTCGTCTTCCCTGCATTCGCGGCAGGCGACTTCGGCGACGATCTGTTGCGCAAGCACATCGAGCGGCGCGCGCTCGATATGCAGCGTATCGAGCTCGCCGCGACGCACCGCATCGAGTAGTGCGGCGGATTCGACGAGTTCGTCGCGCGATTGCGGAAACAGGCGCCCTTTCGGCGTGCCGTCGACCGCGTGGCCGGAGCGGCCGACGCGCTGCAGAAAGGTCGCGATCGCGCGCGGCGAACCGATCTGGCAGACCAGATCGACATCGCCGATATCGATGCCGAGCTCGAGCGACGCGGTCGCGACCAGCGCACGCAAGTCGCCGCGCTTCAGGCGCTGTTCGGCGTCGAAGCGATGCTCCTTGGCCATGCTGCCGTGGTGCGCGGTGACGTATTGTTTGCCGAGACGCTCGCTCAAGTGCCGCGCCGCGCGCTCGGCCATGCGCCGCGTGTTGACGAAGATCAGCGTGGTGCGGTGCTCGCCGATCAGGGTTTCCAGACGCGCGTAGACCTGTTGCCAGGTGTCGCCGGACATCACCGCTTCGAGCGGTGCCTCCGGCAGCTCGATCGCGAGATCGCGCGGACGGATGTGGCCGACGTCGACGATCTTGCAATCGATTTGGTGGCCGCCTAACCCGGTCAGGAATCGCGCAACCTCGCCGACCGGCTTCTGCGTCGCCGACAGGCCGATGCGGACCAGCCGGCGTTTGCACAATTCGTCGAGGCGTTCCAGCGACAGCGCCAGATGTGCACCGCGCTTGTTCGGCGCGAGCGCGTGGATTTCGTCGACGATCACCGTGCGCGTCGTCGCCAGCATGCGCCGTCCGGATTCGGAACCGAGCAGGATGTACAACGATTCCGGTGTGGTCACCACGATGTGTGGCGGCCGCTTGCGCATCTTGTCGCGCTCGGCCTGCGAGGTGTCACCGGTGCGCACACAGGTGCGGATCTCGACATCCGGCAGCCATAGCCGCAACAGCTCATCACGGATGCCGGCGAGCGGGATTTCGAGGTTCACGCGCACGTCGTTCGACAGCGCCTTCAGCGGCGACACGTAGACGACCGCGGTCTCGTCTGGCAGCGCGCTCTCGACACCGCGCCGCACCAGGTCGTCGATTGCGGCGAGGAACGCGGCCAGCGTCTTGCCCGAGCCGGTCGGTGCGGCGATCAGCGTATGCCGGCCAGCCGCGATCGCCGGCCACGCCTCGGCCTGTGCCGGTGTCGGCGTTGCGAACGCGCCGCGAAACCACGCAGCGACGGCGGGATGGAAGGATTCCAGGGGCATCGGGGAATAGTGCGCGCGCGACGTCTCAAATCGTGAAACCGGGGGCCGGAACATGGGTTTGTCCGGCGCGATCGCAACCTTTCAGTACGGCACTGCCTGGGTCGCGGCTGCGCCGCTCCTACAACGGCATCGCCTTCCCGGAGTGCACGTCTACAACAACCCAAACCGCCGGATCAGGCGCGCTTTCACGAACTGGGTCAGCAGCAGGTACGCACCGAGAATCGCGGCGAGATACAACCAGTACATGCCGGGCAGCGGCACGAAGCCGAATTTGGCTGCCAGCGGCGAATACGGCAGCAACGCGCCAATCGCGCAGATCACGAGGCCGGTGAGTGTCAGCGGCAGGCTCGCGCGACTTTCGAGGAACGGAATCTTGCCGGTGCGGATCACGTGCACGATCAGGGTTTGCGAAAGCAGCGATTCGACGAACCAGCCGGTCTGGAACAACGTCGCATGCTCGGGCGAGTTGGCCTTGAACACGAACCACATCAGCGCGAACGTCGCATAGTCGAAGATCGAGCTGATCGGGCCGATGAACAGCACGAAGCGCGTGATCGCGCGGATGTCCCACTGGCGCGGCTTGGCCAGATATTCCTTGTCGACGTCGTCGCTCGCGACCGAGGTCTGCGAGAAATCGTACAAGAGATTGTTGAGCAGGATCTGCACCGCGACCATCGGCAGGAACGGCAGGAACGCGCTCGCGCCGAGCACGCTGAACATGTTGCCGAAGTTAGAGCTCGCGGTCATCTTGATGTATTTCAGGATATTGCCGAACACCTTGCGGCCTTCGAGCACACCCTCCTCCAACACCATCAGGCTCTTCTCGAGCAGGATGATGTCGGCCGCCTCCTTGGCGATGTCGACAGCGGTGTCGACCGAGATGCCGACGTCGGCCGCGCGCAGCGCCGGTCCGTCGTTGATGCCGTCGCCCATGAAACCGACCACATGGCCGTCGCGATGCAGCGCCTCGATCACGCGCACTTTCTGCTGCGGATTGAGGCGCGCGAATACCTGGGTGTCGCGCGTCGCGACGGTCAGTTCCTCGTCGCTCATCGCCTCGATCTGCGGCCCGACCAGATATTTGTCGACCTTGAAATCGACCTGGCGACACACGTTGCGAGTAACAACGTCGTTGTCGCCGGTCAGGATCTTCACCGCGACACCGTTGTCGTTCAGCGCCTTGATCGCATCGGCCACACTGTCCTTGGGGGGATCGAGGAACGCGATGAAACCCATCAGGGTGAGATCGGTTTCGTCGGCCAGTGAATAGGCAAGCTTCGCCTCGATCTCGCGCACGCCGAGCGCGATCACCCGAAAACCGTCGTCGTTCATGTCGCTTGCGACATCGCGCACCTCGGCCAGGGCGTCCGCCGTCAACCCCTGGTCGCCTTGCGCGGTGCGCAGACCGCTGCAGATCGCGACGGTCTCGGCCACCGCTCCCTTCGCGATCAGGTAGTGCTTGCCGGCGCGGTTCTGGACGATGACCGACATGCGTCGCCGCGTGAAATCGAACGGCACCTCGTCGACCAGCGTGTATTCGGTCTGCAGACGCTCGCGAATGTCCTGGTCGACGCCGTCCAGCACGGCCAGATCGAGCAGGTTGCGAAGGCCGGTCTGGTAGTGGCTGTTGAGATAGGCGAACTCGAGCACCTGCTCGTCTTCGTCGCCCTTGATGTCGACGTGGTGTTCGAGGATCACCTTGTCCTGGGTCAGCGTGCCGGTCTTGTCGGTGCACAGCACGTCGATCGCGCCGAAGTTCTGGATCGCGTTGAGACGCTTGACGATCACGTCCTTCTTCGCCATCGCCATCGCGCCCTTGGCGAGATTGATGGTGACGATCATCGGCAGCATTTCGGGAGTCAGGCCCACCGCGACCGCGACCGCGAACATGAACGCCTGCAGCCAGTCGCCCTTGGTGACGCCGTTGATCAGGAACACCACCGGCACCATCACGATCATGAAGCGGATCAGCAGCCACGCGAAACGTTGCACGCCCTTGTCAAAGCTGGTCAGCGCGCGGCGCCCGACCAGGGAGCCGGCGAGCGCGCCGAAATACGTCTTGCTACCGGTCGCCGCGATGATGCCGGTCGCGCTGCCGCTGAGCACGTTGCTGCCCATGAAGCACAGGTTGCGCGCCTCCAGCGGCGCCTTCGCGTCCGCGTCGATGCCGGCGAACTTCTCGACCGGCATCGATTCGCCAGTCAGCGCGGATTGGTTGATGAACAGATCCTTCGCGGTCAACAGGCGCAGGTCGGCCGGGATCATGTCGCCCGCAGACAGGTGCACGATGTCGCCCGGCACCAGATGCTCGATCGGAACTTCGATCTTCTGCGCGACCTGTATCACCGGCTCGTCACCCTCGTCGCCGCTGTCCATCGGCTCGGGAATGCGCCGTGCGGTCGCGGTATTGCTGACCATGCTGCGCAGCTGTTCGACCGCGTGCCCGCTGCGCGCTTCCTGGAAGTACGACAGGAAGACCGCCATGAACACCATCGCGAGCATGATCGCGGCGCCCATCGCGTCGTCGCCGATATAGGAAACGACCGCAAGAACCGTCAGCAGGATATTGATCGGGTTGGTGAAGAACCGCTGCGCAATCTCGACCAGGAAGGATTTCTTCTTTTCCTGGGCGACGATGTTCGGACCGTACTGCTCAAGGCGCGCCTCGACCTCGGCGGCCGCCAGCCCTTCCCCGCTGACACCGAGCCGCACCAGTGCCTGCGCGCCATCGAGGCGCACGAATTCGAGCAAGGGATGATTCGACTGAGCGCGAGCACCCTCGCCGCCGAGGCGCACGGCTGCGGGAACTGCTGCGGAGAACAGGCTGAACTTGAACATGGCGACTCCAGATCGGGCGGGCACTGCGGATCACGCTGCCGCCTGGGGGAATCGCCGGGAATCGCGCCTAGTGCGTCGTTGCGACGCGACTACGATTCATCAGGCTATCCGCTCCATGGCGGCAGCGCTGCTTCGTCTGCTACTACTGCAACTGTCCACGGAGGGAACCTCGTTGGTACGGGATGGCGCGCCGGTCGATGACACGCGGCGCAATTATCACTCAAACGTCGTTCAAAAGTCTTACAGCGATCTTTTGTCTGATCGGTGTCGAGCTTCCGCTCTTTTCCTTATCCCCCGGGAGAAGGCGCCCCCTTCCGCCCTGCCGGGCACGTGGAGCGGCACGTAACGCGGAAGGGCGCGCCTCTGAATACGTGACTCAAAGCCAGCAACGATCCCATCCTTCACAAACGCGCTTCTTGAGCTCCCGTATCGCGGGACAGTTTCACTTTCTAAAGCCGCGCGGCGATCGCGTCGAAAAAAGCGTCGGGCAACTCCGCGCGCACCGGCACACACCAGAAGTTCGCGCTCGCGAAGCGCATGCACTTGACCACATCCTTCTCGGTCATCAGCACCGGCAAATCGTCAGCGAACGCAAGATCGGCAGGTGCGAAGGCGCGATGATCGGCGAATGCGTGCGGCACGACGTCGATGCCATGCGCGCGCAGACTATCGAAGAATCGTTCTGGATTGCCGATCGCTGCGACGCCGTGCACGCGTTGACCAGCGAATGCGTCCAGCGGGCGCGCACCGGCCGGACCGGCGACCGCAACGGCCATCGCGCCGACCAGGCGCATCGGAATTTCGTCGGCCTGCGCGGAGCCACCGTTGCAGACCCGGAACGCGATATCGCCGAGGCGCGACATGGGTTCGCGCAGCGGCCCGGCCGGCAGCAGGCGCCCGTTGCCGAAGCGGCGCCGACCGTCGATGACGCAGATTTCCAGGTCACGCGCGAGCGACGGATTCTGCAGTCCATCATCGGCAATGACGACATCGACGCCGCGCTCCAGCAGCAGCGCCGCGGCGCGCGCGCGATTGCGTCCGACTGCGACGGGGGCGCCGGTGCGTTTGCGGATCAGGCAGGGTTCGTCGCCGACCCGCTCCGGCATTGGCACGTCGTCGAGCAGCAACGGTTCGCGCTGGGTTCCGCCATAGCCACGACTGACCACGCCGGGCTTGAATCCGCGCACACGCAGTGCTTCGACCAGCGCAATCACGAGTGGCGTCTTGCCGCTGCCACCGGCGGTCAGGTTGCCAACGACGATGACCGGGACCGGCAGGCGCGCCGCTTTGCGGCAGCCCCATCGGTACGGCGCGAGATGCAGCGCGCGCAGGATCTTGTAGACAGGCACCAGCGCGCCGAGCCAGATTGGCACTGCGGCCCCGTCGTACCAGATGCGTTCGATGCGTGGGCTCATGGCGGTGAATCGTAAAGGGTACAGAGTGTCCTCTGATCAGCGCTGAAGTTCGTAAACTGCTCGCGCAGTCCTGTCCCACCAGGCGCTGCTGTTCAGGGCCGTAGGCCGACATCGTGGTATGCAGTGAACGGATTGGCGAGTTCGCCCTTACACAACGCGTCGAACGCACTATACGTCTGCTGGCGTTTGACTAAGCCTTGAGGATTGCTCGCATCCAGCGTTCGCGTTTGATGGCCGTGCAAATAAAATGAACCTGACTCCTATTTTTTGCGCATCAACCATCATCGCCGGCAGCATCGTGCGCCGGTCCTTGCCGCCCTTGCCCTGGCGCACCATGATCTCGCGCCGCGCGAAATCGATGTCCTGCACACGCAGGCGCAGACACTCCATCAAACGTAGGCCCGCGCCGTACAGCAAACCCGCCATCAGCCAGGTCACGCCGCTCATTTCCTCCAGCAGTGCGACAACCTCGTCGCGGGTCAGCACGGTCGGCAACCGCTCGGGCCGCTTTACGCGGCGGATGTTGTTCATCCACGGCAATTCCTGCGCGAGCACCTCGCGATACAGGAACAACAATGCGGACAGCGCCTGATTCTGGGTCGACGCCGACACCCGATCGCGCGTCGCCAGCAGGGTGAGAAATGCCTCGCCCTCGCGCGCACCCATCTCGCGCGGATGGCGCTTGCTATTGGCCAGAATGAAGCGCCGCACCCAGCCGACATACGCTTCCTCGGTGCGCAACGACAAGCCAAGCCGGCGCATGCGCGCACGCATCTCGTCGAGCAGGCGCGGCCGCGCGACTGCTGCGGCACCACTTGCCGGCGCCGGGTCCGAGTGGGAGGATCGCATTGCTGCTGCCGTTCGCTGGGGAAAGGCCGCAAGATTAGGCTGCGGAATTAGACGGCGCGATCCGTAGAAGCTGTTGATTCGTGTAGGAGATTTGCCATAGCCAAGACCCGGAAGGCCGCGCTAGGCTGCGGGACTAGGCTTCACTTTGGAACCGAATAGTAGTTGGGCCGCACAACGCGCTCGTCCAGATTTATGCACCCAGAAAGGAAGGGGAAAAAAGTGAGAATCAACTTTGCACACATTCATCATCCGTCCACGAGTGGTGGCTATATTGACTTTGCAGTGTTTGATGCAAGGGCATCAAGCAATACTACTTCCGCAAATCAGGCGGTTCTAACGCAGTTGACGTTTGCCGCGCGCAGTGCTGGCCACAAAATAGATCAGTCAGCTATCGCATTTTCCGAAAGCGGCCAGCTCCGATTCTTTGGGGACAAGAATCTTGTAGATTTTCTATCGAAGAACGGTTTGCCTCAATGGACGCACTGGATCGATACTTGACGCAGGCACGGCGTTCTCGCAAACAACAGATCGTCAAGCAGTTGTCATGCAACGGGTGCGGCCCAACCCATCATTCCATCAGACGCTGCGCGATGAAGCCGCGCAGCGCCGGTGAATTTTGACGTTGGGCGGCTTGGAGAGCACCGTCCGACCGTTCGTGGTCCGTGATCTAGCGTTTTTGCCTACCGGCCTTCTGTTCGCCGCCGGCTGTCCGATCACCTCGAAGCCGCATTTTGTTGACCAACTTCATTGCTTCAGCCACCTCTGCGGGCTTCTCTCCTCGCTCGACTGCCGAGTAGTATCCTTGGCTAACTTTCATTCGTTCCGCTACTTCGGCTTGCGTCAAGCGCTTGCCTATGCGCATGGCCCGCAAGGTCTCAGCCTTGGTTGTCATCCTCGCCTCCAACTCGTATCAAGAAAATACAAAATACTATAAGATAGTACAGAATGCAAATCGAGGTCGGTTCCGGGGGCATCATGACTGAATCTGTACAGGGCGTTTGGAACCGCTTCGAGCGGTGGGCTAATCGATACACGAAATCATGCGCCGTGGAAATCGCGCGTATCTGTCGGAAAGGCTACTCGGACGGACCCACGCTATTCCTTCTCAAGTCCCACGAGGTGCGTGGCGATCCAGTCTTGGACTTTGGGCTTGGGAAGGCCGAACTCAATGAACGGATTCAGAGGCGCATCGCGTTTTTCTGTGGGTACTTGGTAGATATTTCATTCGATGGTGGCGAGTTCATGTCCAAACACTCGCAATTTCTCACGCTGCAGTATCCGCAGAGAAGCGAGAAGTCACTGGGTGTGTGGCTGGAGCAGTCTATGGAGGGGAAAATCGAAGGAGGCGCGTATCACGGATTTCAAGACTTCGATATCTCATTCTTCATCAGAGACATAGGTGACATCGATGTCGCTTCGATGCGCGAAGTCCTCCCGTTCAAGTGGATGCATCTGCGCAAGCCAGGTGGAGAAAAATGGAACCATCAGGAACGTCGAGAACTAGAGCAGAAGCTCGAGTACGACTTGTGCTTCGATGGGCACGATCACAAGCTTCAGATGAGGGAGAGCGGAGAGATGCTTACGCTCACTTTCAAATGGCTGTAGCACCCAATCGGCAACTGCGTATGGCCGCCGCCCAACCAAGCGTTGCACCCGACGGCACTGCCTCCGCGGCTTCGCCGCTCCGGCAGTGCCGCGGGTGAACGCAGGCGTTAGCCAGAGACAATGAGGAACGAACTATGAGCCTTCCAGACAGCTACACGCTAAAGCCCAGCTCCACCGCGGCCTACTTCGACGCCTTACTGGACGCTCAGCCGCCAGAAAGGTTCTCCATCAAGTTCCTGGAGAACCTCGGGTTCACGAGCACCAACGACCGGCTCTTGATCGGGATACTCAAGGACTTGGGCTTTCTAAACGCTGACGGAGTTCCTCAGCCGCGGTACTTCGACTTCTTGGACCGCTCTCGATCGAAGCAGGTCGTCGCGGCCAGCATCCGTGATGCCTACAGCGAACTGTTCGCCGTCAACACCAGGGCGAACGAGCTGTCGGCGACCGACGTGAAGAACAAGCTACGCACGCTCTACTCAGGCAAGAAGACCAATGGTGTCATCGATCGGATCGCGAAAACGTTTAGCTCGCTCTGCGAGTACGCGGATTTCTCACAAGAGCCTCCTACAACCGCGAAGACCGAGGTGGCCGAAGACAAGAAAAAAGACTCGCCACCTCACAAGAAGCCTGAGGCTGGTATTCAGCCACTGGCCCAGGCGATCGCTCTCGATTCGCTTCAGTACCATATCAACATCGTGCTACCCGAGACGCGGGATCAGGGCGTGTACGACGCCATCTTCCGATCCCTTCGCGAGCACTTGGGCACACGGCATGGATAACCTCTACTCCTTCGTCTACCGTGGCGTACTCGCAGAGGAAGCGCTCGACAGGGTTGGCCGGAACCGCCACAAGCACTTCGGAGCCGAGGAATCTCGGGAGCTGCAGAAGACGCTGTCGTACGAGCTGCTCGAGGCAGAAGCCCTCGCCGACGCACAGCGGATGAGCACCGTCTATGCGGCAATCCACGCCTTCGAGAACATGGTGAGGGATCTCGTCGCGAAGGCGATGGTCGATCATCACGGTGAGGACTGGTGGTCGAAGGTCCCCGACCGCATTCGGAAGAGCGTAACAACGAGGATGTCGGAGGATGCGAAGTTCCGGTGGCACGGTGCCCGCGGCACAAGCGAGATGAACTACTGCGACTTCGGCGATCTGTCGTCGATCATCGTGACGAGCTGGCCGGCCTTCGAGGATGTACTTTCCAATATGGAGTGGGCAAAGGCCATTCTTTCTACCCTTGAGAAGTCCCGCAATACCACCATGCACGGCGGAGTTCTCGCGAAGGAAGATGTGGAGCGGATCGGGATGAACATTCGAGACTGGATTAGGCAAACAGGATGAACGGCCTGGCTAACAACCGGTTGCAGCGGACGGCGCTGGCGCGACGCCGCTGAACCGTGACGGTGGGCGGCCAGGAGGCGCTTACATAATGGATGAAGCAGTTCGAGAAGCTCTCCGGGAGGCGTTCGCACTCGAAGGATGTGATCGAACCGAAACGACTTGAAATAATAGTTGAAGATCTTCAGACAGCACTATCTGAGTTTTCAACCTTTATGGTCACGTTCCTGTCCAAAGAATGACGCCGAACCCGGCGTTCAAGCGGGACGCCGCAAAAGCGCGGCGCTCTTAACTTTACGTTAGCTGGCGCCAAACCAGGCTGGAGCTCGATGAAGTTTACTGACTCCCAACGGAATGCCATCGGGCACGCCGGTCTCAACCTTCAGCTCATCGCCTGCGCCGGCTCGGGCAAGACCGAAGTTGTCGCACGGCGTGTGGTCCATCTGCTGACGCCGGGTCGGAAAGACTCGCTCGCCCCGCGCAATATCGTAGCCTTCACCTTCACCGACAAGGCGGCCGCCGAACTGAAGGAGCGGATCGTGAGTCGGACGCGCGAGGCGCTCGGTGAGCTGCCGGGCCTCGCCGAGATGTTCGTCGGCACCATCCACGCCTTCTGCCTTGAGCTGCTCAAGAGCGAGGCGCCGAAGTACCTCAAGTACGAAGTGTTGAACGAGGTCCAGCAAGGGCTTTTCGTCGACCGCCACAGCAAGCAGAGTGGACTGACTGCCTCGACCGACCTCGCAGGTTCGGCACTGAAGCGTTACCGCGACACGAAGCACTACATCGGAGCGCTTGCGATCCTGCGCGAAGCCGAACTCGAGGACGCAAACCTCAATGGCTGTTCCATCTCTGACGGTCTCGATGCATATCGGCAGCTTCTCGATGACCGCAGTTACCTCGACTACTCCTCGATTCTCGAAGCCGCGGTCGAGGTCCTCACGGGCGATGACGGCCTGCGCGCGCGACTCGCCGAGCGGGTCAAGTATGTGATCGTCGATGAGTACCAAGACGTGAACCCACTGCAGGAGGCGATCGCCTGGTCGCTGCATGAGCTTGGCGCCCGCATCTGCGTGGTCGGCGACGACGATCAGACTATCTACCAGTGGCGCGGCAGCGACGTCGAGAACATCCTGACCTTCGACAAGCGTTACCCCGGCGTCGATCAGATCTCGCTCGAGGAGAACTTTCGCTCGGGCGACGGGATCGTCGAGACGGCACGGGTGTTCATCGAGCAGAACGCCTCCCGGCTCGCGAAGGCGATGAAGCCGACGGGCGCGCAGACGCACGAACCAGGCGACATCGTCGCGCTCTCGTTCGCGACGCCCGATGAGGAGGCGCAGTACATCGCAGCAACTTCGCAGTCCCTGCGCGGTGTGGCCTTCCGGCAAGACGACGCCGAGCGTGGCCTGTCGTGGTCCGACATGGCGGTGTTGCTCAGAAGCGTGAAGTCGAACGCCGAGCCGATCACGGCTGCGCTGCAGGCGGCGGGCATCCCATTCGTCGTGACCGGGATGACGAACCTGTTTGGCACGGCCGAGGCCGAGGCGGCGCGGCAACTCTTCTACTTCATTGGCGACCATCACGGGAAGGACGAAGGGGCTGTGGAGAGCGCCTGGAACGGCGCGAATCTTGGCCTCGATCCGGCAGCCCTCCAATCCGCGATCCACGGAGCCGCCGCCGCGAAGTCCGCCCTCACCGACTCGGACCAGAAGCGCTGGGGTCAGTACTCGATCCAACGCGTCTTCCTGAAGTTCCTCGAGGACGCTGGTGTCCGCGAGGAGCGCGTCCCAGGCGGACGTGGCGAGGTCGTCTTCTACAACCTCGGCAAGTTCAGCCAGCTCATCTCCGACTACGAGACGATCCACTTCCACTCGAAGCCGGCCGAAAAATACGCCTCGTTCGCGGACTTCCTGCAGTACCGCGCCGAGGACGCCTACCCCGAAGGCTGGCAGGACAACCAGTACGCCAACCCCGACGCCGTGCGGATCATGACCATCCACCAAGCCAAGGGGATGCAGTGGCCGGTGGTGTTCGTGCCGGCGCTCCTGAAGAACCGCTTCCCGGCTAAGAAGCCCGGTGGCCGCAACGTGTGGCACCTTCTCCCGCGCAACGGCGTGAAAGGCCAACCACGCTTCGAGGGCACGATCGAGGACGAGCGGAGACTCTTCTACGTCGCGATGACGCGCAGCCAGAAGTTCCTGCACTTCACCTGGGCGCCCGTACCCGACAACCAGCTCTTCCAGAGGTGCTCGCAATTCTGGGACGACGTGCTCGCTTCGAAGCACGTGAAGCGTCGCGCGCCGGACTACTCCTCGCGCAAGCGCCTTACGCCCACGCCGCGGGCCGGGGTCGCGAACGTCGTCTTCTCCTTCTCGGACCTGAAGTACTTCTTCGAGTGCCCGTACCAGTTCAAGCTACGCGTGCTGTACGGCTTCAACGCGCCAATCCATGAGGCCCTCGGCTATGGCAAGTCGCTGCACGACGCGCTGGCCGAGGTGCATGCACGCGCCATCCGTGGAGATGTCGCCGATGCCGCCGAGGTCCCGCGGCTTGTCGAGACGCACCTGCATGCGCCCTACGCGTATCCAGCGCTCAGGCAGCAGCTCGAGGCGTCGGCCGAGCGGGTGCTGCGCGACTACCTGTGCGACAACGCGCAACTCTTCGACAAAATCGAGTTCTCCGAGAAGCAGATCGAGGTCAGCCTCGGTGACGGCGTGAGCATCGTGGGACGGATCGACCTCGTGCGGCGGATCGACACGGGGGAGACCACGATCGTCGACCTCAAGTCGAGCGGCCTCGCCCAGAGCGAGGACGTCACCGAGACTCAGCTCCATGTGTACGCTCTCGGTTATCAGGAGCTCACCGGCCGGCGCCCAGACCTCGTGGAGACCTACCTTCTAGATGAGCGCAAGCGCAAGCCGCGTTCCGTGGACGACGACTTCATCGCCGAAGTCAAGACCAAGGTGCGCGACGCTGCCGAAGCGCTGCGAACCGGCGCGCTGCCCACCGCTCCTGCTGCCAAGAAGTGCAGGACCTGCGACTATCGAGGCATGTGCACGGCCGGGCGTGCCGCCGCTGCAACCAAGTGACGAGGAGCAAGTGCGACATGGCCCGTGAACCCAAAAAGCCAAAGACCGAGAAGAAGGTCACCCGCTACACCTACGACGAGATTAAGGAGCCACGCACGCCCGAGACGGGGCACACGTCGCTCTTGCCGGCCGAGGAGTTGGTGGTGACCCTGCCGATGGACAACGGCTGGAGCAAGGCGATCGAGGTCGGGAAGCTGCCGGAAGGGGATGAGCGGCCGGTGGTGGTGGACATGGACCCGGCAGCGGACCCGGTGCTCTTCTGGGCGGGCAAGCGCAACCGGCGTGAGGTGCCCGTGCTGCCGCTCCAGCGCAACGAGATCGTCTCCGAGTCGCGCATCGCGCAGATCATCGACCGGGCACGCCGGGCGGCGGAGGAGAAGTCGGGTGCAGCGCGGCAGGGCCACCTCTTCGCCGACCTCGAGAAGACGCTGCGCGAGACCGACCGCGCCAAGCGCGTCGAGTTCTACACCCACGAGGAGGGCTGGAAGAACAAGCTTATCTGCGGCGACTCTCTACAGGTGATGGAGTCCCTGCTGCATTACGAGAACCTGCGCGGCAGAGTGCAGATGATCTTCCTCGACCCGCCGTACGGCATCAAGTATGACTCGAACTTCCAACAGCGGGTCGACTCCACGAAGAACGACGAGAAGGATGCCGCTGACGACGTGCTAACGATCAAGGCTTTCCGCGATACGTGGGCCTTGGGCATTCATTCGTACCTCTCGTACTTGCAAGAGCGGCTTTATCTGTGCCGCGAACTGCTCGCTGAGAGCGGCTCGATCTTTCTGCAGATGGGCGACGAGAATGCGCACATCACGCGAGCGCTCTTGGATGAAGTCTTTGGAGCAGTCAACTTCGTGTCAGAGGTGATTTTCTACAAGACTTCCGGCAAGGGCGCGGCCGGTCTGGATGCCGTGTTCGACCGGTTACTCTGGTATGCGAAGGACAAGCCTTCTCTCAAATATCGGCAGCTCTACATGCCGCGGCCGCAACACACGCTGCAGGAGCAGTACACGCTTGTGGAGCTCGCTGACGGCACCGTGCGACGAATCACCGACGAAGAGAACGACGGCGGCTCCTCGCTTCCCGAGGGTGCGAGACGGTTTATGGCGGGCGATCTGTCATCCCAAGGCCAGTCGGAGGAAGGCTCAGAGGCATTCGAGTTTGAGGGCGTGAAATACTCCCTGCCGCCGAACACCCACTGGAAAACTGGTCTCGAAGGCCGCAAGCGTCTCGCGGCGAAGAGAAGGCTCTTCCCCGTCGGGAAGCGACTCCGCTACAAGCGCTACGCCGAGGACTTCCCCCTCGCTCCGTACACCAACATCTGGGACGACACCGTCATCAGTGGATTCGGCTCCGCCAAACTCTATGCGGTGCAGACATCTCCGAAAGTGGTGGAGCGCTGCATACTGATGACGACAGATCCGAGCGACCTTGTATTCGACCCCACATGCGGCTCGGGCACGACCGCCGCGTGTGCGGAGAGCACTGGAAGGCGTTGGGTCACTTGCGATACTTCGCGTGTGGCAGTGAACGTCGCGCGGCAGCGCTTGGTGTCGGCCGTCTTGCCGCACTATAGGACTCGAAACGGCAAGGTGTCCGGCAACTTTCTCTACAGGGTGGTGCCTCACGTCACTCTGAAGAGCCTCGCTTACGACCTTGAGCCGGAGAAGGTCGAACTCGTCGACCAATTCGAGGTGGACAAGGACGCGGTCCGCGTTTGCGGCCCCTTCGAGGTCGCCTCCCTCGGCCGCTACTCCGTCGAAGACTGGAAGGGCTACGTCGTCCGCGAGCCGGGCATCGGCGAAACGGCGAAGCTCGAGAACTACATCGAGGTGATTTGCCGCCTCTACCGCAAGGATGCAGCGATCCAGGGCGCGACCGGGCTCATCCACGCGGTGGCCGAGACCGAGAAGGATAAGATCGCGATCTCCGTCGGTCCACTCTCTGGCCGCGTGACCGGCAAGCAGATCAATGACGCGGTTCAGGATGCGCTTGCCTCGGGAATCTTGGAGGTGCACGTGCTCGGCTGGGCGTTCGAGGCGAACGTGGGGGAAGTGAAGTCGCAGCTCGAGAAGCGCGGCAGAGTGAAGGTCGAGCTGATCATGATCCGACCGGACACGCTCGCCGAGGGGCTCAAGGCGACGCAACCCGAAATGCTGTTCTCGCCGCTGGCGCTGCCGGACATTGCGGTCGCGGTCGAGAAGAACGGCAAGGTGGAGCGCACGGTGCACGTCACGCTCAAGGGCGTGGCGCTCTTCGACCGCAAGCGCCGCACCACCGAGTACAAGGCGGCGGACTCGGGCTACGTGTCGGCGTGGTATCTCGACGAGGACTACGACGGCGACTGCTTCGTGGACTGCCAGATGTTCTTCGACTTCAAGAAGACGCCGAACATCAAGGCGGCACTTAGGGCTGAGGTGGACCCGGACGAGTTCATGCTCAAGCTTGCCTCGGAGCCGTTCCCGGTGCGTAGCTATAAGCGCATCGCGGTGAAGGTTGTGGACGTGTACGGCAACGAGTCCACCGTCGTGCTGGACCTGGCGTAAGGGGGCGCGGCGATGGCTTACGTTGTCGATCGCGTCGTCATCTGCGACGCCTTTCAGGAACCCGGGCGGCACTACCAGCTCCTGGCGGGCGGTCGGTCGAAACTCGCCGAGGGTCGTCGGCCGTCGATGCGATTCCTCGCCTCCGCCAAGGACGTGAAGGGCGGCATCGCCGGCATAGTCGGCAAGGAGGCCGGCCTCTTCGAGGATCTGCTCGCCAGCTCCGAGCAGCGCAACGACTTAGTCAACCAGCTTCGCGGCGAAGTGTGCAGGTGGCGCGAGGCCGGCTACCCGAGCACCGCGGTGGTGACGCGGCGGTTGCTCGAGTGGTGGTTCGAGCGCGACGAGGAGCGAGCGAAGCTCTATAAGCGCTTCTTCTTCTGTCAGCAGGAGGCGGTCGAGACCGTCATCTACCTGTACGAGGTGCAGGGCCGGCGGAAGATGCCCGAGACCGGCGACCTCTTGCGCTACGCGCTCAAGCTCGCCACCGGCACCGGCAAGACGGTTGTGATGGCGCTCTTCGTCACTTGGGCGACGCTGCATAAACGCAAGGTGAGCGGCTCGTCGCTCTCGGCGAACTTCCTGGTGCTTGTGCCTAACCTCACGGTACGCGACCGGGTGAGCGGGGTGCCGCGTGGCGACGGGCTCGATCCAACGGGCGAGCACAACCTCTACGACGGCTTCGACGTAGTTCCGCCGGAGTACCGCGAGGAGTTCCGGCCGAACGTGCTAGTGCGCAACTGGCAGGGCATTCCGCTCGAGGGGAAGCGCGATGACTGGATAGGCGAGGACGCGGTGCCAGTCGAAGAGGGGCGGTTCATTCCGCAGTCGGTGCTGCGCGCGATGCGCCTGCGCGCGAAGCAGGACCCGAATGCGCCGATCCGACGGCTGCTCCGGGGGTGGCGGGACCTGGTGGTCATCAACGACGAGGCCCACCACGTTTATGGCGAGAAGCGCGGCCGGAAGGGAGAGGACGCCGAGCATATCAGGTGGAGCAAGATTCTCCAGCGCATATCCAGGGCAACGCGATTGAGCCTGGTGATCGATCTGTCGGCGACACCCTGGTATGGCTCTGGCTCGCCGAAGCCGGAAGGGACGTTGTTCGAGTGGCTGGTCTCGGACTTTTCGGTCTACGACGCGTTCGAGTCCGGGCTGGTCAAGGTGGTGCGGCTCCCCGATCCTGACCAGCAAGGGCGCGTGTACCTGGACCTGTGGGACATGGTGAAGGGCGCCAAGACTAAGGAGGAGTACCTGCGCGCCTGCAAGGGCGCCATCGCGAGCATCTATTCGTCGTGGAGGAAGGACCACGACGAGTGGGCGAGTTCGTTCGACTTCGCGCGTCCGAGCCCCGTGCTCCTGTGCGTTACCGACAGCGCTCAGCGCGCAGCGTGGCTCTTCGAGCACCTGACGCGCGAGTACGAACTGCTGCGCAACCCCGACGACGATGACCGAAAGCATTGGGTGACGATCCCGATCGACTCCAAGGTATTCGATGCCGACAAGGGCAACGAAGCGGTGTTAAGGGAGATGGTTAACACCGTAGGGTTCAAAGGAAAGTCCGGCGAACGGGTGCGATGCATCGTTAGCGTGCAAATGCTGACCGAGGGCTGGGACGTGAAGAGCGTGACCCACATTCTTGGTCTGCGCGCATTCGGCTCACCGCTTCTCACCGAGCAGATCATCGGTCGCGGGCTACGCAGGACGAACTACGACGTTCTCAACCAGCCGTTCGACGAGCGACCGGAGGGCAGTGAGGAAACAGTGGACGCCTTCGGCATTCCCTTCGTCGGCTTCCCGGTTGAGAAGCGCAAACGACCGCGTACGGGCGAATGGGGGCAGAAACCGATTTGGATCGAACCGGACCTCAAGAAGGTCAAGTTTCGCGTCACCGTGCCGAACGTGCGGTCGTGGGCAGTGGGCATGACCGAGTCTTTGGCCGACCTGATCCGTGTCGAGGACTTGCCACAGATCCGGATCAACCCGAAAGAGACACCACCGGATGTTCGAATGAAGCCGGTCGTGGGCGGCGCACCCGAGATCGTGATGCGTCTCGAGGAGTTCCGCAACGAGTGGCCAACCCTGCGATCCTCCTTTCGCATTGCTGAGGAGCTCTATCAACAGACAAACCCAGGTTCCGCCGCAGAACTCGGCATCGGTCCTACATTCGAGGAGCTACTCCACGTCAGCCGGCGGTATGTAGACGAACGCGTCGAGACGATGAAAGTCGGTGGGGTACGGAGCGACCTGCGTGACATCGGCATCCCCTATTGGAGAGGTCCGGCCCTGGACATACTGGAGAATGCGATTCGCGGCTCGGGGCTCCCAGGAGTCGAAGCCGTGCCCATACTTGGGTCGCCCGACTGGCTCGACACGGCGCACCTGCGTCGCTTCCAGTGGACTGGCATCGTGGCCGACGGCAAGCGGTGCCACACGAACAAGGTACCGTGCCACACCGACCTCGAGAAACGCTTCGCCGATTTCCTCGACGGCGCCAAGGATGTCGTGCGTTACTTCAAGAACGAGCGCCTCGGCTTTTCGGTCACCTACTACGAGAGCAACAGGCCGCGGCAGTACTACCCGGATTTTATCATCGCCACGCGTGACAAGGATGGGCGTGAGGTCATGTGGGTCGCGGAGACCAAGGGCGAAGTGCGCCCCAACACAGCGCTCAAGAGCGAAGCGGCGCGGATATGGTGCGAGAAGATGAGCGGCACCAAGTACGGCCAGTGGCGCTACCTGTTCGTGCAGCAGCGCAAGCTCGAGAGTGCACTGGCGGCCAGCGTGAAGTCGCTCGCCGAGCTGGCCGAGGGCCTCGTCGTTGGGCGGCCGGAGCCGCAGCTACGCCTCATTTCGTTTGAGGACGAGCGCGCCAAGCGCGAGGCGTTTAAGACGCTCCTGCCGCTCTACTCCCTCAAAGCCGCAGCGGGTTACTTCGGCAACGCCGAACCCGTGGAGCCGGAGAGCTGGGTCGAAGCGGACGGCCTCGGCAAGATCGACGAGCGAATGTTCGTTTGCCGTGCCGTGGGCCGGTCGATGGAACCGACGATCCGTGACGGGGACTACATCGTCTTTCGCGCAAAGCCGGCCGGAACGCGGCAGGGCAAGATCGTCCTCGCGCAGTACCGCGGCCTTGCCGATCCGGACACGGGCGGAGCATTCACAGTCAAGCGCTACTCGTCAGAGAAGACAGCGTCCGACGAAGGGGGCTGGCGGCACACGCGCGTGGTGTTGTCGCCGACGAATCCGGACTATCAGCCGATCGTTCTGTCCCAGGATGACGCGGAGCATGTGGAGATCTTGGCGGAGTTTGTGACGGTGCTGCGAGGTCTCGGATGAAATGGGAGTGTCGAGAGGCGCCAGCTAACAACAGCATGCAGCTGACGGCGCTTCGCGCCGCAGCTGATGCTGGTCGTTAGACATTTGTCCGATGGGTTTGAACGCTCGCTGAGGAGAACAGAATTGAAGAGAACGCTCGAGGGCTGCGAAATCAATCAAGCTATCCATAATCAATCCACAGTCGATAGGCCGATTCGTGTTGCTCCGCCGACGTCTTACTCCCCACTCTTTACGCTGTCCTTGAATTGCATGTGGTACAGCGCGGCGTAATGGCCACCGCGTGCGAGCAGGACCGCGTGGGTGCCCCGCTCGACGATGACGCCGTGGTCGAGCACGACGATCTGGTCGGCATGCTCGACGGTCGACAGGCGATGCGCGATCACGAAAACGGTGCGGTCGCGGATCAAGCGCTTCAATGCACCCTGGATCAGGCGTTCGGATTCGCTGTCGAGGGCGCTGGTCGCCTCGTCGAGAATCAGGATCGGCGCATTCTTGAGCAGCGCACGCGCGATCGCGATGCGCTGGCGCTGGCCGCCGGAGAGCAATCCGCCACCCTGGCCGACGCGGCTATGGATGCCATCGGGCAACTGGCGGATGAATTCCATCGCATTCGCGGCTTCCGCAGCGGCGACGACCTCGGCCTCGCTGGCGCCCGCGAGCGCGCCATAGGCAATGTTGTGCGCGACGGTGTCATCGAACAGGGTCACCGTCTGGCCAACCCAGGCGATCTGCCGGCGCAGACTGTCCAGCGTGTAGTCACTGAGAGCGTGGCCGTCGATGCGGATGCTGCCCGCACTCGGTTCATAGAAGCGTGCGATCAGGCTGGCGAGCGTCGACTTGCCGCTGCCTGAGCGGCCAACCAACGCGGTCACGCTGCCGCGCGGACAGCTGAGGTCGACGCCTCGCAACGCGGGCGCGGCCCTCCCGGCATAGGACATGTGCACGTCGTGGAATTCGACGCTGCCCTTGAATGCACTCAGTTCGATCTGACCTTCGTCATGCTCAGCGGGCGTGTCGATCAGCGAAAAGATTTCCTCCGCCGCGGCCAGGCCGCGCTGTAGATTGGCCTGCACCGTGGTCAGACGCTTGAGCGACGGCAGGATGCCGCCCATTGCGAGAATCAGCGAGGTGAACGCACCCAGCGACAGCTCGGAAAGCATGGTCGGCCGGGTCGCGAAATAGATGATCGAGGCCAGCGATATCGCGGCGATCAACTGCACCAGCGAACTCGCCAAACCATTCGTTGCCGACACCTTGACGCCGAGCCGACGGGTCTCTTCGGCGACGCGGTTGAAGCGCGCGGATTCATAGCGCTGGCCACCAAACACCTTGACCTCGCGGTTCGCGCCGACGACTTCCTCGATGACGCCAGTCACGGTGCCCATCGAGCCCTGGATGCGATGGCTGATGCGCCTATAGCGGCGTCCGACGTAGACGACCAGCGCGCCGACCAGCGGCACCATGACCAGCAGGGCGAGGGTGAGCTTCACGCTGACCAGCAGCATCACGATCACATAGAAGACGACGCTGAGCCCATCGACGATCGCGACCTTGATCGCGTCGGTGGATGCCTGCGCGACCTGTTCGGAGCTGTAGGTGATGCGCGCGATCTGGTGTCCGGACGATTCACGGTCGAAGAAACCCGATGGCAGGCGCAGATAATGGTCGAACACTTGCTGGCGCAATGCCTGCACGACGCCGCGACCGATGTACGCGGTGCCGTAGTCGGTGACATAGGTCGCGATGCTGCGCACGAAGAACAGCGTGACGATCAGGATCGGCATCCAGAAGATGCTTTGCGGATCGCGCGCGATGAACAGGTTGTCCAGCATCTTCATCGAGCGCGCGAACATGCCCATGCAGGCCGCGTCCGTGATCATCGCCAGCACCGCTACGCACGCGATCGGCCAGTAGCGCCGTGCGTAACCGAGCAATCTGGCGTAGATGGCCAGCCCGGAACGCGCGGACGCGTTCGCCGTGTTCACTTCGCGCCTGCCGCCTGCGCGTGTGTGGTCGCGATCGACAGATGCGTGAAACCGAGTTCGCCGAGTGCGTCCATCGCCGTGACCACGGCCTGATGCGGGGTCATCCCGTCGGCACGCAGCATCACTGGCCGCGTCTTGTCATCCTCGGCGACGCGCGAAATCGCTTCCTTCAGCGAATCGAGGTCGGGATTGAGCACTTCGTTGTTGTCGACAAAGAAGTGGCCATCGCGGTCGATCATCACGGTCAGTGCGTCGCGCTGCTCGCTCGGCTCGGACGATTCGGCCTGCGGCAGCGTGACCTGCATGCGCGTGTGCTGCACGAACGTCGTGGTCAGCACGAAGAACATCAGCAGGGTCAACAGGACGTCGATCAGCGAGATCACGTTGATCTCGAAATCGTCCTCGCGACGGTTGGAAGTGATGCGCATGCTAGCGGTTCCCGGCCACTGGGTTCAGATTGCGGTTCGCGCGACGCGAACGGGCACGCCCGTCGGCGCCGCCGTAGTTTCGCTGACGGCGGTCAGTTCGTCGGTGAGCAGAAACACCTGGCGCTCCATCTCGACGACGAGATCGCCGACGCGACCGCGGAAATAGCGATGGAAGACGTAGGCCGGAATCGCGACGACCAAGCCCGATGCCGTGCACACCAGCGCTTCGCCGATGCCACCGGCCATCTTGAGTGGATCGCCGACGCCGCTGACCATCACTGCAAAGAACATGCTGATCAGGCCGAACACGGTGCCGAGTAGGCCAAGCAATGGCGCGACCAGTGCGATCGTGCCGAGTGTGTTCAGAAAGCGTTCCAGCCGGTGCACGACATGCCGGCCGGTATCTTCGACGCGTTCCTTGATGATCTCGCGCGGGCGATTGCGCACGCTCAGCGCTGCGGCGAGCAGTTCGCCGAGCGGCGAGTTCGTGCGCAGCGCATTGAGGTGTTCCGGGTCGAGCTTGCGCGTGCGCGCCCATTCGCGCACTTCGGTGCCGAGACCGGGCGGCACCACGGCCTTGCGGCGCAGGGTCCAGAAGCGTTCGAGGATGATCGCCAGCGCGACCGCCGAAGCGAGCAGGATCGGCAGCATCGGCCAGCCACCAGCCATCAGGATTTCGAACACAAGCCCACCTTCGACTGCGATTTTGACGAGCGCGCATGATAGCAGCGCCACCGTTGCGTTCTGCGCAATGCGTTGCAGCTGCGACCGGAAGCCAAATCTTGCAAATTACATGGAAGCCCTGTCGCCAACGAAAGCCGTTGACGCAGAGCGAGTTCCTGCAACCTATTCGCGCCAATAGCGACGCTTGCGCTCGCGCTCTTTCGACACCAGCTGCGGCGGCGCGTCGCGCTCAACCGCAATCGTGAGCGCGCCACCGTCGGCGGTGTTCGATAGCGCGATGCCAGCATCCGCGTAGCGCTTTACCGTCAGCGGGTTGGGGTGACCGAAGCGGCTGCGCCAACCTGCCGAGACCAGCGCGAAGGCCGGATGCAAAGCCGCCAGGAATGTCGCGCTGGAGGAGGTCTTGCTACCGTGATGCGGCACCACCAGCACCAGCGGCGTGCCGGCGCCGACTTTCGCAGCAATTTCGGGTTCGATACGACTGCTGATATCGCTCGTCACCAGCAATCGCCCCGCCCTGCCCTCGACGAGCAGCACGCAGGAACGATCGTTTTCGCTGCCCTTCACTGCGGCGCCGAGCGCCGCGGGGTCCGGATTGAGCACGCTCAAGCGGACGTCGTCCCACAGCCATGCCTGGCCTGCACGGCACTGCATCGCAAGCATCGGCGTACGGCTCGGCTCGCCCGCGAATCGGGCCGCATCGGGATACGCATTGGCGACTGCGGTCGCGCCGCCGGCGTGGTCGTTGTCGCCGTGGCTGATCATCAAGACATCGAGGCGATTGATGCCGAGCGCGCGCAGTGTCGGCAACACCGCTGCTTCACCGAGATCGAAATCCGACGGATAGCGCGCGCCGGCATCGAACAACAGCGCGTGATCATGCGTGCGCACGAACACCGAGATGCCTTGGCCGACATCGATCACGATGGCCTCGAACGCACCCGCTTGCGGCGGTGGCCGATCCGGCAGCAGCAGGGGCAGGAACAGCAGCGTACCGAGCGCGCGTGCCGGAATTCCGCGTGGCAGGAACATCCAGAGCGCACCGAGCATCGCCAGCAGCAGCGCCCACGGCGCAACCTCCGGCAGATACCAGTGCGCGCCGGGCCAGGTCGCCATGCGTTCGAGCAGCCACCACTGCGCATGGGCAAGCCAGCCGGCACAAATCAGCACCGGGGTAGCCAATACCGGAACGGCCAGCAGACCCAGAATTGCAAGCAGACACAATGGCACGATCACGAAACTGATCAGCGGCACCGCGACAAGGTTCGAGAGCGCTCCGACCAGCGACGCTTCGCCGAAAAACCACACCGACAGCGGCAACAGCGAGACCGTCATCACCAGCTGGCCGATGCTGAGTTCGCGCAGGAAACCCAGCAATCCATGGCCGCGCGTCAAGCACAGCATCAGGAAGGCGACCCCGACGAACGAGAGCCAGAAGCCCGCCGCCAGCGTCGCCAATGGATCGAATACGAGGATCGCGATCAGCGCCAGCGCGAGTGCATGCGGCCCGCCACTGGCGCGCCGACCGAAACGGGTCAGGGTGACGACCGCGATCATCACGACCGTGCGAATGGTCGGCAGACTGCCGCCGGCGAGGATGCCGTACAGCACGGCGGTCGCGAACGCGGCCGGCGCCTGCGCAACCGGAAACGCAATGCGCAGCCCGAGCCCTGGCCAAAGCCACCACACCGCGTAAATCAGAAGTGCGCCGAACGCGGCGGCGACGCCGACATGAAATCCGGAAATCGCGATCAAATGAGGAATGCCGTTCGCACGCGCAACCTCCCAGTCGTTTTGGTCGAGGCCACGCGTGTCGCCGACCGCGAACGCCTGCAGCAGCGCCGCATCGTGCGGATCGGCGACTCTTTCGACGATACCGCGCGATATGAACTCGCGCAGGCGGTCGACACAAAAAGGCCGCTCGTCGATGTGCCGGTTGGAGTCCGCGTCGCGCACGTAGCCGACCGCAACGATGCCCCGCTCCAGCGCCTGGCGCTCGGAATCGAAACCGCCGCGATTGATGAGTCCACGCGGGCGCTTCAGGCGCAGGTGCAACTGCCAGCGCGTGCAGGCATCGAAGACTTCCGGCACCTCGTTGTACCAGGATAGCCGTGCGCGACCGTGCAGCGGAATTTGCACGCCATCCAGTTCGGCGTGTTCGATGCGCAGCGAAAAGCGCGTCGCGTCCGTGCGCCGCAGGGGCAGTTCGTCGACGACACCCACGACGTCGAAGTCGCGGCCTTCCAGATTCCGCGGCAGGCGGCTATCGAGCGCGATGTCGGCGCGGAACGCGCACCACGCGAAACCGATCAGGACGCAGGCGATCAGACGCAACCGCGGATGCAGGAACGCGGCCACTGCGAACGCCGCGAGCAACGCGTCGAGCCAATACGGCGGCAGGGTCGGCAGTGCATGCACCGCCAGCACACCGAGCAGCAGCGCGATCGCGCCGGCGACGCCGACGAGCGGCGTTCCATGCTTTCGAGCTGTCGGCTCCTTGCCCACCTCGCTCCTCGTCTCGGCATCTCGGAAACGGCGCCGGTCGCGCTAGCGGGGTGCGCTTTCTGCGTTACTCAACACGCCCCCGGAAAGTTCGAGAATGCGATCCGCGCGCGCCGCGAGGCGATGATCGTGCGTGACCAACACCAACGACGTGCCGATCTCGCGATTGAGTTCGAGCATCAGCTCGTAGACTTGGGAAGCATTCTTTTCGTCGAGATTGCCGGTGGGTTCGTCGCCGAGCACACAGGCCGGGCGCGTCACCAACGCGCGCGCGACCGCGCAGCGCTGGCGCTCGCCGCCGGACAGTTCGCCGGGTTTGTGTTCGAGTCGCGCCGCGAGGCCGACGCGTTCGAGCAGCGTGGTTGCCCGCTCGCGCGCCTCGCCGACCGAGGTGCCGCGGATCAGCAGCGGCATGCACACATTCTCGAGCGCCGTGAACTCGGGCAGCAGATGATGGAACTGATAGACGAAGCCGAGCGAGCGATTGCGCAACTCGCCGCGCGCGCGGTCGGAAAGACGCGACATCGTCTGCCCTTCGACGATCACCTCACCGGCGCTCGCCACATCGAGGCCGCCGAGGATGTGCAGCAACGTGCTCTTGCCCGTGCCGGACGCGCCGATGATCGCGACGCTCTCGCCGCGACGCACGGTGAGATTCACGGCACGCAACACGTCAGTGCGCAGCTTGCCTTCCTGGTAGGTCTTGGCCACTTTGTCGGCGCGCAGGACGATGTCGGTTTGGATGGGATTCGGAATTCGGGACTCGGGATTCGAGGAGGCAGCAGGCGCACGTGGAGACGCGGATTTCGGCTTTGCCGAATTCCGAATCCCGACTTCCGAATCCCGGCTACTCATAGCGCAACGCCGCCGCCGGTTCCGTCTTCGCCGCACGCCGTGCCGGATACAACGTCGCCAGCGTGCAGAACACGAATGCGGTGACGGTGATCCAGATCACGTCGGGCCAGTGCAAGTCGCTCGGCAGCGCGCTGATGTAGTAGACGTCCGGCGACAGGAACGTCACGTGGAAGGTCTGCTCGATCCAGTGCGCAATCGTGGTGAGGTTCAGTGACAACAGCACGCCGAACAGCACACCGAGCGCGATGCCGAGCGTGCCGACGAGGATGCCCTGAACCATGAACGTGCCCATGATGCTGCGCGGACTCTGGCCGAGCGTGCGCAGGATCGCGATGTCGGCCTGCTTGTCGGTGACCAGCATCACCAGCGTGGAGACGAGATTGAACACGGCGACCGCGACGATCAGCGAAAGGATCAGGAACATCACTTTCTTCTCCATCGCGATCGCCTTGAAGAAGTTGCTGTGGCCCTGCATCCAGTCGGTCACGCGGTAGTCCTGGCCGAGGCTCTGCGCGAGATCGCGACCGACCGGATACGCCTGGAACATGTCGTCGAGACGCAGGCGGATGCCAGTCGGACCATCGAGCCGGTACAGCGTCTGCGCGTCCTGCATGTTCACGACGGCGAGGCCGGAGTCGTATTCCTGCATGCCGACCTCGAAGATGCCGACCACGGTGAAGCGCTTCATGCGCGGAATCGCGCCGATCGGCGTCGCGCTGAATTCCGGCGCGAACACAGTGACGAAATCGCCGACATCGACGCCGAGGGTCATCGCGAGTTCGCTGCCGAGCACGATACCGAAATGGCCGGCGACGAGGTCGTCGAGCTTGCCTTTGCGCATGTGTCGGTCGACGTCGGACACCTTGGGTTCCAGATCCGGCATCACGCCACGAATGATCGCGCCGCTGACATGCGTGCCCTGCAGCATCGCCTGGCGTTCGACATACGGCGCGGCGCCGAGCACGTGCTTGTTGGCGTAGGCGAGTTTCAGCGCGTCGGGCCAGTCGCGCACGGTCTCGTCGACGCCTTCGATCGTCGCGTGCGCGACCATGCCGAGGATGCGGTCCTTCAGCTCCTTGTCGAAACCATTCATTACCGAGATCACCGTGATCAGCGCGGTCACGCCGACCGCGATGCCGAGGATCGAGACCAGCGAAATGAACGAAATGAAATGATTGCGCCGCTTGGCGCGCGTGTAGCGCAGGCCGATGAAGAGTTCGAGGGGACGGAACATGCGCGGTGGTGATCCTTGTCGGGCGATAGGCAGCGTGACTGCGACCGCGAACGCCGGCGAGAGTGCCGCAAGTGCATCGCGCCAGCAAGGGCAGCACCGCTATTGGGTTTGTACGATTTCGGCGCGCGCGAGCATCAACACAAGGCGCCGGCGCGTATCCGCGTCGAGGTTGTCCGGTGCCAGCATCGCGCGCAAGCGCGCACGAGGACCAACCCTCAAACCCAGCGCAAGCAGCACGCCGAGATGCGCATGCGATTCGAGAACAGCCGCGTGTTCTTCGTCAGCCGCATCGATCAGGGCCCAGCCCGCGGCGCGGTACGCAACACGGCGAAACGGCGGATTCCAGAAGCGGTGCAACGCATAGGCACCGAACACGATCGCGGCCAGCGAAAGTGCGGCACGCGCGAGCAGCGGCAAACCGCTCAGCCACGGCACGAGCGCGGCGCCGGCGCAGACGAGCAAGGCCGCAGCGCCAATCCAGCGCGACGGCCGGTAGTCAAACGCGATGGTGGGCGCGGATTTCATCGATGATCGCGGCGAAACGGGGATCGGGATCGGCGTGACCGGTCAGCCAGTCCCAGAGATCGGGGTCGGGCGTGTCGAGCAGCGCGTCGAAATCCGCGTGCGCCACAGCGTCGGCATGTGGATAGCGTTCGCTCAGCCACCAGCCGAGCATCACGTCGAGTTCGCGCGTGCCGCGGCGGCAGCGCCAGCGCAGGCGTTGGGACACTCTGGATGGGACGCCATCGGGTGTTATCGCCAGTCGATCCGCATCCATAATTCGCGACACCAATGAAACCTGAATAGCCCTCTCCCCCAACGATAAGGCTGTTGGGGGAGAGGGGGTAAACGCACACCGCAATCCTTCACGACCGCCGCTCGACCAGCAGTTTCTTGGTCTCGGCGATCGCCTTGGCCGGGTTCAAGCCCTTCGGGCAAGTGCGCGTGCAGTTCATGATCGTATGGCAACGGTACAGCTTGAACGGATCCTCGAGTTCGTCGAGGCGCGTGCCGGTGTCCTCGTCGCGCGAGTCGACGATCCAGCGATACGCCTGCAGGAGGATCGCGGGACCGAGATAGCGGTCGCTGTTCCACCAATAGCTCGGGCACGACGTTGTGCAGCACGCGCACAGGATGCATTCGTAGAGGCCATCGAGCTTGGCCCGATCCGCCGTCGACTGCAGGCGCTCGCGATCCGGCGGCGGCGGCGTCTGCGTGCGGATCCATGGCTTGATCGACGCGTACTGCGCGTAGAAATTCGTCAAATCCGACACCAGGTCCTTGACCACCGGCATATGCGGCAGCGGGTAGATCTTGACGTCGCCGCTCGCGCAGTCCCCGATCGCCTTGGTGCAGGCCAGCGTGTTGGTGCCGTCGATGTTCATCGCGCACGAACCGCAGATGCCCTCGCGGCAAGAACGGCGGAACGTCAGCGTCGAGTCGATCTCGTTCTTGATCTTGATCAGCGCGTCGAGAACCATCGGCCCGCAACTGGCCATATCGACATCGTAGCTGTCGACACGCGGATTTTCGGTGTCGTCCGGGCTCCAGCGGTAGACGCGGAACGTGCGCACGTTGTTCGCGCCCGCCTTGGCCTGGAAGTGCTTGCCGGGCTTGATCTTGGAATTCTTGGGGAGCGTGAATTCAGCCATATCTGCCTCAGTGCGGATTTTGTAGGAGCACCCGAAAAGGGTACAAGCGGCGCAGCCGCGATGTTGTTTAAAAAGCGGTCGTGGCGGCCACTCCTACATGGATATCGCGATCAATACACACGTTTCTTCGGTGGCACTGCCTCGACATCGCTGGTCATCGGCTGCAGGTGCACCGGGCGGTAGTCAAAACGGACATTGCCGCGATCATCGATCCAAGCGACGGTGTGCTTCAGCCAGTTCTTGTCGTCGCGATCCGGGCAATCGTCGCGGGCATGAGCGCCGCGGCTCTCGGTGCGGTTGAGCGCGCCCTTGATGCTGGTCATCGCCTGGATCAGCAGGTTTTCAAGTTCCAGTGTCTCGACAAGGTCGGTGTTCCAGATGAGGGCGCGGTCGGTGACTTTCACGTCGCGGAATGAATCCCACACATCCTGCAGCTTTTGTATTCCTTCCCGGAGCAGTGGGCCGGTGCGGAACACGGCGCAATGCTTCTGCATGGTGCGCTGCATGTCGAGACGGATCTTCCCCGTCGGCAGCGAACCGTTCGCGTGACGCAGTTTGTCGAATCGGGCGAGGATCTTGTCGGTGACCTCGGCCTTGAGTGGCTTGTGTGGCTCGTCTTTTTTCACGTGATCGCCGCACCAGGCCGCCGCGGCGCGGCCGAAGACAATGATATCGAGCAGGGAATTGCAGCCGAGCCGGTTCGCGCCATGCACCGAAACGCACGCACCCTCGCCGATGGCCATGAGTCCGGGCACGACGGTGTCGGGATTCCCGTCCTTGATGGTCATGACCTGGCCGTGGTAATTGGCGGGGACGCCGCCCATGCTGTAATGCACGGTCGGTATCACCGGGATCGGTTCCTTGGTAACGTCCACCCCGGCGAAGATGCGCGCGGACTCGGCAATACCCGGCAGCATTTCATGGATCACCTCCGGTCCCAGGTGTTCGAGGTGCAGATGGATGTGATCCTTCTCCAAGCCGACGCCACGCCCCTCCAGGATCTCCACCGTCATGGCACGGCTCACCACATCGCGGGAAGCCAGGTCCTTGGCGTTGGGGGCGTAGCGCTCCATGAAGCGCTCGCCTTTGGAATTGGTGAGATATCCGCCTTCGCCGCGCACGCCTTCGGTGATCAGCATGCCAGCACCATAAATGCCGGTCGGATGGAACTGGATGAACTCCATGTCCTGCAGCGGCAGGCCGGCGCGAGCTGCCATGGCGTTGCCGTCGCCCGTCTGCATATGCGCACCGGTGCATGACAGAGCGATCCGCCCGTACCCGCCGGTGGCAAGCACCGTTTGGTGCGCGCGAAAGCAGTGCAAGGTGCCGTCGTCGAGCTTCCAGGCGAGTACGCCATGACAGACGCCGTCTTCAAACAGCAGATCAATGGCAAAGTATTCGATAAAGAATTCCGCGGCGTGCTTCAGCGATTGCTGGTAGAGCGTGTGCAGAATGGCGTGTCCAGTGCGATCCGCGGCAGCGCAGGCGCGCGGCACCGGGCTTTCGCCGTAGTTTTGCATATGCCCGCCGAACGGGCGTTGGTAAATTTTTCCTTCCTCGGTTCGGCTGAACGGCACGCCGTAATGTTCGAGTTCGATCACGGCGGCCGGTGCGTTCTTGCACATGTATTCGATGGCGTCCTGATCGCCCAGCCAGTCGGAACCCTTGATCGTGTCGTACATGTGCCAGCGCCACTCGTCCGGGGCCATATTCGCGAGCGCCGCGGCGATACCGCCCTGGGCGGCCACCGTATGGCTGCGGGTCGGGAAGACCTTGGTGATGCAAGCGGTCTTGAGGCCCTTGGCAGCCATTCCGAAGGTGGCGCGCAATCCCGCGCCGCCAGCGCCGACGACAACGACGTCGTACTTGTGTTGCTGAATTTTATACGCTTCCATTTTTATCGTTACCCCAAAGCGATGCGCACCACAGCGAGGACGCTCGCCAGCGCGCCGAGTACGCACAAAAACTCGACCGCAAGCTGCAACGCGACTTCGAGCCAGCGCGTATGCACGTAATCCTCGATCACGACCTGCAGGCCAAGCTGCGCGTGCCAGAACACGGCAACGACGAACGCGAGCATCAACACCGCGTTGAAAGGCTGCCCGACGAGGGCGTGTGCGCCGGTATAATCGGTGTGCAACAGGCTCAACGCGATCCAGAGGAACCACAACGCGAGCAGCATGAGCGCAACCGCGGTCACGCGCTGCATAATGAAATGATGCACGCCATGCTGGGCCGAACCGAGGCCAATCGCAATCTTCAGCGGGGTGCGGTATCGATCGTTCATGCGGCCGCTCCCTGGATGACGACGCAGGCCCAGATCAGCGCCGTCAGCACGAAGCTGCCGATCGTCGCGAGCCAGCCATTGCGAACGAACTGCGGGATCGTGAAACCCATGCCGATGTCCTGCAGCAGATGACGGATGCCATTGAGCAGATGGAACGAGAACGCCCAGCTCCACCCGAACAGCAGGACAAGGCCAAGCCACGAGCCGCAGAACTCGCGCACTTTCGCGAACGCTTCCGGCCCGGATGCGAGCGCAATCAGCGCCATGCAGAGCAGGATCGTGCCGAATGCGAGCGCACTACCGGTCGCGCGATGCAGCATCGAGGCCACCATCTGGATCTGCCAGCGGTAAACCGAGAGGTGTGGTGATAAAGGTCGCGCGATGGCTGGCATGGCTGGCTCGTACTGACGAAAGTTGGTATCTCACCCGCGCCGCGATCGCACGCGGCTCGCATCAAAAATCGATGCAGCGGCCATTTTTTTTCCAGTCTCCATACCGGGTTGGATCGAGTTCCGGGGTGCGCTCACCGCTCCCAGTCGTCGGCTCCGCCGGCGCAGCCGTCTGCACGGTTGCCGTCGGTGGCGACTTTTGCTCGGAACAGGGTGGTTTGGATTCGGACATGATGCAGTGTGGCGCAAAGGTTAAACCCAGTTGCACGTTCAGACAACTACATGTGCAGGCCGCGATGCCCGCTCACGCCTGGCGCATGCCGGGCCGATGGTAAAGTGCCCCTTGGATTGTTTCGCGAAACGCCCCCATGATCGCACCGCTGTGCCCGGCCGAATTGCTGGTGCTCGAAGGCCCCGACGCTATCACGTTCGCCCACGCCCAATTCACCAACGACGTCAAATCGCTGGCCGTCGACACCTGGCAATGGAACGCATGGCTCGATCCGCAAGGACGGGTGCGCTGTTTCTTCGCGTTGATGCGTGTCGGCCCCGCGCGGCTGATCGCGTGGCTGCCGCTTGGCGGCGCCGAACCGATGCGCGAGGCACTCACGCGCTTCGTGATGCGCGCCGCGCTGAAACTCGAAACGCTGGCCTGGATGCTGCACGCGCTGGATGCGGCCGCCATGCCGACAGCGCTGGCGCCCGTACAGGTCATCGCACACAAAAGCGGCTACGCGCTGCTGCAACCGGCCAGGTCCGATCGCATCGCATGGATCGCACCCCATACGGCGGCGCCGACCGATGCCGATGCGTTGAATCGATGGCGACTGGACGACATCGACGCCGGCCTGCCGCTGCTCTCACCCGCGCTCAGCGGCGAATTCGTGGCGCAAGCGCTGGATCTCGAACGCGTCGCCGCGATCCGCTTCGACAAGGGTTGCTATCCGGGCCAGGAGATCGCCGCGCGCCTGCACTTCCGCGGCGGCAACAAACGCCATCTGCGACGTGTGCGCGTATACGGCGAGGCGCCATCGACCGGTGCCGCGATCCTCGATGAAGAGCGCACCGCGGTCGGCCGGATTCTCTATTGCGCGTCCTGCGCCATCGAAGCGAGCGATGCCCTCGCCGTCCTCGCACCAACACAAGCTGACGCCGCCATGTTCAGCACACGCGGCGAACGCATCGAGATATGTGAATAAACGTACGGTTATCCATTTATACCTTTATCCTAGATCTTCCGGCGAGCGCCCCATGAGGGATTTTCCGCCCGGAAGCTTCCTTACGCCAAACTGAACAAGGAATCCTTGTTCAGCGACACATCGGCTCCAATCGCGTAGTCTCCCGCTCGCCCTGCTCAGTCAGGGCATTTTTTTGTGTGATCGCGCCGCATCCTGACGCCGCGATCCGTACCGCAGTCATACATAGGTGCGGTGTACTGAAATGTCGGAACGACTGCCGGGGTGGCAGACAAAACGACAGGCGTTGTCCAGCGCGATCCTATCGCGCGCGCGCCGAGGCTTTGCAATCCAATCGATAGTGCGGCACCGACGACGCGGCTTTTCGCGACGTTCGGAACATGCGCTGCGTTCGTGACCGAAGCGGTTTCGAATCCTGTGCGCGACTACCGTGAACAGAGAGGTAGAACACGTATGACACTCGCTTTTTTACTGTGGCTGGTATCTGCATTACCGCAGCCCGCGTCGGACCACCTATGCCTGGCGACGACGGTTTATCTGGAGGCTCGCAGTGAGTCGACGACAGGGCAAATGGCGGTCGCGGAGGTCGCGATGCGGCGCCGGGAAACGGGACACTGGGGCACGACCGTGTGTGATGTCGTGCGTTCGCCGGGCCAGTTCGCAACGGCGACGACGAACGAAAATTTCGTGTTCGACAATCCGGCTGCCTGGCAGAAAGCGTGGAAGATCGCGACGCGTGCGATCACGGTATGGTCGCTGCCGCGCGATCAACGGCATTTCGTCGTGCCGAACGCTGATCATTTCGTCCTCGCCGATTCGGCATCACCGGCGTGGATAAAAGGGCCACCGCTGGCAACGATCGGCGCACACAATTTTTATCGCATCAACTGAACCGATGCACCAGACGAAAAAACGGCGAGGGATTCCTCGCCGTTTTTTTTGGAGTGCGCAGCTCAGCGCAAACGCATCAACCGGTTTTCGCGAATCATCACGTGATCGCCCGGTCGTAGCCCGTCATTGTTCCACTGCGTCACCGTGGCCCAGCGTCCGTCGTCCAGTTTCACATGGAATTGCCACGCTTCACGATCACCAGCGCGGCCATTCTCGTTGCGCTCGATCGCGTTGCCAGCGAAACCACCAGCGACCGCGCCGACGACCGTGGTCGCCGTACGCCCATTGCCGTGGCCTACCGTGCTGCCGAGCACGCCGCCGATGATTGCGCCGAGTACGGCACCGCCACCACTCGTTGAATTCTCGCGAACGTAGACCCGACCCACGTCGCGAATGACGCCGCAGTTCGAACAATCATAGGCCGCCCGCCGCTGGTAGTAACCATCGTCATAACGGGCGCGCGGCGCAGTAGCAACGCACCCTGCCATCGCCACGACCGTAATACCTGCCAGCGCAATCGATAAAAGTCTGTTGGTCATCACCGGAGCTCCTTGTTGAGTGTGGCAACATAGTCGCGCGCGCATCCTAAAGATGCGATGAACGAAGAATGCGGCGTTTTCCAGCAGCTTATCGGCGCGCTATATGTGCGACCGCGCATCCGCTAGCATCGGGCCCGACCAGGGGAGTCCCACGATGCGCCCAGCAAACCTGACGATCGACGTGCTGCGCGGGCTCGATTCCGACGGCGCCGTCGCGCGCCTCACGCCACTGCCGGACACAACCGTCGCAGGCTTGCTGGGCGAACTCGGACCAGGCCGCGCCGTGGCGATTCTCGATCGGTTCGGCCCCGAGCGTCGTCGCCAGATCGCATTTGCCGCAGGTCAGGGCGAGAACGGGCAGTGGCTGACCGGGCAAAACTGGCCAGCGGAGACTGTCGGTCGGCTCATGGAACCGGCACCGGCGGTGTTTGCGCCCGATGCGACCGTGGCCGAGGTGATCGAAAAGCTTCGACCCATCCTGTCGCACACGTTGGTCACCTATGTCTTCGTGGTCGATGGCGAACAGTATCTGGCCGGACTGGTCACGTTCCGCGAACTCGCTTTCGCGCAGCCTAGCCAGCGCCTTTCGGAAATCATGGTCGCGCGGCCATTCGCGCTGCGCCCCGATACCCTCGTCATCGAGGCCATGCGCGAAGTCGTACACCGTCACTATCCGGCCTATCCGGTCTGCGATGGCGAAGGGCGCCTGATCGGGGTCGTGCGCGGGGCCGAGCTGTTCGAGGAACAAGCGTTCGAAATCAGCGCGCAAGCCGGCGCCATGGTCGGTGTCGAAAAGGAGGAACGCCTGGCGACGCGGTGGCAACGCGCGCTGCGCCTGAGACATCCATGGCTGCAGCTCAATCTGGTCACCGCGTTCGTCGCCGCCAGTGTCGTCGGCCTGTTCCAGGGCACGGTCAACCACATCGTACTGCTCGCGGTATTCATCCCCGTCTTGTCGGGCCAATGCAGCAATACCGGCTGCCAGGCGCTGGCGGTGACGCTGCGCGGGATGACACTCGGCGAGATGAAATCCTCGCGCGCCGCGGCGCTGCTCATGAAGGAGGCTTGGCTCGGATTTATCAATGGTTCGTTGACGGGCCTCGTCGCCGCGGCTGGCATGTTCTGGCTCGCCCACCATCAGGGCCATCCGCAGGCGCTCCTGCTGGCTGCGATCACCTTTTTCGCGATGACCGGAAGCTGTGCCGTATCCGGCCTCGCCGGCGCCGCTGTACCCCTCGGGTTGAAGCGTCTCGGCGCCGATCCGGCCACTGCATCCAGCATTTTCCTGACCACCGCAACCGATGTCGTCAGCATGGGTCTGTTTCTCGGCCTCGCCGCTTGGCTGATCGCCGTGTAGCGCCCTCGAAACCTCTTGGCCATCTTCCGACACGAGTATTCCTGTCGCCAGCCGCGCCTCGCGATTTCGGGTCAGCTTCGGACTGGATTGGCGGCGGGAACCGGGTTGGTTCGTACCGAGAAGCCCCAGGTCGATCACGGCCTGTGCATCAAGGGGTAGTCCATGAATGACAAGACAGAATTCTCCAACCGTTTCCGGAACCCAATCTTGCTCAGGATATCGGCGTTCGCGCTCGGTCTTTGCCTTGCCTTCTCCGCGCTGGCTGACACCATGGCGCTGGGTTTCGCTGCGCAGCAGACCTTCGCCACAGGGACGTATCCCATCTCGGTCACCGTCGCCGATGTCAACGGCGACGGCAAGCCCGACCTGATCGATGCGAACGCCTACGACAACACGATCTCGGTGCTGCTCAACACCACCGCGCCCTGGGATACCATTTTCGTCAACGGATTCGAGTGACCGCGGAAATGCGGCGCTGCAATCGTCGAATTTCCATCGCCTAGCGTGGCGCATTGGCGGAACGCCGGTATGGGTCGGTTGTTGCCGGTGAATTTCGATGGCGGCCGCAGTTCACGAAGACGCCGACGCTGGTCAACTTCGCTGTCCAAGCGGGTCAACTGGGTTGGCAACGCCAGTCATGTCTGCAGCGGTTTGCAGCTACGGCCCATCGGTGAACTGTTTTCTGGCGCCCCGCACTCACCGACACGCGCGCGCCGGGAGCGACACGTCAGGATTCAGCCGGCTCTCGTTCCTTCGTTTCACCCGACTCGCCGGACAGATCCGCATCCTCCGAATCTTCGGCGTCGGCGACGAACTTGCCCTGCCCGTCCAGCTCCGCGAACAGGCCGCCCATTGCGATGAGTTCGTCGTAACGACCCTGCTCGACCAGCTCGCCATCCTTGAGCACGAGGATGATGTCGGCATTGCGCACAGTCGACAGTCGATGCGCGATGACGAAAGTCGTGCGGTTCTTGGTCAGCCGGTTCAACGCGCGCTGAATGCGCGCCTCGGTCGCGTTGTCGAGCGCACTGGTCGCCTCGTCAAGGATCAGGATCGGCGCGTCCTTCAACATCGCGCGTGCGATCGAAAGGCGCTGGCGTTCGCCGCCGGAGAGCGAGCGCCCGCGCTCGGCAACCAGGGTGGCGTAACCGTCGGGTTTGACGATGATGAAGTTGTGCGCGTCGGCCGCTTCGGCCGCCGCCTGCAATTCCTCGTCGGTCGCATCGGGTTTGCCGATGCGCAAATTGTCGGCAATTGAGCGGTAGAACAAGCCTGGATCCTGGAACACCACGGCGATATGTTCACGCAGCGACTGCAGGCTCACGCTGCGAATGTCGATGCCGTCGATCGTGATCCGGCCCGCGCTCGGATCGTAGGCGCGGTACAGCAGGCTGAGCGCGGTGGTCTTGCCGGCGCCGGTCGGTCCGACGATCGCGGCGGTACCGCCTGCAGGTACACGAAAACTGAGATGCTTCAGCGCCGGATGCGAGACTTCGTATTTGAACGATACGTCGTCGAACACGACCTCTCCGCGCACCTGCTGCGGCAGGTCGGCAGCGCCGGGCTCCTGCTGCAAGACAGCCGGCGTATCCAGCACCGCGAAGAAATCGCTGAGCGAATGAGTCTGGAAAAAAAGGGTCGAGATGAAGCCGGCGAACTGCTCCATGCGCCCGATCAACATGGTCGCGAAGCCGACAAAACTGACGATCGTGCCGACGCTGACCTCGCCGTTGCCGTTCAACTGCGTTCCCAGCGCGAAGATCGCGACGATGGTCAGCGTGCTCGCCGCGCGATTGGCGACCGACAGCCACGCCCATCCGCGCAGCACGGGATACTGAGCCGTCAGTACGCGGCGAACCATCTGCTTGATTTCGGCAACCTCGGCCGAAATCCGCGAGAAGCTCTGGACCACCATCACGTTGCCGAACACGTCGCCGACGCGCTCGGAAATCTGGTGATGCAGTTGTTCGACTTCGCCTTGCGCCTTGTGCGTGCGGCGCATCGCGATCGCGTTGGATACCGCGAAGCTGACCATCAGGATGATCATCAGCAGCGCGAGCTTCCAGTTCATGTGCAGCGCGATCGGCACCATGACCAGGATCGACAGCACCGTGGTCAGATGGTCGCGAAAGAAACCAAGCCACAGTGAAAACAGGTTGCTGCTGCCGATGTGCATGATGCGCAACAAGCGTCCGGTGTGATGCTGTCCGTGAAACGACAAGGGCAAGCCGATCGAATGCTCGAAGAACTGCGCGATTGCCGCGAGCCGGCGCCGATGGGCGAGACGATCTGCATACAGCGACACCCACACGCTGGCGGCGACCCCCGCGAAGCCGACCACGGCCCACCAGCCGATGAAGTTCCACGCATCCTTGTGGCTCTTGCCAGCGAGCGCATCGACCACGTGGCCAAACAGCCATGGTTCAAGGAAAGACACGCCAGCAAGCGACAGGTTGGCGATGGCCAGCATGATGGCAAGAGCCTTTTCCGGCGCAAGCAACGCGATGACACGATAGTAGATACGCAGAATCGGCATGACGCCCTCGACGCGAATACCGGGCGCATCCTAGCAAAGCTCGCGCGACCGCTTGCGAATTTTCGTTGCCGGTATGATCGACGCAACTCCACCGTGCCCGAGGCCGCTCCGATGATGCAACGATTTGCCGTATTCGCTTTGTTGCTGGCGCTTGCCGGTTGCGCTAGCGCGCCGCGCAGCGTGTCCGAAGCACCAGCGCCGACCAACCGCTTCCAAGCCGAACCTGGCCGCGACGCAGGCACGGTCGCCCGGATGCGCGCCGCGCCGGCGCCCGCGATGCCCGAGATGGTGCCCGGCAAGAACCCATCCGGCGACCACGGCCGCCTGATCGCGCAGGGCTTCGTGTTGATCGGCACCGGACACTTCCCCGGGCCGGAAACGACAGCGCGCAGCGACGCGATCCAGCAAGGCCAGAGTGTCGGCGCCGACCGTATCGTGCTGTATGCCCCGCCAACCGACGCTGCGGCGCCCAGCACGGCGATCGGCGGCGGATGGACCGCGACGTACTACGTTCGCTTCCAGCTGCCATTCGGGGCGACTTTCCGCAACTTGCGCGCGGAAGAGCGCGCGAAACTCGGAATCGACGGTGGTGTCGCGATCGGCTCCGTCATTGGCGGTACGCCGGCCTCACGCGCGAACCTGCTCGCTGGCGATTTCGTGCTGAAGATCGACGACAAAGCGTTTGCAAGCAAAACCGGCTTCCAGAACCTGCTGAAGACGAACGCGGGCCGCTCGGTCACGCTGACCATCGTGCGCAACGGCGAGACGTTGCGGCGCGTGGTCAAGCTCGGTGTCATGGCACCCTTGCCAGAGCGCTGAAAACGCCCAACACAAATGATCGTCATTCCGTGCCCATCAAGAAGAAACGGGACGTGAACAATCAATTTCTGCTCTCGTCCCAGATGCCGCCGCCAGCGATGCATCGCGCGCAGCACGCACAAAAAAGGCGGGCACATGGCCCGCCTTTTCATGTTTCGCTGGGTGCGATCAAGCCGTCGGAGTTTCCTCGCCGACTGCTTTCATCGACAGGCGGATACGGCCCTGTTTGTCGACTTCGAGCACCTTGACCTTGACGATGTCGCCTTCCTTGAGCTTGTCGGAGACCTTCTCGACGCGCTCGTTGGAAATCTGCGAAACGTGGACCAGACCATCCTTGCCCGGCATGATCGTCACGAACGCGCCGAAATCCATCAGTTTGGCGACCTTGCCCTCGTAGATGCGCCCCGGCTCGACGTCGGAGACGATCTGTTCGATGCGCTTCTTCGCCGCGTCGCCGGCCTCGCGGTTGACCGAGGCGATGATGACGGTGCCGTCGTCATTGATGTCGATCGTCGCGCCGGTTTCCTCGGTGATCGAGCGGATCGTGGTGCCGCCCTTGCCAATCACTTCGCGGATCTTGTCCGGATGGATCTTCATCGTGATCAGGCGCGGCGCGAACTCGCTCATCTCGGCGCGCGAGGTCGTGATGACCTTGGCCATCTCGCCGAGAATGTGCAGACGACCGCGCTTGGCCTGGTCGAGCGCCGTACGCATGATCTCCTCGGTGATGCCGTCGATCTTGATATCCATCTGCAGCGCAGAGATACCCGACTCCGTACCGGCCACCTTGAAATCCATGTCGCCGAGGTGATCCTCGTCGCCGAGGATGTCGGAGAGGACGACGAAGTCGCTGCCTTCCTTGACCAGACCCATCGCGATACCGGCAACCGGCGCCTTCAGCGGCACGCCAGCATCCATCATCGCCAGCGACGATCCGCAGATCGAAGCCATCGACGAGGAACCGTTCGACTCGGTGATTTCCGAAACGATGCGCAGCACGTACGGGAATGACTCGATGCTCGGCTTGACCGCCTGCACGCCGCGCTTGGCGAGGCGGCCGTGGCCGATCTCGCGGCGCCTCGGGCCGACCATGCGACCGGTCTCACCGACCGAGAACGGCGGGAAGTTGTAATGGAACAGGAACGGATCCTTCGACTCGCCTTCCGGCGCATCGATGATCTGCGCATCGCGCGTGGTGCCGAGCGTGACCGTGACCAGCGCCTGCGTCTCGCCGCGCGTGAACAGCGCGGAACCATGCGTGCGCGGCAGCAGGCCGACGCGGATCGTGATCGGGCGGATGTCATCGAGCTGACGACCGTCGATGCGGACCTTCGATTTCAGCACACCATCACGCAGCGTGTGGTATTCGATGTCGCCGAATGCGTTGCCGATGTCGCCTTCGCTCCACGCACCGGCGGCGGTCTTGTCCGCGATCGCGGCCTTGACCTCTGATTTCAACGCGGAGATCGCGTCGCGGCGTTCCAGCTTGTCGCGGATCTTGAACGCGTCGTTGAGACGCGTGCCGAGCGCGGCTTCGATCGCGCCAAACAGCGCATCGTTGCGCGTCGGCGCGTCCCACTTGAAGGTCTTGCGACCGGCTTCTGCGACGAGCTCGTTGATCGCGCCGATCGCGGCCTGCATCTGCCTGTGGCCGAACATGACCGCACCGAGCATGACGTCTTCGTTGAGCAGCTTGGCCTCGGATTCGACCATCAGCACCGCGTTGGCGGTGCCGGCGACGACCAGGTTCAGATCGGACGTGGCCAGTTCCGTCATCGTTGGGTTCAGCAAATACTGGCCGTTGGCGTAACCCACACGCGCGGCGCCGATCGGCCCCTTGAACGGGATGCCGGCGAGGGTCAGCGCGGCGGACGCGCCGAGCAGGGCCGGGATGTCGCCGTCGACTTCAGGGTTCCTCGAGACGACGGTCGCGATGACCTGCACCTCGTTCTTGAACTCCTCCGGGAACAGCGGGCGCACCGGGCGATCGATCAGGCGCGAGGTCAGCGTTTCCTTCTCGGTCGGACGGCCTTCGCGCTTGAAGAAGCCGCCGGGAATCCGGCCGGCCGAATAAAACTTTTCCTGGTAGTCGACGGTGAGCGGGAAGAAATCCTGCCCTTCGCGCGCCTTGGTGGCGGCGACCGCGGTGACCAGTACTACGGTTCCGTCCATGCTGACGAGGACCGCGCCGCCCGCCTGGCGAGCGATTTCGCCCGTTTCCAGCGTGACCTGATGATTACCGTACTGGAACGACTTGCTGACTTTCGTCACTGGGTTCTCCTGATGATTTGCAAAACCCGGCGTCCTGCCGAGGTCTGCAAACAAACGGTCGCGGCCAAGCCGCGCCACGTTTGCCGCATCTGCCACGAAGGGCTTGATGCGACGGCACATCCGGTGCCGGAGCGGTTCTGCGAACCGCTACCTGGAATGAGGTTCGCTCAGCGGCGCAGGCCGAGGCGTTCGATCAGCGTCTTGTAGCGTTCGCCGTCCTTGGTCTTGAGGTAGCCGAGCAGGCGGCGACGCTGGTTGACCATCTTCAGCAGACCACGGCGCGAATGGTGATCCTTGCCGTGGTCAGCGAAATGCTTGCTGAGGTGATCGATACGTGCCGACAGCAGCGCGACCTGGACTTCCGGCGAACCGGTGTCGTTCGGGACGCGACCGTAGTCGGTGATGATCTTGGCGGTTTGTTCGTTGGGAAGGGACATCTCAATGAATCCTGGAAGCGAAGGCGAGACTTGCGAACGACCATTCGTTCGTGACGATCAAGACGGTCGTGGGAAATCGGCGTGGTACAGGACGCGCCCCGAAAAACCGGGCCACACTGCGGCAGCAGATACGCGTGGTTGTTCGCAAGCCCCGCGGGTTGGACAGACAGAGTATGAAGTGAACGGCGTATTTTAGCCGGCGAAGCGGTGTCGGAACAAGCATTTAAGCGAGACATCGGCCAATCAGCACGGATTGAAGCCGCGCAGCGAGCGCAAGCGGCCGGCGGCGTCGGTCTCGGCCAGTGCAACCGCCCGGCCCGCCTCGTCCAGCGCGATGCAGCGGCCGGCGACCACCGTGGCATCGATTTCGATGGCCTGACCCTGGCGCAGTCGCGCCGCGCGGGCCNNGCCGTGTCCAGCCGAACCGCGGGATAGCCGACCAGACCTTGTTCCAGCGGCAGCAGACACGCGTCGAGCGCAGCGGGATCGGCCGCGGCGAGTGCGTCGAGTTCCTCGAAGTTGCGCATCTGCGGCATGCTGAACGGCTCGACCCAGAGCCGACGCAGCGCAGTGACGTGCGCGCCGCAGCCGAGGCGTTCGCCAAGATCACGCACCAAACTGCGTACATAGGTGCCAGAGCCGCATTCGACCCGCAGACGCAGGCGGTCGTGCGCATTTTCCAGCAACTCGAAGCGGTACACATCGACGTCGCGCGGCGGCGCCTGGACACTTTCGCCGCGACGCGCGCGGCGATACAACGGCACGCCGCCCTGCTTGAGCGCCGAATAAATCGGTGGAAGCTGGGTGATACGGCCGGTCAGTGTGGCGAGTACATCGCCAACCGTGGCGTCATCGTAACCGGCGACCGGATGGTGCTCGATCACCTCGCCTTCGGCATCGTCGGTCGTGGTCGTCTCACCGAGCTTGCATTCGGTTTCGTAGGCCTTGCGCGAACCGAGCAGCAATCCCGCGATCTTGGTCGCCTCGCCGAAGCAGATCGGCAGCAGTCCAGTCGCCAGCGGATCGAGGCTGCCGGTGTGGCCGGCCTTGGCAGCGCGGAAGATCCGCCGCGCGTGCTGCAGCGCCGCGTTTGAACTCAGCCCCTGCGGCTTGTCGAGCAGGAGGATGCCGTGGACGTCGCGCCAGCGGGATTTTGCGGAATTCATCGCGCTCCAATCCAATGGCGAACTGCAGGAGGACTACGGCTTGGGGTCGCCGCGTAGCAGGGTTTCGATACGCTCGCCCTTGTCGACCGAATCGTCGTAACGGAAGCGCAGTTCCGGCACGCGGCGCAGGCGCATCGTTTGCGAAAGCGCATGGCGAAATTCCCCGGCCAGTTCGTTCAGCGCGGCAACGGCTTTTTCGGTATCGCCACCGAGCAGGGTGGTGACATAGATCGACGCGGAATCGAGATCGCGCGTGACCTCGACATCCGAGACGCTGACCGAAGGCAGCGCATGCTCGCGCACCGCCGTATGCACCAGCAGCGCGATTTCTCGGCGCAGTTCGGCGGAGACGCGGTCGGAACGTTTGAAGGATTTGGTCGGCATTGGGATTAGGTCTGTCAGCGGTGAGCGGTTAAGCGGTGAGCGGAAGAAGCAGGGTGGCGACCGGGTATTGCGACGACGAAGCGGGCTTTCATGCTTTTCCCGCTCACCGCTGACCGCTTAACCGCTCACCCTCTTCTCACAACGTCCTCGCAAACTCGATGCGCTCGAAGCATTCGATCTGGTCACCGGGTTTGACGTCGTTGTACTGCTTGACGCCGATGCCGCATTCCATGCCGTTGCGCACCTCGTCGACATTGTCCTTGAAGCGGCGCAGCGATTCGAGCTCGCCCTGGAAAATTACCGTGTTGTCACGCACCACGCGGATCGGCTTGTGCCGCTTGACCGTGCCCTCGATGACCATGCAGCCGGCGACCGCGCCGAACTTCGACGAGCGGAACACGTCGCGGACCTGGGCCACGCCGATGATCTCCTCGCGCACTTCCATGCCGAGCAGGCCGGTCGCGACCTGCTTAACCTGGTCGATCACGTCGTAGATGATCGAGAAGTAACGCAGGTCGAGATTGCTCGCCTCGATGATGCGACGCGCCGATGCATCGGCACGCACGTTGAAGCCGATGATCACGGCCTTCGATGCTGCGGCGAGCGTCGCGTCGGACTCGGTGATGCCGCCGACCCCGGAGGCGATCACATTGACCTTGATCGCATCGGTCGTGATCGCGGTCAGCGATTCGCGCAACGCCTCGGCCGAACCCTGTACGTCGGCCTTGACGACGATGTTCAGCGACAGCTGGCCCTCGCCCTTGCCCATCTGCGCCATGATGTCTTCCATGCGATTGCCGGCCTGCTTGACCAGGCGCGTTTCACGGCGTTTGTGCTCACGCTGCTGGGCGACATCCTTGGCCAGACGATCGTCGGCGACGACGACGAAATCGTCGCCGGCCGCGGGCACGCCGGAAAGACCGAGCACCTGGACCGGAATCGACGGGCCGGCCTCATCGACTTGACGGCCGGCTTCGTCGAACAGCGCGCGCACACGGCCGTATTCGATGCCGCAAACGAGGAAGTCGCCCTTCTTGAGGCGACCCTGCTGGACCAGCACGGTCGTGACCGGGCCGCGGCCCTTGTCCAGACTCGATTCGATGACCACGCCACTGGCGCGACCTTCCGGCACGGCCTTGAGATCCATGATCTCGGCCTGCAGCAGGATCGCATCGAGCAGGTCGTCGATGCCCGCGCCGGTCTTGGCGGAGACGGGCACGAACGGCACGTCGCCGCCCCATTCCTCGGAAACCACTTCGTGCTGGACGAGCCCCTGTCTGACCGTGTCCGGATTCGCCTCGGGCTTGTCCATCTTGTTCATCGCGACGATCAGCGGCACCTTCGCGGCGCGCGCGTGCTGGATCGCCTCGACCGTTTGTGGCATCACGCCGTCGTCGGCAGCGACGACCAGCACAACGATGTCGGTCGACTGTGCACCACGCGCGCGCATCGACGAAAAGGCGGCATGACCGGGCGTATCGAGAAACGTGATGACGCCCTTGTCGGTTTCGACGTGGTAGGCGCCGATATGCTGGGTGATGCCACCCGCCTCGCCCGCCGCCACCTTGGTGCGGCGGATATAGTCAAGCAAGGATGTCTTGCCGTGGTCGACGTGACCCATGATCGTGACGACCGGTGGACGCGACCTGTGTTCGCCTTCTGCAGCCACCTGCTGCGCGAGCAGCGTGGTTTCGGCGCTGGTGTCCTCGGCGGCGACGACCTTGTGGCCAAGTTCCTCGGCGACGAGTACCGCGGTGTCGTGGTCAACCGCCTGGTTGATCGTGACCATCACGCCCATCTTGAACAGCGTCTTGACAATATCCGCCCCCTTGACTGCCAGCTTCTGCGCAAGATCGGCGACATCGATCGATTCGCCGACCGCGATTTCGTGCACAACCGGCGCCATCGGCTTCGAAAATCCATGCGCCGGACCCGAACGCGACTGCTCGACCTGGCGCGCCCGCGGACGCTTGCGCCCGGTGCGACGCGCCGCGCCTTCCTGTGAAAGATGCAACTCAGCGCCGAAATAGTGCTTGGCCGGCGCGCCGCTGTCCGCGCTCGGGCCGTCCTCACGCATGCGGTGCGAACCGTGCTTGGGCTTGTGCCGATGGTCAGCGTCGGGGCTCGCGTTTTCACGCGACGGATGGCTGCGCGCGCGCTCGGCATCCTTCGCGGCAGGCGCCGCGGGCGCGACTTCCTTGGCGGGTGCAACCACCACGGTACCGGCTGCGACTTTCGGTTCGTCCGCCTTGCGCCGGCTTTGCTCTTCCGCAGCGCGGCGCGCTTCTTCAGCGGCGCGCGTTTTCGCCTCCTCTTCCTGGCGATGGCGGTCGGCCTCGGCGCGCGTCTGTTCCTCGGCTTCGCGCTTGAGCTGCGATTCGCCGAGCTTGCGGATCGCGTCTTCGCGCTCCGGGTCGACCTGCGCCTGTGCCTCTTCCTCGACAACGCTGCGCTTGACGTAGGTGCGCTTCTGGCGCACTTCGACGTTGACCGTTTTCGCAGTCGCGCCGCGCTGACCAGGGACAACGGTGATCTCGCTGACCGTACGCCGCTTCAACGTGATCTGCCGCGGCGATGAATTCTCCTCGACCGGCGCAGCCTGCTTGCCGTGGGTGCGACGCAGGAAGCCAAGCAGCTTCACCTTCTCGGTGCTGCTGATCACCTGCTCGGGATCGGAAAATTTCATGCCCGCCTCGCCGAGCTGTGTGAGCAGCTTGTCGATCGGCGTGCCGAGTACCGTGGCCAGTTGTTTGATCGTGACGTCCGACATCGATTTCGTACTCCGTGGCCTGTGCGACACTTTTCAGCGACTTTTCAGCGGCGCTTCGCACGAGCGGCCGTTTTGTTCCGACAATCCCGAACCATCCGCGCCCTGCGTGCGGCGGCGGCCTGCCCTGCCATGCAGGGGTTTCGAGCGAGTCCTATGACGCAACGGTCTCGCGTGCCGCCATGATCAGACCGGATGCCTGGTCCTCGCCGATGCCTTCGAGACCGAGCTCCATGAACTCATCGGTCGAAAGATCGGCGAGATCCTGGCGGGTGACGATCCTGTGCTGCGCCAGCTCGAAGGCGATGCCTTCTTCCATGCCCTCGACGCCAAGCAGGTCATCGGCCGGCTTGTGCTCGTCCATGCCTTCCTCGACCGCGAGCGCATCGGTCAGCAGCGCGTCGCGTGCACGCGCGCGCAATTCCTCGACGATGTCCTCGTCGAAGCCTTCGATACCAAGCAATTCCGCAGTCGGCACGTAGGCGATTTCCTCGACCGTCGAGAACCCTTCCTGGACCAGGATCTGCGCGATTTCGCTGTCGACTTCGAGCTTGCTGACAAACAGCTCGCGCGCGGCATCCTGCTCGGATTCACTCTTCTGGCGGACCTGATCGGCGGTCATCACGTTGAGCTGCCAGCCGCTGAGCTTGCTGGCCAGGCGCACGTTCTGGCCGCCGCGACCGATCGCCTGCGAAAGCTTGTCCTCGGCGACCGCGATATCCATCGAATGTTTCTCTTCGTCGACGATGATCGACTGCACTTCGGCCGGCGCCATCGCATTGATTACGAACTGCGCCGGGCTATCGTTCCACAGCACGATGTCGATGCGCTCGCCGTTCAACTCGTTCGACACCGCCTGCACGCGCGAACCGCGCATACCGATACAGGCGCCGATCGGGTCGGTGCGATGGTCATGCGCGAGCACCGCGATCTTGGCGCGGTCGCCCGCATCGCGTGCGCAGGCCTTGATCTCGACCAGGCCCTGGCCGACTTCAGGCACTTCGAGCTTGAACAGCTCCATCATGAGTTCCGGCGCCGTGCGCGAGACGAACAGCTGCGGCCCGCGCAATTCCGGGCGCACCTCGTACAGGTAGCCACGCAGACGATCGCCAGCGCGCACTGCTTCGCGCGGAATGCTGCGGTCGCGCGCGACGAACGCCTCGGCGTTGCCGCCGAGATCGAGGAAGACGCTGCCGCGCTCGACGCGCTTGACGATACCGGTGATCAGTTCGCCGACGCGATCCTTGTAGGCCTCGACGACCAGGGCGCGCTCGGCTTCGCGCACGCGCTGCACGATGACCTGCTTGGCTGCCTGCGCGGAGATACGGCCGAAATCCGGGTTCTCGATCGGTTGCTCGACGAATCCGCCGATATCGGTGCCCGGCGCTTCATCCATCGCATCCATCAGGCGGATCTGGCGGTCGGGCGACTCCATCACGATGTCGTCGGCGACGACTTCCCAACGCCGGAAGGTCTCGTAGGCGCCGGTTTCGCGATCGATCACGACGCGCACCGCGACTTCCTCTTCGGCATAGCGCTTCTTCGCGGCGGACGCGAGTGCGGCCTCCATCGCTTCGAAAATCACGTCTTTCGGCACGCCCTTTTCGTTGGCGACCGCGTCGACGACCAGCAGTAACTCTTTGCTCATTTCCAAACTCCTTCGCAACCGCAATCCGCGGCCGGAATGGCTTCGATAATCCAGATTACAATCCGCGCATCACGATAACGTTCCATGATGAGAGGTCTATCCGTCTTCAACTTTTCTTTCTGCGCCGCGCAGGCCGCTCAAGCCCTTCCGGTTCGGGACGCGCCTGCGGCATGCCGAGCGCCGCGTAATCGGGCATCAGGCGCGCGCGGCCAATGTTCGCGTGCACGATCGTCACGGCGTTGCCGTCCTGATCGATCGTAATGCGATCGCCCTCGACCGCCTGGACCCGGCCCTGGAACCGGCGTCGTCCATCCAGCGGCAGGTTCACGTTGATCTTGACTGCGTGGCCAACGAATCGCGCGAAATGCTCGGGCGTGAACAGCGGCCGCTCCAGTCCCGGCGAAGAGACTTCCAGCGTGTAGCGCCCCGCGACCGGATCGTTGACGTCGAGGAGCGCCGAAATCTCGCGACTGGCACGCTCGCAATCCTCGATCGTCACCCCGCGTTCGGGCTCGTCGATGTAGACGCGCAGCAGGCTGCCGGCCGTATTCGGGCTGAACTCGATGCCGACGAGCTCAAGTCCGAGATCGGCGATCGCGGGCGCCAGAAGTTCGCTGAGTTCCTCGTTCGTCATCGTTGCCGTTACCTGTGTGATCATCCATGATCACGGGAGCACAGCGCGTCCATCCTTGGCCGCACTTTTCAAAAAGAGCCTCGGCGATCTTTCTGATCGCGAAGAGCGTCCACCCTTGGCCGCACTTCGGGTTGTTTTTGCGATCGTCCCTGATCGCGAAGATCAAACAGCGGCCATCCTGGCCACACTTTTCAAAAGTGCGGGAAAAAAAAATGGGCGCAAGGCCCATTCCGTAGTCCGCCGTTGTTTTGCTTCCCAACACCGGCGAGCTGCCTCATCGGCAGCCGGCGCATCCTGCGCGTCACATGCGACAAAGAAAAGGCCACACGAAGTGGCCTGTCCCTTAGACCTGGTAGCGGGGGCAGGATTTGAACCTGCGACCTTCGGGTTATGAGNNCTGCCAGACTGCTCCACCCCGCACCGAGCTGCCCAGTCTAACGACTACTGCACATTCAGGCAAGCGCTGGATGTCGCAAGAGCGGCTTCAGCCGCGATGTCCCTGCGCAAACTCCCGCACAAGCGCGGAATCGCGGTTGAACCGCTCCGCACCCCTTGCAAGGCGCCGCTATCTTGCGATGTCGGTCGCCACCGCGAACGCGCGATTGCACAATTCCAGCAGCGGACTCCAGGCGACGCCGAGCGCCAGCAACGCCAGCCCATTCAACGAAAGGGTCCAACGGAACGCATGGTCCGCCGGCAACAGCAGCGGCTTGTCGTCGAGCGGCGCGTCGAAGTACATGACCTTGACCACGCGCAAATAGTAGTAAAGCCCGATGATCGCGAACACGATCGCGACGATCGCAAGCCAGAGCTGGCCAGCATCGATAACCGCCTTCAACACCATGAGCTTCGCGAAAAATCCGAACAGCGGCGGCACGCCGGCAAGCGAGAACATCGTGATCGCCATGATACCGGCATACCACGGATTGCGCTGGTTGAGGCCCTTGAAATCGTCGATCTCCTCGGCTTCGAACCCGGCGCGCGCGAGCAGCATGATCATGCCGAACGCGACGGTCGCCATCAGCGCATAGCAGATCATGTAGAACATCGCGGCGGCGAAGCCTGCAGGCGTTCCGTTGACGAAACCGAGCAGCAGGAAGCCGATGTGCGAAATCGTCGAGTACGCGAGCATGCGTTTGAGGTTGCTCTGCGCGATCGCAAAAACATTGCCGACCGCAAGCGACAATACCGCGAGCACACTCAGCATCAGCGTCCAATCGGCGCGCATGCCACCCAGCGCGCCTTCGAGCAGGCGATAGGTCATGCCGAATGCAGCAAGTTTCGAGGCCGAACCGATGAACAGCGTGATCGCAGTCGGCGCCCCTTGGTACACGTCCGGAAGCCACATGTGAAATGGCGCCGCACCGAGCTTGAACGCCGCGCCGACGACGAGGAACACCAGCCCGAACGCGAGCAGCGTCCGATGCGGGCTGCCCACCGAGAAATCCGCGATCGCATGGATGTTGGCGAGATCCAGCGTGCCCGTCGCGCCATAGATCATCGACATGCCATACAGCAACAGACCCGACGCGAGCGCGCCAAGCACGAAATACTTGATCGCCGCTTCCGACGACAACGCCGAATCGCGGTTCAGCGCAACCAGCGCATACGAACTCAGGGTCAGCAGTTCGAAGCCAAGATAGACGGTAACGAGATTCCCCGCCGAAACCAGCAGCATCATGCCGATCGTCGCGAACAGCAGCAGCAGGTAGAACTCGCCGATAAACAACTTGCGATCGCGCAGATAATCGCGGCTATAGACGAAGACCAACCCGGTCGTCAGCAGCACGAACAGCTTGAGCACGGTCGCCACGCCATCACGCAGGAACATGCCGTTGAACGCGCTCACGCCCTCGCCGACACCCGGCGCATCGCGCCAGACCAGCGCACCGGCGATCACGAGCGCAAGCAGCGCCAGCCAATGCGTGACATCGCGCTGCGACGGCTTGATGAAGAGGTCGATCAGGAGGATCACGCAGGTCGCACCGAGCAGGAACAGCTCGGGCAGCATGACGAGAAGGTCGTTGGGGTTGAATTCGATCATATCGCGCGGCTCATGCCTTGGCCAAACCGAGCTGCTGCACCAGGTGCAGCACTGCGGGTTCCATCAGATCGGTCAGCGGCTTCGGATAAATGCCGATCGCGAGCACCGCAATCGCGAATGCGCCGAGCACGATCCATTCGCGTACGTCGAGATCCTGCATCTTCGCGACCTTGTCGTTGCCGACGTCGCCGAAGATCACGCGCTTGATCAGCCACAACGTATAGGCGGCGCCGATGATCAGGGTGAACGCGGCGGCGAGCGCGATCAGCGGATTGTCCTGGAACGCGGCGAGGATGACCATGAACTCACCGACGAAGCCGCTGGTGCCGGGCAGGCCGCAGTTCGCCATCGCGAACAGCACCATGAACGTGGCGAACCACGGCATTACGTTGACGAGGCCGCCGTAGTCCTTGATCAGTCGCGTGTGCAGGCGGTCGTACATGACACCGATGCACGTGAACATCGCAGCGGAGACGAAACCGTGCGAGATCATCTGCACCATCGCGCCCTGCAGGCCCAACCGCGCTCCAAGCGGGTTGCCATGCACGCGCACCAGCGCCAGTGCGATGAAGATGCCGAGGGTGACGAAGCCCATGTGTGCGACCGACGAGTACGCGATCAGCTTCTTCATGTCCTCCTGCACCAGCGCGACATAGCCGATGTAGATGATCGCGATCAGCGACACTGCGATCACGAGCCAGGCGTATTCCTGCGACGCGTCCGGCGTGATCGGCAACGAGAAACGGATGAAACCGTAAACGCCGACTTTCAGCATGATCGCGGCCAGGATCACCGAGCCGCCGGTCGGCGCCTCGACGTGCGCATCGGGCAGCCAGGTGTGCACCGGCCACATCGGCACCTTGATCGCGAAGCCCATCAGGAACGCGAAGAACAGCCATGCCTGTTCCCTGGCGCTGAGGCTCGCCTGCGCAAACGCGGCGAGCGAGAACTCGCCGGTCTTCATGTGCAGGTAGATCAGCGCGATCAGCATGAAGATCGAGCCGACGAACGTGTAGATAAAGAACTTCAAGGTCGCGTAGACGCGGCGCGGGCCGCCCCAGACGCCGATGATGATGAACATCGGAATCAGCATCGCCTCGAAGAAAACGTAGAACAGCAGTGCATCGGTCGCAGCGAAAACGCCGATCAGGAATCCTTCCAGCACGAGCATCGCGGCCATGTACTGCGCGACGCGATTCTTGATCGGCCCCCACGAGCCGAGCAGCACCAGCGTGCTGGTGAATGCGGTCAGCACGATCAGCGCGATCGAGATGCCGTCGACGCCCAGCGCGTAGTTGGCCTTCAGCGATGGAATCCAGGCGATGTTCTCGAGGAACTGCATGCCGGGCACGGCAGGCTGGTAGCCGGTCCAGAGCGGAATGGAAAGCACGAAGGTCGCCAGCGCGACAGCAAGCGACAACCAGCGCGCGATAGTCGGATTGCGTCCGAACGCGAGCACGGCGGCCGCGCCGAGGATCGGCAGCCAGATCAGAAGGCTGAGAAGATGCGAAACAGGCATTGTTGTGGTCTGTCCTCAGTCGATCAGAGCGCGGCGTGCACGACCCACCACAACCCGCCGAGCAGCGCGATCAGGCCGAGGATCATCGCGAAAGCGTAGTGGTAGAGATAACCCGATTGGAGCCAGCGCACCGTCGCGGCGGTACGCTCGACGACGGCGGCGGAGCCATTGACGACAAGGCCATCGATCAGACCGGCGTCGCCACCCTTCCAGAGTCCGCGGCCGAGCATGATACCGCCGCGCGCGAAGACGGCCTGATACAGCTCGTCGATCCAGTACTTGTGCGCGAGCAGGTTGTAGACCGGGCGCATCGCGTTCTTCGCCTTGTCCGCGATGCCGGGGTTCAGCAGCCAGATGTAGGTCGCGACCGCGAAACCGGCCAACGCGATCAAGAACGGTGCCTGGGTGAAGCTGTGCAGCACCATCGCGAGCGGGCCATGGAAATCATGGCCAACCTCGGCAAGCACGTTGTTCGCTTCACCGACGCGGATCGCGCCGCCGAACCAACCGCCGTACAACATCGGGGCGATCGTGCTCCAACCGATCAGCACCGACGGAATCGCAAGCGCGATCAACGGCACGGTGATGACCCACGGTGACTCGTGCGGCGCATGCGCGAGATGCCCGGGGGCACGATGGCCGTGGTCATCGTGGTCGTGACCATGATGCGCATCGACGACGAAACGCTCCTTGCCGTGGAAGGTCATGTACAGCAGGCGGAAGCTGTACAGCGCGGTCACGAACACGCCGGCCAGCACGCAGAAATACGCATAGCCGGAGCCGAAGCGATGCGATTCGCCGACCGCCTCGATGATCGCATCCTTCGAGAAGAAGCCGGCGAAACCCGGCGCACCGGCCAGCGCGAGCGAACCCAGCCACATCGTGATCCAGGTGATCGGCATGTATTTCTTCAGGCCGCCCATGTAGCGCATGTCCTGTTCGTGATGCATCGCAACGATCACCGAGCCGGCGCCGAGAAACAGCAGCGCCTTGAAGAACGCGTGTGTCATCAGGTGGTAGATGCCGCCCGCGTACGCGGACGCCCCGAGTGCGACCGTCATGTAACCGAGCTGCGACAGCGTCGAGTACGCGATGACGCGCTTGATGTCATTCTGCACGATGCCGATCAGGCCGGTGAACAGCGCGGTGGTCGCGCCGATGACGAGCACGAACGCAAGCGCGGCTTCGGACAGTTCGAACAGCGGCGACATGCGCGCGACCATGAAGATGCCGGCCGTCACCATCGTCGCCGCGTGGATCAGCGCGGAGATCGGAGTCGGGCCTTCCATCGAATCGGGCAGCCACACATGCAGTGGTACCTGCGCCGACTTGCCCATCGCGCCGACGAACAGGCACACGCAGATCACCGTCGTGATATGCCACGGATGGCCGGCGAAAATCTCCACGGTCTTGGTGGCGGCAGCGGGATCAAGCGCACCGACGAACACCTGCGCGTAATCGAGCGAACCGAACCAGTACAGCACGCCGGCGATGCCGAGGATGAAGCCGAAGTCGCCCACGCGATTGACTATGAACGCCTTGAGCATGGCGAACGTCGCGGTCGGCCGCTTGAACCAGAAGCCGATCAACAGATACGACATCAGACCCACTGCCTCCCAGCCGATGAACAGCTGCAGGAAGTTGTTTGCCATCACCAACAGCAGCATCGAGAACGTGAACAGCGCGATATAGCTGAAAAAACGCTGGTAACCCGGGTCGTCGGCCATGTAACCGATCGTGTAGATGTGCACCATCAACGAGACGAAGGTGACGACGACCATCATTATCGCGGTCAGGCGATCGACCATGAAACCGATATGCGCGCCGAAGCGGCCGACCTCTAACCAGGTGTAGACGTCGTGGTTGAACGTCCCCGCGCCGCCCCAGACCAATTGATAGAACACGTAGAATGACAACACGCACGACAACGCGACACTCGCGATCGCGGCAGCCGCCGCACCGCTGCGGCCGACCTGATGGCGAAACAGCCCGGCGATGAGCGTGCCAACCAGTGGCGCAAGCACGATCACCAGTAGGATCGTTTTCGAAAGCAGCATCGGAATCAGCCTTTCAAACTATCGAGTTCGGCCACGTTGATCGTGGCACGGTTGCGGAACAGCACGACCAGGATCGCGAGGCCGATCGCGGACTCGGCCGCGGCAACGGTGAGGATGAAAAACACGAATACCTGTCCGGCCGGATCGCCGAGATAACGCGAGAACGCGATGAAATTCGTGTTGACCGCGAGCAGCATCAGCTCGATCGCCATCAGCAACGTGATGACGTTCTTGCGGTTGATGAAGATGCCGGCGATCGCGACGCAAAACAGGATCGCGCCGAGCGTAAGGAAATGTGCAAGCGTGATCATGACGTGGGCGACTCCGGTTTGGCGACGACAGGCGCATCCAGCATGGCAGGCTTTTCGGCAGCCATCTTGATGATGCGAACGCGATCGCGCGGATCCACGCGAACCTGGTTCGCCGGATGCTGGATCTTCACGCCAACGCGCGGGCGCAGCGCAAGCGGAATCGCGGCGACAATCGCGACTGTGAGGATCAGCGCAGCGACTTCAAAGGGCAGCAGGAATTTGCTGAACAATGCGTTCGCAAGCCATTCGGTATTGGACATGCCAGCCGCGGCTGCGGGATCGCCGATCGGCGCCAACTTGAGCGCGCGTACGCCGATCAGGCTCAGCATTTCGAACAGCATCAGAAACGCGACGGCGAGGCCGACCGGCAATGCGCGCACAAATCCCTCGCGCAGCGGATCGAGATCGAGATCGAGCATCATCACGACGAACAGGAACAGCACCATGACCGCGCCGACGTAAACGAGTACCAGCGCGATCGCGAGGAACTCGGCATCGGCAAGCAACCAGATGCAGGCGGTCGAGAAGAACGTGAGCACGAGACACAGCACCGCATGCACCGGGCTGCGCACCGAGATCACGGCCAGCGCCGCGCCGACCGTGATCGCTGCGAACGCGTAGAAGCAGATCAGTTGAAAAGTCATGCAGCCACCATTCGGCATTGTCCAAACCGGGAAGCCGCACTGATCGCGACGCCAAGCCGGCCCTTGGCGCGGACACCCCACGCCGTTCGTGCTGAGGTATCGAAGCACGAGCGGCGCTTACCACACTGAACCGTGTCACATTCGCCCTTCGATACTTCAGGGCGAACGGCCTCCTCTATCCCGCGACGGCTATTCGTGGTTGCGTGATCGCCCGGTCTCATCGGAACGACGCATCCTGTGCGCGATCCGCGGCGATCTGCTTCTCGAAACGGTCGCCGATCGCGAGCAACTGCTGCTTGTTCACGACGTTCTCGCCGCGCTTCTCGAAGTGGTATTCGAGAATGCCGGTTTCGACGATCGAGTCGACCGGGCAACTCTCCTCACAGAAGCCGCAATAGATGCACTTGAACAGGTCGATGTCGTAGCGCGTCGTGCGGCGTGTGCCGTCCTCGCGCGGCGCCGAGTCAATCGTGATCGCCAGCGCCGGACACACCGCCTCGCACAGCTTGCACGCGATGCAGCGTTCCTCGCCGTTCGGATAGCGGCGCAACGCATGCAGGCCGCGGAAGCGATTCGACTTCGGAATGTGTTCCATCGGATAGCGCACCGTGTACTTCGGGCGCCACAAATACTTGAACGTCAGCCAGAGGCCGGCGAACAGCTCGAGCAGCAACAGGCTCTTGAAATAATTGGCGACTCGATTCATCTGTTGATCTGCCTCAAGCGCCCGTCGTGACCCAACCAAAATATTTCATGCAGCCCGCCACAAAGACCCACACGATCGTGATCGGAATGAATACCTTCCAGCCGAGCCGCATGATCTGGTCGTAGCGGTAGCGCGGGAACGTCGCGCGAAACCAGATGAACGCGGTCGCAAAGAAGAATGCCTTGGCGACCAGCCACCACCAACCCGGCGCACCGAGGAAACCCCAGGATTGCGGGAATGGCGACCACCAGCCACCGAGGAACAGGATCGGCGCCAGGAACGACACCAGGATCATGCTCGCGTATTCGGTCAGGAAGAACACCGCGAACGGCGCCCCCGAGTATTCGACGTGGAAGCCGGCGACGATCTCCGATTCGCCTTCGGCAACGTCGAACGGCGCGCGGTTGGTTTCGGCCACGCCGGACACGAAGTAGATGATGAACATCGGCAGCAACGGCAGCCAGAACCAGTCGAACAGACCCTTGCTGCCCGCCTGCGCGTTGACGATGTCGGAGAGATTCAGGCTCCCCGCAAGGATCAACACGCTGACCAGCGAGAAACCCATCGCGATTTCGTAGCTGATGATCTGCGCGGCCGAACGCATCGCGCCGAGCATCGCGTAGCGGGAATTGGAAGCCCAACCAGCCAGGATGATGCCGTATACGCCCATCGAGGTCATCGCGAGCAGGAACAACAAGCCCGCATTCGCATCCGACCACGCCTTGTGATTGGCGAATGGGATCACCGACCAAGCCGCAAACGAAGGAATCAGCGCCCACAGCGGTGCCAACAGGAACAGTTTCTTGTTCGCGTTGGTCGGATAGATGACTTCCTTCAACAGCAGCTTGGTCACGTCGGCAAAGGTCTGGAAGAGCCCGAGCGGGCCGACCTTGCTCGGGCCGAGGCGCACATGCATCCAGCCGATGACCTTGCGCTCCCAGTACACATACATCGCAACACCGATGATCAGCGGCAGCAGCGGGAACAGCAGCAGACTGATCGCCATCGTCAGCGTCGGGAAGGTCGCGGCGCACCAGTGATAAGCGTCGATGATCCAGTTCATGTCGTCGTTACGCCTTCACGATGTCGAGGGCGGCGCCGTACGGCGGCAGGGTCGCGGTGGCGGCGTGGCCGGTCTCGATCCAAGCGCCGCCACGCGGCACACGCGTCGAGAGTTCAACCGGCAACGCGACCCCGGACACGCGCGCGTTCGCGCCGTGGCCGAGGCCGAGCGCCAGCGCGTCTTCCGGATGCAGCACGACGCACGCCGCGCGCGCGATCGGATGCGCCTGCAACGCGGGCGAGCGGCGCAGCACCGCGTCGGCCGAATAGATCGATGTCGTCGCGATACGCACTAGAGACAAGGCGTTGTTCGGCGAATCACCGTCGGTTTCCGCCGCAACGGTCGCGTTGGGCGAGCGCAACGAACGCGGAAGCTCGCTCGCAAAACCGAGCTCCGGTCGGCCCATCGGCCTCGTCGGCGGCGCCTCTCCGACCGAGAGCGTCGTCGCCTCGCCGATCTGCGCACGAACCTCGCCGATCTCGGTAAAACCGAAGCCATCGAGCGCCAGCGCCGAGCCGAGTGCACGCAGAACCTTCCAGCCGGGCCGCGCATCACCCGGCGGCTTTGCCGCTGCGGAGACGTTCTGCGCAATGCCGTCGACGTTGACCAGCGTCGCATCGATTTCCGGCAGCAGACCGATCGGCAGGATCACGCTCGCGACGTCCTTCAATGCCTCGCTCGCATAGGACGCGAACGCGACGACGCTGTCGGCGTTGCCGAGCGCGGCCATCACCGCGGCGCCGTCGGCGAAATCCTGTGGCGGCTCGCAACCGTAGAGCAGATAGGTCTTGCGCGGCTGCCCGAGCATCGCCTGCGCGTCGAGCGCACCGATAGCCGGCAGTGCGCCAACGCGAGCCAGACCGAGCGCGTTCGCACCGGACGGAATCTCGTTGCAGCCGCTATTGGTGACCCTGGCGACAAAACGCGCCGCGGCACGTAGCGCCGAGGCCTGGGGGTGCAGCTGCGCACCCTCGCCGACAACAATGACCGACGAGGACGCATCGGCAAGCGCCTTGAACAGATCCTTGCCGAACGCATCAGCGTTGCGGCCCGCGATCGCATCGGCAAGCGCGGTGACCTCGGGCAGATGGCCCGCATCGTTCGCGACCTTGGCCAGACCAAGCAGCGTGTCGGCGAACCCCTGCGGCGCGGCGATCCGCTTGCCGGCCAGCGCAAACTCGAAGTCGAAATCGAAATCGACCGGATTGATTGCGTAGATCTTCGCGCCGCGCTTGGCGGCCTTGCGGATGCGCGCGCCGAGCAGCGGCATCTCGTGGCGCGGATTGCAGCCAACCAGCACGATCACGTTCGCCTTCTCAATATCGGCGACCGGCATCTCGAATGTACGCGCGCTGAAACCATCGGCGAAATCGAGCTGGCGCAGGCGATGATCGATGTGTTCGCTGCCGAGCGCGCGCACAAGCTTCGCGACCAGATGACCTTCCTCGTTCGAGGTCGCTGGATGAAGCAGCGCGCCGATCTCGCCGCGCGGCGCAGCACGCAGCGCCTCGCTGGCGAGGCGGATCGCGTCATTCCAGTCGACATCGACCCATACGCCATTGCGCTTGACCTGCGGCTTGGTCGCGCGATCTGGCGCGCGCAAACCGTCGCGACTGTAACGGTCGCGGTCGGACAACCAGCACTCGTTGATCGCCTCGTTGTCACGCGGTACCGCACGCAGCACTTCGCCGCGGCGCGTGTGCAGCCAGATATTCGAACCGAGCGCATCGTGATAACCGATCGATTCACGTGCAATCAATTCCCACGCACGTGCCTTGAAGCGGAACGGCTTGTCGGTCAGCGCGCCGACCGGGCAGACGCCGATGACGTTGCCGGACAACTCGCTCATCAGCGGCTTGCCGACGTAGGTGCCGATCTGCAGCCGCTCGCCACGCTCCATGCCACCAAGTTCGTAGGTTCCGGCGACTTCGGCCATCACGCGCACGCAGCGCGTGCAATGGATGCAGCGGGTCATCTCGGTTGCGACCAGAGACCCGAGATCCTCGTCCGCGATCACGCGCTTTCGTTCAACGAAGCGCGAAACCGAGCGACCATAGCCCATCGACAGGTCCTGCAGTTCGCATTCGCCGCCCTGATCGCAGATCGGGCAATCGAGCGGATGGTTGATGAGCAGGAACTCCATCACGTTGCGCTGCGCGGACAGCGCCATTGCCGACTGCGTCTGCACCTTCATGCCGTCGGCGACTGGCGTCGCGCAGGCTGGCTGGGGCTTCGGCATCGGCTTGCCACCCATCTCGACCTCGACCAGGCACATGCGGCAGTTCGCGGCGATCGGGAGTTTCTCGTGATAGCAGAAACGCGGAATCGCGATGCCGGCCTTGTCGGCGGCCTGGATGATCATCGAACCTTTCGGCACGACCAGCGCCTTGCCATCGATTTCGATCGTGACGTGGTCGGGAGGCGCGGCGGGAGCGGAAGGTTGCGCGCTCATGCGGCGACTCCCAGCTTTTCGTCGACGATCGAGTGGCCGTTCCTGATGAGGTACTCGAACTCGTTCCAGTAGTGACGCAGCATGCCCTGCACCGGCCAAGCCGCGGCCTCGCCGAACGCGCAAATCGTATGGCCCTCGATCTGGCCGGCGGCCTGCTTGAGGATATCGAGATCACCGAGTTCCGCGTTGCCTTCGACGATGCGAGTCAGCATGCGGTACATCCAGCCGGTGCCTTCGCGGCACGGGGTGCACTGGCCGCAGCTCTCCTTGAAGTAGAAGCGCGAGATGCGCTGGCAGGCCCGTACCATGCAGGTGGTTTCGTCCATCACGATGACCGCGCCGGAGCCGAGACCCGAACCGGCTTTCTGGATCGCATCGTAATCCATGGTCAGAGCCATCATCGTCTCGCCCGGCAATACCGGCATCGACGAACCGCCCGGAATCACGGCCTTCAATGCATGTCCATTTCTCACGCCACCCGCCATTTCGAGCAACTCGGAAAATGGCGTGCCGAGACGGATTTCGTAGTTGCCGGGTTTGTTGACGTGCCCTGACACCGAAAAGATCTTCGGGCCACCGTTGTTCGGCTTGCCGACATTGAGGAACCAGTCCGCGCCCTTGTTGAGGATCGCCGGCACCGACGCGTAGGTCTCGGTGTTGTTGATCGTGGTCGGCTTGCCGTACAAGCCGAAGTTGGCCGGGAACGGTGGCTTGAAACGCGGCAGGCCCTTCTTGCCTTCGAGCGATTCCATCATCGCGGTTTCCTCACCGCAGATGTACGCGCCGGCGCCGAGCGCGGCGTGGATGTCGACATCGATGCCCGAGCCAGCGACGTTCTTGCCGAGCAAGCCAGCGGCGTATGCATCCTTGAGCGCGAGTTCGAAATGCTCGAACGGCTCGTGATGGAATTCGCCGCGCAGATAGTTGTACGCGACCGTCGAGCCGGTCGCGTAGCAAGCGATCGCGAGACCCTCGACCACCGCGTGCGGATTGAAGCGCAGGATGTCACGGTCCTTGGCGGTTCCGGGCTCGGATTCGTCCGAGTTGCACAAGATGTATTTCTGGCCCGGCGCGGTGCGCGGCATGAACGACCATTTCAATCCGGTCGGAAAACCCGCGCCCCCACGCCCGCGCAGCGCGCTCTTCTTCAGCTCGTCGACAATCGTCGCCGGATCGGGCTTCTCGGCGAGGATCTTCTTCCACGCCTTGTAGCCGTCGACCTTGAGGTAATTGTCAAGCGTCCACGGTTGCTCGAAATGCAGCGTGGTGTAGACGACCTGGTGTTCCTTTGGTGCGGGTCCATATGCCATTGCGGTGTTCGCTCTATGTTGCAGGAGCGGCGTAGCCGCGACCCCAACGTTACCTCTTCGAAAAAAGCGTCGCGGCTGCGCCGCTCCTACAATTCTTATTCCAGGCTATCGAGAATCTCGTCGACCTTCGCGGTGTCGAGTTTCTCGTGGTAGCGCCCGTTGACGACCATCATCGGCGCACCACAGCAAGCGGCCAGGCATTCCTCTTCCTTCTTGAGGTAGATGCGACCGTCCGCGCTGCTCTCGCCGAGTTTGATGCCGAACTTCTTCTCACAATGGCGCACGATGTCTTCGGCGCCGTTGAGCCAGCACGAGATGTTCGTGCAGATCGCGACGTTGTGGCGACCGACCGGTTTGGTCTCGAACATCGAGTAGAACGTCGCCACCTCGTAGACCCAAACCTGCGGCAAGCCGAGATATTTCGCGACGGCCGTGATCAACTCATCGTTCAGATGGCCGCCGTTCTGTTCCTGCGCCGCCATCAGGCCCTGGATTACCGCCGAACGTTTGCGATCCGGTGGAAATTTCGCGACCCAGTGGTCGATGTGCTCGCGTGTGTGTGAGCTCAGCGCGACCTGCGGATCGACGTCCTTGACGGCTTCGTAAGTGCCTGTCGCTTTCATCGGTCAACCTCGCCGAAGACCACATCGTAGGTACCAATCATCGCGACGACGTCGGGCAGCATGTGGCCACGCACGATCTCATCGATCGACGACAGGTGCACGAAACTCGGCGCGCGGCATTTTAGGCGGAACGGCTTGTTCGCGCCATCGGATACCAGGTAGCAGGCAAATTCGCCCTTCGGCGCTTCCACCGCTGCGTAGGTCTCGCCTTCCGGCACGCAGTAACCCTCGGTAAACAATTTGAAGTGATGGATGAGCGCTTCCATGTCGTCCTTCATCTCGACGCGAGACGGCGGCGCGACCTTGAAGTTTCGAATCATGACCGGGCCCGGATTCGCACGCAGCCAGTCGACGCATTGCTTGATGATGCGGTTGGACTGGCGCATCTCCTCGACGCGCACCAGGTAACGGTCGTAGCAATCGCCGGTGACGCCAACGGGGATATCGAAATCGACTTCCGCGTATTTGGCGTAAGGCTGTTTCTTGCGTAGATCCCATTCGACACCCGAACCGCGCAGCATCGGACCCGACATGCCCCAGGCCAGCGCCTGGTCGCGCGTCACGACGCCGATATCGACGGTGCGCTGCTTCCAGATGCGGTTGTCGGTCAGGAGCGCTTCGTATTCATCGACGCGGCGGGGGAAATCCTTGGTGAACGCGTCAAGGAAATCCAGCATCGAGCCTTCGCGCCAGTTGTTCAGGCGATCGAGATCCTTGCCCTTGTGCCAGCGCGACTCGTTGTACTTCGGCATCTGCCCGGGCAGATCGCGATAAACGCCGCCGGGACGGTAGTAGGTCGCGTGCATGCGCGCGCCGCTGACCGCCTCGTAGCAATCCATCAGCTCTTCGCGCTCACGGAACGCATACAGGAACACAGCCATCGCGCCTAGATCGAGGGCGCTGGTACCGATCCACATCAGGTGGTTCAGGATGCGCGTGATCTCGTCGAACATCGTGCGGATCCACTGCGCACGATCCGGCACGGTGACACCGAGCAGGTTCTCGATCGAGCGCACGTAGGCGTGCTCGTTGCACATCATCGAGACGTAGTCGAGCCGGTCCATGTAACCGATTGTCTGGTTGAACGGCCTGGACTCGGCGAGCTTTTCGGTCGCGCGGTGCAAGAGGCCGATATGCGGATCGGCGCGCATGACCGTCTCGCCATCCATCTCCAGCACCAGGCGCAGCACGCCGTGCGCAGCCGGATGCTGCGGGCCGAAGTTCATCGTGTAGCTGCGGATCTCGGACATGGTTTCGGGCATGGTTACTTCCCGGTCTCCAACTTTCGTTCGGCGCTCGCCTGTTCGTAGCGCGAGTCTTCGCGGATCGTGCGCGGCACCAGCACGCGCGGTTCGACCGAAGTCACCGGTTCGTAGACCACGCGCTTCTTCTCCGGGTCGTAGCGCACCTCGACGTTGCCGATCAGCGGGAAATCCTTGCGGAACGGATGGCCGACGAAACCGTAGTCGGTGAGGATGCGGCGCAGGTCCGGATGACCTTCGAAGACGATGCCGAAAAGATCGAACGCCTCGCGCTCGAACCAATTGACGCTCGCCCATAGGCCGATCAGCGACGGCAGACTCGGCAGATCATCGTCTGCACAATAGGCGCGCAGACGCACGCGCTTGTTGTGGCTGAGCGAGAGCAGGTGCGCAACCACCGCGAAACGATGCGCGATAGCGGTCGCGCGCGGTCGATTGGCCCAATTGAACCGGCCCGGGCCGTCGCCCTCGACGCCGCGCGAGAAGCCTTCGGCGGAGACGTCGGTCGTATCCCACTCGACCTGGCCGTAAGACAGATAATCGACGCCGCACAAATCCATCAGCTGCTCGAAACGCAAATCGGCATCGTCGCGCAGCATTGCCGCGACGCCGAGCCAATTTTCCGGCAGCACCTCAAGCGTGATCTCGCCGCGGGCTTCGGTGATCCTGGCGAGCTTCTGGCCGAGCTTCGTTTCGAGCCTCTGCGCGAATGTGCCCACAGCAGTCATGGCGCGTTCGCCTCCGAACCTTCGTCATTCCGGCGCAAGCCGGACTGCGAAGGCAGGATGCCGGAGCGAACGGCGATGCTGGGCCGAAGGCCGAGCCGCGGATGCGGCGAATCATCCAGTTCCTGGCTTGCAAGAAGACGCTGGATTCCGGCTTTCGCCGGAATGACGATAAAAATAAGATTCACGCCCTGTCTCATTTCGTTTTCCGTCAGCGCGCGATCGTGTTGGTGCGGCGAATCTTCTTCTGCAATTGCAGGATGCCGTGGATCAGCGCCTCGGCGGTCGGCGGACAGCCAGGCACGTAGATGTCGACCGGCACGATGCGGTCGCAGCCGCGCACGACCGCGTAGGAATAGTGGTAGTAGCCGCCACCGTTCGCGCAACTGCCCATCGAAATGACCCACTTCGGATCGGCCATCTGGTCGTAGACCTTGCGCAGCGCGGGCGCCATCTTGTTGACCAGGGTGCCGGCGACGATCATCACGTCGGACTGGCGCGGACTCGGCCGGAAGATCACGCCATAGCGATCGAGATCCAGGCGCGCCGCGCCGGCATGCATCATCTCGATCGCGCAGCAGGCAAGGCCGAATGTCATCGGCCACATCGAGCCAGTGCGCGCCCAGTTGATCAGGTCGTCCAGACACGCGGTCGCGAAACCGCGCTCGATCAGCGGATTCTCGTCACCCGGACGCAGGATGTCGTCGACGACATCGACCGGCGCCGGGTTGTGCATCGTCTCACTGATGCGATCGACTATTCCCATTCCAGCGCCCCCTTCTTCCAAACGTAGACGAAGCCGAGCGCCAGGAGACTCAGGAACATGCCCATCTCGACGAGCCCGACCAGGCCGAGCTTGCCGAACACGGTCGCCCACGGAAACACGAACGCGATTTCGAGATCGAAGATGATGAACAGGATCGCAATCAGGTAATAGCGCACATCGAAACGCATGCGCGCATCCTGGAATGGCTCGAAGCCGCACTCATACGGCGAGCCCTTGTCGGCCTGCGGACGCTTGGGTCCGAGCAGGTTGCCGATCACAATCAGCGCGACGCCGACGATGGCGGAAACCACGAGAAACAACAGAACCGGGAAATACTCGGTCAGCACATACACCTCCGCGCGGGATGGCGCATCAGCGATCGGTCGGTCAGAAACCGGCGCGACGACGGTAACCAGAAGACCTCCCGACAACACTCCGGCAGCGTGCCCGGAGTGTTGTCGACAGATCAGATGGTGCCCAGAAGAGGACTCGAACCTCCACGACTTGCGTCGCTACCACCTCAAGGTAGTGCGTCTACCAATTCCGCCATCTGGGCACAGCTTACTTTCCGTCCTTCCCACCTTGCGTCGGCTTGCTCGCGGCAGGCTTGGCAGTACCGGCGGCGGGCTTGTCCGACGCCGTCGCGGGCGTCGGCGCCGGCTTGTCAGCCGATGCCGCAGGCGTTGTCGGCTGCGGAACTTCGCCGGCAGGCGAAGGTGCCGCAGCGGGAGCCGGTTTCGCCGGAGCGGCGACGCCAGACATCACGCCAAGATCGTCCGTGGAACGCACATCGGCGCCCGATGGACGCAGATACATGCCCATGCCGAGGCTGAGCAGGAAGAACAAACCAGCGAGTACTGCCGTGCTGCGCGAAAGGAAATTCGCCGAGCCACGCGCACCGAAAACGGTTGCCGAAGCGCCGCCACCAAAGCCTGATCCCGCGTTGGCGCCAGCGCCGCGCTGCAGAAGGATCAGGACCGTCATGGAGATCGAGATCAGCACATAGAAGATGTTTGCAACGATAGACGGCATAAGCAGCTCTTTACGATTGCGCGGCAGCGCAGATGGCGATGAAATCCGACGCCATCAATGATGCACCGCCGATCAGTCCGCCATCCACATCGGGTTGGCCGAATAGTTCAGCCGCATTGGCGGGTTTGACGCTGCCGCCATACAACAGCCGCAGCGAGTTGGCGATTGTACCATCCAGTCCCGCAATTTTGTCACGCATGAATGCATGAACTGCCTGCGCCTGTGCCGCCGATGCGGTGCGACCGGTCCCGATGGCCCAGATTGGCTCATAGGCGATGACGGCATGCGCGAACGCGGCGATGCCGGCGCGCGCAATAACCGCGTCGAGCTGGTGTCCGATCACGACCTCGTTCGCACCGGCCTCGCGCTCGACAAAGGTCTCGCCGACACACAGGATCGGGATCAGCCCGGCGGCTTGCGCGGCGACAAATTTGGCCGCGACGCTGTCGTCCGACTCCTGGTGATATTGGCGCCGCTCGGAATGCCCGACCAGGACATAGGTGCAACCGACGTCTTTCAGCATGGAACCGGCGACTTCGCCGGTATAGGCCCCTGCGGCATGCTCGCTGAGATCCTGGGCGCCGAACGCAAGCGCCATGCCGTGGTAGCGCGCGACGAGATCGGCAAGATACGGAAATGGTGGCAACACCGCGACATCGGCGTGCGCCGGCAAACCGGCGACGACGCAGCCGACCAGTGCGTCGGCCATCGCGCGCGAGCCATGCATTTTCCAGTTTCCGGCGACCAACGGGCGGCGCATGGCTGTCCACGAGCAAAGCAAAGGGTCGCAAGAATAGCGGGCGCGCGCAGATGCGACAACCGTTTGCGAAGCGGCACCACTTCTTACGCGGTGCGCGCGTAGCGACTACGCTGCTCAACCGCCTTTCGCGGCAAGGAACCATCGATGGAACAACCGACTTTCGGGCTGGTCACCGGCGCCTCTGCCGGCATCGGCGCCGCGTTCGCGCGCGAACTGGCAACACGCGGGCACCCACTCGTGCTGACCGCGCGGCGCGCGGATCGCCTCGAAGCGCTCGCGGCCGAACTGCGCGCCAAACACGGTATCGATATCCACTGCATTCCCTGCGACCTCGCCGACCCGGCCGCGCCGCAGTCGCTTTGCGAGGAGATCGCGCGTCGCGGCATCGCGGTCGACATGCTGGTCAACAATGCCGGTTACGGCGTCACCGGCTCATTCTTGTCGCGACCGTGGCAGACACACGCGCAGTTCATCCAGGTCATGATGACCGCGCCGGCTGAACTCTGTCATCGCCTCCTGCACGGCATGCGCGAGCGTGGCCATGGCCGCATCATCAACGTGGCTTCACTCGCCGGCTTGCTGCCCGCTCCGGCCGGACACACGCTGTATGCCGCGTCGAAGGCGTATCTGATCAAATTTTCGCAAGCGCTCGCGCTCGAGAATCGACGCCATGCGATCAACGTCTGCGCGCTCTGCCCCGGCTTCACGTATTCGGAATTCCATGACGTCAACGGCACGCGCCCGCACATGCAGCACCTGTCAAAACGGATGTGGATGAGCGCCGAAGCAGTCGCGCGCGATGGCCTCGCGGCAGTCGAGCGTGGCGATGTCGTGCGCGTCTGCGGCGGTCTGAATCGTGCCATCAAGCGTTTGTTTGACGCCCTGCCCGACCGCCTGGCGCTGCATCTCATCAACGATCGCGGCAAGCATTCCCAAGTGAAGGGCTAGCAGGTTTCCCTATTGCTCCGGCACTCAAATAGTTTGAGTGCCCTCCGCTTTCGGGGATTGATTCGGTCGCTGCATGTGAATTCGTTCCGAATCAATAGCGCAACGCGACCGGCAAACGTCCTGAGGCGACATCCGCGCTGACGTCGTCGAAGCGTCCATCGCGGTAGCGAAGAAAGCGCACCGGTGCGAGTTCGCGCGCATCGATGCGTGCTGGCGGACTCAGGTAGTCGATCACCAGATCGCCGATCCGGCGCGCCGGAATCGTTTTCCCGCCGATTTCCAGCGGCCGGTAGGGCGCCGCCTCCGCCGGGCCGGCCGGCGCGGCCAGCAGATAGAAATACGTTACATAGTCGGCATGGAAGTAACAGTGTTTGACGTGATCGAGGTCGGGGCTCAGCGCCTTGATGATCGAATCCATCGACACGTAGATGCTCCATTCCGGCGCCGGTTCGACGCCGAGAAAAACCACGTGGCAGCGCGACTGCGGCAGATCGAGCCGTTCGACCGCGGCGTCCGCCGCGCGCGCGACCGCGGAGATTTCGACGGAGCGCTGCGCGAACGCGCTGGCGCTTTGGTGCGACACGCAAGCGAACGTGATCGCAGCCAGTGCCAGGGGTGCGAGCATGGCGGCGCGCCACCGCAACGCCGATGCGGCCCAGATCGGCGCCAGCGTTGCGGCAAGCGCGACGACCAAGCCGGCGATGCCAAGATAATAGAGCCGCGATTGCATCGCCGTTTCGATGACCGACACATCGGCGCGCAACGGCGCGCCATTCAACGCGGCGACCGGTGCCTGCAACAAGGCCGGCAACACCAACAAGCACGCTCCGCACAACGCGAGATCGACATGTCGATGCCAGTCGAGCGGTACACGGCGACGCAAGACAGCGGCGCCGATAGCGACCAGCGCTGACACCAGCGCGAGCGCGAGCACCATCCGCTGCAGCGAGTCCAAGCGTGCCCAGAACAGCAGATACCCCGGCATCTGCCGCGACCAGTCCAGCAGCCCCTTGGCAATCGCGTGGGTCAACGGCATCGAGCCGGTCAAGCCGCTCGACGGCGTGCCGAGTACCCACCAGCGCCAACCGAAATAAATGGCTGCACAAAGCCACACCCATGCGATCGCGCGCAGCGCCTTTGCGCGATGCACGGGTTCCATCCATGCCCAGCGCAACCAGAGCAGCGAGATCGGCACCAGCGTCGCCACACCGATCTCCTTGGAAAGCATCGCAGCGAGCGCGGCCATGAACGACCACGCCAATGCGGACGTTCCGCGGCGTTCGCGATAGTCGAGCGCCGCGCGCACTGCGAGCAGGACGAAAAGCGTGGCCAGCAGATCGAAACGCGCCGACCACCACAGTGCGGTGCCGATAACGACCGGGTGCAGCGCGAACAGCAGCGTGCAGAGCACGGCGAGGGTGCGCGGAATCGCGGCGCGTCGCAACAGGCCGAACAGGGCGAGGCCGACACTGGCATGCAAGACCAGGTCGGCGATCGCGTGCACCTGATAGCGGGTGCCGAACAGCACTTCGCACAGCCACATCGAGGCAACGCCAAGCGGCCGAAACACCGAACCCAGCACCGGAAAATAATCGTGCGTGAACAGCGACCACGGCGTGCCGAGCAGGCGTACGAACGCGAGCTGCATGAAGTCGTCACGTCCCCAGAAGCCGTGTACGCCGGGCCAATACACGATCGCCACGAGCGCGGCGATCGCGAGCGCGCAGAGCCAGCTGGTTACTCCCTCTCCCCCAACAGGTTCATCGTTGGGGGAGAGGGATCTTTCCGAGACTACCGTTGCTCTCAAATCAACTTGATCTCACGCAGCCGCTCCTGCAGGTACTCGTGCGCGCTGATCGGCTCGGGGTAGCCGCTCAGATGCGCGGCATCGATGCAGGACGGCAGCACATCGATCACGAAATCCGGATTCGGATGCAGGAAGAACGGCACCGAATAGCGCGGCTTGCGCGCATTCTCACCGGGTGGGTTGACCACGCGATGCGTCGTCGACGGATACACATGGTTGGTCAGGCGCTGCAGCATGTCGCCAATATTGACGACGATCGTGTCGGCCTCCGCGGTGAACGGCACCCATTCGCCGCCGTGCGAACGCACTTCAAGACCCTGCGCGCTTGCACCGACCAGGAGCGTAATCAGGTTGATGTCTTCGTGCGCGCCGGCGCGCACGTTCGGCAGACTCTCGACAGAATCAGCCGATGAGGTGATCGGCGGATAGTGGATCGGGCGCAGGATCGAGTTGCCGAAATTCGTCTTGTCGTCGAAGTACGTTGCCGGCAGTCCGATATGCAGCGCGAGCGCGCGCAGCACACGCGAACCGAGCTGATCGAGGGCCTGATACAAGCCAAGCCCGTACTCGTGAAACGCCGGTACGTCGCTTGGCCATACGTTCGGCGCCATCACCTCGGCATATTTCGAATCGCGCGCAACCTCGCGGCCGATGTGCCAGAACTCCTTGAGGTCCGGATACTTCGAATCCTTCGCCGTCTCGACGCCGAACGGCGTGTAGCCGCGCGCGCCACCGCCGCCCTTGACGTGGTACTTCATCTTCACGTCCGTCGGCAGCGCGAAAAAATCCTGGAACGCGGCATACGCGCCGTCGATCAGCCGGGCCGGAATGCCGTGGCTGCGGATACCGGCAAAACCCCACTCACGGTAGGCCGCACCCAAATCGGCGACGAATGCGGCGCGGCCGCTGTCGTAGCGGCGAATGTCGAGGGTCGGAATGCGCGCGGTCATGGGCTCAGCCTGCGGTCCGTGACGCCGCTGATTTTACGGCGCTCGCGAGTTCGTCGGCGAGCCGCGCGACCAACGCGTCGTCACCCGCTTCAACGGTGACCCGAACCAACGGCTCAGTGCCCGACGGGCGCAGCACGACGCGGCCTTGACCTTCGAGTTCCGAGCGCACACGCTCGAACACGCGCTGCACGTTCGCGTCGGCGACCAACGCGGCGGCGCCCGTCACCCGGATATTCACGGTCGTCTGCGCGACCTTGGGCATGCCGGCGACCGCCTGGTCGAGGCGCTGGCCCTTGCGGACCAACACATCGAGCACCTGCAGCGCACTGATGATCGCGTCGCCACTGCTCGCGCGGTCGAGCGTGAGGATATGTCCCGATGTCTCGCCGCCGAGCACGCCGCCATGTTGTTTCAACTGCTGCAGCACATAGCGATCGCCAACATTCGCGCGCAGAAACGGCACGCCGAGCTCGCGCATCGCGCGTTCGAGTCCGTAGTTGCTCATCAGGGTGCCGACCAGCGGGCCGTGCAGGCGGCCGCTCGCATGCCAGTCGGTCGCGAGCACGTAGAGCAGCTGGTCGCCATCGACGATGGCGCCGCTGCGATCGACCATCTGCACGCGGTCGCCATCGCCATCGAACGCGATGCCGAGATCGGCGCCGGCCGCGACGACTGCACGCGACAGCGCCTGCGGGCTGGTCGAACCGACCCCGCGATTGATATTGAGTCCATCAGGCTGATTGCCGATCGCCGTCACCTTCGCCCCGAGTTCGGCGAACACAAGCGGCGCGATCTGGTAGGTCGCGCCGTGCGCGCAGTCGAGCACGATCGACAGGCCACGCAGGCCGAGCGACGCCGGCACCGTCGATTTGCAGAATTCCGCGTAGCGCGCAGCGGCATCTTCGATACGCACGACCTTGCCGATCGCTTCCGACGCAACCGTCGTGAACGGCGCCCCAAGTTCGCTCTCGATCGCAAGCTCGACCTCATCGGCGAGCTTCTCCCCTGACGCGGAAAAAAACTTGATGCCGTTGTCGTGATGTGGATTGTGCGAGGCGCTGATCACGATACCGGCGCTGGCGCGCAGGCTGCGGGTGAGATACGCGACGGCTGGCGTCGGCATCGGCCCGAGCAGGCGCACGTCGGCGCCGGCCGCGACCAGACCCGCTTCGAGCGCCGATTCGAACATGTAGCCCGATACGCGCGTGTCCTTGCCGATCACGACGGTCGCGTTGCCATCGGGGCCAGCCAGCACGCGCCCAACCGCGCGACCGAGTTTGAGCATGAATTCCGCGGTGATCGGCCATTCGCCGACGCGGCCGCGGATGCCGTCCGTTCCGAAGTACTTGCGCGCGCTCACGTTGATTGGTTCTGCATTCTAGAGGCCATTCGCTCGATCAACCCATTGTCCCATCCATACCCCGAAACACAAACGCCCCGTCGAGCGGGGCGTTTGGCATTCAAGCAAGCGATAAAACTCAGTCGCCCATCTGCTTCTGGCGATGCTCCCAACGTTCCTGGGCGTCGAGGCTGAGCGTCGCGATCGGACGCGCTTCGAGGCGGTCGATGCCGATATCCTCATCGGTTTCCTCGCAGAAGCCATAGTGGCCTTCCTCGATGCGCTTGAGCGCCTTGTCGATCTTCGCAATCAACTTGCGATAGCGATCGCGAGTGCGCAGTTCCAGCGAGTTCTCGGTTTCGCGCGTCGCGCGCTCCGCCTCGTCGCCGACGTCGCGCACTTCGTCGCGCAGACTTTCGATCGTCTGCCGGCTTTCCTCGACGAGGTCTTCGCGCCACTTCGACAGCTTGTTGCGGAAATACTGGAGCTGGGGCGGGCTCATGTATTCCTCTTTCGGGCTCGGTTTGTAGCTCTTCGGAAGATCGATATAGGTCGTGGCTGGCAACGTATAGCGGCCGTCCTGCATGGTCACATTGTTGTCCGAGGGCGGCGGCATGGCGCGCGCTTTGCTCTTCGGTACAGAAATGGTTTCTGGCTTCCTGCTGGTCACGAATTTCCTGTTCTGTTCTGCATTGCGGGTGGACCTGTTGGATTTCGCCGCTTTTGCAACGACCGGTTTCTTCACCGTGGCCGTCTTCGCAGGAGCGGCCTTCCGCACGGGCGCCGCCGTGGCCCGCTTGACCGGCTTGGCATGATTGAGCGGCTTGGCAACCTTCTTCACCGGTTTCAGGGCAGCGACTTTCTTTGCCGGCGACTTTTTGACCACGGCCTTGCGTGCGGCCCCCTTCGGACCAGCTTTCGCCACACCTTTCCTCCGCGCTGCGGGCTTCATCGATTTCTTCGCAACAATGATGGCCTTTGCTTTGGTCACCGGCTTGACGGTTG
>PLNP01000027.1 GCA_003142815.1 Rhodanobacteraceae bacterium
AGCCTGGTCGGGGTCAATCGCTATCGCACCAACACCTCCGAGCCCATCGCCACGCTGAAGGTCGACAACGCCCAGGTGCGCGCCAACCAGATCGCGCGCCTGGCCCAGCTGCGCGCCGAGCGCGATCCGGCGGCGGTCGAAGCCGCGCTGACCGCGCTCACCAACGGCGCGCGCGGCAATGGCAATCTGCTGGCGCTGTCCGTTGACGCCGCCCGCGCCAAGGCGACGGTGGGCGAGATCAGCCTGGCGCTGGAAAAGGCCTTCGGCCGCCACAGCGCCGAGATCCGCCTGCTGCGCGACGTCTATGCCGCCGAAGCCGGCCCCGACGCCAAGATCTCCCGGGCCAGGGCCATGGTCGAGGCCTTCACCGCCGCCGATGGCCGTCCGCCCTCGATCCTGATCGCCAAGCTCGGCCAGGACGGCCACGACCGCGGCCAGAAGGTGATCGCCACCGGCTTCGCCGACCTTGGCTTCACCGTCGATGTCGGGCCGCTCTTCGCGATCGACCTTGATGTTGACGTAGAGCGCGTTCATCACGCGCGCGGTCGCTTCGTCCTCGAAACTCTCGTGTGCCATCACGTGGCACCAGTGGCAGGCGGCGTAGCCGATCGAGAGCAGGATCGGCTTGTTCTGCGTGCGGGCCGTCGCCAGTGCCTCGTCGCACCAGGGCCACCAGTCGACCGGATTGGCGGCGTGCTGGCGCAGATACGGGCTGGTTTCGGTGGCGAGGCGGTTCGGCATGGCGGGCGCATCCCATCTGATGCTCGTCGTCCCGGCGAAAGCCGGGACCCAGCTCCTTCCGTGAGAAGCTGGATTCCGGCTTGACTCGCACCATCCTGGCGCTCGCCCTCCGGGTCAGGTGCACTCAGCGCATCCCTGCGCTTTCGCCCTCAGGGCAGCTTCGCTGTGCAAAACGGCAGTCCTGCCGTTTTGTCGCTGTTCGCGCGCGATTCTGCGCGCGCAGTCGCCGGAATGACAAAAAAGGAGCGGCTATCAATAAGTGGAGTTTACGCTGCAGGTTGTAGGCTCGGCAGGTTCGGGCTACCGTGCGCCGCCGTCGCTAACGCAGGCATTGATCGTGTCTGATTCCATCGAATATCCAGCCCTGTATCTCAAGCGCGGTGAGGATGCGCGCCTGCGCGCCGGCCATCTGTGGGTGTTCTCGAACGAAGTGGACGTTGCGCGCTCGCCGCTCTCGGGGTTCGAGCCAGGCGATATCTGCGCGATCGTCGATTATCAGAACAAGCCGATCGGTGTCGGCTACGTCAATCCGAATTCATTGATCGCGGCGCGTCTGGTCGCGCGCGGGCTCGAACATCCGCTCGATCGTTCGCTGATCGTGCATCGCTTGAATATCGCGCTGGCGTTGCGCGAGCGTCTGTATGACGAACCGTATTACCGCCTCGTGTTCGGCGAGTCCGATGGGCTGCCGGGTTTGACCCTCGACCGCTTCGGTGACGTGCTGGTCGGGCAGACCACGACGGCCGGAATGGAACGCCTGAAAGAGGAACTGACCGAGGCGATCGTCAAGGTGCTGAAGCCGCGCCAGCTCTGGTGGAAGAATGATTCGTCGGCGCGCGCGATGGAGCAGTTGCCGACGTACTCGGATCTTGGATTCGGCGAGTACGGTGGCGAAACGATCGTGCGCGAAGGTGGGCTCGAATTCGCGATCGATCCGGTCGGGGGCCAGAAGACCGGCTGGTTCTACGATCAGCGTGAGAACCGCGCGCAACTCGAACGCTTCGTCGCCGGCAAGCGCGTGCTCGACATGTTCAGCTATCTCGGCGCGTGGGGTCTGCGCGCGGCCGCGTTCGGCGCGAGCGAAGTCGTCTGTGTCGATGCGTCCGCCGCTGCGGTCGAGGCGACTCTGCGCAATGTCGAACGCAATGGGTTATCCGATCGCGTGACGGCGGTGCGCGCCGATGCGTTCGATCATCTGAAGGCGCTGCGGGAGACGCGTGAGCATTTCGATGTCGTGATCCTCGATCCGCCCGCGTTCGTCAAGCGCAAGAGGGATTTCGCGGAAGGGCGTCTGGCCTATCGACGCCTCAACGAGCTCGGCATGCGTGTGCTCGCGAAGGATGGCATCCTCGTCACGTGTTCGTGCTCGCACCACATGCCGCGCGCGACGTTGCTCGAAGCCGTGCAGCAGGGCGCGCGCCATCTCGACCGCCAGGTGCAGATGCTGATCGCGCTGCAGCAGGGGCCGGATCATCCGGTACATCCGGCGATTGCGGAGACCGAGTACCTGAAAGGCTTCATCTGCCGCGTGCTGCCGGCTTGAGACGAGGGGACGAACTTTGCGGAAGACCGGTGAATTCATGTCGCACCTTGCAGTACTCGGTCGTTATCTCACGGCGCTTGTGAAACAATCCAGGGACAACCTTTCGTACCGTTCGTGCTGAGGTATCGATTGCGTGCGCCGGAGCGCACGCGAACGGCACCGCCGGCCCGAAGGGCGAGCGCCAGGATGGCGCGAGTCACCACGGGCGGCGCGACGTCCGTTCACCCTTCGATACGCTGAGCCTGTCGAAGCATCAGGGCGAACGGATCGAAGGTACTTGCTGCCCTTGAGCCGGACGCCGCATGCACTATTTCGTCGACATCAACCCGATCGCGTTTTCGCTTGGCCCCGTGCAAGTGCACTGGTACGGGATCATGTACCTGCTCGGCTTCGGCGCCGCCTGGTGGCTCGGCCAGCGCAGGCGCGCGGCGGGGCGACTGCCGGTCACCCGCGATCAGTTTTCCGATCTGTGCTTCTACCTGATGCTTGGCGTGATTCTCGGCGGCCGCATCGGCTACATGGTTTTCTACGATACGGCCGAACTGATCCATCATCCGCTCAGCCTGATCCGCGTCTGGGAAGGCGGCATGTCGTTCCATGGTGGCCTGCTCGGCGTGGTGGTCGCGGGGCTGATCTGGACGCGTCGGCACGCAATCAATTTCTTCGATGCGATCGACTTCGTCGCGCCGCTGGCGCCGATCGGCCTCGGCCTCGGCCGGCTCGGCAACTTCATCGGCGGCGAGTTGTGGGGGCGGCATACCGACGTGGCCTGGGGCATGATCTTCCCGCGTGCGCTGGAGTCGCTCGGCAAGACAAAAGACGAGCTTTACCAGATGTATCTTGCCGGGCAATTGAGCAACGAGGCACGCCATCCGTCGCAGCTCTACGAGTCTGTGCTCGAAGGTGTCGTCCTGTTCGCGGTGCTGTGGTGGTATTCGCGCAAACCGCGCCCGCGTTATGCCGTGACCGGGCTGTTCGCGCTGCTTTACGGCCTCTTTCGTTTCAGCGTCGAGTTCGTGCGCGAGCCGGACGTGCAGCTCGGCTTCCTCGCGTTCGACTGGGTGACGATGGGTCAGATCTTGTCGTTGCCATTGATCGCGGTCGGGCTGTTCCTGCTTTGGAAGTCGCGGCGTGCGCCGACCATGGAAATTGCAGGAGCGCCGACAGGCACGACCGAGGCGGGCTCACCGAAGCAGCATCGCGGCTGAAGCCGCTCCTACATTGGTCACGGACATGCGCCAATACCTCGACCTTCTGCGTCATGTGCTCGAATACGGGACCGAGAAATCCGACCGCACGGGCACCGGCACGCGCAGTGTATTCGGTTGGCAGATGCGCTTCGATCTCGCGCAGGGTTTTCCGCTGGTCACGACGAAGAAGCTGCATCTGAAGTCGATCGTGCACGAGCTGATCTGGTTCCTGCGCGGCGAAACGAACATCCGCTATCTCAAGGAAAACGGCGTTGGCATCTGGGATGAATGGGCCGATGCCGATGGCGAGCTCGGGCCGGTCTACGGCAAGCAGTGGCGTTCGTGGGCGCGTCCGGACGGTGGCGTCGTCGACCAGATCGCGTCGGTTGTCGACGAGATCAGGCGCAATCCTGATTCGCGCCGCCTGATTGTCAGCGCGTGGAATGTCGCCGATCTGCCGAAGATGGCGCTGCAGCCCTGCCACACGCTGTTCCAGTTTTATGTTGCAGACGGAAAGTTGTCGTGCCAGCTCTATCAGCGTTCCGGCGACATCTTCCTTGGTGTGCCGTTCAACATCGCGAGCTACGCGTTGCTGACCCAGATGGTCGCGCAGGTCACCGGGCTCAACACTGGCGATTTCGTGCACACGCTCGGCGATGCGCATCTGTACTCGAACCATTTCGAGCAGGCGCGCGCACAGCTCGCGCGCGAACCGCGTCCGTTGCCGAAGCTCGTGCTGAATCCATCGGTGCGTTCGCTGTTCGACTTCCGCTACGAGGACATCGCGATCACCGATTACCAGCCGCATCCCGCGATCAAGGCACCGGTGGCGGTGTGACGACCTTGACGTTGATTGCCGCGCTCGACCGCAATCACGCGATCGGCCGCGATGGCGCGATGCCATGGCACCTGCCGGGTGATCTGAAGCGCTTCAAGACGCTGACGCTTGGCAAGCCGGTGCTGATGGGACGCAAGACCGCGCTCGCGATCGGGCGCGCACTGCCGGGTCGCAAGAATCTCGTGCTGACGCGCGGCGACAGCGCACCGTTTGCAGGGCAGCTTGTCGTGCATTCGCTCGACGCGGCGATCGAACGCGCGGGGCAGGAAGGGCTCGCGGTGATCGGCGGCGGCGAGATCTACGCGCTCGCGTTGCCGCGTGCGACGCGCATGCATTTGAGCTGGGTCGATACGGAAGTTGCGGGCGCCGACACGTTCTTTCCACGCTTTGATGTGCGCGAGTGGATCGAGACGGCGCGCGAGGAGCATCCGGCCGACGCGCGGCATGCGTTTTTGCTGACGTTCATCGACTACGTCCGAGGCTGATCACAGCTCGCTCGGTTGCGCGTGAAATAAGAAGCGGTCTTAAAACCCTCTCCCTCCGGTCGCCGGAGGGAGAGGGTTTTCCGCTTATTGAGAACGTTGTTAATCCTGTTCCTTGCCCGCGACCGGCTTGCGGTCTGACTTGACGCTGACGAATTCGGGTTCTTCGCTGTCGAGGCGCAGCGCGGTGAGCGCGCCGCCCCACACGCAGCCGGTGTCGATCGCGTAGATGCCAAGGCCGCTGAAGCGGCCGAGTGTCGACCAGTGGCCGCAGACGACGCGGATGTCGCGCTTGACCTGGCCCGGCACCTCGAACCACGGATACAGGCCTGGACGTTGCGTGCCCGGCATGCCCTTGTCGGCAAACGCGATGCGGCCGCGCACGTCGCAGTAGCGCATGCGCGTGAACACGTTGATGCCGGTTCGCCAGCGGTCGATGCCGCGCAGTTTCGGGGTCCACAAGTCCGGTTTGTTGCCGAACATCTGCTTGAGCAAACGGCGGGAACCCTCGCCACGAAGTTTTTCCTCGATCTCGCGCGCTATCTCTTCCGCCTGCGTGACCGTCCAGCGATGAAACAGGCCGGCGTGGACGAGCAGAAAACCGAGATTGCGGTCGACGTGCACGAGGTTCTGCTCGCGCAGCCAGTTGAGCAGGTCGTCGCGATCCGGCGCGAACAGCACTTCGCGCAGTTCCGGATTCACGCGCGCCTGTTCCTGCTGTTTGCGCTCGGCAATCGCGAGCAGTGAGATATCGTGGTTGCCGAGCGCGACGACTGCGCTCGATCCGAGCGATCTGACGAGCCTCAATACGGCCAGCGACTGGCCGCCGCGATTGACCAGGTCGCCGCAGAACCAGAGCTTGTCGGTGGCTGGATCGAAACGGAGCTTGTCGATCAGACGGGCAAGTTCGTCGTGACAACCCTGGACATCACCGATGGCCCAAGTCGCCATCAGTGCAGCGTCCGCGGAACCGACAACACGAACGCGGGAATGAGCGCGTCGAAGTGGGTGCCGTCGTCGGCGATCATCTGGTAGCTGCCATGCATCGTGCCAAGCGCTGTTTCGAGCACGGCGCCGGAGGTGTATTCGTAATCGTCGCCCGGACGCATCCACGGCTGTTCGCCGACCACGCCGTCACCATGCACTTCGCTCACCTTGCCGTTGCCGTCGGTGATGACCCAGTGGCGCGACAGCAGGCGCGCGCCGACCGTACCGCGATTGGCGATCGTGATCGTGTACGCGAACGCGTAACGGCGGTCGGACGGCACCGATTGGCCGTCCAGGAACCGCGTGTCCACGGAAATCGCGATGTCGTAAGGTTTGTTGCCGCTCATGGGTTCGATTTTCCGGGACGCGGGTCGCTCGGGCAAGCGCGAAGATCTTGAAGGGGAGGGAGAAGAGCGGCCAGCGCCACGAACGCAGCGGGCGCGAGTTGCTCCGCGCGCTCGCGCTGATTGACGCCGGCGGCGGCGATCTGCTCTGGCGTTAGCACCTCACGCAGCGCATTCGACAGCGTCTTGCGGCGTTGTCCGAATGCCGCCTTGACCACGCGCGCAATTGCGCGCGCATCGACGGTTGGACGCTCGCTTGGCGCGCGCGGCGTCAATCGCACGACCGCCGAATCGACTTTCGGCGGCGGCCGGAACGCGTCCGGCGGAACACCGAGCAGCGGTTCGACGCGGCAGGCGAGTTGCAGCATGACCGAGAGCCGCCCGTACACCTTGCTGCCCGGTGCCGCGGCCATGCGATCGACGACTTCCTTCTGCAACATGAAATGCATGTCGCCGATCGCGTCGAGATGGTCGATGCAATGAAACAGGATCGGCGAGGAAATGTTGTAGGGAAGGTTGCCGACCACGCGTAGCGGCGTTCCAGCGGCAAGTGCGCTGAGATCCACGCCGAGCACGTCCGCGTTGATGATATCGAGTTCCCCGATGCCTTCGGTGGCGGCGCGCAGGCGCGGGATCAGGTCGCGGTCGAGTTCGATCACGGTCATGCGCCCGAGTGCGCGCAACAGCGGAAGCGTCAGCGCGCCGTCGCCAGGACCGATCTCGACGAAGCGTTCGCCCGCTTGTGGCGCGATCGCTTGCACGATATTCCGCAGGATTCCGGGATCGTGCAGGAAGTGCTGCCCGAAGCGCTTCTTGTGGATGTGACGGTCGTTGCTGGAAGCAGGCATGCGCGCATCGTAACGGATGCGCAGACGCCGACGAACGCTAGCGCGCGCCGGTCAGCGCGGCGAGGGCGAGTCCGGCGAGGCTGAGCAACAGGGTGAAGACGAGGCCGGGAAGGCCCGAAGCGAGCGTGGACATGGTGGAGCCGGTGATCGGAATGCCGCCTATGCTCGGTCCGCTTCGATGCGGTCGCGGCTGCGCCGCCCCTACAAAAGCCGCGACCTGACTAGCGCACCGTTCGCCGTGGTGTTCGCCCGCGTAGAGAGGTCTTCAGGCCCGACGCGCCACAACGCAGCTCGCAGCTATCGCGGCTGAAGCCGTTTTCTACGTTCGCGATCGTGGGGGATCTGTTCGTCCGCTCATCGACGCCCAGCGAGGTCGATCGCGAGCCGTGTCGCCGCGATCAGGCTGCCGGGTTCCGCGCGATTGCCGCCGGCGCGGTCGAGTGCGGTGCCGTGATCGACCGATGTGCGGATGTAGGGCAATCCGAGCGTGATATTGACCGCGTGACCGAAGCCGGCGTGTTTGAGCACGGGTAAGCCCTGGTCGTGGTACATCGCGAGCACCGCGTCGTAGCGCACGAGTTGACTCGGCACGAACGCGGTGTCGGCTGGAATCGGGCCCTGCACGTCGAAACCGGCTGCGCGCAGTTGCACGATCGCCGGCGTGATCTCGTCGATTTCCTCGCGGCCGAGATGGCCGCCTTCGCCGGCGTGCGGATTGAGGCCGAGTACCGCGATGCGCGGTGCCGCTAACCCAAAGCGTGCGATCAGCTCGTCGCAGAGAATGCGCAGCGTGCGCACCAAAGCGGGGCGCTTGATCGCGGCGGGTACCGCGGCGAGCGCAAGATGCGTCGTCGCCAGCGCGACGCGCAGGTCACCACCGTTCGCGCCGCGCCCGCCGCCGGGCGCGACCAGCATCATCACGACATCGCGCCCGGCGCGCCGGGCAAAGAATTCGGTGTGGCCGGTAAATGGAATGCCGGCGTCGTTGATCACGCCCTTGTGCACTGGCGCGGTCACGATCGCATCGAACTCGCCGCCGCTGGCGCCATCGGCGGCGCGCGCGAGCGTCGCCAGCACGTAGGCCGAGTTGCGGGGATCGAGCGTTCCCGGCGTCGCCGCAACGCGCAACGACAACGCCGCGACGCGCACGCTGCCGGGCGCACGCGTGGTCACGATTTCCGATGGATCGTACGGCGTGATATGCAGCGCGATGCCAGCGGCGCGTGCCGCGGCGTCGAGCAACGCGGGGTCGGCGATCGCGACGAGGTCGGCCGCGATATCGCCCGCGGCGAGCTTCGCGATCAACTCCGGGCCGATGCCGGCCGGCTCGCCTGCAGTCAGCGCGAGGCGCGGGATGCGCGTCGCGCCTCCTGCCGACGCTTCCATGCGTGGCGTGTTTCGGTCAGGGCACGCGGCGGTGTTGGAGCTGGAACTTTGCATGAGTGTCCGCCGGTCAGCGCAGACTCGCGGCGAAGTCGCTGGGTCCCGATGCGGGCGGAGCCCGGCCTGTCCTGAGCCTGCCGAAGGGCCGGGACGACGACGCGTGTGCGTGGTGGGAAATATCTTACGGCGTGCCAGGTTTGGTGTCGGCGCTGGCCTTGCCGCCGGGCAGGCGGATGTCGACATAGGCTTCGCTGCGCATCTGGCGCAGGAAACTCTGGTACTCGTCCTCGGCCTTGCGCTGGAACAGGATGTTCTTGGCCTCGTCGCGTTGCAGCTCACCGGCCTTGTCGGCGGTGCGCGTATCGAGCAGTTGCAGCACGTGCCAGCCGGCGTCGGTCTGGAATGGCTCTGAAATATCGTCCTTCTTCATGCCTTGCAAGGTCTGGGCGACCTTGCTGCCGTATGCGTCGCCCGAGAACCAGCCGAGATCACCGCCGAGGCGCGCGGTCGCGGTGTCCTCGGAGGATTCCTTGGCGGCTTTCGCGAAGTCCTCGCCGGCGACGATGCGCTGGCGCACGGCGGTGGCGGCCTTTTCGGCTTGGTCGCTGGAAACCAGTTCGCTCGGTTTGATCAGGATGTGACGCGCGTGATATTCGGTCACCATCTGCGCGCCGCTGTCACGCTTGCCGAGCAGTTTGATCAGGTGAAAACCGTTCGGACCACGCAGCGGCTCCGAAACCTGGCCTTCCTGCAGCTTTTCGGCCGCGTCGACCAACGCCGGCGGCAGTTCGTTCGCACTGCGCCAACCCAGATCGCCGCCCTGCAGCGCGTTCTCGGCATTTGAATAACGGATCGCGGCTGCCGCGAAATCCATGCCGCCGTCAATCTGCTTCTTTGCTTCATCCGCTGTCGCGTGTGCGGCGTCGATCTGCGCGGGCGTTGCGCCGTCCGGTACATTGATCACGATGTAGCCGAGATGGATCTGGCCCTGATGGACGTTGCCGTTCTTGATCAGGCTGTCGACCTCGGCGTCGCTGATGTGGACGCGGCTTTGCGAGACACGCTGGCGCAGGCGCTGCAAGATCAACTGGTCGCGCACACCCTTGCGGAACTGATCGTAGTCCACGCCCTGGCGCTCGATCGCACCGCGCAGTTGGCTGACCTCCATCTTGTTCTGCTGAGCGATCGTGGTCAGCGCCTGGTCGACTTCGGCATCCGATACTTTGACGCCCGTCGAGTCCGCGCGTGCGATCTGCAGCTTTTCCAGGATCAGACGATCGAGCAGCTGGTGTTCGAGCACGTCGCGTGGCGGCAGCTGCTGGGGGCCGCTCGCAAACTGCTTGGTTACGCGATCGACTTCGCGATCGAGTTCGCTCTGCAGGACGACACCTTCATCGACGACGGCGACGACGCGATCGAGCGGTACGACAGGCGCCGACTGCGCCGTCGCGCGATGCGCCGCCATCGGCACGAGCAGAGCGAGGGCAAGACCAACGAGGAATGGTTTCATGGGGATTCCGAATGGTTCGGTGCGCGGGGCACCTTGAAGAAAGATGTCTGCAAATCGCTTCGACACCGCACTGCGCGGGCGCCTGCGCAGCGGCTGGAAACGATCCGGCTTGAAGGTGGATTCCGGCGCTGCACGAGCGGCGTGCGAGACGTGATTGCCAAGCCCAAGTTATTGATAGCCAAGGATACCACGGCGCAGGAACGTGTCCGTTGTCTGACCGACCGATCCGACGCCCTTGAATTCGACCTCAAAGTAGATCGCGTTGTCGGAGTTGCCCTCGACGTTGTGGATCCAATGCCGTGCGATCACGCGCCAGGCGAGGCAGCAGGTGTCGTGCTCAAGGCCGATGAAGCGTTCCAGGGTGCGGCCGTTCTTGCCGCGCGGATCGGTCGGGGCGGCCAGCGGATCGTTCAGCGCGTAGTTCTCGCGCGCGATCACGCGCCAGCTTGGGGTAATCGGCACCGCCGCGGAGACATCGACCTGTTCGAGGAAGTCGCGGCGATAGCGGTACGAGAAATTCACGATGCCATCGCTGCCGAAGCGGTTCTGCAGCGTGAACGTGGAAAGATCGGTGCGGTGCGTGTTCGGATTCCATTGCTGGTCGAGCACCACGCGCCAGCGATCGGAAAGATGCAGGTCGACTTCGCCGGCATAGGCCGAGCCGCCGTAGTTGGTCGGCGGCGTGCCCGGCAGCTGCACGCGCTGGTCGTCGAAGTAGCGGATCTGGCCGATGCTCGCGGCAACGCGCTCCTCGCCGGTCGCGCTTTCGAGGAAGCGCGTGGTCAGCGCCAGCGACAAGTTGTTCGCGTCCATCTGGCGGTCGGCGCCGACGAAGCGGTTGCTGCGGAACAGCTCGCCGAAGCTGAACGGGATTTGCTGGGTATCGAATAGTGGCAGGTCGGTCTGGTCGCGATACGGCACGCGCAGGTAATACGCGCGCGGCTCCAGCGTCTGCGTCCACGCTTCGTCGCCGAACTGCATGCTGCGCTCGAAGACAAGGCCGGTGTCGAGGCTGAAGATCGGCACCCCACGGCTCGGATGGCGCTCCGCAAGCAGCGGATTGCCGGCGTACTGGAGATTTTCGAGGTTGTACGCGGTATACCGATAGCCGAGCTCGGGCCGCACGAAATACGCAGCGGTCTCGATCGGGTAGGAAAGATACGGGAACAGGTCGACGCGCTGGCCTTCGAGCGCGTGATCTTTCGAAAACGCGACGAACTCGGAATTGACGCCTACGGTCAGGTCGCCGAGCAGCGCGTTTTCGCCGGTGAAGGTTGCGCGCGGCAAGCGGCGATAGGGTTCGTACTGGCTGGCCAGGGTCGGATCGGTGATCTGGTATTCATCGCCGCCGATGCTGGCATTCCACCAGGCGCCGTGGCCGTTGAGATAGGCGCTCGAGGGCAGGAAGCTGATCGCCGAGCTGTACAGGCCGCGCCCGAAGTCTTCGAAATAGCGGTTATCGGAGACGCGGTTGATGTTGATCCCGGCGCCCCAGTTCGCGCTGATCGAGGTCGTGTCCTGCCACTGGTACCACCAGCGGCTGCCGGGCAATGCTTCGCCATATTTCAGCTCTTCGTCGCCGACCGCGTGGTCGTTCGGCATGTACTCGAAATTGACCGTGCCATGGCTGCTGTCGCTGAGATAGCGGAACTGGCCACCGAGCATGACGCCGCGATCGGTCATCAGGCGTGGCAGCAGAGTCGCGTCGTAGTTCGGCGCGAGATTCAGGTAGTACGGCAGCGTCATGTCGAAACCGCGCCGGCTGCTGTAGCCGATGTCCGGATACAGGAAGCCGCTCGCGCGGCGGTCGTCGATCGCGAAGCGCGCATACGGCAGCCAGAACACCGGCACGTTGTGGATGCGGAACGTCACGTCGTGCGCGCGACCGACGCCTTCGGCTTGATCCAGCTCCATCTCGCGCGCGCTGAACGCCCATTGCTGATCGTTCACGTCGCAGGTCGAATAGGTCGCGTTTTTCAGGCGCGCATGACCGACATCGTCCATCACGGCGACGTCGGCAACGCCGTTGCCGCGCGCGCTCAACAGTTGATAGCGCACACCATCGAGCGTGCACTGGTCGAGATCGGAATTGCCTTTCGCGCTGTTGGCGCCGAGCAGCAGCCCGCGGTCCTGATAATGCACCGGACCTTCGGCGCTGAAATCGGTGGTTTCGGTGTCGTAGGTGATCTTTTGCGCATGCAGCAGCAGGTCGAGCTGCTTGATCTCGACGTTGCCTTCGAGCACGTAATGCGTCTTGTCCGGGCTCTGCACCTTGAGCGCGCTGGCGTCACGCACGACGCTGTTGCGATCGCCCGTGGTCGGCAGACCCGGCACATAGAAGTCGAACAGATCGTTCTTCTTGCACATCTCCCAGCTGACCGGTTTCTTCGGACACTTCAAGACCCCGACCGGACAGGCCGGCGCATCGTCAGCCGCGACGGCGACGACTGGGAGCGCGAGGAGGATGGCGAACGCGAGGCCGCGTCTCCGGTTTGCAGGATGGGAAATTGGCGGCACGGGGTCGAGTCTACGCGAAGCGAAGCCGCTAGCTTGCCGAAAGTGCAGGCCGGCGGCAAACCATCGTGCGTTCAGTGGGCAAGGGTCGCCCATCGTTCTCAGCCTTGTGGCGCCTGTTGACCCGGCGTCAAGTCAAATGGCGAGTAGCCGGAAGGGGGCGCGAACAGTGACGCAGCGATCGATGCACGCTCGATGTGCAAACTGGCGCGTCCCGTTTCCCTGCCTTCGGCAAAACAGACGCCCAGCACCAATACCCGGTCCGCCGACGTCGCTTGTGGGAGAGCCTCTCCTGGCTCCCTCGGCAGCATGCTGTGGCTCCAGCTCTTCATCACTTTTCCGACGCTTGCAAGCCGTGCGGTCTCGCGGTCGCTGAGCTTGAGCGCGGCGGTTGTTGCGAAACATTCGTCCCGCACCACTCGTCGCCGGGCGCTTGTGCGCTGCCGTCCCACTTCAGCGCGACGCCGGGAGGCCGTGACAGACTCAGCCCAGCAAGGCAGCGACGTGGGACGCCACCGACTCGCGCAAGGCGTTCAGGTTGTAGCCGCCTTCGAGGCTGGACACGATGCGCCCCTGCGCATGGCGCTCGGCGAGTTCGACCAGGTGCTCGGTGATCCATGCATAGTCGTCGGCGTCAAGGTTGAGATTCGCAAGCGGATCGAGCCGGTGCGCGTCGAAGCCGGCCGAGATCATCACGAGTTCGGGTGCAAACGAGTCGAGTGCGGGCAGCACGATTCTTTGGTACGCATCGCGGAACTCGCATGAGCCTGCGCCGGGCGGCAGCGGCACGTTGACGATGTTGCCGGCGCCGGTTTCATCGCGAGCGCCGCTGCCCGGATACAGCGGCGATTGGTGCGAGGACACATACAGCACGCGTGGATCGTTCCAGAAAATATCCTGGGTGCCGTTGCCATGATGCACGTCGAAATCGACGATCGCCACGCGCGCAAGGCCATGCACGGCCAGCGCCTGCGCAGCGCCGACGGCGACGTTGTTGAACAGGCAAAAGCCCATCGCGGTAGTCGGCGTCGCGTGGTGGCCGGGCGGCCGCACCGCGCAGAACGCGCGGCGACATTGTCCCGCGATCGCGTCGTCGATGGCCGCGCATACCGCGCCGGTTGCGCGCAATGCTGCTTCGGCGGACGCGGGCGACATCACCGTGTCGGCATCCAGACGATGCCAACCGTGTTGCGGCACGTTGTCGAAAATCTCGTCGATCAGCCCGGCACGGTGGACTCGCGCGAGCTGTTCGCGGATCGCGCGCGGCGCTTCGATGCGCGCGAGCGCGGCGAAACCGGGATCGTCGAGCGCATCGAGCACCGCACGCAGTCGCGCCGGCGACTCTGGATGACCAGGACCGGGATCGTGTTCGAGGCAGCTGCTGTGGGTATAGAGGGCGACGTTCATCGCGGGCTTCCAGACTCGATCGGGAGCATCGCAAGCATCGCGCGCGCTTGCGACTCGGTCAGATCCTTCGCCAGCGCCGCTGTTGACCCCGGCACCCATGTCGGGAACGGTGTCTCATCGACGTGATGACGTCCGTTCTCGGTGTGGACTTCGTGCAAACGCGCCAGCCGCTGCGCCGGAAACCGATCGCCAAGGCGCACCACGGCCGGCCATAGGCGTTCGTGCACGAAGCTGATCTTGCCATCGACCAGTCGGCACACAAGTACCTGCGACGAGTCGCGCATTGCGCGCGTCGCTACGAAGATCGCGCGACCTTGCGGATGCGCCCACCAGCTGCCGCGTAGCATTTCGCCGGCGACTGCATCGGCCAATGAAGGGATCGCGCCGCGTCGCGCAGCTTCGAGCACGATGCCGTGCTGTTCGACGAAGGCCAGGGCCTGTGCCGGTGTCATGCTCGCGGGTCAGGACGCAGACGGGACGCGCCGCTCGATGCGGGCCGCCGATCACCGACGCAGGCAGGTAAAACCCCAGACACAGAGCGCACCGGCGATGACCAGGCCGATCCATGAAACAGCGGGAGGAAGCGCGTACGGGCCGAGTTGCAAGGTCCAGCCCTGCGCGACGCGGACCAGATGCGCGATTGCGACCAGACCGAAAATGAGTGCGCTGACCATCACAAACGTTTGCGTCTTCATGGGTCGCCTCCAACGTGAAAAAGAGCGGGTGTCTCAGTCGCGCTTGCGGCGCTCGTGCTGCCAGAGAACTTCGCCGTGTCCCGATTCACGCGCAAGCACGCGCGCGATCACGAACAGCAGATCGGACAAGCGGTTCAGATAGTGGACGGCCTCGGCGCGCACCGTTTCCTGGCGCGTCAGCGTGATCACCTTGCGCTCCGCACGCCGGCAGATCGTGCGTGCGAGATGGCATTGCGCCGCGGCCATGCCGCCGCCGGGCAGGATGAATTCCTTGAGCGTGGGCAGGTCGTCGTTGAATGTATCGAGAGTGTGTTCGAGGCGCACGATATCCGCGGCATGGACCATCGCCATGCCGGGGATGCACAGCTCGCCACCGAGATCGAACAGGTCGTGCTGGACTTGCGTCAGCACTTCGCGTACAGGCGCCGAAACCTCGCAGGCGAGCACGCTGCCGATCGCACTATTGAGTTCGTCGACGGTGCCATACGCAGCGACCCGCGCCGAATCCTTGGCGACGCGCGTACCGTCGCCGAGCCCGGTCGTGCCGTCGTCGCCGGTGCGCGTATAAATCTTGGAAAGGCGGTTACCCATTCGTCAGGTCCAAAAACACCGCTCGCCCTGATCCTTCGACGGGCTCAGGACAAGGTTGCCTGAGGCAATCGAAGGGCGAACCGCTGGAATCGCGCATCCATGCCGTTCGTGCTTCGATACGCGAAGCGTACCCTGTCCTGAGCTCGTCAAAGGATCAGCACGAACGGATCGACCTGTTTGGAGAGCGTCAGCGATTTGAATGATGCGCCGCGTGCCCCGCCTGCACCGGCAGCCAGCGCAGTGCGTGCACCGCCAGCACATGCAGCGCGGCCGCAGTTCCGACATACGTCAAAGTCGTGCGCAGATACGGCACATACCAGTTGCCGAGATTCTCCATCCAGCCTGCGAAACCATGCACCGGCACGTTCGCGCTGATCCAGTAGAAACTGCCGTTCGAGATCAGGTAGCAGACACTGGTCGCGACCACGGCGCTGACCATCAGCAGGCCAAGCTCACGCACATGTAAGCCGGCGTACCGGTTGCGCAGTAACGAGCCGCCGATCCAAAGCACAGCGTAGCTCGGCACCAGGAACCAGTACGCTGGCGACACGCAGTAATGGCTCCAGAAGCTGATGCCTTGGCCGGTGATCACGAAGAAGTCGATCAGCACCGCGAGCGCCATCAGCAGCGGGAACGCCCAGCGCGCCGAGCCGCGCAGATAAAAGCCGGCGATGAAGAACACCGCCCACGACGCATCCGGCAACGCGCCGAAATGATTGATGCGGGTCGCCAGCATGACCAGCGCGAGGATCAGCAAAATGCCGGCGCGCGCGGCGTTGGACAAAGTAGGATTGGCGGTGTTCATGGTTGGATTCCGATGGCGCAGACCACCAGTCTAGCCGAACCGCAGGTGTGGCGCCGTGTCGCTGCCCGCGCACGGCAGACGCCGGGTATCATCGCGCTGTGAACGAGACTCTGGATGTCCTCATCATCGGTGGCGGTCTGGTCGGCGCGAGCCTCGCGATTGCGTTGGATGGTGCTGGGCTGCGCGTGGCACTGGCCGAAGCCGCGCCGCCGCGCGTCGACCTGCAACCGAGCTACGACGAACGCAACCTCGCGCTCGCGCGGGCCAGCGTGAACGCGCTCGAGGCGCTGGGCGTGCTCGATGCGATGGTGCCGGCGACACCGATCCGGCGCATCCACGTCAGTCGCCGTGGCGATTTCGGCGCGGTGCGTCTCGACGCGGCCGAACTCGGCCTGCCCGCGTTCGGCGCGGTGCTGCCGGCGCGCGAGCTCGGCAACGCATTGCTGCGACGCCTCGATGACTGCAAGGAACTCGTGCGCATCGCACCGGCCAAGGCAGTCGCGATCGAAGTTGGCGCCGACGCGGTCGAGGTCGAACTGCAAAGCGGCGACACGACGCGCCGCATCCGCACGCGCCTCTTGGTCGGCGCGGATGGCACCGAATCCTTCGTGCGCGGCGCACTCGGCATCGACGTCGTGCGCCACGACTACGCGCAGTGCGCGTTCGTGACCACACTCACGACCGAGAAGCTGCTAGCCGGCGCCGCCTACGAACGCTTCACCGATTCCGGACCGGTTGCGTTGCTGCCGCTCGGCGAGCGCCGCGCTGGCCTCGTGCTCAGCGTTCCCGCTGCGATGGCGGCCGAGGTCGCCGCGCTCGACGACGCCGCCTTTATCGCCTTCGTTCACAAATGCTTCGGCTGGCGCGTGGGTCGCCTGTCGCGGCCCGGCAAGCGCAAACCGTATCCGCTCGCGCGCATGCTCGCCGCGCGCACGACCGCAGCGCGCACCGTGCTGGTCGGCAACGCCGCGCAGACCGTGCATCCGATCGGTGCGCAGGGGTTCAACCTTGGTTTACGCGATGTGCTGACGTTGGCCGAACTGCTGTGCGAAGCGCACGTCGCCCGTGATGATCCCGGTGGCGCGGAACTGCTGACGCGCTACGTCGAGCACCGCGCAGCGGATCGGGCGGCGACGACCTCCTTCAGCGACGACCTCGTGCGCTTGATGGGCAACGACTTCCTGCCGATGCGCGCATTACGCTCGCTCGGCTTCCACGCGCTCGACCGGATCACCCCGCTGAAACGCCACTTCGCGCTGCGCAGCATGGGTTTTCGTGGCGGCGTGCCTACGTTGAGCCTGACGTGATGAGCCGCCACGGCGAACTCGACGCGATCATCGTCGGCGCCGGTGCGGTCGGTGGCGCACTTGCACTCGCCCTCGCGCGCGATGGTTTCGAGGTCGCGCTGGTCGAAGCGCGCGAGCCGAAGCCTTGGCGCGCCGAGGATGACGTCGACCTGCGCGTGGTCGCTCTTGCGCGCGACGCACGCGACTTGCTCGACGACTTGGACGTCTGGACGTCCATCGCCGACGCACGCGTCGGCCCGTACCGTCACATGCGCGTCTGGGACGCCCTCGCGCCCGGTGAGCTAGCGTTCGACGCCGCCGACCGTGGCGAGGCCGCGCTCGGCTGGATCGTCGAGAACAAGCTGGTCCAGCACGCGTTGTGGCAGGCACTGGGCGGGAATACATTCGGTGGGAGCGGCGGAAGCCGAGATGCTTCTGCTGGATGGCTGGCGAAGAGCATCGCTGCTCCCGCGCCTCCCACGAAGCCGCGCTTGTTGTGCCCGGCGGAAGTCGCCGAGATCGAAAACGGCGCGGACGCCGTGGTCGCCACGCTCACCGATGGCACCCGGCTGCGCGCGAAACTGCTAATCGCCGCCGAAGGCGCCGAATCGTCGCTGCGAACGAAACTCGGCATCGCATTCGAAGGTCGCGACTACCGACAACGCGCAGTCGTCGCGCATGTGACGACCGAACGTTCGCACGAAAATACCGCGTGGCAACGCTTCCAGCCCGGCGGCCCGCTCGCATTCCTGCCGCTAGCCGACGGCCGCTGCTCGATCGTCTGGTCGCTGCCGGAAGCGGAAGCGGTGCGCATCCTCGCGCTCGACGATGCGGCGTTCCGCGCCGAACTCGGCTGCGCGTTCGACTTCCGTCTCGGTGCGATCACCGCAAGTTCGCGACGCGCCGCGTTTCCGCTGCGCCTGCGCCTCGCCGAAAAGTATGTCGTTGGCCGCTGCATCCTCGCCGGCGATGCCGCGCACCTCGTGCACCCGCTCGCGGGGCAGGGCATGAACCTCGGCTTCCGCGACGTGCGCGCACTGCGCACGATCCTGCGCGACGCGCGCGAACGCGGCTGCGACATCGGTGCTGCGCATGTGCTGCGTCGTTACGAACGCGAACGCCGCAGCGAGAACACGCTGGCCGCACGCGGGTTTGATATGATCGAGCGCGTGTTCGGCTCCGATGCGGCGCCGATCACCGTGTTGCGCGCACGAGCATTGGCAATGCTCGACCACGTCGCCCCGCTGAAGCGGTTTCTCGCCGCAGCCGCAGCCGGTCGTTGACGTCTGCGTTGCGGCCTAGAGGATTTCCCAGGTAACCACGCCGCAGACGGCGGTCATCAATAACAGACCCAGCAGGAAGATCGCATCAGCGAGGCGTTCTATGCGATGCATGCGGCGCACGTTGCGAGCGCGCAGGGCCCAGTACGAGAGCAGGCACGCGATCATGAAAAGTGTCGCGTCGCCGGCGAGCAGAGCGTCGGCGATCGTGCCGATCTTCGTAGTCGCGACGACAATGCGAATCAATCCGATCACGGTCAGGCAGACGCCGACCAGCGCCGCCGATGCGGTGAAGATGTGGATGCACAGGTCGGCTTCGAGAGCGCTTCCCGTATCGCAATTCTCCAGGGCCGGATTGTCGGGCGGGATGGACATTGCGGTGTGTGACCGGCTCGCAGCCGCCGAGTTCACACCGCTGCGCGAATTGCGACTGCCTGGATGAGCGGGGAGAGAGGCCTTCCGGTGGCCGAATCGACGGGTTCCTGCCAATGTTCGATGCTCAATCCCGCGTCGTGGAGGGCGGACACCCAGGATGCCAGCGTGCGGAAATACCACGGCATCGGAGCAGGAAAAGCGTCGCCGACCGCATCGAATGTCTCGACGCGCCAGCCAGAAACGTGCGTCCCGGCGGGAGCCGGATCCAGCGCCTTCGCAATTTGTTGAAAGACGCTGGATGACTCGCCGCATCCTGCGGCTCGGCCTTCGGCCCGGGTGCACGCAGCGCATCCCTGCGCTTTCGCCCTCAGGGCAGTTGCGCTGTGCAAAATGGCAGTCCTGCCGTTTTGTCGCCGTTCGCGTTTGCTCCTGCAAACGCAGTCCGGCTTTCGCCGGAATGACGAGAAAGGATTTGCTCCGAGGTTGCCTAACGCTCGTAGCGGTAGTTGATGCCGGCGCGGTTGCCAGCGCTCGCGTTCTGCGCTTCGAACTTGAAGCGTTTGCTGAAGAGGTAGCGCAGGGTGATGACTTCGCCCGGCGTGAACAGGCCGAGCTCGTAGCTCAGGTACAGTTTCGGAGAAAGATATTTTCCGACCGTGAACGTGGCGCCGCCAATTGCGCTGTTGTCGGAGACGCCGGTATCGAGACCCGTAGGATTCGCAACGCCCGCAACACGAGTTGCAGGGCGGTATACAGAGGATGCGCGCAACTCTCGTTTAGACTAGACTAACCGAACTTAGTTTATAGAGTATGCGCCATGCAGACCGTCAACATCCACGAGGCGAAGACCCAGTTGTCGCGGCTGGTGGACAAGGCCGCCAAGGGCGAGTCGTTTGTCATCGCCAAGGCAGGAAAGCCGTTGGTCAAGGTCACTGCACTGGAAGCGCCAACCGCTGGTCAGGTACGGCGGCTGGGTTTTATGGCTGGGCAGATCGTCGTGCCTGATGATTTCGACCGGATGGGCGAGGCCGAGATCGCGCGGCTGTTTGGCGGCAATGCATGAAGCTGCTGCTGGATACGCATCTGTTGCTGTGGGCGGCCGGGCAACCTCGGCGGTTGCCGGCCGCCGCCCGCAAACTGCTGGCCGATGCGGACAATGAATTGCTGTTCAGTGCGGTGAGCGTGTGGGAGATCGCGATCAAGCGAGGACTGGATCGGGACGATTTCCAGGTCGATGCACGCGTGCTGCGCCGGGGGCTGCTGGACAATGGCTATGTCGAGTTGCCGATGCGCAGCGATCACGCAGTCGCCATCGACGGCCTGCCGCCGATCCACAAGGATCCTTTCGACCGCATGCTCATCGCACAGGCCATGGTAGAAGGGATCATCTTGCTAACAACTGATCCGCTGCTGGCGCAATATCCGGGCCCGGTGCGGCGGGTTTGAGCGCCGTTGGCGCTCCCACAGCTATTTTTCCCAACGGTAGTTGATGCCCGCGCGATTGCCGGTCGTCGCGTTCTGCGCCTCGAAGTTCCAGCGCTTGTTGAAAAGGTATTTCAGGCTGACGACTTCGCCTGGCGTGAACAGGCCGACGCCGTAGCTGAGATATAACTTCGGCGACAGGTACTTGCCGACCGTGAATGCGGCGCCGCCGAGCGCGCTGTTGTCGGAAACGCCGGTATCGAGACCCGTGCGCGCGCCGATGCCTTTCGCGAGCAGGTCCCCGCCGGCCGAGCCGAGGGCGCGCGCGGCGCTGCCGAGCATGTCGCCTTCGCCGCTCTTGAGTCCCGACAGCGGCCTGCCGGTGATCAGGTACGAGAGCGCTTCGGATTGTTCCATCACCGGCTGCGAGAAGACGGTGAGCACCGGCACCAGCGCGGTGCCGCGGATCTGCAAGCCGGCGGTGGTCGTGTCGTCGCCCTGGCCCTGCGAGGCGCCGAGGATCTTGCGCACCGCGCGGATGTCGAGGCCGGGATTGTCGAGCGCGGTGCCGGCGAACAGCAGGCGGCCGCTCTCGATCCCGAGATTCTGTCCGTAGGCCTTGTAGGTACCGCCGACGTTGAGCGTGCCGGTGCCGGTCGCGAGCCTGCCGGGACGCTGGTCGACACGCAGCTGGCCGCCGATCGTGCCATCCAGCCCGAGGCCGGCGAGCTTGACGTCGTCGCCGAGCTTGACCGTGACCGCGACGATCACCGGCAGCGGTTTGCCGGGCGCCGGTTGCTCGGCGTCGGTGACGACGACATCGGGTGAGGTCTTGGCGACACCGCCGCCTGGCAACTTGGCAAGGTCGACGTTCGCCTTGGGGATCGCCACGCTGCCACCCACCTGCAGATTCTCGGTGCTGCGCTCGATCGTGATGTCCGGCGAAATCACCACACGCGCGGCCGGAATGTCCGCGGCGAGGAAATTGTCGCCCTTGATGCTCGCCTTCAGCGGTGCGTTCGCGCCGACACCACCGCTGCCGGACAGGGTCAGCGTGCCGTCGCCGGACTTCAGCGTGCCGTCGAGCGTGAAATGTTCGACGTCGGTCGCGCGCACCGTGATGTCGCCATCGTGCAGCTTGAGGCCGGCCGACGGCACCTCGGTCGCGAATTCCTTCAGGGTCAGCGCGCCGTTTAATTGCGGCGCGGCGGTCGTGCCGGCGATCGTGTAGTTCGCCACGAACCGGCCCTTGGTGTTCGCGACCTCGGGCGTCAGCAGTTCGATGAAGCCGAGGCTGTTCAATGCGACATCGATACGTCCCGACAACGTCTGCGCGGAACCCGGTGCGCCACTCAGGGTGACCTCGCCGTCAAGCTTGCCGTCGTGGTCGAGCGCGGCGCGCAAGGTCGCGTGCGTCGACTGTGGCGAAAGCGTCGCATTGAGCGCAAGGCCGGTATATGCCAGTAGCGGTTGGTTCGCGTTGTCGGTGTAGGCGACGCTGCCCTTGTCGGAATGGATCGTCGCGGTGCCGTTCAGGGCGCCGTTCGCGGCGCGATGGATGTCACCATTGCCGGCGATCACGCCGTCGGTCTTGAACGGAGCGTCGGGTGACGAGAGTTTCGCGATCAGCGCGAGTGGCAATTGTTCGATGCGATAGCGCGCGGCGACCGCACCATCCGCCCCACCGCTGCCGGCGACGCAGAGTTTCGGGCCGCCGCCGGCGAGGCAGATCTCGCTCGCGTTGAACTGCTTGCCATCCCAGCCGAGCTGGGCGGGTTGTTCGAGCGCGAGCGGCGGTACGTCCTTGATCGCGACATCGAGCGTCTTCAAGGTGCCGCTCCAGCGGCCATCGTCCTTCGCGCTGCCGGACAATGCGAGCTTGAAACCCAGCGGTGGCCCGGTCGCGTCGAGGTCGAGTTCGTGCGCCGACTTGGTTCCGCTGCCATTGAGGGTGAGCGTGTCGAAGGCGAGGCTGCCACTGCTGATCTTCGCGGCTTTCAGGTCCAGCGTGCCCTGCGGCGACTGGATGTCGGCGATGTTCGTCGTGAGGTCGAGCGTGCCGACCCGCGTCGTTCCGTAGTCGATCTGTGCACCATGCGCGCTGCCACTGATCGCGAGCTTCGGCCAACGTCCCTGCACGTGGAACTCGCCATCGAGGCGGCCGCCGACGTTCGGAATCAAATCGGCGAGCGAGTCGATCGCGAGCTTGACTGTCGCATCGGTTTGGTTGCCGCCACGGCCGGTCACATCGACGCGGCTTTTGCCGGAAGCGATGTCGAGCGTGCCGTCGACGATGTAATCCAGCTTGATCCGGAGATCCGCATTGCCGGAGATTGGCCGCTTGCGCAGCGTGCCGCCGAGCCGGTCGAGCTTGACTGTCGCGTCGGGACCCTTGTCGGTCAGCGTGCCCTCGGTCGCCAGCTCAAAATCGAGCGCACCGGGCCACTCCGCCGCGAACGCGCCGGGATCGAATTTGTCGGCCTTCACGATCAGTTGCCAACCGATCGCGGGCTTCAGCTTCAGCGTACCCTGCGCATCGAGGCCGCCTTTGGCTTGCTTGAGCGCGAGCTGCTTCAGCGTGATTGCCTCCGGCGTACCGTCGAGATCCAGCGCCAGATCCGACAGCTTGCCGGGAGGACCGATCGCGAGTGCGCCTGTGGCATGGAACTTCTCTGCGCTGCCGGATACGTCGAGCTTGCCGTGCGTCGTGAGCGGCTGGCCGACCAGATCGGCCGGCAGTTCGACGCCCTGCCAGTCCAGCGCGAGCATCGCTGACACCGGCTTCGCGTCGAGCTGCACCTCGCCGTGCGCATTCAGCGTGCCGGCCGCTTGCGGACTCTTCAAGGTCAGCGCCTCGATCTTCAGCACCTGGCCATCGAGCGCGTAACGCAACGGTTCGAGGTGCACGCGATGCTCGTTGATATCGACTTCGCCATCGAGTGCGCCGTGGTCCTTGTCGCCCGAGCCTTCGAGGTTCAGCGCGAGTGCGGTCAGGGTCGAATCCTTCAGCACCTTGTTCGGATCGAAGCGCGGCACCGTGATTTTTGCGGCCCACGGAAAATCACGCGATTGGGTCAGAGTGGCAACAACATTCGCCGGCGTCGGCTCGGCGAGCGCGAGATCGAGATGCGCCAACTTGCCGTCGCCGTTCGCTTTCAACGTACCCGCGTAGTCGACGTCGCCGACCTTCCAGCGGAACGTCGTCTCGCCATTACCGGGATAGCCGGCCAGCGAAGAGATCGTACCGTGCAGATCGACCTGGCCATCCGGCGCGCGCAGGGCGAGCGTCTTCACGACCGCGCCGCGGCGCGTCCACGCGCCGCCCAGGTCCAGGCTGTCGAGCGCGAATACCGGTTTGCCGTCCTGGCTGATCGTGGCTTGCTTCAGCGCGAGGCGATCGAGCACCACATCGATCGGTGCCGCGAACGAGAACTCCGCCGCGGGTTGCGCGGGCTTCGGCGGAACCGTCATCAACGCGACATCGAGGTGATCGATATCGAGGCCCGTGATGTGCACGCGCTTGGCAAACAACGCCAGCGGCACGAGATCGACGCGCACGCGACCGACCTTCACGTCGACGCCTGCCGTCGCGTTATGCCAGCGCACGCCATTGAGCGTCAGCGTGCCGCCGAGCGTGCCGCTGGATTTTTCGACCGCAAGCTTGCCGTCCGTCGATCCGATTGCGCGCGCGAGCGCGAAACGCGCACCGGATTCGGTGCCGAGCAGCCAGTACAGCAGCGCGGCGAGAATCAGCGCCGGCGCGGCGACAGCGATGCCGATCCATTTCAGCAGGCGTGGCAAGGCGAAGCCCGCATTGCGCATCGGTCCCGCCGAAGCGAGGCTTGAAGCCCTCCCCTTGAAGGGGAGGGAGTAAAGCGGCTTCCCTTCCTTTGAAGGCGAGGGACCGCCGCGGCCATTTTGTTCGCGCGTACTCATAGATCCGGCCCGATCACGATATGCAGCTCGACGTTGCTTTTGGCCTTGCTGTCATGCACCGGAAAGCCAAGGTCGACGCGGACCATGCCGACCGGCGAGCGCCAGCGCACGCCGAAGCCGGCGCCGACCTTCTGGCGGTAGTCGCCGAAGCTGTTGAATGCATCGCCGGTGTCGACGAAGGTCGCGATGCCCCAGTTCGGCTTGAAGTAGTACTCGTACTCGGCGCTGGCGACTGCGATGTTCTTGCCACCGACGATGAGGGTCTGGCAGGTCGATTTCGGACGCGCCGCGCAGCGGGCCAGCGCGGCCGGCACCTGGTCCTCGGGCAGCGGCGTGCCGATGGTCTGGAACGCATAGCCGCGGATCGAGCGATCGCCGCCGGCGAAGAAGCGCAGTTCGGGCGGCAGCTTGCCGAAATCGTCGACCTTGGTCGCGCCGAGCGAGCCGCGCGCGATGAAGCGCGAGTTCTCGCTGAGGCCATGGATCCATTTCGCGTCCGCGCTGACCTGGACGAAGCTGGTGTCCGAGACGAAACCTTTCTGGCCGGCGCGCGCGGCAAAGGTCAGCGAATAGCCGCGACGCACGAACATCGGATCGTCGGCCTGCTTGCGTGCGAGCGAGATTTCCGGATAGAGCAAGGTCGTGCTGCCCTTGATGTTGGCGACCTCGAAATTGCCGGTCAGGAACTTGAGGCCGAGCGTGCGCGTCCAGCCGTGCCAGATCGCCGAGTCGGTGGCGGCGAGGCCGAGTGTCTTCGAGGTGCTGGTGTCGGTGTTCTCGTCGCGATAGGTCGCGCCGAAATTGAGACTGTGGTTGTCCTGACCGGGGAGCGGAATCTGGTATTGCGCCGAAAGCGTCTTGAGGCGCGTTGCGAGGATCGTCTCGAACTTCAGCTTGTGGCCGCGCAGGTTGACCCAACGCCGCTCAATACCGCCACGCAAGCCAGGGCCGGTGTCGGTGCCGATGAACACGCCGGCGGTATAGATTGTGTGCTTGGCCGGTGCCAGCATGACCGTGATCGGCACGATGCTGTCGTGAGCATGCTCGGTGTCGGGCTGCACTTGCGCGATCGAGAAATAGTCCGCGTCGATCAGGCGCTGCTGCAGCGCGAGCACCTGATCCTGCGTATAGAAATCGCCTTCGCGCCACGGGATATAGCGCTGCATGAACGCGTCCGGAAACTGGCCACCCTCGAACGTCGTCGCGCCGAGTCGATAGCGCGGGCCGACCTTCCAGGCGAGATGCACCTCGGCCGAGTTCGCGGAGCGCGTGACCTCGACTTGATGGGTGACCAGTTCCGCATCGAGATAGCCGCTGCCGAATAGTGCAGCCTGGATCGTCGCCTTGCTCTTCTCGTAGGCCGCTTGATCGAGCGGCTGGCCCTTGGCGGGCACGAACGCCGCCACCGCCTTCTGCACGGGGCCCTGGCCGTCGGCGTCGCCGTCAAGCCGGATATCGAGCGCAGTCACCTTGACCGGCTCGCCGGGTTTCACATGCAGCGCAGCGACATAGTTATCGCCGTTTTCCTTGAGTTTGCCAGTGACTTCGGCGTTGTAGTAGCCGTACGGCTCCAGCGCCGAGCGCGCCTCTCCCTCGGCATGTTCGTAAAGGCGCCGCGCCTGCGCCGCGGTCACATCGCGCTGGCCGTAATGGGCGACTTCGAGACCGGCGACGACCGCATCCTTGAGCGGGCCTTCGATACCGTCGACCTCGGCGCTGATGCGCCCGGCTATAGCCGGGATCGCAGCGATCGACAACAGCAAGGCCGCGAGGTGGGCGCAAACGCGCACACCGGACCGGCGAAGCGGAAATTGACCGGCACTCACATCCAAGATTGAAACACGAATGGCAGGCGTCGCTGTGTCGCTGCGTGAGCGTGGACGTCCTTGGCTTCCAGAAACGGAAGCCAGTGCCATCTCATCGGGCATGCGTCAGGAAAGATGCAGCAGCGGCAGCAACCCGATCAGGCCGATGATGATCAGATAGATCGCAACCACATAATTGAGCAGGCGCGGCATGATCAGGATCAGGATGCCCGCGATCAACGCGATCAGCGGTTGCAGGGCGATGTGGATGTTCATGGTGGATCTCCTTGGCGAAAGCGTGGAGATCGTAACGGTACCAGCTTTGGGCGCTTGCGGTGAGCCGCTGCGCGGACGTTCATCGTCCGTTCGCTGCAAGCACGCGATGCCACCACGAACTCTTCGGGAATAGCAGCCCTTGCCTGTCGCACGCAGGCTCGGCACAGTGGCTTCTCAGCTCACACCCGGATTTCGTCATGTGCATATTTGCCCGCTGTACGGCCGTCACGGTGCTGGCTCTAGCCGCGACCTCAGCTGGCGCTACTACGCTGCTGATCAACGCGCACATCCACAGCATGGACGCCGCGCATCCCGAGGCCAGCGCGATGGCGTGGGACGACCGCGGCAAGCTGCTCGCAGTCGGCGACGCGGCGGCGTTGCAGAGACAATATGCCGACGCCAAGCGCATCGACGCGCACGGTGCCGCCGTGGTGCCGGGGCTGATCGACGCACACGGTCACATGCTCGATCTCGGCTTGACCTTGGTGCAGGCCGATCTGGTTGGCAGCGCATCCGTGGCGGATGTGATCGCGCGCCTGCAGACGTTCGCAGCGAAGTTGCCGAAGGATGCGTGGCTGGTCGGTTGGGGCTGGGACCAGAATCGTTGGCCCGGCGGTGCGTTCCCGAGTGCGGCGGATCTCGACGCAGCGTTTCCCGAACGCCCGGTTTATCTGCGCCGGATCGACGGTCATGCCGCGTGGGCGAATACGGCGGCGATGAAGCGCGCGAAGAAATCGCTGGACGGCGTTTGGCAGCCCGAGGGCGGTCGCATCGAGCGCAAGGACGGCAGGGCCACCGGCATCCTCGTCGACGGCGCGACCGACCTGGTCGCGGACGCGATTCCGCCGTTGAGTGAAAAGCAGACGCGCGACGCCTACAAGGCCGCGTTCGCCAAGGCGGTTGCAGCCGGGCTTACCGGCGTGCACGATCCCGGCACCAGCCTGGCCGATCTCAAGATTCTGCAAAAGCTGGCGGCCGCCGGCGAGATGCCGCTGCGCCTCTACGAGATGGCCGATGGCAACAACGCGGCGCTGGACTGGCTGTGCGAGCAGGGCGGCCACTGGGCCGAACCGAGCGGCCACCTGCGCATGCAGACCTTGAAGCTGTACATGGACGGCGCACTCGGCAGTCGCGGCGCCGCGTTGCTCGCCGATTACAGCGACGACCACGGCAATCGCGGCCTCTTCGTCAGCAACCCGAAGGCCTATCGCGAGGCGGTGGAAAAGGCGCATCGCTGCCACATCCAGGTGGCGACGCATGCGATCGGCGATCGCGCCAATCGGCACGTGCTCGATACCTACGAAGCGGTGCTCGGCAAGGACGCGGCGACGGCGGATCATCGCTGGCGAATCGAACATGCGCAGATCGTCGCGCTCTCGGACATTCCGCGTTTCGCGAACCTGCATGTGATCGCCTCGATGCAACCGACCCATGCGACCTCGGATATGCCGTGGGCGGAAAAGCGCCTCGGTGCCGAGCGGCTCAAAGGCGCGTACGCGTGGCAACGCTTCATCCACGACGGCGTGCCGCTCGCATTCGGTTCCGACTTTCCGGTCGAGGATGTCAACCCGATGCTCGGCCTCTATGCGGCGGTGACGCGGCAGGATCTCGCCGGCCATCCGCCCAGCGGCTGGCTGCCCGACCAGAAAGTCAACCGCGAGCAGGCGCTCGCTGGTTTCACGCGCGGCGCGGCGTATGCGGCGTTCATGGAGAACGAGGTCGGCACGCTCAAGCCCGGCCTGCGCGCGGATTTCGTGATCCTCGATGGCGATCCGATGACGGTACCGGTGCGCCAGATCGCGGACTTGAAACCGATCAGCACCTGGGTCGACGGCAAGGCGGTGTATCGCGTCACCCCGTAGGATGGCCCGGACGCAACGGTCGCGCTCGGCGATGCCGTTCTTTGCGCCCCTTGCGCAGAGCCGGTCTTTCAACCTTCGTCAACGACATTCTCGATTCTTCTTTCGTCTGTAATTCCTACGAAGGCTTCGACTTGCGATCCGGGTCCGTCCACCCGCCCCCGAGCGACTTGAACAGGCCGACTGACGCCAGCAGCCGCGAGAGGTGGATTTGCGCGCGTTGATCTTCCGCCTGAAAAAGCGTGCGCTGTGCATCGAGCACCGTCAGCAGGTCGTCGGCTCCCTCGCGGTAGCGGACTTCCGCGAGTTGGAGCGCGCGCTGCGCCTGCACCAGGACCTGTTCCTGGAGAACTTCCTGGTCCGCGCTGCGGCTCCCTGCGGCTAGCGCGCTTTCGACGTCCGCCAGCGCGGCAAGGATGAACTTGCGGTAGTTCTCGACCAGTTCGCGCTCACGCGATGCCGCCACATCGACCTGCGCGCGCAGGCGCCCGCCGTCGAAAATCGGCTGCAGCAGCGAGGCACCGATCGCCAATGCCGCGGTGGGCGCGCTGAGGAAATTGAGCAGCGAATCGCTCGCGAGTCCCGCCGACCCTGTCAACGAGATGGTGGGCAGCAACGCGGCTCGCGCCGCGGCGACATTGGCGTTGGCGGCGGCGAGTTGCGCCTCGGCGCTGGCGAGGTCGGGCCGGCGCACCAGCAATTCCGCCGGCATGCCCGGAGCGATCCGCGGCACGAGCACAGCGGACACAGTCGTGGCCGCGGCATCGAATCCTTCCGGCTGTCTGCCAAGCAGTATCGCCAGTGCAAAGAGCGTCTGGCGCTCCTGCAGCTCGAGCGGCGGGATCGCGGCGCGTTGCGCAAGCACCGCCGCCTGCTGGCGCGCGACGTCGAGCGCCGAGACCGCGCCGTTGCGCGCGCGCGCGTCCACCACTTTGAACACTCGCTCGGCGATCGCCAGGTTCTCGCGTGCGATCACGAGGCGATCGCGCAAGGACAACACCTGGAAGTAGGCGCTCGCGACACCGGCCACGAGCGTGAGCCGGACCGTCTCCTGATCGAAGCGGGTGGCGCGGAGCGACGATTCGGCCGCACGCACGTCGGCGGAGATCCGTCCCCACAGGTCGATCTCGTAGCTCGCTCTCAACTCTGCGTTCGACGAATTGTCGCCGCTCCAGCGGCCGCCCTGCGGGCGCGTTTCGTGGCGTGCGGTCGCGGCGCTGAAGTTCAATGCCGGAAACAGGGTCGAGCCCGCGATCCGCACTTGCGCTTCGGCCTGGCGCACGTGCTCCGCGGCGATCGCCAGATCGGGATTCGCGCTCAAGGTTGCATTTATCAGCCCGGAGAGTTCCGCCGAGCCGAAACTGCGCCACCAGTCCCCCGCCGGCGCAGCGGCATCCGACGCGCCCGACTCGGCCCACGCCCCCGGCATTGCGGGCGCGGGTGTCGGCGGATTGCCGCTGGTCGCGCAGGCACCCAGCGCAAGCATGGCCAGCGCGGCAAGTAGGAATGCGAGCTGCCGCCGTAGCATGTCGCTCACGTCGCCAGTGCCACGATGGGATCCACCCGCGCAGCCTTGCGCGCCGGCATGTAGCCGAAAACGAGCCCGGTCGCGAAGGCGCAGCCGAAGGCGAGCAGCACCGGTCCAAGCGAGTACTGGACCGGCGTGCCGAATGCCCCGACGATTGCCGCGGCCGCAAGGCCGACCGCCACGCCGATCGCGCCCCCGAGCAGGGACACCGCCAGTGCCTCGGTGAGGAATTGCTGCAGGATGTTCCTCATCCGCGCCCCGGTGGCCATGCGTATGCCGATCTCGCGCGTGCGTTCGGTCACGCTCACCAGCATGATGTTCATTACGCCGATGCCGCCGACCAGCAGCGATATCGCCGCGACCGACCCCAGCAGAACCGTGAGGGTGTCCTGCGTATCCGTGGCCGTTTCCAGGATCGATGCCATGTTGCGGATTTGGAAATCCGCGGTCTGGTGTCGCGACTGCAGCAGCGCCGCCACTTCATCCTGCGTTTCGTCGATGTGGGTAACGTCGTCGACCGCCACGGTGATGGTGCGCAGGAAGCGCTGGCCGAAAAGGCGTAATCCGCCGGTCGTGAGCGGGACCAGCACGACGTCGTCCTGGTCCTGGCCTTGCGGCGAGGCACCGCGCACCGCCATCAGGCCGATGACCTGGAAAAGCACGTTGTTGAGCACGATGTACTGTCCGACCGGATCGACGTCCTTTGGAAACAGGTTGTTCGCGACGGTTTGACCGAGCACGACCACCGCCGCGTAGCTCTTCTGGTCCACCGTCGAAAAAAATATCCCCCTGCTGACCGGCCAGTTGCGGGCCGCCGGAAATGTCGCGGAGGTTCCGTTCGCCTGGGTCTGGTAGTCGGAATTGCCGAAACGGGCGGTGACGCTCCCGCCCAGCTCGGGCACGGCGGCGAGCACATTGGGCAGCTCGGCGATCATGTCCGCGTCCTCCGGCACCAGCGAGGCGACGGTTCCACCCACGCCCCTGCGGTTCGGCTGGCCCGGGCGGATCAGCAGCAAGTTCGTGCCCATGGCGCTGATGCGATCGAGCACGATCTGCTTGGCACCGTCGCCGATGGCTAGCATTGCGATCACGGAAGCGACGCCGATTACGATGCCAAGCAGCGTGAGCACCGTGCGGTTGAGGTTGGCACGCAGTGCCCGCACTGCGGTCTTCGCCGCCTCGAGCGCCCCGCCGAAAAAAGAAGCGCCGCCCTCGTCGCTCGCCTGCGCGATGTCCGGCACCGCCCGTTCGTTGGACAACTGTGCTGACAACGGCGGGCCGGGATCGCTCACGATCCGCCCATCCCTGATTTCGATGACTCGCTTTGCCTGCGCGGCAATGTCGAGCGAGTGCGTGATGAGGATGACAGTGTGCCCGCGGCGCGACAGGTCCTGCAGCAGCGCCATGACTTCAACCCCGCTCTTGCTGTCGAGCGCGCCGGTGGGCTCGTCGGCGAGGACAATGCGTCCGCCGTTCATCAGCGCGCGGGCGATGGACACGCGCTGTTGCTGCCCCCCTGAGAGCTGGCTGGGCCGGTGCGCAAGCCGGTCGCCCAGACCGAGCGAGCCGAGCAGTTCCTTGGCGCGCGCATCCCGCTCCGCGGGCGGCATCCCCGAATAAACCGCCGGTACCTCGACGTTCTCGAGCGCGGATGCGGTACCGATGAGGTTGTAGTTCTGGAAAACGAAGCCGAACGCCTCGCGCCGCAGCCGCGCCAGTTCGTCGCGCTCGAAGCCTGACACGTCCTCGCCCATGAAGCGGTAGGTGCCGCTGGTCGGCCGGTCGAGGCAGCCAATCATGTTCATGAGTGTGGTCTTGCCCGACCCCGACGCTCCCATGATCGCGAGGAACTCGCCGCTGTAAATCTTCAGGCTGACCCCGTGGAGCACCTGGACGTCCAACTCCCCGTTGCGGTAGGTCTTGCTCACATCGACGAGCTCGATCAGGGGACTGATTGATGAGTTCATGGAAGCGGCACGCTCTGGCGGGCGCGTGAGCACGCCGTAGCCCAGGTCGGACTTCACGGGCGAGGCCGGGCCGGCGCCGCATTTGGCACAAGCGAGCTGGCGGTCTGCGAGCGCGCGGCCGTAGCAGGTGTGCGGGATCCGATCACGACCCTTTCGCCGGGCTCAAGGCCGGAGACGATCTGCGCCGAGACGCGGTTCATCACGCCGACTTTCACTTCCCGGTCTGCGACCTTGCCAGCGGCGTCGACCACACTCACGAGCCCGCGCCCGTTGGCGAACTGGTTGCGCGGATCGGCGCCCGAGGCTCGCGCGGCGCGCAGCGGCGGCAGTGTGCCTTTGCCATCGGCGGCACCGGCTGCAGAGACCCGGGGTCCACCTTGCCGGCCCTCCGCCGCCACCGGACGCAGGGCTGTGAGCGGCACCAGCACCGCGTCTTTCGCGCTCGAGGCGACGAAGAACACCTGGGCCGTCATCTGGGTCATGAGCGTCTGGTTCGGGTTTTCCACATCGAACAAAGCATCGTAGAGCACGACGTTGTTCACCACGGTCGGCGTCGGCGGGATCTGCCGCAGCGTTCCGTAGAAGCGGCGGTTGTCCCCGCCCAGTGTGGTGAAGTAGACATCCATGCCGACGTGCAGCTTGGGGACGTCGGCCTCCGAGACCTGGGCCTGCACCGTCATCGTCGACAGGTCCGCGATGCGCATGATGATGGGCGCCTGCTGGTTGGCATTCAGCGTCTGGCCCTGCTTCGCGGCCTGCGAGACGACGGTTCCCGCAATCGGCGCATAGATTTTGGTGTAGCCGAGGCTCGCTTCGTCCCCGCGCAAGGTGGAGCCGGTCTGCTGCATCTGCGCCTTGATCGAATTCAGCTGGGCCAAGGCCGATTTCCGGGTTGCCTCGGCGCTTTGCAGCGCGTCGGCCGTAGTCGCGTTCTCGCGCGTGAGGTTCTGTTGCCGCGTCAGCTGAAGATCGGCGAGCGCGAGCTGCGCCTGCTTGTCGGCAAGCTGCGCCTGCTGGTTGAGCAGCAGGGCTTGATCGCCGTCGACTTTGGCCTGGTAGACCGAGGGGTCGATCTCGGCCAGGATTTGTCCCTTCTTGACGACGGCCCCAATGTCCACGAGCAGCTTCTTCAGTTGTCCGGAGACCTGCGTGCCGACATCCACGAAATCCTTGGGCTGGAGCGTGCCGGTCGCAGTGATCGTGTCCTCGAGGTCCCCACGCGTGACCACCGCAGTAAGAAGACTGTTGGTCGAGTCGTCCTGAGCAAACCACGTCTTCCATGCGAAATAGCCGCCGCCCCCCAACAACGCGCACGCGGCAAGTACCAGCGCAACCCGGCCGAGCCACCTCGTACGCGAAGGTGCGCGTGGCTGCCTGGCGGACTGGAACTCGGGATTTTCCTGCGTGGGACTTACGTTCGCGGGATCCATCTTGGGCAGGGATTCTACATCCCTGCATGGCAGGGCACTCCGTGAAGCACAACTATCCCTCCCCAACGGAGCAGGGTCTGTGCGCTAACGTAGTGTCGGGCGCTGAAAATAGGCTGGCAATGCTGCGGGCTCGAAGCCAAAGCGACGAACATCGAGTGTTTGGGTCGAGATATTCGTGACCCGCAGGCGCATGTCCCACTCTCACTGACAGATACCTGCCAGCTGTGTCGAGTGTCACGGAAGGCGGGACGGAATACCTATATTGGGTCGGTTGCTGCCCTTCAGACGTGAGCGAAAAGTGATCGTCGATGGAAGCACTGGTCGGCGCCGGCGAGCTGATACGTTGCGACCGGAGCACCATCAAAAGTGTCCAGCACGCGCACTCTACCGTCGCCCTTCCCCGCTGGCGCAGGGGAGGGCAAGCGGAGGGCACTCAAACTCTGAGTGCCGGATCAATAAGGTGCGACACATGCCTTCCGGCTCGTTTCGAGGTGCCTATCAGGCGCCGATTACAACCACTTCGCGCGACGCAGCACCCAATACAGCGCGCCGCAGATGCCGGCGGTGATTACGATCATCGCCGGATACGCCCACGGCTTGTCGAGTTCGGGCATGGCCTTGAAGTTCATGCCGTACCAGCTCGCCAGCAAGGTCGGCGCGGCGAGCAGGGCGGCCCAGCCGGCGAGGCGCTTGACTACTTCGCCCTGCGCGACCGTGACCAGGGCGAGATTCACGCTGAGCGCAGCAGTCAGCATCTCGCGCATCGTGTCGGTCGATTCGTTGATGCGCGCGGTATGGTCGAAAACGTCGCGGAAATACGGTCGCACTTCGTCGCGGACCAGGCCCGGATACTGGCGGATCAGCTGGTTCAGGATGTCTTGCAGTGGCGCGATCGCCAGGCGCAGGGTGACCAGCTCCTTTTTCAGATCATAGAGGCGGCGGATCATTTCGCGCTTGAAGGTTTCCTGGAAGATTTCCTCTTCCAATTCCTGCAGCTCTTCGCGGAACTCGCGCACGATAGGAAAAAAATTGTCGACGATGAAGTCGAGCACGGCATACAACGGATAACTCGGGCCGAACGCAAGCATCTGCGGTGATTGTTCGCAGACGCGACGTGCGTTCGCATAGCTCAGCGAGGCGCCGTGACGCACGGTGACAATGTATCTGTGACCCATGAAGATGTGCGTTTCGCCGAACGCAATCACCCCACTCACCACCTGCGCGGTCTGCGCAACAATGAACAGCGATTCGCCGTAGAGCTCGATCTTCGCGCGTTGGTGGGCATTGCGCGCGTCCTCGATCGCGAGCGGATGCAGCGCGAATTCCTCGCCCAGCTTCTTGAGGAGTGCCGCGTTGGGTTCGTGCAGGCCAACCCAGACCCATTGATCCGGCGTCTCCAGCACGTCGCTGATTTCTTCGATGGTGATGTCGCGCAGCCGCTGCCCGTCCGCCGCATAGGCAACGCAGTTGACGACCATCGGGTCGGTGCAGGTCGGATCGGTCGGCAGGTTCGTCGTGGCTTGGTCCATCCGCGCATGATGCCGCGGCGGCGATGGCCACGGCAATGGCGTCTTACAGCGGGCGTGAACCGGCGCGGGTCAGGGTTATCGCCAGCGCCAGGTGGATCGGCAGGAACAACACGATCCACGCCAGATTCGCCTGCACGAACCAGGGCAGGATCTTCGAGAACAGCGCGAATGCTGCGCACAGCACGACCAGCCAAGCGATCCAGACCGTGGTTCTGCGGATTCGCCACCGCGCACGCCTCGATCCAATCCACGTCGGCAACAGCAGCAGGCAGAGCGGGTTGAGCAGGAACAGGTTTTCGTTGCGCCAGGCGGCGTGATGCTCGGTGCCGAACCAGAGGAACAGCAGCACGATGCCGCCGAGCCCACAAAAAAGTTCGAACAGCGCCGCAAACACGGCGAGCGGGATGCGCGCGAGGGCGCGGCGCGGATGTTGCAGCCAGAGCAGCAGGCAGCCGATCGCTGCACCTGCGATGAGGAACGGCCAGCGCAGGTCCGGCGGCAGTGCGGGTGGTTGCTCGACCCGACCGACCGCGACGACCGTTTCTGTGGCGACCAGCGGGATGTTCTTCCCATCCGCGGAACGTGTGTTGGTCTGGCTGACCACGCTGCGCACCATTGCCGGCACGAAGCTCTCCTGCCAGAAGTCGATGCGTTTGTCCACGGAGGGCCCAAGGCCGAGGTCGATGCCGAGCATCAGCAGCGGCTGCGGCGCCATCAGGCGCAGCGCATCCAGTCGATACGTGTAGCCACGCGCCCGCCCTTCACTCTGCGCGTGCAATGCACCGCCCAGCGCAAGGTCGAGCGCGTCACGCACACGTGTCGAGCAGTTCGCCTCGAAATAGTCGTAGCGATAGAACATGTTTTGCGGACGCATGTTCCAGTCGAGGAAATCGGTCAGCACGCGTGCCTGCGCCGGCAGAAGATTCAAGCGCTGCTCGGTGATTGAGCGACCTTCCGCACGGTACATCTCGAGATCGTCGTCGAGCGCATCGGCCGCGATGCGGTAGTGCATGCGGCCGCGCGCGAAGTTCAGCAGAAAATCTTCCTGCTCGAAATCGAAGATACCGTAGTTGTAGGCGACCGCTTCGCCACTGGCTGGGTCGCGCACCACGATCGCGTTGTGGCCGAAACGCTCGAAGTAAATGTTGCCGGGGCCGATCGTGAGCAGGCTGATGTCGGGTTGTGCAGCCGCATCGGGCATGGGCGATGTCTGCGCGGTCGCGCCTACCGATGCGAGCAGCAGCAACGCAAACGCAAGACTGCGCATAACACGTGCGACAGTGCATGTAGGAGCGGCTTCAGCCGCGATGCTTCTTGATTGAGCGCCCGGAGCAAGAGCATCGCGGCTGAAGCCGCTCCTACAACGCACGCGCGTCACGCTTCGTGCACGCGCACGGCGAACTGGTGCACGCGGCGCGCGTCGGCCTTGCTAACCTGGAAGTGGAAGCCGCCGAACGCGGTCTCCTCGCCGACTTCCGGCAGGTGACCGATCTCGGACGTGACCATACCGCCCACGGTGTCGAACTCCTCGTCGCTGAAATCGCAACCGAAGCGTTCATTGAAGTCGGCGATCGGGGTCAGCGCATTGACCAGGAAATCGCCTTGGGCGGTAGTCTGGATCATCGTGTGTTCGTCGTCGTCGTCGTCGTGTTCGTCGTCGATGTCGCCGACAATCTGTTCGAGCACGTCCTCGATCGTGACCAGGCCGGAGACGCCGCCGTATTCGTCGACGACGATCGCCATGTGGTTGCGCGAGAGCCGGAATTCCTTGAGCAGGATGTTGAGCCGCTTGGATTCCGGAATCATCGTGACCGGCCGCAGCAGGCTGCGGATCTCGCAGATCGATCCCTCCGCGAAGCAGCGCAACAGATCCTTGGCGAGCAGGATGCCGAGAATCTCGTCCTTGTCGTCGGCATGCACCGGAAAGCGCGAATGACCTGATTCGAGCACATCACTCAGGATCTGCGGCAGCGTGGCATCGATCGGCATCGAAACCATCTGCGCGCGCGGGATCATGACGTCGGCGACGGTGAGGTCGGCGACCTCGATCGCGCCTTCGACCATCGACAGCGTGTCATTCGACATCAGGCCGTTGGCCTGGGCGTGGCGCAGTTCCTCGATGAGTTCTTCGCGGCTCTGCGGCTCGCCGGAGAGTGCCTGGCTTATGCGGTCGAACCACGATCGCGGCTGGGTCGTACTAGGGGGATCCTCGCTCATTTGCAGCTTGCACAGGCCCGGTAAGGGCGGGGCGGCAGTGTAGCAAACGTGGTCTGCGGGTGAATTGAAGTGGTTGGCGCACCGTGCGATTTCGTCCGATCGCGCTTGCAGCGCTCCTGCAACGCGTTGTTTTTGTAGGAGCTGCACGGCCGCGACCTTGGCGCCGGGGCTCGCTGCGGGCGCCGCGACCATCGCGACGCAAGCTCTGTTCAGACTTTCCTAGGCGGTCGACGCATACGGATCGGCGATGCCGAGCGCAGTGAGTATCTGCCGTTCCAGCTGCTCCATGCGATCCGCGTCGCGCTCGTTCTCGTGGTCGTAACCGAGCAGATGCAGCACGCCGTGGATCGTCATATGCGCGAAATGATCGCGCGGCGTCTTGTGCTGTTCGCGCGCCTCCCGGGCGACGACCGGCGCGCAGATCACAATATTACCGAGCAGGCCGGAGTGCTCGCCAGGCGCGGGCTCGTACGGGAAGCTCAGCACGTTGGTTGCGTAGTCGCGGCCGCGGAATTCACGGTTGAAGCGTCGTCCGGCCGCGCTGTCGACAATCAGGATGTTGAGCTCTGTCCAGTCACGGTGCTCGCGCAGTTCCGGAATCGCGGAAATCCAGCGCTCGAACGAACGCAGCACCGGTACGCCGCGGCGGCCGGCCTCGTTCTTCAGCCACAGGCAGCACTTCGGCGCCGGGTCGGACGCGGCTGGCGTGCGCTCGCGCGTGCCACGGCTCGGTTCAGTCTTCATGGCTCCGCGTCGCTGGTGCCGCCGCGTCGTCGTTGACTTCGCGGCGCTCATACGCGCGAACGATACGCTGCACCAGCGGATGCCGCACGACGTCCTTCGCGGTGAAGAACGTGAAGCTGACGCCTTCGACCTCGCGCAGCACGTCGACCCCATCGCGCAGGCCGGACTTCACGTGTTTGGGCAAATCCGTCTGGGTCATATCGCCGGTGACCACCGCGACCGAGCCGAAGCCGATGCGGGTCAGGAACATCTTCATTTGCTCGATCGTCGTGTTCTGTGCCTCGTCGAGAATCACGAACGCATCGTTGAGCGTGCGACCGCGCATGTACGCGAGCGGCGCGATCTCGATCACGTTGCGTTCGATCAGTTTCATCACCTTTTCTATGCCAAGCATCTCGTACAGGGCATCGTAGAGGGGACGCAGATACGGATCGACTTTCTGGGTCAGGTCGCCGGGCAGGAAGCCGAGCTTCTCGCCGGCCTCGACTGCGGGCCGTACCAGGATCAGGCGCTGCACGCGATTATCGTTGAGCGCGTCGACCGCCATCGCGACCGCGAGCCAGGTCTTGCCGGTGCCGGCCGGGCCGACGCCGAAGTTGATGTCGTGCGCGGCGATCGCGTGCAGGTAGCGCGTCTGGTTCGCACCGCGGCCGCGGATCGTGCCGCGCTTGACCCTGATCGCGACCTCGTGTGCACCTGCTGCGGCGCGCACGTCGAGCGCATCGATGCCGGACTCGGAAAGGCGCAGGTTGATTTGCGCGCCGGTCAGCGTTTCCTCACCGGTCGCGTCGTAGAGATCGCGCAACACGCGCTCGGTGAGCTTCGCCGAGTGGTCGGCGCCGGTCACCCGGAAGATGTTGCCGCGATTGGCGATCTCCACGCCGAGGCGCAATTCGATCTGGCGCAGGTGTTCGTCGAGCGGCCCGCAGAGATTGGCGAGGCGCTCGCCGTCGTCGGGTTCGAGGACGAGTTGGTGTCGGGAGAGTTCGTTCATAGACGCGCGAGGGTAGCGCGCGCGTTGGAACGTGGCTACTCGTGGCGACGGGCGAAGGGGCAAGCACGCGCTCTTCGTCGGGCTAGCTCGGGAATCTCGCCCGATCTTGCGGCAGCATGTTTCGTGGTGCGCGGGCTCCGGCTCCGGAAGCAGGGGCTTCAGCGCTCCGAATGGCGACGCGTCGAGACGGCTGGGCGAAGGCCCCGTGGGAACGGTCATTTCCGCCAAGCTTGCAAATAATTAATTGATCAATTAAATTAAGCGGATGGTGAAGAACCGCCCCACGGCACGCAAGTCCAGCGCAGCTTCCCCGCGGCTGCCAGGTCGGCCTGGCGCAGACAGCCCGGAGCTGCGCCCGCGGCTGCTCGATGCCGCGCTCGCTTGCTACGTGCGCGACGGCGTCGCTGCGACCTCGCTGCGCGCGATCGCGCGGGAAGCCGATGTCACACCGGCGCTCCTGCATTACTACTTCGGTGGCGGCGAGCAATTGCTGCAGGCGGTCGTCGAGGAGCGATTGGTGCCGGCGATCGATGGCCTGCGTGAGGCATTGCCGCCGGAGGCCACCGACGTCGCCGGGCTGGTCGCCGCGTTCGTGCACGGCATCGGTGAAATCGTCGCGCGGCATCCGTGGCTGCCCGCGTTGTGGGTGCGCGAAGTGCTCTGCGAAGGCGGTGCGCTGCGCGACTTCCTGCTGCGGCGAGTCGGCCCGCAAATCCCGGTCTTGCTGGCGCAGCGTTTCGCACAGGCGCAGCGACAGGGCGCGCTGAATCCCGATCTCGATCCGCGCCTGCTGGTCGTATCCCTGATCGGCCTAACGCTGTTTCCGGCCGCGAGCGCGCCGATCTGGCGCAGCCTGTTCGGGGCCGACGACATCGACGCCGCTGCATTGCGCGGTCACACGATTGCCTTGCTCGATCGCGGGCTCGGCATTGGCTGACAGGAGGAGAACGAAGATGAAAACCGTGAGAGTTCGCTGCAACTCGCGCTGCGTGAAATGCGCGCGCTACGCACGCATGCACCAACGCCTGGACTGGCTCGGTCGGGTCGAGGATTCAACCGCATCGCCGTTGCCGCGGCGATCATCGAGGATGGGCGAAGTCCTCGTCGAGGACCTGCGCGACGGCTCGCTGCACGCAGGCGCCGCGGGCATGCGCCTGCTGTTCCGCCAGGTGCCTGCGTACTGGCCTTTGCTGTCGCTGTTCGCGCTGCCCGGATTCCGGCGCCGCGTCGACGCCGATACCGCCGGCGTCGGCGGCCATGACAGCGCAGCCTGATCGGAGAATCGCCGTGACCTCTCGACGCGCAATCCTGCTGTCCGTGTTCGCGACACTGTCGGCGGCTTGCACGAAGGAGCCTCCTCAGGCGCTCGGCACGATCGAATACGACCGCATCACGCTGCCCGCGCCGGCGGCCGAACGCATCGTCGCGATCGATGTGCGCGAGGGCGAGCAGGTCGTGCTCGGGCAGTCCCTGCTGAAGCTGGAGTTGACGCGCACGCAGTCCGAACTGGCCGCTGCAGAGGCACAGGCGCGGCGGCAGCGCGAGGCACTCGCCGAACTCCAGGCAGGGCCTCGCAGCGAGGACATCGCGCAGGCGCGCGCGAACCTCGCTGCTGCCGAAGCGCAGGCGCGCGAGGCGCGCGCCTATTACAAGCGCCTGCGTCCGCTCCAGGGCAAGAACTATGTCGCCGCGGCCGATCTTGACCGTGCGCGTGCGGCGGCCGGCAACGCCGACGGGCGCGTGCGTGCCGCGCACGCCGCATTGGACGAGCTCCTGCATGGGACGCGTCCCGAGCAACTCGCGCAGGGCGAGGCGGCGTTCGCGGCGGCCGCCGCGCAAGCCGCCGCAGAGCAGGTCGTGTTCGACAAGCTGAGTGTCGTCGCGCCACGCGCGGGCCGCGTCGACAGCATTCCCTACAAGCTCGGCGACCAGGCGCCGGTCGGCGCGCCGCTCGCGATCCTGCTGGTCGGCGAGGCGCCGTACGCGCGCATCTACGTGCCCGAGCAGCAGCGCGCGAACGTGCACGTCGGCGATGCGATCCAGGTGTTCGTGGCGGGTCGCGAAAAGCCGTACGCCGGCAAGGTGCGCATGATCCGCAGCGAGCCGGCGTTCACGCCATACTATGCGTTGATCGGCGACGATGCGGCACGCCTGAGCTATCTCGCCGAGGTCGCGCTCGGCACGGGCGCGGCCGAACTTCCCGCCGGCCTGCCGGTGCGCGTCGCGTTTGCCGGATCACCGAAGTGAGCACCGACGCCGCCGGCATCGCGATCCGCGCGCGCGGCCTGACCAAACGCTTCGGCGATCTCGTCGCGGTCGACCACGTCGACCTCGAAGTGCCGAGCCGGCATGTCTACGGCTTCCTCGGCCCGAACGGCTCGGGCAAATCGACGACGATCCGCATGCTCTGCGGCCTGCTGACGCCGAGCGCCGGCGAGATCGAGGTGCTCGGTCTCTCGATTCCTGCGCAGGCCGAGGCGCTGCGCCGTCACATCGGCTACATGACGCAGAAGTTCTCGTTGTTCGAGGATCTTACGGTGCGCGAAAACCTCGAGTTCCTCGCCGCGGTGCAGGGCGTTCCGAAAGCGCGCACCGGGAGCCGCATCGACGAGTTGGTCGACCAGTACCATTTCGGCGACCGCCAGAACCAGCTCGCCGGCACCATGAGTGGTGGCCAGAAACAGCGCCTCGCGCTCGCCGGCGCGGTGATCCACGAACCGGAGCTACTGTTCCTCGACGAACCGACCAGCGCGGTCGATCCTGAGTCGCGTCGCGATTTCTGGGAAAAACTCTTCGAGCTCGCCGATGTCGGCACCACGCTGCTGGTCTCCACGCATCTCATGGACGAGGCCGAGCGCTGCCACCGGCTGGCGATCCTCGACCACGGCGCGCTGGTCGCCGACGGCACGCCGGGCGAGCTGACCGGCAAGCTGGAAGGCCGCACCTTCATCGTCGAGGCGGCCGATCCGCGCCGTGCCCAGCGCGCGCTCGTCGACGTGCCCGGCATGCTCGGCGTCGCCCAGGTCGGCACCGCGTTGCGCGTGCTGACCGCGGACACCACGGAATCGGGCGACAGGAAACCCACCGACATTGCGCAGCGCATGCAGGCAGCGCTGGCCGCTGCCGGACAGAAGGCTGAGGTCGCGACGACGCCGCCGAACCTCGAGGACGTGTTCGTCGCGGTCACGCGCAACGGCCACGCCAAACAGGAGCGCGCGGCATGAACGGGCGCCGGCTGTGGGCGATCGTGGTCAAGGAACTGCGGCAGTTGCGCCGCGACCGCATCACGCTGGCGATGATCGTCGGCATTCCGGTCATCCAGCTCGTGCTGTTCGGCTACGCGATCAACATGAACCTGCGCGGGCTCGCCGCCGGCATCGCGGACCAGTCCAACACCGCCGGTTCGCGCGCGCTGGTCATGGATATGCTCGCCACCGGCGTGGTCGCACCGGTCGCCACGGTGAACACATCACAGGAAGTAATGGCGATGATCCGCCGCGGCGAGATCAGCATCGGCATCGTCGTGCCGCCGGATTTCGAGCGCCGCCGCATCGACGGCCGCGAGGCAGTGCAGGTGCTCGTCGACGGCAGCGACACGGCGGTGCAAGGCGCCGCGGTGCAGCTTGCGCAGGTGCCGCTCGACAGCGCCGCACCGGCCACACGCGCACCGGCGACGAGCACACCGCCGACACCGCCAATCAGCGTGGTCAGCTTCTACAATCCCGAGCGGCGTTCGGCGGTCAACATCGTGCCCGGCCTGATCGGCGTGATCCTGACCATGACGATGGTGCTGTTCACTGCCATCGCGATCGTGCGTGAGCGCGAACGCGGCAACATGGAATTGCTCATCGCGACGCCGCTGACCAGCGCCGAGCTGATGATCGGCAAGGTGCTGCCGTACATCGGCATCGGTCTCGTGCAGACCACGGTGATCCTCGCGCTCGGCATCTGGCTGTTCGCGGTGCCGGTGCGCGGCAGCATGCTCGACGTCTATGTCGCGGCGGGCCTGTTGATCCTCGCCAACCTGACCCTCGGCCTCCTGATCTCGACGCGCGCGCAGTCGCAGTTCCAGGCGATGCAGATGACGTTCTTCGTGTTCCTGCCCTCGATCCTGCTGTCGGGTTTCATGTTCCCGTTCGCGGGCATGCCGAAGATCGTGCAGTGGCTGGCCGAGGTGCTGCCGCTGACGCATTTCCTGCGCCTGATCCGTGGCGTCATGCTGCGCGGCGCGAGCCTGGGGGAACTGTGGATCGACGTGCTCGCGCTGGCCGCGTTCGTCGTCGTGATGATGGGCGCGGCGATCCTGCGCTTCCGCAAGCGGCTCGACTAGCTTCGGGCAGCGATGCGCCAGCGTCCGTCTTCATTGAAGAACACGAACGAAGGTACGCAGCCGAACTCAATCCGGATCCAGCGCGATCCTCAGAGCAGGGAGATTTCGCCCTTTGCGATAATCGGCCCGCTCGGCTTGCCGCCGGGGCCGCCGCCGGGCGGCTCGATGGTGACTGCTACGACCGTATTCGGTCCGAGTGCCGCGACGAGATTCCTCGGCACCACCACCGATTGGCCTTGAGCGGATCGAGCAGGCCGAGCGAATGCGGCGAATCGCCTGGTGGAATCAGCCAGAGTTCCGCGACGCGACCTTTGGGAATCTCGACCGTCGTCGGTTGCACGACCATCGTTCCATGGCGCGCATCGACGGTGGCGAGGAAGAGCGCCTTGCCGTCGTCCTGCACCATCTTCGCGACCATCGGCGCCTGCACCGGTAGCAGTGCGAGGCGCGGCGCCACGAACAATACAATGAGACTCGCCGCCGCCGCGGCGAACGCACCGGCGCTGAGCCAGCGCCAGAATGGCGTGCTTTGCCACAACGTCGGCCGATTCGCTGCAAACGGCGCTGGCTGATCGGCAGCCCCGATTCCGACTGCGGCGCGAACGCGCGGCCACAATGCGAACGGCGCCGGTACCAGTGCGATTTCGTCGATCAGCGGCATCAAGCGTGCTTCCCACGCGGTGATCTCGCGTGCGAACGTGGAGTCTTGCACGATACGGTTTTCCGCGGAGCGACGCTCGGCGGCAGTGAGCACGCCGAGTACGTATTCGGCTGCGATATCGGCCCGCTCCGGTGGTTCGTGTAGGGTGTCGGCGCGGGTGTTCATCGTTCGAGGCACGCTTTCAGCCGCAGCAGGCCGCGGCGGATCCAGCTCTTGACGGTGCCGAGCGGCGAACCAAGGAATTCAGGCGACCAGGTTTGCGTCGACGACGGTGCGGCCGCGCAGCGAGTTCGCCATCGCGTTGGTGACCGTCACGTCGACGAACTGCCCGATCAGGCGCGAATTGCCGAGGAAATTCATGTAGCGCATGTTCTCGGTGCGCCCCGCGAGTTCGGCCGGATCCCTGCGGCTCGGGCCTTCTACCAGGACGCGCTGCACGCTGCCGATCATCGCTTCGCTGATGCGTTTGGAGTTCGCGTTGATCGCGGCCTGCAGGCGGGCGAGGCGTTCGTTCTTGACCGCGTCGGGTGTGTCGTCTTCGAGACTCGCGGCCGGCGTGCCGGGGCGCTTTGAATAGATGAAGGAAAAACTCTGGTCGAAGCCGATGTCATCGACGAGTTTCATGGTTTTCTCGAAATCCGCGTCGGTTTCGCCGGGGAAGCCCACGATGAAGTCGGAGGAAATGGAAATGCCCGGCCGCACCGCGCGCAGTTTGCGCAGCTTCTGCTTGAATTCGAGCGCGGTGTAGCCGCGTTTCATCGCGGCGAGGATCCGGTCCGATCCGGACTGCACCGGCAGATGCAAATAGTTCGCGAGCTGCGGCACGTTCGCGTACGCGTCGATCAGCGAGTCGCTGAACTCCAGCGGATGCGAGGTCGTGAAACGGATCCGGCCGATGCCGTCGATCTCGGCGATCGCGTGGATCAGAAGACCCAGGTCCGCGATCGAGCCGTCATGCATCGGTCCGCGGTACGCATTGACGTTCTGACCGAGCAGGTTGACCTCGCGCACATCCTGTTCGGCGAGTGTCGCGATCTCGGCGACGACATCGTCGAACGGCCGGCTGATCTCCTCGCCGCGCGTGTACGGCACCACGCAGAACGAGCAGTACTTCGAGCAGCCTTCCATGATCGACACGAACGCGGTCGGGCCTTCCGCGCGCGGCTCCGGCAGGCGATCGAACTTCTCGATCTCGGGGAACGAGATGTCCACTTGCGGTTTGCCGGTCGCGCGTCTGGCGTCGATCAACTCGGGCAGGCGATGCAGGGTCTGCGGGCCGAACACGATGTCGACGTACGGCGCGCGCTTGACGATCGCGTCGCCTTCCTGGCTCGCGACGCAGCCGCCGACGCCGATCACGACGGAGTCCTTGGTCTGCTTGAGTTCCTTCCAGCGACCCAGTTGACTGAACACCTTTTCCTGCGCCCGCTCACGGATCGAACAGGTGTTGATCAGGATGACGTCGGCCTCGGTCTCGTCCTGGGTCAGTTCCAGGCCGTGCGCGGCCTTGAGTACGTCGGCCATCTTGGCCGAGTCGTACTCGTTCATCTGGCAACCGTGGGTCTTGATGTAGAGCTTGCCGGTCATGCGTCGAAATCCTGGGGAGTAGAGCGGTTTGCGGAACCGCTTGGGCACTTGATGTGCCGCCGCGGCCCACGCGGGTGCTTGTCGCGATCAACGTGGCGCGACCTTGCCGCGGCCGTTTGCTTGGCAACCGCGACAACATGCCCGATTTTGCAAATTACTCGGTGATCCAATAGTTTACGTGGTAAAACAGCGCGTCGCCAAGGAGACTGCCGAGGGAAGGCCCGGCGCGCAGCCGGGTGGCAGCGTGATCGAGGCGACGGAAACTTTGCGCCCGGAAAGGTTTCAATAGCGTCCATGTCGCGTTTTCATTCCCTATTCGCCAGCGTCGTCCTGCTCGGCTTCGGACTTTCGTCCGTGGCATCGGGTGCGCGTGCCAGCGTGTTGTACAGGTGCGCATCGAGCGATCACAGCATCGCGTACACGAGTACCACCAAGGGGTTCACGGGTTGCCGCGTGTACTCGGTCGATGTCGACCGCGCGCCGCAGAAACCGGCGCCGACGGCGTCCGTATCGACCGGCAAATGGGATTACCGGGAAAACGTGAAGGCTGCCGCAAAGCCTGATTTCTCCGCGACGGTAGCCGGCAGCGCAAGTATTGCCGATGTCGCCGCGATCACGGTCGGTGTCGCGAGTACCGCACCGACCCTGGCGCCGGCGCCGGCCATCGACGCGGTTCCTGCCGTCGTCAAGCCATCGCCGCAGGTCACGACGAGCGCGCCTCCTGCGCCGAGGATCCTGCGCGGCGCCGTTTATAAAGTGCCGCGTGCGAACGGCATCACCGAATACACCAACATCAAGCCGGCTGGCGGCGGGTTCGCGGTGCTGTTTACCTATATTGCGACCTGCGTCGCCTGCGATATCCACTCGAAGATCAATTTTGCCCGCACCGCGCTGAATCTCGACGCGTACCAGACCGAGATCGCGGCGGCCACGGCCGACTACGGCGTCGACAGTGCCTTGTTGCGCGCGGTGATCCACGCCGAATCGGCGTTCAATCCGATGGCGATATCGAGCAAGGGCGCGCAGGGGTTGATGCAGTTGATGCCGGATACCGCCGGCGACCTCGGCGTCACCAATGCATTCGACGCCGCGCAAAACATCCGCGGCGGCGCGCGCTATCTTGGAGAGCTGCTCAAGGACTTCAACGGTGACACGCAGCTCGCCACTGCCGCCTACAACGCGGGCCCCGCGGCAGTGCAGAAATATCACGGCGTGCCGCCGTACGACGAGACCCAGCTCTACGTGCAGCGCGTCGCGACATTGCGCGATCGCTATCAGAAAGCGCTGTAGGTCTTGAGGGCTGAGGGCTGGCGAAAGCTTCACCAGTTCGTCGTCCCGGCGAAAGCCGGGATCCAGCGTCTTCGCGGGGACATGCATGAAAGGCACTGGGTCCCGGCTTTCGCCGGGACGACGAGCATGTATTCTTTTCCCGATTCCCGGCCTTCAGGCCCCGGTCGTACTGGGCGCCGGCCGTTGCACCAGGATCACATCGGCTGCGAATGGCAGGTTGTCGCGCAGGCCTTCGAGGCGCACCTTGGTCCCCGGCGCGAGCGCCGCTTCACGGTTGCGCAGGTCAATCTGGTCGATGATCGCCGTGCCGTCGATCTTCAGCAGCAGGTCGCCCGGTTGCAGGTTGGCTTGCGCGGCCGGGCTCTCTGCCGTTACGCGCACGACCACGACGCCTTGCTGCCGTGAAGTCGCGCCGTTGGCGGGTGGGATGTCGGCGTAGTCGGCGCCGATCCAGCCGCGGATCACGCGGCCGTGCTTGATGATCTGGTCGAGCACCGCCTTTGCGGTACGCACCGGAATTGCAAAACCGATGCCCTCGGCGCCCTGGGTATAGGCGCCGCGCCCATCCGCGGTCGGGGTGCGCGGATAGATCGCGGTGTTGATGCCGATCAGTTCGCCGAGCGCGTTGACCAGCGCGCCGCCGGAATTGCCGGCGTTGATCGCGGCGTCGGTCTGGATGAAATCCTCGTAGGCCGACATCTTGAGCTGGCGTCCGGTGGCGCTGACGATGCCCATCGTGACCGTTTTGCCGAGTCCGACCGGGTTGCCGATCGCGAGCACGACGTCACCGACGCCCGCGCTTGCGTCGTCCGGCACCGCGATCGCGGGCAGATTCGAGGCGCTGATCTTCAGCACCGCCAAGTCGGTTTCCACGTCGGTACCGATCACCTGCGCCTGCGCGACGCGGCCATCGTCGAGCAACACCTGGATGTCGTCCGCGCCGTTGATCACATGGTTGTTGGTCAGCACGTAACCATCCGAGCTGAAGATCACGCCGGAACCGAGGCTCTGGTCGCGGCGCTTCATGATCGGCCCCGGCACGACACCCAGCAGGCGCTGCGTCAGCGGGTCCGGGATCTGGTAGATACGGCGGAACGTGGTGATCTTGTTGGCGTAGATATTGACGACCGCAGGCGACGCGCGCGCAACCGCATCGGCGTAGGAAAACGGAGCGTGGCGCGATGCCGCAGTAGCGCCCTCTACGTGTGCGGCATCGGTGCGGGCGTTGCCGGCGGTGCCGCGCAGGTGTCCGATCAGCGCTGGCGCGAACACGCTGAGCACGAACGCGGCGGCGAGCCCGATCACGGCGCAGCGGACGACGAAGGTGACGATGTTATAGGTGCGGCTGCGCATGAGTGTGTTCGTGTTGTTGGCGGCGTTTCAGTCTGCGCGAGCGGGCCGCGCTCGATCGTTGGGATGGGGCGGCGTCATCCGCACGCGAGCCGATGGCTTCGATTGTGCGGTGCAAGGCCGTTCGTTAAACTAACACGATTTCGGGCTCGCCCTGATGGGGGCGCTGCAAGGTCGACGCGGACTTCCAGCTTCCCCAAGCCCCAGTGCGTGTCCGGTCAGGACTCCGCCGAATCAGGCACTTGCGCGCAAGGCGCGTGGGTGCCGCACGGATGTATCGCAGCTTCGGCTTGCGCATTTGTCGTGGTGTCGTGCGCGAGTTTTATCTTGCGAGCAACGGCTGGCGACATGGATGGTGGCTGTTGCGTCGGATCGATTGAGGTATATCGCGGCCGTTCATGGCGCGATCTTTTGCAACGTTTTCTCTGAAGTTTTGCGGCGGAGTGCTGGATGGCAAACGATGTTGTGGTGGACAAGGGGCGCCGTCGATTCCTGACCGCGACGACCTCGGTCGTTGGTGGTGCGGGCGTCGTGCTGGCGGCGATTCCCTTCGTCAAGTCGTGGGAGCCGAGCGCGGCGGCGAAATCGGCGGGTGCGCCGGTGCTGGCCGATATCGGCAAGATCGAAGCGGGCCAGAAGGTCACCTTCGCATGGCGTGGTCTGCCGGTGTTCGTGGTCAACCGGACCAAGGCGCAGCTTGATGCGCTCACCGGCAATGATTCGCGGCTCAAGGATCCCAAGTCAGAGAATACCGAGCAACAACCGAAATACGCACAGAACGAGCAGCGTTCGATCAAGCCGGAATGGCTGGTCGTGACCGGTATCTGCACGCATCTGGGTTGCGTTCCGGATTTCTTTCCGGAGCTCAAGCCCGAGCCGTTCGATCCGGACTGGAAGGGCGGTTTTTTCTGCCCCTGCCACAAATCGCGCTATGACCTGTCCGGTCGCGTCTTCGATGGCGTGCCGGCGCCGGACAACCTCGCCGTGCCGCCCTACAACTTCGTCGACGACACGCACATCCTGATCGGCGTGAACCCGGGAGAGACGGCGTAATGGCAACCGCGATGACCCGTGTCCACCCGAACAACGCTGTGCTCGGCTGGATCGAAGACCGCCTGCCGATCTTATCGTTCCTGTCCTCGCACACCAGCGGCTACTACGCACCGAAGAATTTCAATTTCTGGTACTACTTCGGTTCGCTCGCGCTGCTCGTGCTGGTCAACCAGATCCTGACCGGCATCTTTCTCACCATGAACTACAAACCGAACGCGGCGGAAGCCTTCGCGTCGGTCGAGTACATCATGCGTGACGTCGAATGGGGCTGGTTGATCCGCTACATGCATTCGACCGGCGCGTCGCTGTTCTTCGTCGTCGTCTACCTGCACATGTTTCGCGGTGTGATGTACGGCTCGTTCAAGAAGCCGCGCGAACTGGTCTGGCTGCTCGGCATGCTGATCTTCCTCGTGCTGATGGCCGAGGCGTTCATGGGCTACGTGCTGCCGTGGGGCAACATGTCGTTCTGGGGCGCCAAGGTGATCATCTCGCTGTTCGGCGCGGTGCCGGTGATCGGTGACGCGCTGGTGCAGTGGATCATGGGCGATTACCTGCCCGCCGACGCGACCTTGAACCGCTTCTTCGCGCTGCACGTGATCGCCTTGCCGCTGGTCTTGTTGCTGCTCGTCGTGCTGCATCTGGCCGCGCTGCACGAGGTCGGCTCGAACAACCCGGACGGCGTCGAGATCAAGCAGACGAAGAAGCCGGACGGCACGCCGCTCGACGGCATCGCGTTCCATCCGTACTACACGGTCAAGGACATCTTCGGCACCGGCGTCTTCTTGTTGATCGCCGCGTTCATCATCTTCTACGCGCCGACCTTCGGCGGCTGGTTCCTCGAGCACGACAACTTCATTCCGGCCAACAACCTGGTGACGCCTTCGCACATCAAGCCGGTCTGGTACTTCACGCCGTTCTACGCGATCGTGCGCATGATCCCGGCCAAGCTGCCGGGCGTGATCGCGATGTTCGGGTCGATCGTGCTGCTGTTCTTCTTCCCGTGGATAGATCGCGGCCCGGTCAAGTCGATCCGTTACCGCGGACTCGGCTACAAGATCGCGCTGGCCCTGTTCGTGTTGTCCTTCATCATGCTCGGCGCGGTCGGTGCCGGAGTCACCACCGAAGTGATTCCGGAATGGTTCGGCGCGAATGCGGACCTGACCACGATCGAGAACCTGTTTGGCCGGTTCTGGACGCTCGTCTACTTCGGTTTCTTCGTGTTTCTCTGGGCTTACACGCATTTCGGCTTCGAGAAGACCAAGCCGGTGCCAGACCGGATTCAACTGCGAAGTGGAGCACGTTTGAAGGAGACGTCAGACACCCGCTGGGGTGTGCGCAAGCCTAGCCGTTTTCGGGTTGGTTGAGCTTGTCTTCGATCTGTTGAAGTTTCGCGTCCGTGTAGGCACTGAGGTCGCAGCCCTTCACCGTTGCCAGCAATCTGCTCGGGACTCCATCCTTCGGCCTGACACGTTTCCACGGCCTGCCACTGGTCCTCGCCGATCCGCGGCCTCGCGCTCCCCGCGTGTCGGCGTTGTGTGCTCTGCCGATGCGCCTTGTGCGCATCATAAGTGTGCTCGCCGGCATTGCGACGAAGCTCATGACAGATGGTATGGTGCTCGGGTCTCGCTCCACCTGCACGGCGATCTCACGCGAGGAGAATCCTGCGTGGTGCAGGTGCTGAATCTGGTAGCGGTCGTACTGGTTCAGGTGCGCGTAGCTCATGTGCAGTTCCACTTGGCGGTGAAGCTGCGCAGGTTACTGCACCTGGGCCACTTCACTGCATCGGGTGCTGCACTTCAGAATTGAATCCGCCCGGACCGGGTAACGATGCATGACTAACGCGATGACCACCAAGACACGGGACACCACGATATTCGCCAAGCTCGCTGCGTTGTTGCTGGTCGGTCTGATGATGATCGGCACGGCCGCTGCATCCGAAGAGGCGGGCCTTGAAGCCGCGAACGTTCGCCTCGACGATGTTGCGTCGATGAAGCGCGGTGCGCGCCTGTTCTTCAACTACTGCTCGGGCTGCCATTCGCTGGAGTACCTGCGCTACTCGCGCCTGGCCGAGGATCTCAAACTCGATCCGAAAGACGTCGAGAAGAACCTCGTGTTCAACGGCGCCAGGATCGGCGATCACGCGATCAGCCACATGCCGGCGGACAAGGCCGCGACATGGTTCGGCAAGGCACCACCGGACTTGTCGCTGGAAGCGCGTGCCCGCGGTTCGGACTGGATCTACAACTACCTCAAGTCGTTCTATCTCGATCCGGCGCGCCCGCTTGGCTGGAACAACAACGTGTTCGAGAACGCCTCGATGCCGAACGTGCTGTGGGAGCTGCAGGGTCTGCAAGTCGCCGAGCAGGTACCGGCCGAAGCCGGCCACGACGCCACGATCGGCAAGCTCGAACTCAAGACGCCGGGCCAGCAGACGCCGGCGCAGTTCGACCAGACCGTTCGCGATCTCACCGCATTCCTGCAATACGCGGGCGAACCGGCGGCGCTGCAGCGCGAATCAATGGGCATCTGGGTGCTGCTCTATCTGGCGTTCTTCACACTCATCGCGTACCTGCTCAAGCTCGAATTCTGGAAGGACGTGCATTGATGCGCGCAGGTTGGCGATCACTGAGTGTCCGTCAACCCGGCGGCCCCGCCGTGGCACCGCTAGGCGCCAACCGACGTGCGTAGTACATTGCGGCGCCAGGGCCTTGCTCCGCCCGGGGTGGAGGGGGATTCCAGAATGGCCTTGAACCAGCGTTCGCGTACCGTATTGACGCTGTATTCGGCGCGCGATTGCGTGCACTGCCATCGTGTGCGCATGGCGCTGGCGGCCAAGGGCGTAGCCTACGACCACGTGGTGGTCGATCTGGACAACCCACCCGAAGACCTGCTCGATCTCAACCCGTACAACTCGGTGCCAACCCTGGTCGACCGCGACCTGGTGCTTTACGACACCAACGTGATCTGCGAATACCTCGACGAGCGCTATCCGCACCCACCATTGATGCCGGTCGACCCGCTTTCGCGTGCGCGCCTGCGTCTTGCGGTCGTGCGCATCGAGAACGATTGGCTGACCTTGGTCGACCAGATCGAGGCCGGTGGCAAGGCAGCCGATGCCGCACGTAAATCGCTGCGTGACGATCTGGTCAAGAACGCGTTGGCGTTCAAGGCGTCCAAATTTTTCCTGAGCCCGGAAATCAGCCTCGCCGACTGTACCCTCGCACCGCTGGTTTGGCGGCTCGATGCGCTTGGCGTGCAATTGCCGCGCGAAGCCCATGCCGTCATGGATTACGGCGAGCGCATCTTCCGCAGCCAAGGTTTCGCACGCAGCCTCACCGCCGACGAAAAAACGTTGCGCCCGTGACCGGCGCGCGGCAAAGGCAGCTCGTTCCGAACGCAAACGTCCCGGAAATCCAGTGTCCTCGATCGCGATGACATCCAACCGCCCGTATCTGGTGCGGGCACTCTATCAATGGATCAGCGACAACGGCCTGACTCCGTATCTGCTCGTCGACGCCGCCATCGATGAGGTGCGGGTGCCACCAGGCGCCGCGAAAGACGGGCGCGTGGTCCTCAACATTGCTGCGCGCGCGGTGACCAAGTTCGAGATCAGCAACGAAAGCGTGCATTTCCACGCGCGCTTCAGCGGCGTCAGCCAAGCGGTCTACGTGCCGATGACCGCCGTGCTCGCTGTCTACGCACAGGAAAACGGCCAAGGCATGATGTTCTCGGCCGACAGTTCCCCCACCGACCCTCCGCCCGCGCCGCAGCCGGAAGAAGCCCCGAAACGGCCGCATTTGCGCGTAATCAAGTGAGTTCAGGATGAACTCATCCCGTGCAGGCCA
>PLNP01000013.1:0-40017 GCA_003142815.1 Rhodanobacteraceae bacterium
TCCCACCCTACCGCCTTCGGCGTTGCGCCCCACCCCACCACCTTCGGCGCTGCGTCCCACCCTACCGCCTTCGGCGCTGCGTCCCACCCTACGTTCAACCTTTCCGCACGGCCCAGCATCCAAGCCGTGTACCCGATCCAATCCGGAGCATCCCATGCATCGCACACTCGTCCTGTCCGCCATCCTCCTTTCGCTGTGCGTCGCCGGCAGCGCGTTCGCGCGCGGCGTGGATGTCGACAAGATCAACGGCTCGATCCAGATCGAAAGCGGCCAGCAGGCCGGCGATCTCAGCACGGTCAACGGCTCGATCCGCATCGCCGACGGCGCCAGCGCCCAGAAAGTTTCCACGGTCAACGGCGGCATCGACATCGGCGAGCGCGCGAGCGCCGATTCACTCGAAACCGTGAACGGCGGCATCCAGCTCGGTGCCGGCGCGAAGGTCGCGAAAACCGTCGAAGCGGTCAACGGCAGCGTGCAGCTCGGCAAGGGCGCGAATATCGCCGGGCATGTCTCGAACGTCAACGGCCGCTTCACGCTCGACGCCGCGCATATCGGCGGCGGCATCGAGACAGTCGGCGGCGACATCGAGATCGGTGCCGATTCGAGAATCGAGGGCGGCATCCTCGTCGACAAGCAGCACGGCTGGTTCAACTGGGGCAATAGCAAACCACGCATCGTGATCGGCCCACGCGCGGTCGTCCAAGGCACACTGGAGTTTCGCCGCGAGGTCGATCTGTTCGTCAGCGACAGCGCGAAGATCGGTACCGTGACCGGCGCGACGCCGCAGAAATTTCCCGGCGATCATCCATAGGCTGCACGCGCGTCGCGTCGTCTATCCCGTGGGTTCGCGGCGCATGGGATTGGAGCGCATGGAATAGAATCGGGGTTTTCGTGCCCTTGGAGTCCCGCATGCACCCTCTCGCAGTTCGTTGTGCCCTCGCCGCATCACTGACCGTGCTCCTCGCCGCCTGTCAGTCGCAGGAATCCGCGTCGACCGCGCAGAACGCCTCGCCCGCGTCCTCGCCGCTGCCCGCCAAGCCGGCACCGGTCGTCCCGACCACGGACGGGCACTACTCCGGCGACATCAACGCGGAGGATTTCGCGGCACGCCTGAAGAAGGTTTCGTCGGACGAGTTCGAGGGGCGCAAGCCGGGCACGCTCGGCGAACGCATGACGACCGCGTGGATCAAGGATCAGTTCCAGCAGATCGGCCTCAAGCCCGGCAACCAAGGCAAGTGGGTGCAGACCGTGCCGATGGTCGAGACGACCGTGCTCGATCCCGATCAGGTAGTGCTCCATGTCAAAGCAGCCGGTGGCGACGAGACGTTCGCCTATCGCAAGGACATGATCATCGGATCGCTCGATGCGAGTCCGACGGTCGATATCAAGGCTTCGGACATCGTCTTCGTCGGCTACGGCGTCGACGCGCCGGACTACCAGTGGAACGACTATGCCGGCCTCGATGTGAAGGGCAAGACCGTGGTCGTGCTGGTCAACGATCCGGGCTGGGGCAATCACGACGACACGCTGTTCAAGGGCCGCACGCTGACCTACTACGGTCGCTGGACCTACAAGTTCGAGGAAGCCGCGCGCAGGGGCGCGGCGGCGTGCCTGATCGTGCACGAGACGCCGGGTGCGGGCTATCCTTGGGAGGTCGTCGTCAACAGCTGGTCCGGCGCCCAGGACTCCCTGCCGCCGAACGAGGACCCGGCGCCGCGCCTCAGCGCAGCCGGCTGGCTGACCACCGAAGCCGCCGAGCGCCTGTTCGCGAAGGCCGGCAAGAACTTCGACGAACTCAAGAAGAGCGCGGACCTGCGCGGCTTCAAGCCGACCGATCTCGATGCAACGCTGTCGCTCGGCTTCAAGAACAAGATCGAGCACTCGAGTTCGGAAAATGTACTGGGCTACCTGCCCGGCAGCACGCGTCCCGACGAAGTGATCGTCTACTCCGCGCACTGGGACCATTTCGGTCGCGATCCGAACCTCAAAGGCGACCAGATCTACAACGGCGCGATCGACAATGGCACCGGCGTCGCCGGCCTGATCGAGATCGCCGAGGCGTTCACGCATCAGGACCCGCCGCCGCAACGCTCGATCCTGTTCATCGCCGACACGCTGGAGGAAGCCGGTCTGCTCGGCTCGCGCTACTACGTGACGCATCCGGCGTTTCCGCTCGACAAGACCGTCGCCGACATCAACATGGATGCGCTGCCGATCATGGGGCAAGCCAAGGATATCGCGGTCATCAGCTGGGGCCAGTCGCAGCTCGACGACCTGATCAAGGACGCAGCCGCCGCCGAAGGCCGCACGATCGTGCCCGACGACGCGCCGGAAAAGGGCTTCTTCTTCCGCTCCGACCAACTCAACTTCGCCAAGCTCGGCGTGCCGGTGCTGTACGCGCGTTCGGGACTCAACCTCGTCGACGGCGGCGAGGAGGCCGGGCGCAAGGCCTATGCCGATTACACCAACAACCACTACCACAAGCCGAGCGACAACTACGACCCGAACTGGGATTTCCGCGGCGTGATCGAGGACATCAAGGCGTTCCATGCGGTCGGCAAAAAGCTCGCCGACGAGACCACGTTTCCGGAGTGGAAAGCAGGCGCCGACTTCAACCGACCGCAACCGGCGACAAAGTAGAGCTGTCGAAGCTACTGGGTGCGCTCAAACTTCACTTGGCCGGATCAATAGCGCCGCTCCGCCCCGACTGCGCGGTCGTAGAACGCATCCAGATCGCTCTTGAACTGTTTCAACGCATCGACGTTGAGATACACCATGTGCCCCGACGGGTAATAGCGGAACTCGAGGTTGCCGCGCAGCGACGGGTCGAGTTGCATGTGCGAGAGGTCGTATTCGGTCGCGAAGAACGGCGTTGCGAGATCGAAATAGCCGTTCGCCGACAGCACCTGCAGTTTCGGGTTTTCGCGCATCGCGCGCGCGAGGTCGCCGGCGACGTAGGGCTGGCGCTGCGGGAAACGCGAGCCTGGCTGTTTGTGCTTCCAGTCCCACGCGCGAATGATGTCGAAACTGGTCGTCTTGTACGCCGCGTCGCTCGCGTACTTCAGCGTGCCTTCGAGGTAGTTGTTGAACGCTGCGGTGAACGCACCGGCGATCGCCGTGTCGGATGCGTCGTAGTCGGGGTTCTCACCGGCCGCGTCAAGGTCGATGCCCTCGTAGCGTCCGTCGTAGCGACCCAATGTGCGACGCTCGCCACGCAGCAGTTCCTTGCGGAAGCGGCTCTGGTTCACGCGCAGGTTCGCCTCTTTCAGATACTGCGGCGACAGGCCGGTGTAACGGCTGAGCTTGGTCGCAACCGCATCGAGTTCGCTGGACGAAAGATTCTGCCCCTTCGCGAGCGCCACGGCATACTCGCCGACCGCGAACGCGCGCGCCTCGTTGAGAAACGCGTTGAGGTCGGCCGGCTTGTTCGACACCTTGTCGTGGTACCACGCGATCGCGGCGAAGGTCGGCAGCGCACCGATAAAGGTCTGGTCGAGGCCCGGTGAATTCGCGCCATAGTTCAGGATCGACGACAACAGCACGACGCCGTTGAACGCCATGCCCTGGCTTTGCAACAGGTTCACGAGGCCGGCCGAGCGCGTCGTTCCGTAAGACTCGCCGAACAGGAATTTCGGCGAGTTCCAGCGCTGGTTGATGGTGACGTAGCGCGTGATCGCCTTCGCGAACGCGTACAGATCCTGGTCGACGCCCCAGAAATCCTTGCCCTCGCCCTTGCCGACCGGTGTCGAGAAACCGGTGCCGACCGCGTCGATGAAAACGAGATCGCTCTTGTCGATCAGGCTGTATGGGTTCGGCCCGAGGTGATACGGCGGCGGCAAGGTCGCATCTGCGCTCGCCGATTCCACTCGCACCGGTGAAACCGAGCCCATGTGCAGCCATACGCTCGACGAACCGGGGCCGCCGTTGTAGAAGAACGTGATTGGCCGATCGGCATCGTGCCGGCCGCGTTCGGCCGTGTAGGCGACATAGAACACGCTCGCGTTCGGCTTGTCGGTCTTGTCGTCGCGGATCAGCACGTTGCCAGCGGTCGCGGTGTAGCGGATCGCGCGCCCGCCGACCTCGACGCTGCCGTGCGAAACGGAAGTCTTCTCCGGCGGGATCGGCTTCTCGTCCTTCTTCGCGGCTTTCGCGTCCTTGTCCGGCGCGGCGTCCGCGTCCTTCGCAGGGTCCTGGGCGAACGCCAGCGCCGATGACGCGAGCAGCAGCGACACCAGCAACACCTCGATCACTCTCTTGCGCATGACGCGATCCTCCGCCGAACAGACGTTCCAGAGTGCGACGGACGACGACGATGCGCCTGTGACAGAAGTGATAGCGCGATGTAAACAGAATGCAAAGACGCCGCCGTCGACGTGTCGCCGCGCGGCTCCAGAGATGCGCCGTTGTAGAAGCGCCGCAAGCGCGACCGGGGCGTTGCCGTCGCGGTTGCACCGCTTGCACCTTTTTCCGGTGTTCCTACAAAAAATGCGCGCTCTCTGTAGGAGCGGTGCAAGCGCGACCGTCATCGGGATCCGCGTCGCATCTGCGTCAAACGCGATAACCGCGATGGATCGCGACGATGCCGGCCGAGAGATTGCGCACGTCGACCCGCGCGAGGCCAGCGGTTTCCATCATCGCCTTCAGTGTCGCCTGGTCCGGATGCTTGCGGATCGACTCGGCGAGGTAGCGATAGCTCGCCTCGTCGCCGGCGATCAGCTTGCCGATGCGCGGCAGCACCTGGAACGAATGGAAGTCGTACAGCGGCTTCAGGAACTCGGCGCGCACAGTCGAGAATTCGAGCACGAGCGCGCGGCCTCCGATCTTCAGCACCCGATGGATCTCGGCGAGCGCGTTCTCCTTGCGCGTCACGTTGCGCAGGCCGAATGCCATCGTCACGCAGTCGAAACTCCGGTCCGGAAACGGCAACGCCTCGGCGTCCAGCTGCGCCCAGTCGAGGCCGCGCAGCTGGCCGCGATCGAGCAGCCGGTCGCGGCCGACGCGCAGCATGTCGCCGTTGATATCGCCGACGACGACGCTGCCCTTCGTGCCGACCTTCGGCAGCAGCAGCGCCGCGATGTCACCGGTGCCCCCGGCGAGATCGAGCACGCGGTCGCCGGCGCGCACGCCGCTGGTCGCGACGAAATAGCGCTTCCACAAGCGATGCACGCCGAACGACATCAGGTCGTTCATCACGTCGTATTTGCGCGCGACCGAGGTGAACACCTCGCCGACGAGCTTCGCCTTGTCGGCCTCGGGCACGTCGCGGTAGCCGAAATGCGTGGTGCGGGATTCGTTCATGGCGCGCATCGTACCGCAAGTATGCGCACCGGCTTACCGGCTCAAAGCCCTCTCCCCCAACGATGAAGCTGTTTGGGGGAGAGGGAGCAAAAACATAATACCACTGCGGTTCCAGCGTGCTGATCGAGCCGGACGTCATCGGAAAACCTCGGCGGCACCCCATTGCAGCGCAAGCAACTTCGCCGATAATGCGGCCGGGTCCGGGGAGAATCCGCATGGCGCTGTGGTGGTTGGGTGCAATCGCGTTCGTCACCGTCGCCGCGATCGTGGTGGTGTTCAACGATCTCGTCGCCGCGCGCAACCAGGTGCGCGCCGCATGGAGCGATATCGACGTGCAACTGACCCGTCGCCATGATCTGGTGCCGCAACTCGTCGCCGCAGTCCAGAGTTATGCCAGCTACGAGCGCGCGACGCTCACGACCGTGACCGAACTGCGCTCGCGGGCGATCGCCGCAGCCTCACTCGCCGACAAGGCGCAGGCCGAAGGCGAACTCGCCGAGCAGATCGACCGCATTCTCGCGCTGCAGGAGCGCTATCCCGATCTCAAGGCCAGCGGGAATTTCCTCCAGCTGCAACACGACCTGGTTGGCATCGAGGATCACCTGCAGTATGCGCGGCGCTTCTACAACGGCGCGGTGCGCGACCTCAACAATCGCATCGAGACGTTTCCGTCGGTGATCGTTGCGCGGCTCGCGAACTTCAAGCCGGCCGAGTTCTTCCGCCAGGGTGATGGTCAGGAGGCTCCGAAATGAGTGCGCTTGAAATGCATTGCAGGTCGCCCTTCGATACCTCAGGGCGAACGGTAGTATTGCGATGGCTTGGTGTTTTCGTTGGCTTTTTTGCCGCCGCGGGGCTCGCTACAGCCGACGAGCGCATCCTCGACTTCCACAGCGACATCGTCGTCGCTGCCGACGCCGGCATGCAGGTCACCGAGACGATCCGCGTGCGTGCCGAGGGCGACCGCATCCGGCATGGCCTCTATCGCGACTTCCCCACCGAATATCGCGACCGCCACGGCAATCGCATCCACGTCGACTTCACGCCGGACAGCGTGACCCGCGACGGCAACACCGAGCCCTTCCACACCGAATCGCTCGGCAACGGTGTGCGTGTCTACTTCGGCGCCGGAGACGTCACGCTCGATCCGGGCGAATACACCTATGCATTCCGCTACCGCACGACGCGCCAGCTCGGCTTCTTTGCCGACCACGACGAGCTGTACTGGAACGTGACCGGCAATGGCTGGGACTTTCCGATCGACGCGGCAAGCGCGGCGCTGACGCTGCCTGGCGCGATTCCCGTGCGCGACATCCGCGTCGAGGCGTACACGGGCGCACAAGGCGACAAGGGCACCGACTACACCGCCAGCGTCGATGCGCCTTCGCACGCCGTGTTCCAGGCGACGCGCGCGTTCGCGCCGCACGAGGGCTTGACGCTCGTCGCGAGTTTTCCGAAAGGCATTGTCCATGCACCGGCGGCGCAGCAGCGCGTCGGCTGGTTCCTGCGCGACAACGGCGGCGTGCTGGTCGGCGGCATCGGCCTCGCGTTGCTATGGTTCTATTACCTCGCGCAGTGGTTGCGCGTTGGCCGCGATCCGAAACCCGGCGTGATCATTCCGCAATACGAGGCACCGCCGGGACTCACGCCCGGAGCGCTGCGCTATGTCGAACGCATGGGGTACGACGACCGTTGTTTCGCGGCCGATGTCGTGGATCTCGCGGTGCGCGGCGCGCTCGAAATCCATCAGGACGGCAAGGACTATTCGTTGCTGCGCGGCCACGGCGCGCCCGCAGACTTGCCGGCCGCCGAGACGACGCTGCTTGCAGGCACGCTCGGCTCGGGCAACAAGCTCTCGCTGAAGCAGAGCGAGCATGTGCGCATCGCAGCGGCGCGCTCGGCGCACCGGGCCCGCCTGGAGAAGGACGATACCGACATCTATTTCAAGACCAACAGAAAACTGGTCATTCCCGGTGCGTTGCTCGGCATCGCCGCGCTCCTGCTCGGCATGCGTGCGCTGGGACCGGGCTCCATGCAGACAGGCGGCGGCTTCATCCTGCTCTGGCTCGGCATGTGGAGCATTGGCGTGTTCGTGCTGCTCGGCGCCGCGATCACTGCGTGGCGCACTTCCAGCGGCATCGCCGGGTATGGCGGCGCGATCTTCCTCACCCTGTTCTCGCTGCCGTTCGTCGCAGGCGAGCTGTTCGGACTCGGCGCGTTCGTCTCGATCGTAGGCCTCGGCTTCGCGCTGGTCGCGGTCGCGCTGATCGGCACGAATGTCGCCTTCTTCGAATGGCTGAGGGCGCCGACACTCGAAGGCCGCAAGCTGCTCGACCGCATCGCCGGCCTGCGCCTCTATCTCGGCGTCGGTGAACGCGACGAACTCGCCGCACAGAAGACGCCCCCGATGACCACCGACGAATTCCAGCGCTTCCTGCCGTATGCGCTCGCGCTCGGTGTCGAGAAGACCTGGGCCGATCGCTTCGCCGCGGCGGTCGGACCGACCGCCGCAGCCGCCGCCGCGCATTCGATCAGCTGGTATCAGGGCAACAGCGGCGTCAGCAGCCTCGCCAACCTGACCGACAACCTCGGCGCGTCGCTGAGCAGCGCGATCTCGTCGTCGTCGAGCGCGCCGGGATCGTCCTCGGGCGGTGGTGGCGGTGGATCGTCTGGTGGCGGCGGCGGCGGTGGAGGCGGCGGCGGCTGGTAGTCAGTCGCGCGACAACCCCGCCGCGGTGAGCGCATCGAGATACGCCTGCCAGTTCTTCGTCTGATCGCGACCGAGTTCATGGAGCACGCTCCACGAAAAGAGGCCGGTGGCGTGGCCGTCATCGAAACGCAGCAACACCGCGTAATTGCCGACCGGTTCGACCGCGTCGATGTTCACGTGCGCCTTGCCGGGCACGAGCACCTGCTGGCCGCGGCCGTGACCTTGCACTTCAGCACTCGGCGAATGCACGCGCAGGTATTCGGCCGGCAGGCGGAACGTCTCGCCACTGTCGAACGCGACTTCGAGCGCGTGTGACGCGCGGTGCAGGGTGATGTTGGTGGGTTGCGGGATGTTCATCGCCAGGCCGGTCCGAAGAAGCTTTTGTAGGAGCACCTGAAGAGGGTGCTCCTACAAAAGTGGGCGCGTCAGTGCAATGTGTCGGACATCGGCGCGCGCGGCGCGAGCGGATCCGCTGGCGATCCGGCGACTTGCCAGAGCGCGTCGAGATAGCCTGAGCCAAATCCGATCGAGCCGAGCGCCTCGAACTCGTAGTCGCCGGTGTCGGGATACCACTCGGCGTTGGGGTCGAGTTCACGCAGCACCAACGCATTGGCTTCGATGGAAGCGAGCTGGCCGACGTAGCTGATTTCGCCGTCGCTGTCTTCGAGCATGTTGACCGAGATCAACGGCGCGCAGTCCGCAGCCGAGCGCGCGATCGCGGCCCAGTCGTCGAGCCGGAAATCCGCCGGAATCCGCAGTTCCTCGCCGCGCAGCGCGAGCGCCTTGTCGACGAACTCGCGCGACGGATCGGTTTCCAGCGCACTGATGTCGGCGACTGCGATCGCGATGTAACCGTCGAAACGCATCGCATCACCGACCTCGGCGATCAGGCAGAAATCGCGCGAGAGCGCGGCGACGTAACCGTGGATCACGCCCGGTTGCAGGCGTTCGCGCTGGATGCGAAGTGGAATGCGCTGTTCGAGCGCCTCACGAAGTTCGGCGCGGAAGCCGCGGGCCTTGAAGGGGACTACGGTGGTCATTGCGATATGGTCGGGTAGTTGTGCGGCGTGTGCAAGCTTCGGGAGCCAGTAGCCGGTAACCGGTAACCGATAGCCGGAGAGCATTGGCTTTACCGGTTCCCGGCTACCGGTTTCCCGTTCCCGGCTCTTACAAGATGTAGCGCGACAGGTCCTCGTCCTTGACCAACTCGCCGAGATGCGCGTCGACGTACGCGGCGTCGATGCGATAGTGCTGGCCGCTCTTGTCCGACGCCACGTACGAAATTTCGTCGAGCAGGCGTTCGAGCACGGTGTGCAGGCGCCGCGCGCCGATGTTCTCGGTGCGCTCGTTAACGTGGAACGCGATCTCGGCGAGACGCGCGACGCCATCCGCAGCAAATTCCAGGCTGACGCCCTCGGTCGCCAGCAGCGCGGTGTATTGCTTGGTCAGCGCATGCTGGGGTTCGCTGAGGATGCGCTTGAAATCGTCAGCGGTCAGCGCCGCGAGTTCGACGCGGATCGGGAAACGGCCCTGCAGTTCGGGCACAAGATCCGATGGCTTGGCCAGCGAGAACGCACCGGACGCGATGAACAGGATATGGTCGGTCTTGACGATGCCGTACTTGGTCGAGACGGCCGAGCCCTCGACCAGCGGCAACAGGTCGCGCTGCACGCCTTCGCGCGACACACCGGCGCCGCTGAACTCGCCGCGCTGCGCGATCTTGTCGATCTCGTCGATGAAGACGATGCCATTCTGCTCGCAGCTTTCGATGGCCTGGGTCTTGATCTCCTCGTCGTTGACGAGCTTGCTGGCTTCCTCCTCGGTCAGCAGCGGACGCGCGTGTGCGATGGGGAGCTTGCGCGACTGGCTGCGTTGGCCCGCGAGCGACTGGAACATGCCGCGCAGCTGGCTGGTCATCTCCTCCATGCCAGGCGGCGCCATGATCTCGACGCCGACGTTCATCGCGAAATCCATCTCGATCTCGCGCTCGTCAAGCGCGCCTTCGCGCAGCTGCTTGCGCAGCTTCTGGCGCGTGTCCGCATCGCGTGCATCGGCGTGCGCCGGCTCGTTCGCGAAGCCGACACCCTGGCGGCGCGGCAGCAGCGCGTCGAGGATGCGGTCCTCGGCGCGGTCCTCGGCCTGCGAGCGCACCCGCGACTTGGCCTGTTCGCGCATCATCTTGACTGCGGTGTCGGCGAGGTCGCGCACGATTTGCTCGACGTCCTTGCCGACGTAGCCGACCTCGGTGAACTTGGTNNCCGATCATCAGGATGTTCTTCGGCGTGACTTCCTCACGCAGCGCAGGATCGAGCTGCATGCGCCGCCAGCGGTTGCGCAGCGCGATCGCGACAGCGCGCTTGGCCGCGTTCTGGCCGATGATGTAGCGGTCGAGTTCGTTGACAATTTCGCGGGGAGTGAGTTCGGACATTTTGAAGCCGGGATTGGGGATTCGGGATTGGAGATTCGGAAACGGCTGGAAGCGGCAATCGCTGATGGCGAATCCCGCCATCCCGTATCCCGAATCACAGCTCTTCGATGCTGACGTTGTGGTTCGTGTAGATGCAGATGTCGCCGGCGATGTTCAACGCCTTCTCGACGATCGCGCGCGGATCGAGTTCGGTGTGCTCGAGAAGCGCCTTCGCCGCGGCCAGCGCAAACGGGCCGCCGGAGCCGATCGCGAGCAGGCCATTCTCGGGTTCAAGCACGTCGCCATTGCCGGAGATGATCAGCGAGGTCGACTTGTCCGCGACCGCGAGCAGCGCTTCCAGGCGACCGAGCCGGCGTTCCGTGCGCCAGTCCTTGGCGAGCTCGACCGCGGCGCGGGTCAGGTTACCGCCGTGCTTGTCAAGTTTCTGCTCGAACAGTTCGAACAGCGTGAACGCGTCTGCGGTCGCGCCCGCGAAACCGGCCAGCACATCGCCCTTGCCGAGGCGGCGGATCTTGCGCGCGTTCGCCTTCATGACCGTGTTGCCGAGCGTGACCTGGCCGTCGCCGCCGATCACGACACGCTCGCCGCGGCGCACGGAGACGATGGTGGTGGCGTGGAAGCTGTCCATCCCCGGCATCCTTTGGAAAAACGATGAGGTGGGGCCGCAGCGGCGGAATCCAAGACTGCCATGCCCTGTGTACCCCAGGAAGCGCGCCTCCTTTCGCCCTTCCCCCAGCCGCCGAATGGCGGCTTCGACCCTCCCCCGCAGGCGGGGAAAGGAAAAGCATTGCGATACTGCCATGTCTTTCCCTTTCCCTGCGCAGCGGGGGAAGATGCCCGGCAGGTCGGAAGAGGGCGGCTTTCGCATGCGCAACTTCGCGGAAGCGGCGACTATGCCTCGCGCTTGCGCCGCGCACGCGGATGCGCGGCGTCGTAGACCTTGGCCAGATGCTGGAAATCCAGATGCGTATAGATCTGCGTGGTGCCGATATCGGCGTGGCCGAGCAGCTCCTGCACCGCGCGCAGGTCGCCAGAGGATTCGAGCAGATGACTTGCGCAAGAATGGCGCAGGAGGTGCGGATAAACGCGCTTCCAGACGCCCTGCTCCTGCGCACGACGCTTCAGGCGTGCGCGTACGCCGTTCGGGGTCAGCGGACGGCCGCGGCGGCCGCACACCAGCGGGTCGTCGTCGGTCAGTGCATCCTGTTCGCGCAACGCGGCGAGCGCGGCGAGCGCCTTCGCGCCGACTGGAACGATGCGTGTCTTCGAGCCCTTGCCGGTCACACGCAGCATGCCATCGCCGGCATCGAGATCGCGCCAGCGCACGCTGCAAAGTTCGGCGACGCGCAGCGCGCTCGAATACAGCAGTTCAAGCAAGGCGCGATCGCGAACGGCCTCGGCATCGTCGCCGGGCACTTCGACCAGCGCGCTCATTTCGTCGGCGTCGAGAACCTGCGGGAGCTTGCGTTGCACCTTCGGCGAACGCAGACCGATCGCCGGATTTGTCGTCATTACGCCTTCGCGTGCGAGGAAACGGAAAAAACTCCGCCATGCCGAGGCAAGGCCGCGCAGCGTTGCGGGCGAGTAATGCCTGACGCGATGCTCGTGTGCAAGCAACGACTGAATCTGATCAGCCTTGAGATCGCGCCACGCGCGCACTTGGCTTGCTTCGGCGAAATCCAGCAAGCGCGCAAGCCCGTGCGCGTAGTGGTCGATCGTGCTCGGCGAATAGCGGCGCTCGTCGCGGATGTAACCCAGGAAACGGTCTACCCAACTCGCAAGCGCCGCGTCCACGTCAGGCGGGGAAGCGCGCGAGCGCGGTCGAAATCGCCTCGCCAATCAACTTCAGGAACACCGTGCCCACACCCGGATGAAAGCGGTTCGGATCACGGCTGCCGACGCCCAGCATGCCGACCGCGCCGATCGGCAGCAGCACCGTGGAATGCACTTCGCTCGCCTGGGCCCCGAACAAGCAATCGAGCTTGTCCTGCTGCAGGCGGCCGCACAGCGGATCGGCGCGCTTGAAGAATTCGGCGAACGCTGGGAACGCGGCAGCGCCGGCGGGCTCGGCGATCAGCCATTGTGCGGCCGGCAAATCCAGATCGGCGCGGAATAGCACGAGGCGTACCAGATCGGTGTGAAAATCCTCGGTCAGCGCAGCGGCAATCGCATGCGCGGTCTCCGCCAAGGTCTTCACGCGCATCAACGCGAGGGTCAGCGTATGCACGCGCACCATCAGCGTTTCGTTTTCGTGCGCGATCTCGATGAGTTCGTGCAGGCGCCGGACGAGTTCACGGTTCTTGTCGCGCAGCACGTCGAGCTGATAGCTCGCCAGCGACGCCGCCGAACCCTGTTCGCGCGGCAGCACGAGTGCAAGCGCGAGGTCCGGAAATTCGTTGAGGAATTCCGGATGACGGCGCAGATAACTCGCGACTTCCATCGCGTCCAGACCGTCATTGATAGTAAGTTCGCTCATGACGTCCTCTTCGAGTGTCTTGGAATCAAAATCATAATTTCCTCACTCGCGCCACCCTCACTCGTTCCATTCGCCCTCGAACACGAACGCGGCCGGGCCGCTCATCCACAACGGATGACCAGCGCCCTCCCAGCGGATCTCGAGTTCTCCGCCGGGCAGCGCGACACGGACCTCGGCAGCGAGCTTAGCGCGTCGGCGCAGCACCGCAACCGCTGCGCAGGCGCCACTGCCGCAGGCGAGCGTCTCGCCGACGCCGCGCTCCCAGACGCGCAGCCGAATCGCGTCGCGCGAAACAATCTGCGCGAAGCCGACGTTGCAGCCCTCTGGAAACGCCGCCGCCTGCTCGATCTGGGGCCCAAGCGCCGCGACCGGCGCACTCGCGATGTCCTCGATCTCGACAACCGCATGCGGGTTGCCCATCGATACCGCGCCGATCTCGACGTGGCGGTCGACGACTTCGATCGTGTAGCGCCCGTTGGGTTCACCGATCGCGCGCACGTCGACGACGAGTGGAATCGAAGCGGGCTCGAACTGGGGCTCCCCCATCGCGGCACGCACATGGCCATTAGCCAGCAGCTCGACCGTAACCGGGCCGGACGGGCTTTCGAGCCGCGTCGTGCCGTCGCCAAACAAACCCGCGCGCGCGAGCCAGCGCGCGATGCAACGCAAGCCGTTGCCGCACTGACCGGAACGCGTGCCATCGGTGTTCCAGATGCTGTACGCGAACGCGCACGACGCATCGCGCGCCGGTTCGATGGTCAGCAATTGATCAAAACCCACCCCGAAATGGCGGTCTCCGAGCAGCCGGATCGCGTCCGTGTCGAGCGCCAAGGGTTCCGCACGGCAATCGACAATCACGAAGTCGTTACCGAGACCCTGCATCTTGCTGAAGCGAAGGCTCACGTGGGCGGCAGCTTCAGTGCCCGTCGGAATCGGATGTCGGCAGCGGCGTCGTCTGCACCGGTATGACCGGCACCATCTTTGGCGTGGCCTCGGGCGTGGTCGGTGGTTTCACCAGCGCGCCCTTGTTACCGCACGCAGCGAGCAGCGGCAGCGCGATCAATGCGAGCGAAAGGACGCGGACGGATGAACGGGAAGGCGACATGGTGGGTTCCGGCGGGAGTGTATGTCGAGTATAGCCAACCGTTTGCCGCGCCGATCGGTATGCTGCGCACATGTCGCTGAATTATTTCCTGATCGGGTTGTTCGTGTTTGCCGGCTTGTGCGCGCTGATCGCGTTCGGACAAGGCATGCACGCACGGCGGCACTGGCGCAGCCGGCATCGGTTCGCGGCGAGCCATCGGTTGCTCTGGTGCGTGGTGTTTATCTTGCTGGCCATGCTAAGCGCGTTCACTGGCAGCGCACTGATCGGGTACCGGCGGCTTGCGGCCGAAGCGCTCGTGGCGCAGCTCGACACGCGCGAACTCGGCCCGCAACGCTACGCGGTGACGATCCGGTTGCCCGATGGCATCGAGCGCAACATCGACCTCGCCGGCGACGACTGGCAACTCGATGCGCGCGTGATCAAGTGGACGGCGGGCGCGGTCGTGCTCGGCGCGCCGCCGCTGTATCAGCTGGATCGGATCAGCGGTCGTTATCGCGACATCGCGCAGGAAAGCGCGACGCCCAAGAGTGTGATCGCGCTGAGTCCCGGAGCGCTGTTCGATCTATGGCATCTGAAGCAGCGCTGCCCGCGCTGTCTGCCGTGGATCGCGGCCGACTTCGGCAGCGCGGCCTATCTGCCGATGGTCGATGGCGGCCGCTTCACGGTGACCTTGGCCGCGGCCGGCGGTCTCGTCGCGCGACCCGCCGACGCGGCTACCGCTGAAAAACTGAAGAGCGCGGGTTGGTGAACGCGGCGTGCGCGCGCTCCGATTTTCGCCCTCGCCACACAACGCCCATTACGCCAGCGATTTCTCGTAGCGAAGCGCATCCTCGCCGTCTTCGTAGTAATCGGCATGCGAACCTGACGGGTGGTAACCCAGACGCTCGTAAAGCCGTTGTGCGGTCACGTTGTCGCTGCGCACTTCCAGGCGCAGGCGCCGGCTGCCCCGTCGGCGCGCCGCGTGCGCGGCTCTGGCCAGCAGGGCTTCGCCCAATCCGTTGCCGCGCTCACTCGCAGCGACTGCGATCGAATACAGGCGCGCGATGTCGCTGGCGCGGCGAAAAAACACGACCACTGCTCCGACCACGTGGCGTTGGCGCGTGGCGACGAGAATTTCGGCGCTCAGGCTTTCCAGATGGCGCCGCAGTTGGCGCGCGCTCATGCGCTCGATCACGAACGTGGAATTTTCGAGCTCCACCAAGTCGGCGAGATCGTCAATCGTCGCGCGACGGATATGCACGGCCAGCGCAGGACGCGGTTTCGGAGGTTTGGACATGGAGGGCGCAAGCACCGCGCGCAGCCTAGTCGTTGCGAGCGCCGACCGCAACGCGCCCGGGCCGATGATTCACCCGCGCTTCATCGCCCCGGCACGTGCTGCGGACGCTGCACGAAGGCTCCGCGCTGTGTCACACTGCGCGCCCGAAAACCTGTCCGCGCCCGCCATTGCCGCCACGCCATCCGTGCCCGCACGCAGTGAATCGAGGCGTTCCTTCCGCTCGAATTTTCCATCCAGGCGTTCCGCATGAGCCGGCTCGTCATCGTCGTCGAAAAAGCCTCGGACTGGGGTTCATACTATCCGTCCGACAATGTCGTCACCGCGCAGGACTACTTGAAGGAAGCGATCGGGTCCGACGACGAGCGTACCCAGGTCATCAACCTGTGCCGCAGCTACAAGTATCTGGGCACCGGCTACTACGTGTCGCTGCTCGCCGAGGCGCGCGGGCACAAGGTGATTCCGTCGGTGCGTGCGATCAACGATCTGCGCCGGCGCTCGCTGTACGGCCTCGACATCGAGGATCTCAATGCCAAGCTCGGCAATTTCCTGCCGGCCGGCGGCCGCGACACCACCGACTTTGGCATCCTGCTCTATTTTGGCGAGACCTCGTATCCGGCACTGGAGGATCTGGCCCGCCAGGTGTTCGAGACGTTTCCGTGCCCGATCCTGCACATCGAGTTCGAGCGTGAACGCGTCTGGCAGATCAGCGCGATCAAGCCGAGCAGTCTGCACACGCTCTCCGACCCACAGGAGGACGCGTTCGCACAGACGCTCGACAAGTTCTCCAAGAAACTCTGGCGCAAGCCGCGCGCGCGCAAGAAATTCCGTTTCGATCTGGCCATGCTGGTCGATCCGAACGACCCGATGCCGCCATCGAACAAGCGCGCACTCAAACGCTTCGTCGAGGCCGGCGCCGAACTCGACATCGAGGTCGACACGCTCAGCAAGAACGATTACAGCAGGCTCGCCGAATACGATGGCCTGTTCATCCGTGAAACGACCGCGCTCGACAACCACACTTATCGTTTTGCGAACCGGGCCGAAAAAGAGGACATGGTCGTCATCGACGATCCGAGTTCGATCCTCAAATGCACCAACAAGATCTATCTGCACGATCTGCTCAAGTCGCGCAAATTGCCGACGCCACGCACCGAAATCCTGTACCGCGACGAAGCGAAGAAACTGGCCGGGCTGCCGGATCGGCTCGGCTTTCCGATCGTGCTGAAGATTCCGGATGGATCGTTCTCGCGCGGCATCGTCAAGGTCGAGAACATCGAAAGCCTCAAGGCCGCGGTCGACAACCTGTTCCAGCACACCGCACTCGTGCTCGCGCAGGAATTCCTGTTCACCGAGTACGACTGGCGCATCGGCATCCTGAATCGTGAAGCGCTGTATGCATGCAAGTACTACATGGCGCGCGGGCACTGGCAGATCTACAACCACGCGGCCAAGGGCAATGCGAAATTGGGTGCCTACAAGACGCTACCGGTGCGCGAAGCGCCGGCTGACGTGGTCAAGCTCGCGCTGCGCGCGACTGCGCTGATCGGCGACGGCCTTTACGGCGTCGACCTGAAGCAGGTCGGTGATCGCGTCGTGGTCATCGAGGTCAACGACAACCCGTCGATCGACGCCGGTGTCGAGGACGGGTATCTCGGCGAGGATCTGTATCGCCGGATCATGGAGGAGTTCTTACGCCGGATGGAGAGAAAGAGGCTGGGACTGCGTGGCTGACGTCCGCTTTTCCTGCGGGCGTACCCGGTCTTGTCGTGAAGCCGTCGCTGGCATGGCTGCCTGCGGCGTTGGTTGTCGCCGGCGCAACGGCGTAACCGAACTCTATCCAGCGCGACTTGCCATCGCGGCGTGCGCGGCAATTCTCGCGGTCACCGCATTCGTGATCGCACGGACCTGGCTGCTGATGGGTATGCCGACGATCGGACCGGAGTCGTGTTCGGCGCATTTACCGCTTGTACAGACCAGGTGCCGCAGGCTGCTTGCGGCCCAACCCATCAATCTGACAGCGGAGTTACGCATGAAACTCTCAACGAAAACTTTATGCTTAATGGCAGCGCTCGCGCTCGCATCGGGCGCCACCGGTGTGCTGGCGCAAGACGCCGGAATGCAGCCGTCACACGACATGGGCAACATGACCCAGAAGGAGATGGGCAAACCCGACATGATGCACAGCAAGATGCCGAGTATGCACACGATGCCGGCGACGGTTACTTCTGTGGATATGAAGACCGGCCTCGTCGAGGTCACCACGGAAGGCATGTCGCTACGCGTACATTTCCCGCCCGCATCGGTCACCGAGCTCAAGACTGGAGACAAGATCACGTTGCATATGGGCTTCAGCAAGTAACTTTGCCTCGCGTGTTCGCCCTGAACCGAATCCGGGATTGACGAATCTTCCCGGATTCGGCACTGGGCGCGAGTCCAGAATTGAGCCTAAGTAACCATAGGGCTAAGCTTCGGTCGTGACCCGGACGATCCGCCATTTCGCCGACTCGCCGCGCCTTCGTGTGATGGCGTTGCTGGCGTGGTTGCTGCTGGTCATGACACCCGCCTACGGCATGCCGCTCGGGGTGACGGGCGGAGTGCACCACGCCGGTCACGCCACGTTCTCGACTCAAACGGCCGATCATTGCCATCACGCGACGCCGGTCAAGGCGGACCGGTCGTGTTGCGGGACTCACGACAGCTGCTATGCCGGCCATGCCTGCGGCTGCGCAGCCGCCTGCAGTAGCGTCATGGTTGTACAAGCCATGCGCGGATTTGCGTGCGTGAGTATTGCGGCCATACATTGGTCGCCGCGCGACGCGGCCGTGCCGCGCTCTCATTTCGCACCTCCTCTGCGGCCGCCGGCCGCCTGATGCTCTCCCTCTGACTGCGCCCTTTGCGGACTCGGTTTATCACCGAGCGTCTGCACGTGACGGGCTGCATTGACTGATTCCGGCGCTGCCGGATCCCCTGTCTGGAGATGCATCGTGAAACGTATTCGTACACCGGGGCCGGCGCTCTGCCTGCCCCGGCGTCGCTTTGTCCAAGGCTTGGCCATCGGCGGTTCGCTCGCCGGCCTTGGACTGCTGCGTTCTTCGCCAACGTGGGCATTGACCAGCCGCGGCCAACCGACCGTGCTGAGCGGCACGGACTTCGCGCTGGAGATTGCCGAAACGCCGGTCAACTTCACCGGCGTGACGCGGCCCGCGACGACCGTCAACGGCGGTATCCCCGGTCCGATCCTGCGCTGGAAGGAAGGCACCACGGTCACGCTGCGCGTGACCAACCGGCTGCGCACGCCGACCTCGATCCACTGGCATGGCATCATCGTTCCATTCCAGATGGATGGCGTACCTGGCATCAGCTTCGACGGCATCGCGCCCGGCGAGACGTTCGTCTATCAGTTCAAGGTGCGTCAGTCCGGCACCTATTGGTACCACTCGCACAACCGATTCCAGGAGCAGGTCGGTCACTATGGCGCGCTGGTGATCGACCCGGCTGGGCCCGATCGCAATCCGTCCGATCGCGACTACGTGGTCATGCTCAACGACTGGACCGACGAAGATCCCGAGCGCGTCTACGCCAAGCTCAAGAAGAAAAGCGACTACTACAACTTCGCCCAGCCGACGGCCGGTGATTTCTTCCGCGACGTCAGCAGCAAGGGCCTGAACCAGACCTTGGCGATGCGCAAGATGTGGAACGAGATGCGCATGAATCCGACCGATCTCAGCGACGTGTCCGGTTACACCTACACCTATCTGATGAACGGCACGACGCCGGCCGGCAACTGGAGCGGGCAATTCCGACCGGGCGAAAAGATCCGGTTGCGCTTCATCAACGGCTCGTCGTCGACGATCTTCGACGTGCGCATTCCGGGCCTGAAGATGACCGTGGTCTCGGCCGACGGCCAGGATGTCGAACCGGTATCGGTCGACGAGTTCCGCATCTCGGTCGCCGAGACCTATGACGTGATCGTCGAGCCGCAAGACGAGCGCGCCTACACGTTGTTCGCACAGGCGATCGACCGCACCGGCTATGCGCGCGGCACGCTCGCGCCAAGGCAAAGCATGGAGGCCGAGGTGCCGGCGATGGATCCGCGCCACTGGCTGAGCATGCAGGACATGATGGGCGCGATGCCCATGGGCGGCTCCGCGGGACACGGCATGCATGGCATGGCCGCCATGAAGGGCATGGAAGGCGGCTCTGGCGCGTCCATGAAGGCCGGCTCTGGCGGCGCGCACGACGGTATGGCGGACATGGATCACGGCGCGACGCCCGGCATGGCGATGGGCGGCGCGCCTTTGGTGCGTCACGCCTGCACCGAATATGCCCCGGGCACCGACATGCACGTCGACATGCCGCGCACGAATCTCGACGATCCGGGCATCGGCCTGCGCGACAACGGCCGCCGTGTGCTGACCTACGCCGACCTGCACACGATCGGCGGTCCCATTGATTCACGTGAGCCGTCTCGTGAGATCGAGTTGCACCTGACCGGAAACATGGAACGCTTCATCTGGTCGTTCGACGGCGTGAAGTTCTCCGACGCCAAACCCATCCACTTCAACAGCGGCGAGCGACTGCGCATCGTGCTGGTCAACGACACCATGATGAACCACCCGATCCATCTGCATGGGATGTTCAGCGAGCTGGAGAATCCGCAAGGTCAGTTCCAAGTGCGCAAACACACGATCAACGTGCAGCCGGCGCAGCGCATCACCTACGCGGTGACCGCCGACAACCCCGGACGCTGGGCCTACCACTGCCATCTGCTCTATCACATGGAAGCGGGCATGTTCCGCGAAGTGGTGGTGTCATGAACACGAACCCTCGCATTACTTCAATCGTTATCCGTCGTTCCACGCTGTTGACCGCCCTGCTGCTGGCGTTGCCGCTGGTCGCATCGGCGCAGGACGACCGCGCATCGACCGGTGCGCCGAAGACGGCTATGCAGGACATGCCGGGCATGGATCACTCCAGCATGCAGGGCATGACCATGCCGCCTGCGTCGGACACGGCGTCGCTGCCGGCCGGGAAATACAAGAAGAAGCACGCCGCACCGAAACATCCAGCGGACGCGAAAACGGCCGGTGACATGCCAAGCATGGACCACGCGTCGATGCCTGGCATGGATCACAAGGAAGCGCCGAAGAAATCCGATGCAATGCAAGGCATGGATCACGGCGGCATGCCGGGTATGGACCACGGTTCGATGCAAGGCGTGGACTCGATGTCCGGCATGACGATGGGGCCGATGCAGGGCGGCAGTCCGCCGCCGAACGCGCGCAGCCCGGACTATTCCGACGGCATTGTTTATGGGCCGATGAAGGGCATGGACATGACCGACAAGGCGCCGCTCGGCATGCTCCTGATCGATCAGCTGGAATACACGAACGGCAACGACGCCAATGGGCTGTCCTGGGAAGCCGAAGGCTGGTATGGCAACGACAGCAACAAGCTCTGGGTTCGCACCGAAGGCGGTCGCAGCGGCGGAAAGATCGAAGACGCCGATGTCGAGGCGTTCTGGAACCGCAACATCGCAACGTTCTGGAGCACGCAAGCCGGCGTGCGCCACGATTTCGGTGAAGGTCCCTCGCGCACGTGGGCGGCGTTTGGCGTACAAGGGCTGGCGCCGTACTGGTTCGAGCTCGAAGCAACGGGATATGTCGACGCCTCCGGGCGCACAGCCGCACGGTTGCGTGCGGAATACGAACTGTTGTTGACGCAGCGTCTGATTCTGCAGCCCGAGGCGGAGATCAATCTCTACGGCAAGGACGATCCCGCCACGCGTATCGGCAGTGGCATCTCTGACGTGCAATTCGGTCTGCGCCTGCGCTACGAGATTCGCCGCCAGTTCGCGCCCTACATCGGCGTGCACTGGGTGCGCCGCATGGGCACCACCGCCGACTATGCGCGGCAGGATCGTCAACCCGTTCTCGACCGGCAGATCGTCGTCGGCGTGCGCATCTGGCTCTGAGGAGAACGCCCATGGAATCAGTCACGAAGCACATCATCACGGTCGCAGCCACACTCGGTGTCCTGGCCGTCGGCGCTGGCCTCTTTGTCTATTCGGGCATCTACAACAGCGGCGCGGACAGTCCGCATTGGCCGGTGACCTACGCGCTGATGCAGCAGACGCGCGAACGCTCCATTGAGCATCACGCAAAAGGGATCGCGCTACCGGGCAATCTCGACGACGAGGCGGTGATCCTCAAGGGCGCCGGCCAATACGCCGCGATGTGCACCGGCTGCCATCTGAAACCTGGCATGAAGGATTCGGAGATCCGCCCGGGCCTGTATCCGCAACCACCGAACCTGTCGCAGGTGCGGGTCGATCCAAAGGACGCGTTCTGGGTGATCAAGCACGGCCTCAAGATGAGCGCGATGCCGGCGTGGGGTATGAGCCACGATGACGCGACGATCTGGAGCATGGTCGCATTCCTGCAGAAGCTGCCCGACCTCACGCCGGCGCAGTACAAGGACATGGTCGCCAAGGCACCGCCCGATGAAGACATGGACATGGGCGAGGAAGGCGGTGACCACCATCACGGCAGCGGCGAGGCGGATGAGGGGGGCCACAGCGACAATCACGGCGGCAGCGAAGCCGCCGCATCGGGCCCGGTCGGGAGTGCAGCGGGCGACCAAAGCCATAGCCATGATCAGAGCGCCGCGGCCGAGAGCGACGGACACGATCACGCTGCTGCGGCCGAAGCACCGCTTTCGCTCGACGGTCTAAAGCTCAAGGCCGTACCCGCTGCGGAAGCCGTGGCCGAGTCCTTCCACGCGGCCTTGCAGAAAGGCGATCGCGACGCGGTACTGGCGCTGCTCGCGCCGGAGGTCACGATCAGCGAAGGCGGCCACACCCAATCGCGCGATGACTACGCGAGCAGGCATCTCAGTGAGGACATCGCGTTCCTGAAGAGCGCCCGGATCAAACCGGTTTCGCTCGCTTCGATGCCGATGGGCGAGACCGCGATGGTCGGCAGCGAAACGCTGATCACGGCGACGCTCAAGGGCAAGCCGACGACGCTGCGCAGCCGCGAAATGCTCACCCTCAAACGGCAGGGCCCGCAGTGGAAGATCATGGGCGTTCGCTGGCAGTCGGCGCCTGCCGAGAACGGTCACTCAGACTGATGAGGAGCGCTGATCCAACCAAGGCGTCCCTTCCGTTCGGAGCGCTGTCCATGAATCCGACCTTCAGTGTGATCATCCGGACCTGCAACCGCGCCGCGCTGGTCGTCAGAGCCATCGACAGGGCGCTGGCCTCGGAAGCGACCGGTACATTGGAAGTCATTGTTGTGGATGACGCGAGATCTGACGCGACGCCCTATTGCTTGAGAACGGCATTGACTCTGGACCCTAGTCCAGGGTTTAGCCTTGGCGTTAACGATAAGGAGATGCTTTCCATGTCCAGTTTCACCATCGGCGAAGTGGCCAAGCGCGCAGGGGTCGGGATCGACACGGTGCGCTACTACGAGCGCAGCCGCCTGTTACCCACGCCCGAACGCCGCCCGTCAGGCTATCGCCAATACGACGGCGGCGATGTGCAGCGCTTGAGCTTCATTCGTCGCGCCAAGGAACTCGGTTTCACGTTGGATGAGATCCGCGAACTGTTGACACTTTCGACCGACCGCGAGCGCGGCGTGCGAGGCATCAAGGCGCGGGCCGCAACGCGCCTGGCGGATCTCGATGCGCGCATCCGCGAGATGCAGCGCGTTCGGCGATGGGTATGGATGCCCAAGTGCCGCGAGCGCAGGATGCGCAAGAGCGGCCGCGGCCTGCAGGTTCTGATTGCAGCCTGTTCCGGCCACGGGAAATTGGAGACGTGCCCGATTCTCGGTGCACTCACACGCAAGGAGAACGCATGAACACGCATTCGCACCATGACCCTCATCCAAGGCCGCCGGTTTCGATCGACCCACCGACGGATGCGCACAAAGCGACCGATTCGTGTTGCGCGCGCTCGGCGTCCGACGACGCGAAGGCGGGTCCGGCATCAACAATGGCGAGTCACAGCGCATCGGCCGCAGCGGGATCATGTTGCGCCAAGCCGGCGCAGACGTCGTCCAGCGACGTACTGGACCCCGTCTGCGGCATGCAGGTCGATCCTGTCACGGCGAAGCACCGGGCCGAGCATGATGGTCACACCTATTACTTTTGTTCGGGCCGGTGTCGTGAGAAGTTCGTAGCGGCGCCCGCGCGCTATCTCGAAAAGGACGCTGCGTCGATCGCGCCCACTCCCGAAGACACGCTCTACACGTGTCCGATGCACCCCGAGGTACAACAAGTCGGTCCGGGCAGTTGCCCCAAGTGCGGCATGGCCCTCGAACCGATACCGCCGCAGTGAGAACGATGACATGAGCCGACTGGGCCGACACGCACGATACCGACGCCGCGCCTTGCGGCTGCAGACGTTGCGTCGTATGCGCTTTGCGCCTCGGTTGCTCGCGATTGTGCTGATGATGATGGTCGGTCAGCAGATGGCCTTGGCCGCGCACGTCTGCTGGATGTCTCCGAGCGCGATGGGTTCGATGCTGGCAATGGCGCCCACGCCTGCCATGACCGATGCAATGCGCGAGACGTGTCCGCAGATGCACGGTTTCTCCGATCGCTGGCTGTGCGCGAAACACTGTGCGCCGGATACGACGCTTCAACACGACATCCGCAGCGCCTCGGTCCCGCCGAGTCTGCTCGGCATGCTGCCGCCTGTGCCGGCGGATGTCGCTTTCTTGTCACTGGCCGGCGCGGCGCCCGAATGGCGCTATCGATTGCGGACACACCCGCCACCGGCGATGTTGTTGTTCTGCTCACTCCTGATCTAGCGCGCGTCAGCTTCACTCGACGCGCCGTCGTGCCCGCGCAGGCACGACGCTTTTAAATTCCGGGAGTATCTTTCCATGTTGTTCTCATGCAAGCCTCGACGCATGACCGTGCCGGCTGTGACCGCTGTGTTGCTCTACGCTTTCGCCGCGGTCCCCATGGTCCATGCCGCTGATTCACCCCTGACGCTGGAGACGGCCGTTCAGCGCGGCGTCGCACAAGCGCCACTCATTGTTGCCCGGGAGGCCGACGCCACCGCGATGCGTGAGGAAGCGCAGCGCGCCGGTCGGTTGCCCGATCCTTCGCTGACCTTCGGCATCGCCAACTTCCCGGTCACTGCACCGGGCGCCTTCAGCCTGTACTCCGATCCGATGACGATGCGCACCGTCGGTGTGATGCAGGCGATTCCCTCGCGGGCCGCGCGAACCGCTGACCGCGCCTTGGCGAGCGCGCAGATCGACGTGGCCGAGGCCGATCGCGTGATGACCGAACAAACGGTGCGGGAACGCGCTGCGGATGCGTGGATTACGCTCTGGGGTGCGCAACAGCAGCAGAACCTGCTCGGCGAATTGCGCGACGAAGCCGCCCTCACCGTAAAGATCGCGCAGGCGCGCCTGCGCGGCGGCGATGGCAGCGTGACGGATGCTTTGGCCACACGTGCCGAGGCGGGATCGCTCGACAACCGCCTGGAAACCTCCGCGGCCGCGATTGAAGCGGCACAGGCGAGCCTCGTGCGCTGGACCACAGCGCCCGCTACGACACTGGCTGATCCGCCGGACTTCGCGCACCTGCCGACCGACCCGAACCGGCTCGACCGCGCCATCGACGAGCAGGCACCGATGCGCGTGTGGGCCGCGCGCGACCAAGCGGCCCAGGCGGCGCTGGACAAGGCCCGCGCTGCGAAGCATCCGGACTGGACCGTGGAAGCGAGTTACGGCCACCGCGTGCCGGGGCTTTCCGACACGGTGATACTGCAGTTCGGTGTCAGTCTGCCGCTGTTTACACACAACCGGCAGGATCGCGGCATCAGCGCGAAGCAGGCGCAGTCGGACGCCGCGCTGGCGGCCCACGAAGACGCGCGGCGTGCGCAGCGCGAAGCCGTAGCCCAGACCGTCGCGAAGTGGGAGGGCCTCGGCCGTCAGGTCGAACGCGACGGCATAACTCTGTTGCCACTCGCCCGCGATCGCGCCGCAACGGCGCTGGCGGGCTATCGCGGCGGCGGGTCGCTGCAACCGTGGCTCGACGCGCGTCGTGACGAAATCGAACTGCGTTTGCGCTATGTCGAAGCACTTGAGGCACGAGCCCAGCTATGGGCGTCGCTCGCGTATTTGCTGCCGTCAGAGGTGACGCCATGAAGCGTGTACTTCGAATCGTCGCTGCGTTGTTGCTCGCCGCCGCGCTGCTGCTGATCGGCTATCTCGGCGGCCGCCGTCAGCCGGCAACGATGTCCACATCGACGAATGCGCCAGCAACCAAACAAACCGAAGCCAACAAGATATTGTACTGGTACGATCCGATGGTGCCCCAGCAGCATTTTGACAAGCCGGGCCTGTCGCCGATGGGCATGCAGATGGTGCCCAAGTATGCGGATGCGAGCGCGGCGACGGACGTCGTGCGCATCGACCCGGCGACGGTGCAGAACCTCGGTGTGCGCACGGCACCGGTCGAGCGCCGCGTGCTGGCCGCCGCGGTGCAGGTGCCGGGCACGATCACTTGGGATCTGCGCCAGGCCACCACGATCAGCGCGCGCGTCGACGCCGTGATCGCGAAGCTTGATGTGCGTGCGCCGTACACGCATGTCGCGGCCGGTGCGCCGCTCGCAGAACTGCTGGCGCCGCAGTGGAGCAGCGCCACTGCCGAATATGTCGCGCTGCTACATGCGTCATCGGCCGATGCGAAGGCACTGCGCGTCGTGGCACGGCAGCGCCTACAGGTACTCGGCATGACGTCGGCGAACATTGAGTCCGCCCAACGGGGTGGCAGTCAGCCCACCGTCACGCTGCACTCGCCGCAGGCCGGCGTCGTCACCACGCTGGACGTGCGCGAAGGTCAGCGGGTCAATGCGGGGCAGACGCTGATGACGATCAACGGACTATCCACCGTGTGGGTCGAGGCGGCCTTGCCGCAGGCGGTGGCAGGCACGATGCATGCGGGTACGCCAGTCACGGTCCACGTCGATGCATGGCCTGGACGGGTGTTCCGTGGAAGCGTGGAGACTCTGTTACCGGATATCGACAACGCCACCCGCACGCAGCGGGCGCGCATCGTGCTGCCCAACTCCGATGGTGCGCTGAGTCCGGGCATGTTCGCCACCGTGCAGCTCAACCCGACTCCAGGTGAGGCCGTACCGGTCGTGCCCGATGACGCACTGATCGCCACCGGCAGCCACACACGGGTGATCGTCGCCGAGGATGGTGGGCATTTCCGTGCCGTCGCGGTGCGCGCCGGGCGTGCGGCCGGTGGCTACACCGAAATACTCGATGGCCTCGTCGGTGGTGAAAAAGTCGTGGTCTCGGGCCAGTTCCTGATCGATTCGGAGGCGAGCCTGTCGGGTGCGCTGGAGCGACTGAACGACGGCGCCGCCAAACCTGCGCCGGCGGCCAGCGCGCCCATGCCTGGCATGGCCATACCCGGAGACGGCCGATGATCGCCGCCCTTATTCGCGCCGCGATCGCGCATCGCGTGTTCGTATTGTTGGCCGCGCTAGCTCTGGCGGCGGTCGGCGTGTTCTCCGCGCTGCATACGTCAATCGACGCACTGCCTGATCTGTCCGACACCCAGGTGATCATCCGCACCAGCTACCCGGGCCAGTCGCCGCAGGTGGTCGAGGATCAGGTCACCTACCCGCTGGCCACCACCATGCTCTCGGTGCCCGGCGCGACTACCGTACGCGCCTACTCGTTCTTCGGCGACTCCTATGTCGACGTGCTGTTCGACGACAGCACCGACCTGTACTGGGCGCGCTCGCGCGTGCTGGAGTATCTGAGTCAGGTACGCGACCGCCTGCCGGTGGGGATCACGCCCGCCCTCGGGCCGGACGCGACCGGACTGGGCTGGATCTACGAGTACGCGCTGATCGATCGCACCGGCCAACACGATCTCGGCCAGTTGCGCGCCCTGCAGGACTGGTTCCTGCGCTATCAGCTCAAGACGGTGCCCAATGTGGCCGAAGTGGCCACCCTGGGCGGCATGGAGCGCGCGTGGCAGATCGTGCCCGATCCGCAGGCGCTGGCGGCGCGCGGCATCACCGTGGCGCAACTGGTCGATGCGGTGCGTGCCGCCAACGGGGCCAACGGTGGCTCAGTGATCGAACAGGGCGAAGCGGAACTGATGGTGCGCAGCGAGGGCTATCTGAAGAGCCGAGTGGACTTCGAGAACGTTCCGATCACCACCAACGTCGGCGGTGTGCCAGTGCTCCTGCGCGACGTGGCGACGGTGCGGCGCGGGCCGACGTTTCGCCGCGGCCTCGCTGAACTCGATGGGCAAGGTGAGGTGGTCGGCGGCATCATCGTGATGCGCTCGGGCAAGAACGCCAAGGCTACCATCGCAGCGGTCAAGGCGCGGCTGGCGGTGCTCCAGCGAAGCCTGCCGCCGGGCGTGCAGATCGTGCCGACCTACGACCGCTCCAAGCTGATCGATGCGGCGGTGGAAAACCTGTGGGGCAAGTTGCTGGAGGAGTTCCTGATCGTCGCGCTGGTCTGCGCGCTGTTCCTGGGCCACCTGCGTTCGGCGCTGGTGGCGGTGATCACCCTGCCGCTGGGCGTGCTGGCGGCGTTCGTGGTGATGAACCTGCAGGGCGTGTCGGCCAACCTGATGTCGCTCGGCGGCATCGCGATCGCGATCGGGGCGATGGTCGATGCGGCGATCGTGATGATCGAGAACACCCACAAGCATCTGGAGCACTGGCGCGAGGCGCACGACGGTGAGGAGCCGCAAGTTGCCGCACGCTGGTCGGTGATCGCCGATTCCGCCGCCGAGGTGGGGCCGGCGTTGTTCGTCAGCCTGCTGATCATCGCGCTCTCGTTCGTGCCGGTGTTCGCGCTGTCGGGACAGGAGGGCAAGCTGTTCAAACCGCTCGCGTTCACCAAGACCTACGCAATGGCGGCCGCCGCCGGCTTGGCGGTGACCCTGGTGCCAGTGCTGATGGGCTATCTGGTGCGCGGACGCATTCGCGCCGAGCTCGACAATCCGCTCAACCGAGGCCTGATCCGTGGCTATCGGCCGATCCTCGAAGCGGTGCTGCGCTATCCGAAGACGACGCTGCTGCTGGCCGGCGTGTTGCTGCTTACCGCCATCGTTCCGCTGAGCCGGCTGGGCAGTGAGTTCATGCCCGCGATGGACGAAGGCACGCTGCTGTATATGCCCACCGCGCTGCCGGGATTGTCTGCCGGCAAGGCGTCCCAGTTGCTGCAGCTGACCGACCGCATGATCAAGACCGTGCCGGAGGTCGCTCATGTGTTCGGCAAGGCGGGGCGTGCCGATACCGCGACCGACCCGGCGCCACTGGAGATGTTCGAGACCACCATCACCTTCAAGCCGAAGAACCAGTGGCGGCCGAGCATGACGATGGACAAGATCAAGGCCGAGCTGAACAAGGCCGTACACGTGCCTGGGCTGACCAATCTGTTCGTGCCGCCAATCCGCAACCGCATCGACATGCTGTCCACCGGCATCAAGAGCCCAATCGGCATCAAGGTCCTGGGCACCGATCTGGCGACCCTGCAAACCGTGGCCGACCGCATCGAGACGGCGGCGAAGACCGTGCCCGGCGTCAGCTCGGCGATTGCCGAGCGTCCGACCAGCGGCCGCTATGTCGATGTGCATATCCGCCGTGATGATGCGGCGCGCTATGGGCTGTCCCAGCAGCAGCTGCAGCAGTTGATCGCGACCGTGGTCGGCGGCGATCCGATCGGTCAGACCATCGAAGGGCGCGAGCGCTATCCGATCGTACTGCGCTATCCGCGCGTCGCGCGTGATTCGGTCGGAGCACTGCGGCAATTGCCGATTGTCACCGCAAATGGCGCCCAGATCACGCTGAGCCAGGTCGCTGACATCGCCGTGGATGCGGGGCCGTCGATGCTGAAAAGCGAAAATGGCCAGCTGGCGACCTATGTCTATGTCGACACCGCCGGCAGCGATCTCGGCAGCGTGGTGGCCCGGCTGCAGCGCGCGGTGGCGCAGCAGGTGAAGCTGCCGGCAGGTGTCACGTTGGACTGGTCGGGTCAGTTTGAATATCTGGCGAGCGCCATGCAGAGACTGAAGTTGGTGGTGCCGATTGAGCTGGTGATCATCTTCGGCCTGATCTATGCGGTGTTCCGCCGCCCGAGCGAAGCGGCGCTGATCATGGCCAGCGTGCCACTCGCACTGGTCGGCGGCCTCTGGCTGATCTGGCTGCTCGGTCACGCCGTCTCGGTGGCAACGGTGATCGGCTTTATCGCGCTGGGCGGCGTCGCTGCCGAGTTCGGCGTAGTGATGCTGCTCTACCTGCGTCACGCTTGGGACCGGCAACTCGCACTCGATCCACAGGCCGGACCCGCCGCACTCGACGACGCGATTCGCGAAGGCGCCGTGCAGCGCGTGCGACCGAAAGCGATGACCGTCGCAGTCATCATGGCCGGTCTGTTCCCCATTCTGCTGGGGCACGGCGCCGGTTCCGAAGTCATGCAACGCATCGCCGCACCCATGGTGGGTGGGATGCTCACTGCACCGTTGCTTTCGATGCTGGTTATTCCTGCAGCATTCCGCTTGCTCGCGCTGCGCCGGATTCGCAAAGCGACCATCGCGCGTGCGGAAAGTATGCAGCTTAAAGGCGCAGCGCCACTTCAACGTTGACGTTAGCATCCTCATGCACGCCGAGGCTCAATCGCACCGGGTCGGCCGTGATGGGCGCCGTATTGACGAGCGCGAGAATGCGCGCGTAGTGGTTTTTGCCCACCCTCCAGACCGGTAGATCGCTGGTCGCCGCGCTCGGGAAATCCTGCGCGACGACGGCGCAAATTTCCTTCACTTGGGGGTTGTCCATTTTCGCATCGAGCAGGATCTACCCGGATTGGGGTGTTCTTGTTTCGCCATGTATTACATCAAGTCTGCTCGACAAAGTCTGGGCTGAGAGCTTAAGCGTGCGGCGGATGTTTTCCGATGGAGCACACACGCATGGCCGCTGTGCAGTTATGCCCCAATCACCTGGTCATGGAAGGCAGCAACGCTGTTCTCATGGCCTTCGCTACGTGCCGCATTTATCGATGTGGAACACGCGGCTCATGGCGGACACGGGTCCTCCTCGATGAGATCGTCCGCTGCGAGGCGCTATTGATCCAGATCAATGAGCGGCCGTCGCAAGAGCGCTAGATTCAATCCGCGACTTCCCGGCAAACATCTTACATGCTGGAGAAAATGCCATGAAACCGCTTCGCACGGGTCTCGCACTGGCCATCACAGTCGCCGTGTTCTATGCCCTTTGCACGCTGGTCTGGACGCTCGCGCCGGGCCCGTTCCTGAGTTTCATGAACAGCCTGTTCCACGGCATGGACTTCAGCAGCATGGTGCAGCCGCGGCCATTCGCGTGGCCGGAGTTTTTTGCGGCGCTGATCGTGTTGAGCACGTGGCGCTGCTTGCCGGAGTGTTCTTCGCCTGGTTGCTCAACCGCTTGACGCGTTGATCACCGTTCGGTTTCTGGAGCAGCGCATGAATCACGACCACTCGCATCAAACGTTCGAACCGAAAGCCTTCTGGAGGACGCGCTACGCCATCGGCCTGCTCGTCCTGGGTGCCATCGCCGCGTACTTCCTGCTGAGCTTTCTGCTGCAATGGCCGACGCTGCTCACACTGGTGATGTTCCCGTTCCTGCTGGTCATGTATGTGCGGCTCGCGATTACCGAAGACGAGGAGATGCGCAAGCGCTTCGGCGCCGAATACGAAGCCTACGCAGCGCGCACGCCGCGCTTCCTGTCGTCATTTCGAAAGAAAACACCGGCGGTCTGAAGGCATGTGACCTGCGGATCACCGATTGCGCCGCGGCTGGATCCGACAATGGATTGCGGATCGACGGCTGTTATCCATGAGGGCTCGCCATGTCAGCCACCGCTCTCATCGACCAGCCCTCCGCGTACGGAAGCGCAATGAAAACGAGCGTTATTGAAGTGCTCGACATGCTTTCGGTATTGAGCGTGGTTGGAGTGGAAGAGCGGATCGGCAAGGTGCCAGGTGTCGAAAGCGCTACAGTGAATTACGCTGCAGGAAGCGCCACAGTGCGCTACGACCAAACCCGACTCGAGATCGCCGATATCAAGTCGGCCGTGCGCCAAAGCGGGTATGAATCCGCCGTGGCCACCGCCGCTTCGGTGGGCGACGGTCATAAAGGCCACACAGCACCGGGCGCGTCGCCTGCAACCCCCACACCCGTTGCGGCGAAAACTTCCCCGGTCGTACCTGGCACCGCGGGCGCCACTTCCGCAGGCACCGCACAACAAGACAAGGCGGCGCCGTCAACACCCGTAGCTGCTGCGCCGAAACCTTCCCCGGCCGCGCCGGCCGCCGCGCCCGAGGCCGCAGCTCCGGCAGTCGAAGGCCAAGACGGCCACGAGGGCCACACAGCACCGGGCGCGCCGCCTCCAACCCGTCCACCCGCGATCGCGAAGGCAGGCAGACTCGATGATCCTTCCATCAAGAATGCTGACGAAGTAGCGAGAGCTCTCGGGGCAGATCTCGAAAGTGGGCTCACGTCGCCGGAGGCGTCGCGCCGGCTCTCGGAAAACGGCCCCAACGAACTCCGCTCTGCCCCGCGGCGGCCCACCTGGCGTCGCCTCCTGTCGCAGTTTCAGGATCCCCTCATCTACCTGTTGCTGGCCGCCATTGCCATCGCGCTCGTGGCCTGGGTGATCAATGGCTGGGTCGGCTGGCCTGTGGATGCCATCGTCATCGCTACGATCGTCCTGCTCAACGGGGTTCTGGGCTTTGTGCAGGAAGCCAAGGCTCAGGACGCCGTCGCCGCACTGGCCCGGATGACCGAAGCGACCTCAGCGGTTTTGCGTGACGGTAAGGTGCTGCGAGTACCCAGCGCCGAGCTGGTGCGTGGGGACTTGCTCGTGCTCGGCGAGGGTGATGCCGTTGGGGCGGATGCGCGCCTGGTTCAGACCACGTCATTGCGCGTGCAGGAAGCCTCGCTGACCGGCGAGAGCGAAGCCGTGCTCAAGGATGCCGCCACGCTGCCCAAGGCGACGACGCTTGGTGACCGGCTCGACATGGTCTTCAAGGGCACGACGGTCGCGCAGGGCAGCGGTCGCGCCGTCGTCACGGCAACCGCGATGGACACCGAGATGGGTGCCATCGCCGAAATGCTCGAGGCCACTGCCGAGGAGCCGACACCGCTGCAGAAGGAGGTCGGACGCGTCGGGCGCATGCTGGGCGTCGCGGTCGTCATCATTGCCGTCGCAGTGGTGGGGACCATCCTGATGATGTCCAACATCCACAGTGCCGCCGATGTCATCCACGTCCTGCTATTGGGCGTGTCTCTGGCGGTGGCCGCTGTGCCCGAGGGGCTGCCGGCGATCCTGTCGGTAGTTCTCGCCCTGGGGGTGCAGCGGATGGCAAAGCACCACGCGATCGTAAAGAAGCTGTCGTCGGTGGAGACGCTGGGCTCCGCCTCGGTCATCGCGTCGGACAAGACCGGGACCCTGACCCGCGCGGAAATGACCATCGAGCAAGTGATGACCGCCTCTGGCGGCACCCGCGTCACCGGGGTCGGGTACGCGCCCCATGGGCGGGTCGAGCACGCGGGCGCCGAGCTGGCAGCGGGGCCGCTGCGCGACGAAAACGTCGTGGTGCTCAGCGGCGGCAGCCTCGCCGGAAACGCTGATCTGCGTCAGGCAGCCGGCGGCGAGTGGGAGATTCATGGCGACCCCACCGAAGCAGCCTTCCTGGTGGCCGAGTGCAAGCTGGGCGCCACCGAGCGGCGCGAGCGGCGTTTCAAGCGCATTGGCGAAATTCCATTCACGTCCGAGCGCAAGATGATGTCGACCATCGAGATCGACCACGAACACGGCGACGAAGTCGTGCTGATCGCCAAGGGTGCCCCGGACGTCCTGCTTGAGCGGTGCACCCGGGTGCGAGTGGGGATGCAGCTCGTCGACCTCGATGACGCGCGGCGGGCACGCATCCTGGCGGACGTCGACACTCTTTCCGATGCGGCGCTGCGCACCTTGGCCGTGGCCTACCGCCCCCTCACTCCGGGCGAGGACGCGCACGTCACGCAATCGCTTGAACGCGACCTGGTGTTTGTGGGCACCGTGGGCATCATCGACCCGCCGCGAGAGGCGGCGGCGGTGGCCATCCGCGAGGCGCACCGGGCCGGCATCCGGGTGATCATGATCACCGGCGATCACCCGCGCACCGCCGCCCGCATCGCCGCGGATCTAGGCATCGTAGAGGCAGGCGCCACCGCGCTGACCGGGCTCGAGCTCGATGGGCTGGACGATGCGGCCTTCGCCAATGCGGTGCGCAAGACGTCGGTCTACGCACGGGTATCGCCCGCGCACAAACTGCGCATCGTCGCCGCGCTGCGCGCCGACGGTAACGTGGTCGCGATGACCGGCGATGGCGTCAACGATGCGCCCGCGCTGAAGGCGGCCGACATCGGCATCGCGATGGGGGTGACCGGGACCGAGGTGGCCAAGCAAGCGGCCAAGATGATTCTTGCTGACGACAACTTCGCGACGATCGTCGAGGCCGTGCGCGAAGGGCGCGGCATCCTGGATAACATCCGCAAATTTCTGCGCTACTTGCTGTCCTCGAACATGGGCGAGGTGCTGACGGTCTTCCTGGGCGTGGTAGGGGCCGGCGTGATCGGGCTCAAAGGCGCTGGCGATGCCGTGGTGCTGCCGCTGCTCGCCACACAGCTCTTGTGGATCAACCTGATCACCGACTCCGGGCCTGCGCTCGCGATGGGTGTCGACCCGGCCACCGATGATCTCATGGCCCGCAAGCCGCGGCACTTGAGCGAGCGGTTGATCGACGCCCGCATGTGGGCGAATGTGATCCAGACTGGCGTGGTGATAGCCGTGGTGACGCTGCTGACGATGGACATCTACTTGCCTGGCGGGCTGATCGACGGCACCTACGACCTCGTTACCGCCCGTACCGCAGGCTTTACCGTTCTCGTGTTCACCAGCTTGTTCACCTGCTTCAACGCGCGCTCGGAAACCACGAGTGCGTTCACGCACCTGTTCGTCAACCCGTGGCTGTGGGGCGCGGTCGCACTGTCGCTACTGCTGCAGATGGCGGTCGTCAACTTCGCCTTCCTCAACCTCGCATTCGGCACAGCGCCGCTGAGCGTCCACCAATGGCTACTGTGCGCTGCAATGGCCAGCGTGGTGTTGTGGTGCAGCGAACTGCGCAAGCTGGTGATACGCGCATGGGGCCGGTGAGACATCACCTCAAATCACCGTTTGCATTGACGCAGGTCATGCAGGCCGCTTGCGCATAAACGGTCAGCTTGCAAAGTAATCGAAGACTTATCAGTCCATTCTGAAGACGGACGATTAAGGAGCACGATGAAAACGAGCGTTATTGAAGTGCACGACATGCTGTCGGTGACCGTGGACGAAGTGGAAAAGCGGATTGGCAAGGTGCCGGGCGTTGAAAGCGCTACAGTGAATTTCGCTGTGGGAAGCGCGACGGTACGCTACGACGAAACCCGACTCGAAGTCGCCGATATCAAGGTGATCATGCACCAACGTGGGCATCAGTCCACAGGCGAATCCCTACCCGAGCAGGTGAGCGAACACAAGCCCGCCCGCAAGCGTGCTGTAGTGCCAACGCGGGAAACTGCGCCGGCCTCCGCTTCAATGCCGGAAGCGGCGGCGCCGAAGGCCGCTCCCGTCGCGCCTGCGCCGGGCCCGACCGCACGCGAAGGCCACGAGAGCCACACAGCGTCCGGCGCACCACCTCCCACCGGCAACAGCCACGACGGCCACGCAGCGCGGGGCGTGCAGCCCGCCATGGCGGCGGATATGGCGCATGAGATGGGCCATGGCGGCGCGGACCTGCCAGCGATGGTCCGCGACATGCGTAACCGGTTCTGGATCTGTCTGATCTTCACCGTACCCATCTTTGTCTACGCCCCGATGGGAGGCTTCTTCAAGCCGCCGCCACCGCCGTTCGGGCTGCAACTCAACCTGTGGTTGTTCTTCTTCGCCAGTGCCGCGATTCTGTATCCGAGCTGGCCGTTCTTTGTCTCAGCCTGGCGCGCTCTCAGGACGCGCACCCTGAGGATGGCGGTGCTGGTCGTGTTGAGCGTCGGCACCGGGTATCTCTTCAGTGTCGCCACCACTTTCTTCTTCAAGGAGGGCGGGCAGTTCTTCGAGGCCGCCGCCGTCCTGCTGGTTTTCATCCTGCTCGGCCACTGGCTGGAAATGCGGGCCCGTGCCGGTGCGTCGTCCGCCATCAAGGCGCTGATGAATCTCACTCCGGCGAAGGCCTCTGTTATCCGCAACGGCGCCGAGGTTGAAGTGGCGACGGCGGAGGTGTTGGCGGGCGAGATTGTCGTGATCCGGCCGGGCAGCAAGATTCCGGTCGACGGCACCGTGGAGACCGGCGAATCACTGGTCGACGAGTCCATGCTCACCGGCGAGTCGATGCCGGTCCAGAAGGGGCCGGGCGCGACGGTGATCGGTGCGACCATCAACAAGAGCGGCAGCTTTCGCTACAAGGCGACGAAGGTCGGGGCCGACACGGCGCTGGCGCAGATCGTAAAACTGATGCAGGACGCGCAGAACTCGAAGGCGCCGGCGCAACTGCTGGCGGACAAGGCCGCGCAATGGCTGGTGATTGCCGCGATCGTCATCGGTCTTGCGACCTTCGCGGTGTGGTTCTGGTGGATCGGACAGCCGCTGCTGTTCGCGGTGACACTGACCATCACGGTCTTCGTGATCGCCTGCCCGGATGCGTTGGGACTTGCGACGCCGATGGCGGTCATGGTGAGTACCAGCTTGGGCGCCATGAACGGCATTCTGTTCAAGAACGCCTCGGCGCTCGAAGACGCCACCAAGCTCAACGTCATCGTGTTCGACAAGATCGGCACGCTCACCGTCAGCCAGCCGGAGGTAGTCGAGATCGTAACGGCGGATGGAGTCACCGAGGACGTGGTGCTGACCGCCGCCGCAGCGGTCGAGCAGGGCTCCGCCCATCCGCTGGCACAGGCCATCGTGCGACGAGCGGCGAAGCTCGCCATCGTGGCGCCGACCGGCTTCGAAAGCCTCGACGGCATGAGCGCGCGCGCCGAGACCGCCGGTGGCACGGTATTCCTCGGCAACCGGCTGCTGATGGATACACAAAAGGTCGCGCGCGGTCGCCTGGAGGCCGCAGCCACCCGCCTACAGGGGGACCGGCCGCACCGTAGTCCATGTGTCTCAGGCCGCTCGCGTGATTGGCCTCATCGCCATTGCGGATGCGATCAGGCCAACCTCCAAGGCAGCAGTGGCAAAGCTGCGCGAACGCAACATCGAAGTGGTGATGCTGACCGGCGACAACGCGGCCACGGCCAAGCGCATCGCCACGGATCTCGGCATCGACAACGTATTGGCCGACGTGCTGCCGGGCCAGAAGGCCGAGAAGGTGAAGGGGCTGCAGGCTACGGGAAAGAAGGTCGGGATGGTGGGCGACGGTGTCAACGATGCGCCGGCGCTAACCCAGGCGGACGTGGGGTTTGCCATTGGCGCCGGCACCGACGTCGCGATGGAAAGCGCCGATGTCGTGCTGATGAAGAGCGACCCGTATGACATCGTCGCGGCGATCGAGCTGTCGCGCGCAACGTTGCGGAAGATGCACCAGAATCTTTGGTGGGCGGTGGGCTACAACGTGATCGCGTTCCCGCTCGCTGCGGGCGTGTTGTACCCATTCGTACTGAGTCCGGAAGTCGCTGCGCTGTCAATGTCCGGCAGTACCCTCTTGGTAGCTGTCAATGCGCTGATGCTGAAGCGCTCCAAGCCGGCAGGCATCCGTCAGCCTGCCTGAAGGAGCCGTCCCATGTACGGATTCACTACGCAGATGAAGGTCCCGTTCGATACCGCTGTCGCGAAAGTCACCGAGGCATTGAAGCAGGAAGGTTTCGGCGTGCTTACCGATATTTAAGGAAATACCGATGAAAGTATCCCAAGTTGCGGTGAAGACTGGAGTCAGTCCCTACGCGATCCGCTATTACGCGCGTATCGGGTTGCTCACGCCAGCCCGTCAGTCCGGCAACAGATATCGCCGATTCACGGACGCGGACGTGAAGTATCTTTCCTTCATCCGAAAGGCACAAAAACTCGGCTTCACCCTGAAGGAAATCGGCAAGATCTTCGAGAAAAGCAGGTCCGGGCAGACACAATGTCCGCTGGTACGCGAGATCGTACAACGCCGCATCGTGGAGAACTCGAAGCAACTGGAAGAGGTGGTGGCACTGCAGCGCAACATGGAACGCGCGCTCAGGCGATGGAAAAAGATGCCTGACCACGCTCCCGACGGCGATGCGATCTGTCATCTGATTGAAACCAATGATCAATACGCGGCTTGACCTGTTAGGTACGCACAAGTTTACACTCCTAATGAGCGCTGCTTGACAGCGCAGGCGTTACGGGTGTGCCAATATCGCCCGATCTCAACTAAAGGAAACACAACATGAGTAATCCTCTGGACCAAAGCACCAAAGACTGCATCGCCGCCTGCAACGACTGCGCGACCGAGTGCGGCAACTGTTTCGCGGGCATGGTCGGCAAGGAAAGCAAAAATGCCTGTCCGGCCTGCTGCATCGAGTGCGCGGCGATCTGCCGGTTGTGCGCCGATGCGATCGCCCGCAACAGTCCGTTCGCCAAGCAGATTTGCAAGCTGTGCGCGGACATCTGTGACTGGTGTGCGAAAGAATGCGGCGCCCATGACATGGATGGCTGTAAACGCTGCGCCGAGGCGTGCCGTCGTTGCGCCGCGGCTTGCCGCAAGATGGCCGGCTAATCGGTGCAAATTAAAGGAGCCAGGCTCGATAACTTCACGAATATATATCGAACCTGGCCTCTTTTATCTTTAACGGATAATGCACGCGTTTGATCGTTAACTCCCAGCTCCCAGCCGGCAAGCTGGACGGAAACATGAGCAACAAGAAACTAACCGTCGATGCCGAACTGGAAAAACTGTAGCGCGAAACATTTGAGGAATTTCGAGCTATATCACCGTTAGGCACAAAAATACTGGAGGATAAAAATGTTTGACGGCGTAATGCTTCTGTGGTTTCTTCTTACCGCACTATCGCTGTCGTTTGTGGTGGTGGACATTCGTGCCACGCCGGCATCCCCAGTGCTCAAGTGGGGGTTCAGCTTACTCACCGCGTACACGGGGCCACTAGGTGCATTTCTGTATGTATTAGGTTGTCGCGAACCACTCCCCGGGCTGCACGAACGCTACGTCGCGACACGCTGGAGACAGGTTCTGGGTTCGACCATGCATTGTGTAGCCGGCGATGGCGTTGGAATTCTGGCCGGCGCGGTCATCGCCAGTATATTTCATCTACCCAAAGTTATAGATATTGTACTGGAGTACGCTTTGGGGTTCGGCTTCGGATGGAGTATCTTCCAAGCTCTGTTCATGCGGGAGCAGGCAGGTGGTTCATATAAGCGTGCGCTCTCTAGCACTTTCTTTCCGGAGTTGCTGTCTATGAATTTTCTCATGGCCGGCATGGTGCCTGTAATGACTTTGGCAATGAAAAGTACTCCGGAGAGTCACGATCCATTAGGACCGGCATTTTGGTTCATTATGTCCATGGCCCTTCTTGTCGGTTTCATCACCGCGTATCCTATCAATGGGTGGTTGGTATCCCGACACATGAAACACGGCATGATAACAGTGCGACCGCCGAACGGGTCGGTAAACGGTGGGGCCTCTAAAAGCATGCATGACAATCATACGGCTAGCGAGCGCACTGGCAGCGTGGAGCCAAAGAGCAAGCCCGTGAATGGTGATGTGAAATTGGTATCAAACAGCGTCCTTTCTCGGATGACGATTCTCTCGTTCTTGGTGTTTGCGTTGGGGCTATCCATTGCCATTATTTTTGGTGGCTTATAGCATGTTATCGTGCCAAGAAGCATAAAGGTACCGAAGAATCATAAGTTCATGATCGGAAGAAGGAGATTGCCTATTAAAAGTATCACGGGCGTCGAGGGCAAAGACATCAAGGCGGTTAGCTCCGACTACCTGCGCGAACAGAGCATCGCGCTCACTGACCAGCGCGTGGAGCCCGTGCAATCCCAATGTGAGGCGGTCGTGTTTGTTCTGGTGGACGGGAAGTTGAAAGGAGCGATTGCTTTCGCCGACAGTGTCCGACCCGAGGCGAAGCAACCCATCGATGTCCTTAAGGCGTTGAAGATCCGCTGCCTTATGCTCCCCGGTGACAACAAGGCGACGGCCAAACGGGTCTCTGCCCAGGTCGGACTGGATGAATACTTCGCCGAAGTCCTGCCACAGGACAAAGCGGTCAAAGTGAAAGAGGTCAAAGCCCGGGGCGTGCTTGTAGCCATGACCGGGGACGGCGTGGAAAACAACCACCAACAAAGGAACATGACCATGAAAGAATCGAAATCCGTGACCAAAGACCCCNNGCGACCACTGTCGGCAAAAGTTTCTGTCCACGCCCGCCGGCGCTAAGTCCGAGGGTAGGTCTGGAAGCTGCTGTGGATAAAAACGCAGCGAACTAGGGCGTGATTCCCGTGACGATCAGCCGGGTTGCGGTCCACGTCATTCGAACGAACGAAGAACTCACGATAGCCAAGACGGTTTGCCACGTTCTTAATTCCGGCACGACTCGGGAAACCTAGACCATGAAAACCAACACGCTCACGCCGGAACTGCTCCATCAGATGGACGCCTACTGGCGCGCCGCGAACTACCT
>PLNP01000013.1:40080-40241 GCA_003142815.1 Rhodanobacteraceae bacterium
TACAGCGAGATCTATCCCAACATCAGCCAGGATGAGGCCGGGCTACAGAAGCTCTTTCTCCAGTTTTCGTTTCCCGGAGGGATTCCCAGCCACGCCTCGCCGGAGTGCCCAGGCTCGATCCACGAAGGCGGCGAGCTGGGTTATTCGCTCAGCCATTCGTT
>PLNP01000045.1 GCA_003142815.1 Rhodanobacteraceae bacterium
ACCCGATCGCGATGGAAGAAGGTCTGCGTTTTGCGATTCGCGAAGGTGGGCGCACCGTCGGCGCCGGCGTGGTGGCGAAGATCATCCAGTAAAAGTCGGTAACCGGTAACCGGAAACGGGTAGCCGGACGAGCGAACACCGCTCTCCGGCTATCGATTCCCGGCTTACGGCTCTCGAACAAACGACATATGGCGCCCCGGAAAGCGGGAGCGCTGCAAGCAACAAGCTCTTTAAAGGACACACGGCAATGGCGGACCAGAAGATTCGTATCCGGCTCAAGGCGTTCGATCATCGTTTGATCGATCGTTCCGCGAGCGAGATCGTCGAAACGGCGAAGCGTACCGGTGCGCAAGTTCGCGGCCCGATTCCGCTACCGACGAAGATCGAGCGCGTCACGATTCTCACGTCGCCGCACGCCGACAAGGATGCGCGCGACCAGTACGAGACGCGCATCCACAAGCGCGTGATGGACATCGTCGATCCCAACGACAAGACCGTGGACGCGCTGATGAAGCTCGACCTCGCGGCTGGCGTCGACGTCCAGATCAAGCTGCACTGAAACACGGCTGCATTGACGCACCGCTGTATTGAAGCCTTGCTGTATCGAAGCATTAGGTAACGGGATACGACGATGAGTATCGGGTTGGTAGGTCGTAAATGCGGCATGAGCCGCGTCTTTACCGAGGATGGTCGTTCGGTGCCGGTGACGCTGATTGAAGCGACGCCGAATCGTGTGACCCAGGTGAAGACGGTCGAGGTTGATGGCTACAGCGCCATCCAGGTCACCGCGGGCGCGAAGCGCGCTGCGCTGGTCAACAAGCCACAGGCTGGGCACTACGCCAAGGCGAAGGTCGAAGCGGGTCGCGGCCTTTGGGAATTCCGCGTCGAAGCGGGTGACCTCGGCAAGTTTGCGGTCGGTGGCGAGCTGAAAGCGGACGAGCTGTTCACGATTGGCCAGAAGGTCGACGTTGCAGGCGTCAGCAAGGGCAAGGGCTTCCAGGGCACGATCAAACGCCATCACTTCGCGATGGGTGACGCGACGCACGGCAACTCGCTGTCGCATCGTTCGCCGGGCTCAATCGGTCAGCGCCAGACGCCGGGCCGCGTATTTCCGGGCAAGAAGATGGCCGGCCAGATGGGCAACGTGAATCGTTCGTCGATAAATCTCGAAGTGGTCAAGATCGACACCGAGCGTCATCTGATCGCGATCAAGGGTGCAGTTCCGGGTGCTCCGGGCGGCAACGTGATCATCCGCGCCGCCGCGAAGACGAAGTAAGGAGGACGCCATGGAACTCAATGTCATTGGCGCCAAGCCGGTAACTCTTTCCGAGACAGTGTTCGGCGAGGAATTCCGCGAAGGTCTTGTGCATCAGGTCGTCGTTGCCTACCGCAATGCGGGGCGCGCCGGAACGAAGGCGCAGAAGACGCGATCGGAAGTCAACGGCACCACCAAGAAGTCGAAGAAGCAGAAGGGCGGCGGCGCGCGTCACGGCGCGCTGACAGCTCCGATCTTCGTCGGTGGTGGTGTCACGTTCGCGGCCAAGCCACGCAGCTTCGCGCAGAAGGTCAACCGCAAGATGTTTCGCGGTGCGATGATTTCGATTCTCTCGGAACTCAATCGTCAGGGCCGTCTCACGCTGGTCGAGGGCTTCGGCATCGATCAGCCGAAGACCAGGCTCATGGTCGGGAAGCTCGATGAGTTGAAGGCGAGTGGACGTGTCGTGTTGGTTGCCGAAAATGCGCCGGAAGCACTGTTTCTGGCAGCACGCAACGTGCCATATCTGCACGTTGTCGACGTTGCGGCGCTGGACCCGGTCAGCCTGGTTGCGGCGGACAAGGTCGTGATGACCACCGAATCGCTCAAGCGCATCGAGGAGTGGTTGGCATGAACGAGCGTCTCTTCAGCGTCCTGCGCGCGCCGCATATCTCTGAAAAGAGTGCGCGCTTGCAGGAGATCAACCAATACGTGTTCGAAGTTTCGCAGACCGCGACCAAGGCTGATGTCAAAGCTGCAGTCGAAGGACTGTTCAGCGTCGAAGTGCAATCGGTGAACCTGGTCAACGTGAAAGGCAAGGCCCGGACATTCCGTTCTCGCGCGGGTACACGCAGCAGCAAGCGCAAGGCTTATGTGCGTCTTGCCGATGGCCAGACCATCGACGTGACAGCCAAGCCGTAAGGTGACCGACCCATGGCATTGATTACAGTAAAACCCACTTCCCCCGGACGCCGCGCCGTCGTACGCGTGTTCACGCCCGGACTCCACAAGGGCGCGCCATACGCACCGTTGACCGAGTCGCAGTCCAACAACGGCGGCCGCAACCATTACGGGCGCATTACCACGCGTCACCAGGGTGGCGGCTCGAAACAGAACTATCGCATCATCGACTTCAAGCGCGACAAGGAAGGCATCGCTTGCCGTATCGAGCGCATCGAGTACGATCCGAATCGCACCGCGCACATCGCGTTGCTGTGCTACGTCGATGGCGAGCGCCGTTACGTGATCGCGCCGAAGGGCACGAAGGTCGGTGACCAGCTGATGGCTGGGCACGATGCACCGATCAAGGTCGGCAACTCGCTGCCACTGCGCAATATCCCGATCGGCTCGACCGTGCATTGCATCGAGATGAAGCCGGGCAAGGGTGCGCAGATCGCGCGATCGGCCGGCGCCTCGGCGCAGCTGGTTGCGCGTGAACAAGGCTACGCGACGCTGCGTCTTCGCTCCGGCGAAATGCGCAAGGTGCCGGCGGAATGCCGCGCGACGATTGGCGAAGTCGGCAACTCCGAGCACAACCTGGAGAAGCTTGGCAAGGCCGGTGCGAGCCGTTGGCGCGGGGTGCGCCCGACCGTGCGCGGCGCAGCGATGAATCCGGTCGACCATCCACATGGTGGTGGCGAAGCGAAGGCCGGTCAGGGCAACCCGCATCCGGTGTCCCCATGGGGCACTCCGGCCAAGGGTTACAAGACACGCAAGAACAAGCGCACGACGCAGTTCATCGTCCGCGATCGCAGGGGTTGATAGGTAACGCCATGGCTCGTTCTCTGAAGAAAGGACCGTTCGTCGATCACCACCTGTTGAAAAAGGTGGAAGTTGCGAGCGCTGCACACAACAAGCGCCCGATCAAGACCTGGTCGCGTCGCTCGATGGTCATCCCGGAGATGGTGGGCTTGACGCTCGCCATCCACAATGGCCGCCAGCACGTTCCCGTGTTGGTCAACGAAAACATGGTCGGCCACAAGCTCGGCGAGTTCGCGGTCACGCGAACCTTCAAGGGGCATTCCGGCGACAAGAAGGCCGCCGAGGCCAAGAAGTGATGAGTACCATGGAAGCCAAAGCGATCTTGCGCAGCGCGCGCATCTCACCGCAGAAAGCCCGTCTGGTCGCCGACCAGATACGCGGTCTTGCGGTTGGCCGAGCGACCAACCTGCTCACGTTCAGCGACAAGAAGGCGGCGCAGCTGATCAAGAAGGTGCTGCTGTCGGCGGTCGCGAATGCCGAAAACAATCTCGGCGCGGATGTGGACGAACTCAAGATCGCCCGCATCTTCGTCGACGAAGCCCCGACCCTCAAGCGCATGCATGCGCGCGCCAAGGGTCGCGGTTCACGTATCACGAAACGCACGAGCCACATCACCGTGGTTGTCGGCGAATAAGGCACAGGGGCTGCAACGATGGGTCATAAAGTTCATCCCACCGGGTTCCGCCTTGGCATCAGCAAGGACTGGAATTCGAAGTGGTTCGCGGGCAAGCGCGAATACGCCGAATATCTGGGTGCCGATCTCAAGGTGCGTGAGCTGCTCAAGAAGAAGCTCGCCCAGGCCGGTATCTCGAAGATCCTGATCGAGCGTCCGGCGAAGACTGCACGCGTGACGATCCACACGGCTCGTCCGGGTATCGTCATCGGCAAGAAGGGCGAGGATATCGAGAAGCTGCGCAAGGAAGTCTCTGCGGTGATGGGCGTGCCCGTCCACATCAACGTGACCGAGGTGCGCAAGCCCGAGCTCGATGCGCAGCTGGTCGCCGAGTCGATCGCGCAGCAGCTGGAGCGCCGCATCATGTTCCGGCGCGCGATGAAGCGCGCGGTGCAGAACGCGATGCGCCTCGGCGCGCTTGGCATCAAGGTCAACGTCGGTGGTCGTCTGAACGGCGCCGAGATCGCGCGTTCGGAGTGGTACCGCGAAGGTCGCGTGCCGCTGCACACGCTGCGTGCTGACATCGACTACGGCTTTGCCGAGGCGAAGACCACGTACGGAATCATCGGTGTGAAGGTCTGGGTCTACAAGGGTGAGATCTTCGACCTGCACGCCTCTCAGCAGGAAGCCAAGGCCGAGGCCGCTGAAGAGCGTCCGCAGCGTCGCGCGCCGAAGGCGGGAGCGTAACTCATGCTGCAACCCAAACGCACCAAATATCGCAAGGTACAAAAAGCCCGCAACCGCGGCTTGGCCTATGTTTCCAACAAGGTCAGCTTCGGTGAATTCGGCCTTCGCGCGACGACGCATGGTCATCTGACCGCGCGCCAGATCGAAGCCGCGCGTCGCTGCATCACGCGTTACGTCAAGCGTGGCGGCAAGCTCTGGATCCGCGTGTTCCCGGACAAGCCGATCTCGAAGAAGCCTATCGAAGTCCGCATGGGCAACGGCAAGGGCAACGTCGAGTTCTGGGTTGCACCGGTGCAGCCGGGTCGCATGCTGTATGAAATCGAGGGTGTCGCCGAAGTCGCGGCACGTGAGGCGTTTCGCCTGGCCGCCGCGAAACTCTCGGTGCAGACCCAATTCGTGACACGGACGGTGCTGTGATGGAACTCAAAGAACTCCGCCAGAAGAACGCGCAGCAGCTCACCGAGCAACTCGGCGAACTGCGCCGCGAACAGTTCAACCTGCGCATGCAGAAAGGTTCCGGCCAGTTGCCGCAGACGCATCAGTTTGGCCGCGTTCGCCGCGAGATCGCGCAGGTCAACTACCTGCTCGGCGTGCAGAAGCAGGGGCAGTGAGAATGAACGATAACGCAAACAAAGAGCACACCGTCGAAGGGCGTGTTGTCAGCAACAAGATGCACAAGACCGTGACGGTTCTGCTCGAGCGCCAAGTGCAACATCCGCTGTATGGCAAGATCATTCGTCGCTCGACCAAGGTGCATGCGCACGACGAAGTCGGCGAATGCAAGGAAGGCGACGTGGTCCGCATCGCGGAATGCCGCCCGCTGTCGAAAACCAAGAACTGGCGCGTCGTGAAGATCATCACGCGCGCTGAAGCCTGAGCGTGGAAGAGCGGAAGGAGCGAGCGACATGATCCAGATGCAAACCACGCTGGCCGCAGCGGACAACAGCGGCGCGCGCGAACTGATGTGCATCAAGGTGCTGGGTGGTTCCAAGCGTCGTTATGCACGCATCGGTGACGTGATCAAGGTTTCGGTGCGCGAAGCGATTCCGCGCGGCAAGGTGAAGAAAGGCGAAGTCTACGACGCCGTCGTTGTGCGTACCCGCAAGGGTGTGCGTCGCGCCGATGGTTCGCTGATCCGCTTCGACGGCAACGCCGCCGTCCTTTTGAACAACAAGCTCGAGCCGATTGGCACCCGCGTTTTCGGACCCGTCACGCGCGAGCTGCGCAGCGAACGGTTCATGAAGATCGTTTCGCTGGCGCCGGAAGTCCTGTAACGAGGTTGATGGCATGAACCGTATCCGCAAAGGCGACCACGTGCTCGTGATCGCCGGCAAGAACAAGGGTCAGAAGGGTGAGATCACGCGCGTCGCGGGCGATTCCGTGTTCGTGCAGAACATCAACCTGATCAAGCGTCACACCAAGCCGAATCCGCAGGCCAATCAGCCTGGCGGCATCGTCGAGCGTGAGGCTGCGATCCATATCTCCAACGTAATGCTGTTCAACTCCGCCTCCGGCAAGGGTGAACGCGTGGGATTCAAGACGCTCGATGATGGGCGCAAGGTCCGCGTGTTCCGTCCGTCCGGCGAAGTGATCGACGCCTGAGGTCTGTTGCCATGACGCGCCTTCAAAAGATTTACAAAGAGCAGGTCATGCCGAAGCTGATGGAACGCTTCGGCTACGCCAACCCGATGCAAGTGCCACGCCTGTCCAAGATCACGCTGAACATGGGCGTGGGCGAGGCGGTGGGCAACAAGAAGATTCTCGAGAACGCGGTCGGCGACATGGCGAAGATCGCCGGTCAGAAACCGATCATCACGTTGTCGCGCAAGGCCCACGCCACGTTCAAGATCCGCGAGAACTGGCCGATCGGCTGCAAGGTCACCTTGCGTCGTACGCGTATGTACGAATTCTTCGATCGCCTGATCAACATCTCGCTGCCGCGCGCGCGCGACTTCCGCGGTGTTTCGGGTCATTCGTTCGACGGTCGCGGCAACTTCAACATGGGTATCAAGGAACAGATCATCTTCCCCGAGATCGATTTCGACCAGATCGATGCGCTGCGCGGCATGGACATCGCGATCACGACGACCGCGCGCACCGATGAAGAAGCCAAGGCACTCCTGGAAGCGTTTCGCTTTCCGTTCCGTAACTGATTGCGTGCGAAATCAATCCCGCAGGGAATAAGAAATGGCAAAGCGTTCAATGATCAACCGCGAAGTCAAGCGGACCAAGCTCGTCAAGCAGCACGGCGCGAAGCGCATCGAGCTGAAGAAGATCGTCGTCAGCACGACGGCCTCCTACGATGAAAAGCTTGCGGCTGCGGTGAAATTGCAGAAACTGCCGCGCGACTCCAGCCCTTCACGCCAGCGCAATCGTTGCCTGTTGACCGGCCGTTCACGCGGCGTCTACAGCAAGTTCGGCCTCGGCCGCCACAAGCTGCGTGAAGCGACCATGCGCGGCGATGTGCCGGGCCTGCGCAAGGCCAGCTGGTAACAAAACAAGAATTTTGGGAGTTTCCGGCTGCAATGGAGACTCCTGGATATCGATGCCAGAGAAGGAATCGAAACATGAGCATGACTGATCCCATTGCCGATATGTTCACGCGTATACGCAATGCGCAGGCCACCGGCAAGCGCTCCGTGGCGATGCCGGCGTCGCGCGTGAAGCACGCGATCGCGAATCTGCTGAAGGACGAAGGCTATATCGCCGATGTCCAGACCAGCACCGTCGAGGGCAAGCCGAAACTTGAAATTGCCCTCAAGTACCACGAAGGCAAGCCGGTTATCGAGCGCATCCAGCGCATCAGCCGCTCGGGTCTGCGCGTTTACCGCGGCAACGCCGAACTGCCCAGGATTCTCAATGGTCTTGGCATTTCCATCGTGTCCACCTCGTCCGGGATCATGACCGACGCACAGGCCCGCAAGAAGGGTCTGGGCGGCGAAGTCATCGGTCTGGTCGCCTGAGGTTCTAATTGAATAGTCCGGCTAGGACGGCCGGTCTTTCTGTTGGTCAGGGATGACTATGGAGATAACCGCATGTCACGCGTTGCCAAGAAACCCATTGCCGTGCCGAAGGGCGTCGACTGCCAGATCAAGCCTGACGCGATCACCGTGAAGGGACCCAAGGGCATCCTCGCGCTGAAGGTGCCGGCGGGCGTGGACGTCGTCATCGAGGGCGGCGAAATCAAGTTGAATGCGAAGAATCCGGCTGACATGAAGATGGCCGGAACCGCGCGCGCGCTGATCCAGAACATGGTCAAGGGTGTCAGCGAAGGTTACTCGCGCAAGCTCGAGCTGGTCGGCGTTGGTTATCGCGCGGCACTGCACGGCAAGGATCTCAATCTCACGCTCGGTTTCTCGCACCCGGTTGTGTTCAGGGCTCCGGCCGACATCACGATCGAAGTGCCGGTGCAGACGGAAATTTTCGTCAGGGGCGCCGACAAGCAGCGCGTCGGTGAAGTCGCGGCAAAAATCCGCTCGTACCGTCCGCCGGAGCCCTACAAGGGCAAGGGCGTGCGTTATTCGGGCGAAAAGATCACCTTGAAGGAAGCCAAGAAGGCGTAATGCGGACCTGTCCGCAAGGGCTTGGCCGTTGACGGCCTGCTCCCAAAAGAGCCTATCCGCTTCCCGGAGACGTACAATGGAAAAGAACATCGCAAGACTTCGCCGCGCCAAGAGCACGCGTGCCCACATCCGCGCGCTCGGCGTGCCACGCCTGAGCGTGCATCGCAGCTCGCAGCATATTTATGCGCAGGTGCTGAGCGCGGATGGCGGCAAGGTGATCGCGGCGGCATCGACCGTGCAGAAATCGATCGCCGAGAGTCTCAAGGGCACCAAGAACAAATCCGCGGCAGCTGCGGTCGGCAAGGCGGTTGCCGAACTCGCCCTGAAGGCGGGGGTCGACAAGGTTGCATTTGATCGTTCGGGCTATCGTTATCACGGCCGCGTCCAGGTGCTCGCCGATGCGGCGCGCGAAGCGGGATTGAAATTCTGAGATTCGGGATTCGACATTCGGGATTCGCCAAGGCCACGCATGCTTTACCACGAATCCCCAATCCCGAATCCCTGGTAAGAAAAACCACAACTCTAAGCGGCCTCGCCGCAAGCAGAAGTCCGCACCGTTGTTACGGGCGGCATGACAGGTGAAACATGGCGAACAACAGCAACGAACGTGAAAGCGCCGATGGCTTCCTCGAGAAGCTGATCGCCGTGAACCGCGTGGCGAAGACCGTCAAGGGTGGCCGCCAGATGAGCTTTACCGCGCTGACCGTGGTCGGCGACGGCGATGGCCGCGTCGGCTTCGGCTACGGCAAGGCACGCGAAGTGCCGGTCGCCATTTCCAAGGCGATGGAGCGCGCGCGCAAGGCCATGGTGAAGATTCAGCTCAACAACGGCACGCTGTTTCATGCGGTCAAGGCGAATCACGGCGCGGCAAAGGTCTACATGCAGCCTGCGTCTGACGGTACCGGCGTGATCGCTGGCGGCGCGATGCGCGCGGTGCTCGAAGTCGTCGGCGTGAAGAACGTTCTCGCCAAGGCGGTTGGTTCGCGCAATCCGATCAATCTGGTCCGCGCGACGATCATTGGTCTGCAGGCGATGGTGTCGCCGGAGCGGGTCGCGTCCAAGCGCGGCAAGTCGGTGGACGAGGTGCTCGGCAATGTCTAAGACCCAGGCAAAATCAGGCAAGACGATCCGCGTGCGCCTGTTCAAGAGCATCAACGGATGCCAGGGACGTCACCGTCTCAGCGTGCGTGCGCTCGGATTGCGCAAGCTCAACGACGTGCGCGAATTGCAGGATTCGCCGTCGGTGCGCGGTCTGATCAGCCAGGTCAGCTACCTGGTTCGCGTCGAAGAAAACGTGTAAGCGCCGCAGGTATTGAACGGCACGTTCAATACCTCGAATCAGTGACTAGCAGGAGTTCAGTCCCATGCGTCTCAATACACTCAAGCCCGCCGCTGGCGCCCGCAAGGATCGTGTTCGCGTCGGTCGTGGTATCGGTTCGGGCCTCGGCAAGACCGCGGGTCGTGGTCACAAGGGCCAGTACGCGCGCTCGGGCAAGGGCAAGGTCAAGCCGGGCTTCGAAGGCGGCCAGATGCCGCTGCAGCGTCGCTTGCCAAAAGTCGGTTTCCGCTCGAAGAAGTCGCACGAAACCAGCGAAGTACTGCTGTACAAGCTTGATTCGCTCAAGGCCAGCGTGATCGATTTCGACGCACTCAAGGCGGCAGGTCTGATCGAGACCCGCGCCGTGCGCGCGAAGATCGTCAAGAAGGGCGAGATCAAGTCGGCGATCAAGCTCAAGGGCGTGGCCGCGACCGCTGGTGCCAAGGCCGCGATCGAGGCTGCCGGCGGCAGCGTGGAGTAAGCGAGTGGCGTCTTCGCAGTCCAACCCGCTCGCTTCGCTCGGCAAAATGACCGAGCTGAAGCAACGGCTGCTGTTCGTGGTCGGCGCGCTCGTCGTCTACCGACTGGGCTCGTTCATTCCGCTGCCGGGTGTCAATCCTGCGCGGATGGCCGAGTTGCTCGGCAAGGCCGGCGGCTTGCTCGACATGTTCAACATGTTCTCGGGCGGCGCGCTGAGCCGCATGTCGGTGTTCGCGCTCGGCGTGATTCCCTACATCTCGGCGTCGATCATGGTGCAGATGTTCGGATCGGTCATCCCGAGCTGGCAGGCGTTGCGCAAGGAAGGTGAATCCGGCCGGCGCACACTGACCACGTACACGCGCATCGGTACGCTTGCGTTGGGAATATTCCAATCGTTCGGTGTTGCCACCATGCTGCAGCTGCAGACCGGCATCGTTTACGCACCAGGCCCGAGTTTCGTCTTGACCACCATCGTCGGCCTCACCTCCGGCACGATGTTCCTGATGTGGCTCGGCGAGCAGATCACCGAGCGCGGCATTGGCAACGGTATTTCGCTGTTGATCTTCGCAGGCATCGTCGCGGGCTTGCCGGCAGCGGTCGTGACCACGCTCGGCATGGCGCAAAGCGGCGAGATGCCGATCCTGCGCGTGCTCATCGTGTTTGCGCTCGTGCTCGTAGTGACCGCTTTTTGCGTATTCATGGAACGCGGCCAGCGCAGGATCACGGTGAACTACGCGCGTCGGCAGGGTGGCGCCGGCAAGGCGTACATGAACCAGAGTTCGCACCTGCCGCTGAAGATCAACATGTCTGGCGTGATTCCGCCCATCTTCGCGTCATCGCTGCTGATGTTCCCGGCGACCGCGGCGACTTGGTTCAACAACTCGAACGAGATCCACTGGCTGCAGGTGCTGACCGCATCGCTCGGGCCGGGCGAACCGTTGCACATGCTGATCTATGGTGTGCTGATTGTGATCTTCGCGTTTTTCTATACCGCGTTGACGTTCAATTCGCAGGAAACCGCGGACAACCTGAAGCGCTCGGGTGCGTTGATACCGGGCTTGCGCCCGGGCAAGGCAACGGCCGACTACATCGATGGCGTGCTGACCCGGTTGACCGGTGCCGGTGCGCTCTATCTGGTCGCGGTCTGCCTGATTCCGGACATCCTTCGAAATGCCTGGCACGTACCGTTCTATTTCGGCGGCACCTCGCTCCTGATCGTGGTGGTGGTGGTGATGGACTTCACCGCGCAGATTCAGGCGCACCTGGTTTCACATCAATACGGAAGTCTGCTCAAGAAGGCGAATTTGCGCGGCCGTTGAGCAAAAAAACTGGATTGCCGGACCGTATAGCCGAGGGGTTCCCCGAGTGCGATATTCCGGATATACTGTCAAGTTCTCTGCGCACCAAGTAGTTTCTTTGGAGATCATCAAGCATGGCACGCATTGCAGGTGTCAATCTGCCGGTTCAAAAGCATGTCGTGATCGGCTTGCAGAGCATTTTCGGCATCGGTCGTTCGCGGGCGAAGAAAGTTTGCGCGGGCGCCGGCGTCAACCCGGCAGCCAAGATCAAGGATCTGACCGAGGCTGAAGTCGACAAGATTCGCCAGGAAATCGCCAAGTTCGGCGTCGAAGGCGATCTGCGTCGCGAGGTCGGTATGTCGATCAAGCGTTTGATCGACCTTGGCACGTATCGCGGTCTGCGCCATCGGCGCGGCTTGCCGGTGCGTGGTCAACGGACTCGCACCAACGCACGCACCCGCAAGGGTCCGCGTCGCGCCATCAAGAAATAAAAATCTTTATGAGAAGTCCGGCCAGGATGGCCGGTTTTGCTCCTCGGTCATGGATGACCGTATACGCGAATCAGAAGTCCGGCCAGGATGGCCGGTTTTGCTCCTCGGTCATGGATGACCGTATACGCGAATCAGAAGTCCGGCCAGGACGGCCGGGTTTGCTCTTGGTCATGGATGACCGTACAGGCGAAATCAGAAGTCCGGCCAGGATGGCCGGTCTGCCCCTGGTCATGGATGACCAGATAAACAAATTCAAGAGTAAAGCCAAGCTCTCATGAACAAACCTGTAGCTGTCAAGGCAAAGAAGAAGATCAAGCGCGTGGTGACGGATGCCGTCGCCCACGTGCAGGCTTCTTTCAACAACACCGTGGTCACGATCACCGATCGTCAGGGCAACGCGCTTTCCTGGGCGACTGCCGGTGGCGCGGGTTTCCGTGGTTCGCGCAAGTCGACGCCGTTCGCCGCGCAGGTCGCCGCCGACAAGGCAGCGCGCGCTGCCGCCGACTACGGCGTCAAGACCGTCGAAGTGCGCATCAAGGGTCCGGGCCCGGGTCGCGAATCGGCGGTTCGATCGCTGAACAACGCCGGTTTCAAGGTCACCAACATCATCGACGTGACGCCGATTCCGCACAACGGATGTCGTCCGCCGAAAAAGCGCCGCGTGTAAGGGAGTTTAGAAGAATGGCTCGTTACATTGGACCCACCTGCAAGCTCGCGCGTCGTGAAGGCGCCGACTTGAGTCTCAAGAGTCCCGCACGCGCGATCGATTCGAAGTGCAAGCTGGAGCAGAAGCCCGGCCAGCACGGTGCTGCCGGTGCCAGGCGTGGCCGCGTCTCCGATTACGGCGTGCAGTTGCGTGAAAAGCAGAAGGTCAAGCGCATCTATGGTGTGCTCGAACGTCAGTTCCGCTCGTACTACCAGAAGGCTTCCGGCCAGAAGGGCAACACCGGCGAAAACCTGTTGCGCATGCTTGAGTCGCGTCTGGACAACATCGTCTATCGCATGGGGTTCGCGGTGACCCGCGCCGGTGCGCGCCAACTCGTCTCGCACGCAGCGGTCCGCGTCAACGGCAAGAAGGTCAATCTGCCTTCGTATCAAGTGCGACCGGGCGACGAAATCGCGCTGAGCGAGCGCGCCAAGAGCCAGTTGCGCGTGCAGGAGTCGCTGACCGTCTCGCAGGAGATGGATCTGGTGCCGACCTGGATTGAAGTCGATGCGAAGAAGGCGAGCGGCCTGCTGAAGGCGCTGCCGGAGCGTTCCGACCTGCCGTCGGACATCAATGAAAAGCTGATCATCGAGTTGTACTCGAAGTAAGTTCAGCCGATCCGGTTGCATCTGCTTTTTCAGCGGTAAACACACCACATAGAGTCCATCAGGATTCCGGAGTCAAGCTCTTATGGCGGGATCGTCAACCAATGTGCTGCGTCCGCGCGGCATCCACGTCGAGCGTATTGGCGCCGACCGGGCCAGGGTCATCGTTGAGCCTCTTGAGCGCGGCTTCGGCCACACGCTTGGCAATGCGCTGCGTCGCGTGCTGCTTTCGTCCATTCCGGGCAGCGCGATCACCGAAGTCGAAATCGACGGCGTGCTGCACGAATACACGACGCTCGAAGGCCTGCAGGAAGATGTCATCGAGGTTCTGCTGAACCTCAAAGACGTCGCCATCCGCATGCATGGCCACGACGAGACCACGCTTACGCTCAGCAAGAAGGGCAAGGGCGTCGTCACGGCCGGCGATATCAAGGTCGATCATTCAGTCGAGATCATCAATCCCGGCCACGTGATCTGCCACCTGACCAAGGACGTTGCGCTGAATATGCGCCTCAAGGTTGCACGCGGCGTCGGCTATCAGCCCGCCACTGCGCGTCGCCTGCCGGACGAGGAAGCGCGCCCGATCGGCCGCCTGCAGCTCGATGCCTCGTTCTGCCCGGTACGTCGCGTCGCCTACAACGTCGACAGCGCGCGTCTCGAACAGCGCACCGACCTCGACAAGCTCGTGCTTGATGTCGAGACGAACGGCGCGATCGATGCCGAGGATGCAGTGCGCAAGGCCGCCGAAATCCTGCAGGACCAGATCAGCATCTTCGGTGACTTCAGCCGCCGCGAAAGCGCGGACGCGACGGCCGACAAGAGCGGCGTCGATCCGGTACTGCTGCGCCCGATCGACGATCTGGAGCTAACTGTGCGTTCGGCCAATTGCCTCAAGGCCGAGAGCATCTATTACATCGGCGATCTCGTGCAGAAGACCGAAGTCGAACTGCTGAAGACGCCGAACCTCGGCAAGAAATCGCTGACCGAGATCAAGGACGTGCTCTACCAGCGCGGTCTGCAACTCGGCATGAAGCTCGAAAACTGGCCGCCGCCGGGTCTCGTGCACGGCATGCAGCTCGGCTGAACGCGCGCCCGCGCTGCGGGCGAGCGGCAATGCGTCATTGGTAAGAGTAGGTAACAAGAAATAGAGAGCAGGAAACCTCGTTTTCACCGGCTCCTGATTCTTTACAGGGCGCGCCCACGCACAGAAACGGAACAACGACCATGCGCCACCAGAAATCCGGACGTAAGCTCAACCGCACCAGCAGTCATCGTGAAGCGATGTTCAAGAACATGGCTGCGTCGCTGTTCAAGCATGAGCTGATTCGCACCACGCTGCCGAAGGCAAAAGAACTTCGCCGCGTCGCCGAGCCGCTGATCACGCTCGCCAAGACCGACGGTGTCGCCAATCGCCGCCTCGCGTTCGCACGCCTGCGCGACAAGCAGGCGGTCGGCAAGCTGTTCGTCGAACTCGGGCCGCGTTATCGCGAGCGCAAGGGTGGCTATCTGCGCCTGCTGAAGTGCGGCTTCCGCGTCGGCGACAATGCTCCGATGGCGTATGTCGAACTGGTCGACCGACCGCGGACTGATGCGGCCGATCAAGCCGCCGATTGAGTTCCCGCGTGTCCAGGTCCACACCCGATAAGCCCCGGCATGTCCGGGGTTTGTCATGTCTGGGCGTGGCCAATGCGGGGCGAACGCTGTATCGCGCGGCGCAGGCGTCGCATCGCGAACTATTCCTTGGCGTGCTTCTTGGCGTTTTGTACGTCACCGCGATTGTCGCGCTGCGTGACCGCAACAGCCTCACCGACGAGGTCAATCACTTCGCGCAGATCCATCTGCTTCTGCGCGGCGATTGGCGCGTTGTCGGACAGCTCACCACGATTCCGGGTTATCACGCGGCAACCGCCGCGATCCTCTGGTTGTCCGGTGCCGACTCGCTCGCCGCTGCGCGATTGGTCAGCGCGGCTTTCGGCCTGCTGGCCATCGCCGGATTCCATGCGCTGAGACGACAGGTCTGGCCCACTACAGAGACGCTCGCGACAGCGCAGTTTGTCGCCCTGCCGATCATGGTGCCATTCTTCTTTGTCGTCTACACGGATATCTTCGCGCTGGCTCTTCTGCTGTGGGCGACGTTCGCGACCCTGAAGGGGCGGCATTGGCCGTCGGCGTTGCTGCTTGTGGCGCTCGTCTGCGTGCGCCAGAACGAAGTGGTCTGGGCGGGTTTCCTGGCTATGCTCGCCGTGTGGCCCGCATGGCGCCGATCTGGATCCAGGGCGTGGCGCGAGATCGCGGCGTGCGGCTTGCCGTATCTGTTGCCGGTTGCCGGGTTTCTTGCGTTCTGGGCGTGGAATGGCTCGATTTCCCTGTCAAGCACCCAGGCCGCGCTGCATCCAGACTTGAGTCTGCATGCCGGAAATCTGTATTTCGCGCTGGTTTTCGCGGGCGCGCTGTTGCCGTTCCATGTGCTTGCCGGATTGCGCGAGTTCGCCGATCGCGCGCGCACGCGACCCTGGTTGTTCGCGATTCCGCTGCTGGTCTTTGCCGGCTTCTGGTGGGGTTTCCATGCCGACAATCCGTACAACACGGTTTTCCCGCACTATTACTTGCACAATGAATTCGTGTGGGCGACTGAGAGGTATCTCGGACTGCGCGCGGCGTTGGCTGCGCTTGCCGCCGCCGCCGCGTGCGGGTTGGCATTGACGCTCCTGCGCCCAGTGGGTTCGGCCTGGATCTATATTTTCGCGGCGCTGTTCCTTGCCGCGTCGTGGCTGGTCGAGTCACGCTATGTACTGGTTCCGTTCGTGCTCTGGCTCGCGTTGCGCGAACAGCGTGGGCGTGCGATCGAGAACGCGACGCTGGCACTTTGGCTGGTGCTTGCGGTCTTGATCTTTTCCGGAACGGTTGGCCATTGGGCTTTTCCTTGATCGGCGAGTGCGCGCCGTCGCACCCTTATCCATATCCCGCATCGGTGAACGCAATGAATCCGAATCCCTTCGCCTGGCCATTCCGCGCGCAATTCCTGACCGGCGCGCTAATCTGCATCGCGCTGCTCGCCTACGCGATTTTCGAACAGTTCCAGATGGGCGTCGAACCGTGCCCGAAGTGCATCTTCCAGCGCATCGCATTCATGGCGATGGCAGTTTTCTTCCTGGCAGGCGCCCTGCATGGTCCAGGTGTGACCGGTCGGCGCATCTATGCGGTGCTGGTCGCGATTGCGGCTGCGGTCGGCGGTGTCATCGCGGTGCGCCATCTGGTCGTGCAACTGACGCCGCACGATCCGCTGATGGAAGGCTGCGGTCCCGGTCTCAACTACCTGCTCGATTCGTTCCCGATCGCCCAGGCGATCAAGAAGGCGTTCATGGCCACCGGCGATTGCGGCGAGATCAGCTGGACCTTCCTGGGCCTGACGATGCCGGGCTGGACGCTGATCTGTTTTGTGCTGCTCGGCGGCGGTGCGCTGTGGGCGGGCTTTCGCAAGCGTGTCGATACGCGGATTGCGCAGCGCTCCTGAAAGAGCCGCAGGCGCCACATCAAATAGGCGTATGGACCGCACTATGGCATTATCGTTTTTTGCATTGCGGTAAAAGTCATCGTGACCCGTCCCATCGAGCGCAGTATTTCTGTCGTCCGCGAGGCCGCCGATTGGGCGCCGTCGTCGTGGCAGCAGCGTGTGCATACGCAACAACCCGTGTATGCCGACAGGGAAGAACTAACGCGTGCGTTGGCGCAACTGCACGATCTGCCCCCGCTGGTCACCTCGTGGGAGATCCTCGCGCTCAAGCAATTGCTTGCAGACGCCGCGCAAGGCCGTCGCTTTCTGCTCCAGGGCGGCGATTGCGCGGAGAGTTTTGATGACTGCAGCTCGCCGCTGATCTCGAACCGGCTCAAGGTCATGCTGCAGATGAGCCTGGTGCTCGTGCACGGATTGAAGCTGCCGGTCGTGCGCGTCGGTCGTTTCGCCGGCCAGTATGCCAAGCCACGTTCGACCGACATGGAAACGCGTGATGGCGTGTCGCTGCCGAGTTACCGCGGCGATCTCGTCAATGGCGCGGCATTCACCGCCGAGGCGCGTCGTGCCGATCCGCAGCGCCTGATCCGCGGCCACGCGCGTTCGGCGATGACGATGAATTTCGTGCGCGCGCTGATCGACGGTGGTTTTGCCGACCTGCGTCATCCGGAGTACTGGGATCTGGGTTGGGTCGAGCATTCGCCGCTGCATAACGAATATCGGCAGATGGTCGACGCGATCGGCAATTCGCTGCGCTTCATGGAAACTCTCGCGGGCGAGCCGCTCAGCAGCTTCCAGCGCGTGGATTTCTATACCTCGCACGACGCGCTGGTGATGCACTACGAGCAAGCGCTGACGCGCCAGGTACCGCGCCAGTGGGGCTGGTTCAATCTGTCCACGCATTTTCCGTGGATCGGCATGCGCACCGCGGCGATCGACGGATCGCACGTCGAGTATTTTCGCGGCATCCGCAATCCGATCGCGGTCAAGATCGGGCCGTCGGTCACGCCGGATCAATTGCTGCGCCTGATCGACGTGCTCGATCCGGACAACGATCCCGGTCGCCTGACCCTGATTCACCGCATGGGCGCAGGCAAGATTGAAACGATCTTGCCGCCGCTGCTTGCTGCCGTGAAATCGGCAGGACGCAAACCACTCTGGTGCTGCGATCCGATGCACGGCAATACCGAAACACTCGGCAGCGGCATCAAGACGCGCCGCTTCGAGAACATCAGCGCCGAACTCGATCGCGCGTTCGATGTGCATGGTGCCGCCGGGACGCATCTCGGTGGTGTGCATCTGGAGCTGACCGGCGAAAACGTGACCGAGTGTCTCGGCGGCGCGCGCCACCTCGTCGAATCCGATCTTGCGCGTGCGTACAAATCCACGGTCGATCCACGCCTCAACTACGAACAGTCGCTGGAAATCGCGATGCTGATCGTGCGCAAGCGCGGCGGCATCACGCTGGGCTGATTGCAGCGATATCGCGTCATGTGATGGGTCGCGGCTGCGCCGCTTGCACCTTTTTCCGGTGCTCCTACAAAAGCTGTGCTGTGATCGCGGCAGTGCCACCCCTACAAAAGGCGAGCTCCTGTAGGAGCGCTGCAAGCGCGACTCCAGCTGCCCAAACCCGGTGGCTTCCGTGGTACGCCATGCGCGGTTTCCGGAGTATCGTTGCGCTTTTTGTGACGTGTCGCCGAGGAGCCATCCGATGCACGAGCGTTTCCGCCATTCTCTCGCCTTTGTATTCGCGTTAGCGTTGTTCGCGATGGCACCCGCGCCGCGCGCGTCCGCGCAACCGATTCCGGACTCGCAACTCGGCGGCCTCGAATGGCGGCTGCTTGGGCCCTTCCGCGGCGGCTGGTCCACGATGGCTGCCGGCATTCCGGATCAGCCCGACACGTTCTATTTCGGTGCGGCCGGCGGCGGCGTGTGGAAGACGAGCGACGCCGGCACGACCTGGCAGCCGATGTCGGACGGCCTCGATGCCGCTTCGATCGGCGCGATCGCGATCGCACCATCGAACCCGAACGTGATCTACGCTGGCAGCGGTCAGCCCGAACCCCGCTACGACATCGCTGCCGGCGATGGCTTGTACAAATCGACCGACGGCGGCGCGCATTGGCAACACGTCGGGCTGACCGCGACGCGGCATATCGGCGCGATCCTGGTCGATCCGAAGAATCCGGACACGGTTCTGGTCGGCGCACTCGGCCACATCTTCGGTCCGAACGCCGAACGCGGCGTGTTCCGCACGACCGACGGTGGCAAGAGCTGGACGAAGACGTTGTTCGTCGACGCGAACACCGGCGTCGTCGATCTCGCCGCGGATCCCGCGCAACCGAATCTCGTGTTCGCCGCGGCGTGGCAGGCGCGCAACTGGCCGTGGCTCAGCTACTTCACGCCGATCGAAGGCGAGGGCAGCGCGATCTACCAATCGACCGATGGCGGCGTGACCTGGCAACGCCTCGGCGGCGAAGGCTGGCCTTCGGGCAAACTCGGCCGCATCGGTCTCGCCGTGACGCATCTCAAGAACGACGCGACGCGCATCTACGCCTCGATCGACTCCGGCGAACACGGCGGCCTGTACCGCTCCGACGACGGCGGCGCGCACTGGCAGCGGGTCAGCGACGCCAAGGCGGTCGCGACCTGGTACATGAGCCGCCTGACCGTCGCGCCGGACGATCCCGACACCCTCTACACGGTCGGCCAGTCGATCCACCGCTCGACCGACGCCGGCAAGACCTTCACGATCATCAAGGGCGCGCCCGGCGGCGACGACTACCACCACCTCTGGATCAATCCGAAGCATCCCGAGCGCATGATCACCGCCAGCGACCAGGGCACCGTGGTCAGCGTCGACGGCGGTCGCCACTGGAGCGACTGGTACAACCAGCCGACTGGCCAGTTCTACCACCTCGCTGCCGACAACCGCTTCCCGTACTGGATCTATTCGGGCCAGCAGGATTCCGGCACGGTCGCCATCGCCAGCCGCAGCGACTACGGCGCGATCGGCTTCCGCGACTGGCATCCGGTCGGCGGCGATGAGCGCGACTACGACCTCCCCGATCCGGCCGATCCCGACATCGTCTACGGCTCCGGCCTCGGCGGGCGCATCTCGCGCTGGGATTCGCGCACCGGCGAGGTGCAGAACGTGTCGCCGTGGCCGGTGTCGAGCTACGGCGCGCGCGCAACGGAAGTGAAATACCGCTACACCTGGATCACGCCGATCGCGTTCTCGACGCAAGCGCCGTACGCGTTGTACTCCGGTTCGCAGGTGCTGTTCCGCTCGCTGGATCAGGGCCGCCACTGGGACACGATCAGCCCGGACCTGACCGGCAAACGGGACGGTGCGCAGCATTGCGACGGCGATGTCGCGATCGCCGCCGCGAGTGCCTGCGGCTACGGCGTGATCTTCAGCATCACGCCATCGCCGCTAAGCCACGACGAGATCTGGATCGGCACCGACAACGGCCTCGTGCAACTGACGCACGACGGTGGCAAGAACTGGATCAACATCACGCCGAAGGGCATTCCGGATTGGGCGAAGATCAGCACGCTCGATGTGTCCGCGCTTGATGCAGGCACCGCGTATGCCGCAGTCGACAACCACCGCCAGGACGACTTCCGCCCACGCATCTTCCGCACCCGCGACTACGGCAAGAACTGGATCGCGATCACGAACGGCCTTGCAGACGGCCATTTCGTCAGTGTCGTGCGTGCCGATCCGGTGCGTCGCGGCCTGCTCTACGCCGGTACCGACGTGGGCGTCTACGTCTCGGTCGACGACGGCGCCCGCTGGCAGCCGCTGCAGCGTAATCTGCCGGTCGCCTGGGTACGCGACCTGCTCGTGCACGGCAACGACCTGATCGCGGCGACCCAGGGCCGCGCGATCTGGGTGCTCGACGATGTCAGTCCGTTGCGCCAGCTTGATGCGAAAACCACGAAGGCCGGCACTTACCTCTTCGCGCCCGCACCCGCATTCCGCGTGCGTGCTGACCAGAACAAGGACACGCCGCCGCCAGCGGAAACCGCGCTCGGCACAAATCCGCCGGCCGGTGCACTGATCGATTACACGCTGGCGCGCGCGGCAAAGCGGGTCACGTTGGACATCCGTGACGCCGCAGGCCACAGCCTGCGCCGCTTCGACAGCAACGACACGACGCTCCAACCAACCGCCGAACGCTACTTCGCCGCGGACTGGACCAAACCGGCGCAGAAGCTCGCGACCGATGTCGGCGCGCACCGCTTCGTCTGCGACCTGCGCACACCGCGACCGAAAGCCGCGCAGTACGGCTACTCGATCGCCGCAGTCCTCGGTGACGACACGCCGATCGTTCCGCGCGGCCTGCTGGTGCTGCCCGGTGACTATCAGGTCGTGCTCACTGTTGACGGACACGAATATCGCCAACCGCTGCGCGTCGAACCCGATCCACGCGTGCAGACATCACGCGCCGACCTCGAACAGGCCGCGCAGTTCTCGCAGGCGATCGAAACCGAACTCGCGCGCGTCTGGCAGGGTTATGGCGAAGTCGACGCCGTGCACAAGCAACTCGACGCGCTGACGAAGAAGGGCGGTGCGGCCGCGCAGTCGCCAACGAAGGAAGCGATCGCCGCGTTCGCCGCGAAACTCGAACCGCTGCGCGCCGGCAAGGGCGAAACCGCGCCAAACCTCGGCGCAATCAGCGAAGTGCTGGCCTCACTCGCCAGTGACATTGAGGGCGCCGACCGCGCGCCGACCGCGCCGCAGGAACAGATGCTGACCGACTATCGCGCACGTCTCGATCGCGCGCTCGCGCAATGGCAGATCCTGCGCGAACACGATCTCGTTGCGCTGAATGCGCAATTGAGGCAGGCCGGCTTGCAGGAAATCCACGTGCCGAAGCCGGACGAGATTCGCAGTGATGCTCCGGCCACGTCCAATGACTTGCCTTAGGCGGCAAGCTGGCCGTGTCTCCGTGCCTTGGGACCAAATCGATGTGCGCCTGCCCTTGCGGCAACGCGCCGCGTGATGGTTCGCGCATGACTGCCGTGGCGCCACGATTCGATCACCAGAGCAGGCGGATTCAACTGCGATCCTCGCTGTAAATGAAACGTGCCCCCTTTCCCCGTGGGACAGAACGTGCGGATCATGGTCAAGCCGGTGCCTGAAGGTAAGGCTGGCGTGTTGTCGGTTGCGGCGTGAGTATGCAGCTCTGGCTACCGACTTCGGAATGAAGAAGCACGAAGATAGGGCTGTAAGCAGTGTCCAACATGCATCGCATCCACAATGTCTGACCTGACCCCCGAGCAGCGCGCGCGTCGGCAAATCGACGCGCAACTGAGCGCGTCGGGATGGGTCGTCCAGGATTACAAGCAATTCAATGCCTCCGTCGGTCGCGGCATTGCGCTACGCGAAGCGCCGCTCAAATCGGGCACCTGCGACTACCTCTTGCTCGTGGACCGCAAAGCCGTCGGCGTGGTCGAAGCCAAGAAGCTAGGCACACTCCTGACGGGTGTCGCCGAGCAGTCCGCGCACTACGCCAAGAACCTGCCGGATTTCATTCAATCCAACGCGCCCGGCACGCTGCCGTTTCTCTACGAATCCACCGGCGTAGAAACCTTCTTCCGCGACGAGCGCGATCCGTCTCCGTGCTCCCGCCGCCTGTTCTCGTTTCATCGTCCGGAAACGTTCGCCGACTGGCTCACCGAGCCGACTACGCTTCGTGCCCGACTCGCGGCAATGCCCACCGCCCATCCGCTCCCGGCGCAAAACCTTCGTGACTGTCAGGTTGAAGGGATTACGAACCTCGAAGAATCGTTCGCCACGGCGCAGTCGCGTGCGCTCATTCAGATGGCCACCGGCGCGGGCAAGACATACACCGCGTGCAGCTTCACCTATCGGCTGATCAAGTTCGGCGGTGCGAAGCGCGTACTGTTCCTCGTGGACCGCGCCAATCTCGGCCGCCAGGCCATGGCCGAGTTCCAGCAGTTCGTCGCACCCGACACCGGCCGCAAGTTCACCGAGGTCTACAACGTCCAGCATCTGACTTCCAACAACCTCGACAAGGTCGCCCGCGTCACCATCTGCACCATCCAGCGCCTGTACGCGATGCTGCGCGGCGAAGAACTCGACGAAGACATCGACGAAAAATCCGGCTTCGAAGTCTCCACCGCGGACGAGCGCCCGAAGGATGTCGCCTACACCCAGCGCGTTCCCATCGAGACCTTCGACTTCATCGTCATGGACGAGTGCCACCGCTCGATCTACGGTCTCTGGCGGCAGGTGCTGGAATACTTCGACGCTTTCCTTATCGGCCTCACTGCGACGCCTTCGAAGCAGACCATCGGGTTCTTCAACCAGAACCTGGTGATGGAATACAACCACGAGCGCGCCGTCGCCGATGGCGTCAACGTCGGCTACGAGGTCTATCGGATCAAGACGCGCGTCACCGAGCAAGGCGACACGGTCGAGAAAGGTTTCTACGTCGACCGGCGCAGCAAGGAAACCCGCGCCGTCCGCTGGGAGCGCCTCGACGAAGACCTCGTCTACGCCGCCAAGGATCTCGATCGCTCCGTGGTGGTGAAGTCGCAGATACGCACCGTGCTGCAGGCTTTCAAGGACGCGCTGTTCACCGAGTTGTTTCCCGGCCGCACGATGGTTCCCAAGACCCTGATCTTCTGCAAGGACGACTCCCATGCCGAGGACACCGTGCATCTCGTCCGCGAAGTGTTCGGCAAGGGCAACGACTTCGCCAAGAAGATCACCTACAAGACCTACAACCCCGAGACCAAGCGCTACGAAAAATCCGAGACGCTGATTCAGGAGTTCCGCACCTCGCCGCAACTGCGCATCGCCGTCACCGTCGACATGATCGCCACCGGCACCGACATCAAACCGCTCGAATGCCTGCTGTTCCTGCGCGACACCCGCAGTCGAACTTATTTCGAGCAGATGAAGGGCCGCGGTACGCGCGTCCTCACGCCGACCGATCTGCAGGCCGTGAGTGGCGCGGATGCTCGCGCCAAGACGCACTTCGTCATCGTGGATGCCGTCGGTGTGTGCGAAAGCGACAAGACCGATTCACGCCCGCTCGAACGCCAACGCAATGTCGCCTTCGACAAATTGCTGCTGGGCGTGGCGCTGGGCAAACGCGACGAAAACACCCTCACCACGCTGGCAGGTCGTCTCGCCCGGCTCGATCGCGAAATCTCGCGCGACGAAGCGAGCAAGCTCGGCGAATTCTCCGGCGGCAAATCCTTGTCCGAACTCTCGGGCACGCTGCTCAGGGCGATCGATCCTGACGTAATCGCCGAACGCGCCACCGGCAAGCCCAATGCATCGCCAACCGATGTCGCGCCCGAAGCGATGCAGACCGCCCGCAAACAATTGACCGACGAAGCCTGCGCCCCGTTCGATGTGCCCGCCTTGCGCGACGCCCTCGCCAAGGCCAAGCAGGATGCCGAGCAGACGATCGACAGCGTCACCGTTGACAAGGTGCTTAGCCAAGGCTTCGACGCCGCCGCGAAGGAAAAGGCGGCCGCGCTCCTGCGATCCTTCCGCGACTACATCGAGCAGCACAAAGCCGAGATCACCGCGCTGCAAATCCTCTACAGCCGCCCGTTCAAGCAGCGCCTCACCGAAACGATGCTCAAGGAACTGGAGAAGAAACTGCGCGACAACCATGCCGCGTGGACCGAGGACAATCTCTGGAACGCCTTCGCCGTCGCCGCGCCCGACAAGGTCAAAGGCCGCTCGCAGACCGGACGCTTCGCCGACCTCGTCGCCCTCGTGCGCTTCGCACTGGAACAACAACCCGTGCTCGCGCCCTTCGCCGACTCGGTGGCGGAACGATTCAACGAATGGCTCATGGACAAGGCCAAGTCCGGTACTGCCTTCACGCCTGAGCAACTCGCCTGGCTCAACCTGATCCGCGATCACATCGCCACCAGTCTGAGCATCGAGCCGGAGGATCTGGAACTTTCGCCGTTCAATCAACGCGGCGGATTGGGCAAGGCACATCAATTATTCGGTGAGCAGTTGCCGAAGTTGCTGGACGAGTTGAACACAGCGCTGGCGGCGTAAAATTCGATCAACGAGAGTCGGTCTGACATGGACATTCGAGAAGTCATCGCCACGATCAACCAGATGCAAGCCGACGGCGTGATCGAACGCTATGCGATTGGCGGCGCGGTGGGAGCGACCTTTTACCTTGAGCCTGTCGCCACGCTCGACGTGGACATTTTCACCACGTTCCAGCCCGAGCAGGGAAGCCTGATTGTCAGCCCAACACCAATCTTCGACTATCTCAAGGCGCGTGGCGGCACGATGGAGGGCGAATACATCGTAGTCGCGGGCTGGCCCGTCCAGTTCCTTCCGCCCGCTACGCCGCTGGTGGAAGAAGCATTGAGGGAATCCGTGCGCAGGGATGTAGGCGGCGCTTCGGTGGATGTCTTCACCGCGGAGCATCTGGCGGCGATCGCGCTCCAGGTCGGACGTGCCAAGGACAAGGCGCGGTTGCTTCAGTTCATCGAGGATGGCGTTCTCGACGCGACGCGCTTCCAGTCCATCCTCGCACGCCATGGCCTGGTCGAGGCATGGCAGAGGTTCGAACGGCAATTTCTGCAGGACGAACCATGAGTTTCGATCTGAACAAGATCCTCGAAAGCAAACGCGCGCTTAGACGCACGCTGGCTGCAAAGCCTTTGGTGGAGAAGTTGCGGATGCTTGATGCGTTGCGCGGAAGGGAGATCGCCATTCGAGGCAGCACAACGCAATCCGACTCCGAATCTGTTCGCGAAAAACCAGCGGCAGATGGCAAGCGGTCCGCATGAAAGCGAATCCCACGGCCGCTGTTTTTGTGCTGCCGCAGGCACCAAAGGATTGGATCTACGAATCCGTAAGTCAAATAGGGGCGGTCAATGAACAGGCGGTCTTGACCGGCCCGTTCGGTACAAGTTTGGGCCGTAGTGACTTCATTCAGAGCGGAGTTCCGCTGCTGACAATCTCCTGCCTAACGGATCAGGGAATCCGCATGGACAAGGCGCTCTTCGTTTCCGAAGCGAAGGCTAAGGACCTCCAGCGCTATCGTCTAAAGATTGGCGACATCTTGTTTTCGCGAATGGCTTCAGTGGGACGTGCTGGCATCGTTGGTCCAGAACTTGAAGGGGCCTTGTTCAACTATCACATCATGCGCCTCCGGCTTGATGAGTCGAAGCTGCTGCCGAAGTTTTTCACTGGCTATGTGCGCGGAGCGCAGCAGGTAAGAGACTACTTGCTTGCGGTCAATCACGGCGCAACACGCGATGGAATCAACACTGAACAACTTCTCGCGATGCCAGTTGTTCTCGCGCCGATCTCTGAGCAGCACCGAATTGTGGCGGAGATCGAGAAGCAATTCACGCGGCTGGAGGCGGGAGTGGCGGCGTTGCGGTGTGTGCAGGCCAACCTCAAACGCTACCGTGCCGCCGTCCTAAAAGCCGCCTGCGAAGGCCGCCTCGTCCCCACCGAAGCCGAATTCGCCAAGACCGGAAATCGGAAAGCGAAATTCGAAACCGGCGAAGCCCTGCTCGCCCGTATCCTCACCGAGCGCCGCAAAAACTGGCAGGGCCGTGGAAAATACAAAGAGCCCGCCGCACCCAACACAGTAAGGCTAACGCCTCTGCCGGAGGGCTGGACGTGGGCAACGGTTGAGCAACTTGCCGCGCCCGAACCGAATTCAATTACCGACGGACCATTTGGATCGAACCTCAAGACCGAGCACTACATGGACAGCGGCCCGCGCGTCATCCGTCTTCAAAATATCGGGGACGGTGTGTACGTCGATGAAGAGGCGCATATCACCCAAGAGCATTTTCTGCGCCTTCAAAAGCACCGAGTGTTCGCAAACGATGTCGTGATTGCGGGGTTCGGCGAAAACCCACCGCGTTCCTGCATCATTCCTGAGACGGTCGGCCCAGCCATCGTCAAAGCTGATTGCATTCGCTTCAAGCCGCACAGCTCTGTCTTGCCGAAATATATGAACGTCGCTCTTAACTCTGACCCTGTCCGCAAGAGAACTAAGGGAATGGTTCACGGCGTCGGTCGTCCTCGGTTAAACCTCGGAGAAATCAAATCCATCGTGATACCGCTTCCACCCGTCGCAGAGCAGACGCGGATCGTTGCGGAAGTAGAGCGACGCTTGAGCGTGGTGGAGGAGTTGGAAACGGTGGTGACCGCCAACCTCCAGCGCGCCACCCGCCTCCGTCAGTCCATCCTCCAGAAGGCCTTCACTGGAGAACTCGCATGAGTGAACAGAGCCAGTTCCTCCTCTACGCCGCGCCGGATGGGGCGGTGAAGGTAGATGTGTTTTTCAAGGATGAGACGGTCTGGCTGACGCAAAAGACGCTGGCTGAGCTGTTCGGGGTCAAGGTGCCTGCCGTCAATAAACATCTGAAGAACATCTTCGATTCGGGCGAATTGGCCGAAGAGTCAGTTGTTTCCATTTTGGAAACACCTGCCGCCGATGGCAAAACCTACGCGACCCGCTTCTACAACCTGGATGCCATCATCGCCGTGGGCTACCGGGTGAACAGTTACCAGGCCACACAGTTCCGCATCTGGGCCACGAAGACACTGCGGGAGTTCATCATCAAAGGCTTCGTGCTGGATGATGAACGGTTGAAGCGGGGCAAGCAGGTCTTGGGCAAAGATTACTTCGATGAACTGCTGGAGCGCATCCGGGAAATCCGTGCCAGCGAGCGGCGCTTCTATCAGAAGATCACGGACATTTACGCCTTGTCGCTGGATTACCGCGCAGATGCACCGCTGACGAAGGAGTTTTTTGCGACGGTGCAGAACAAGCTGCACTGGGCGATCACCGGCCAGACGGCGGCGGAGCTGATCTACGCTTCTGCTGATGCCACTAGCATTTACATGGGCCTGATGACGTGGAAGCACACGCCGGGTGGGAAGATTCTGAAGTCCGACGTGGCGGTGGCGAAGAACTACCTGAGCGAAGCGCATGTGAAGGAGTTGAACCGGATCGTCTCCGCGTACCTTGATCTGGCGGAAAATCGCGCCGAGCGCGGCATCCTGATGAAGATGGCCGATTGGGTCACATTCCTTCACGGCTTCCTGGAGCTGTCCAACTATCCGATTCTGCAAGACAAAGGCAAGGTGAGCGCACTGGAGGCGAGGCTCAAGGCCGAGGGGGAATACGAGACTTACCGCCAGCGGCAGGATGCAGACTACATCTCGGACTTCGACCGGGAAATAAAGCGGTTGGAGGGAACTCGCGCGGAAACGCCGAGAACGCGCAGGAAAAAGTCATGAGCAGTCCCGCCGCCCTCGTCCAGAAGCTCTGGAACTACTGCAACATCCTGCGCGACGACGGCCTGTCCTACGGCGACTACGTCGAGCAATTGACGTTTCTACTATTTCTGAAAATGGCGGACGAACAGGCGAAGCCGCCGTTCAACAAGCCGTCGCCGATCCCCAAAGGTTTCGGTTGGGGCGCATTGTTGAAGCTCGACGGCGATGATCTCGAAATCCATTACCGCCATACCCTGGAGGAACTCGGCAGGCGCTCGGGCATGCTCGGCCTCATCTTCCGCAAGGCGCAGAACAAGATCCAGGACCCCGCCAAGCTGCGCCGGCTGATCGCGGACCTGATCAACAAGGAAGACTGGTCATCGCTCGACGCAGATGTGAAGGGCGACGCTTACGAAGGGCTGCTGCAAAAGAACGCCGAGGACGTGAAAGGCGGGGCGGGTCAATACTTCACGCCGCGCCCGCTCATCGCTGCGATAGTGGATGTGGTCGCCCCACAACCGGGGCAGGCGATTTGCGATCCAGCCTGTGGTACGGGTGGCTTCCTGCTCGCGGCGCACGATTATCTGGCCAAGCATCACGCGCTCGATCGCGCGCAAAAGAAGAAGCTCAAGAGCGGCACGTTCTTCGGTATCGAGCTGGTCGACAGCGTCACGCGTCTGTGCGCGATGAACCTGCTGCTGCATGGCATCGGTGGCGAGTCGGAACAGGATTTGCCCGTCGTCACCAAGGACGCGCTCGCCGGCAAGCATGGCGAGTACGAGATCGTCCTGGCCAATCCGCCGTTCGGCAAGAAGAGCAGCGTCACCATCGTCAACGAGGCGGGCGAGTCGTCCAGGGAATCGCTGATCATCAACCGCGACGATTTCTGGGCGACCACGAGCAACAAGCAGCTCAATTTCTTGCAGCACATCTTCACCATCCTCAAGCAGCACGGCCGCGCAGCGGTGGTGTTGCCGGACAACGTGCTGTTTGAAGGCGGCGCGGGCGAAACCATTCGACGCGAATTGCTCAAGCAGGCCGACGTGCATACCCTGCTGCGCCTGCCCACCGGCATCTTCTACGCGCAGGGCGTGAAGGCGAATGTGTTGTTCTTCGACCGCAAGCCCGCGCAGGAAAAGCCGTGGACGCAGCAGCTCTGGATCTACGATCTGCGCACGAATCTGCACTTCACGCTCAAGGAAAACACCCTCAAGCGCAGCGATCTGGATGATTTCGTCGCGTGCTACAACACGAAGAACCGCAACGAGCGCAAGGAGAGCGAGCGTTTCAAGTCCTTCACCTACGAAGAACTGACGAAGCGCGACAAGATAAACCTCGACATCTTCTGGCTCAAGGACGACGCACTGGAAGAATCCGCCAACCTGCCTGCGCCCGAGATCATCGCCGCCGACATCACCGCCGACCTCGAAGCCGCCCTGGAGCAGTTCGCGACGATTGCCGAGGATTTGAAGTAGCAATGTAGGGGCCGCTTCGCCCGGTTCGTCGCCGCGCAGGGCGATGATCGGTGCCGGGGGGGCCGACGGTCAGTGCAATAGCCACCGTACATGTAACCGGGGTTAACGTCGGCGGACAACGTTGTCCGACTCGCAGACCGCCTCGCGGCGAAGGGAATTCTCATGGCAAAGCAACCGACCCACCCCACCAAGAACGTTTCCAAATCCTCCCGCAAGCCCAGCCAGAAAACCGAGATGCCGCGCCGTAACGAAACGGGCGAGAATCGTGGCAACGGCGACGAGCTCCACCAGATCGCAGGCGGCGCGCATCCCAACCTCACGACCAACCACGGGGTCGTGGTGCCGGACAACCAGAACTCCCTGCGCGCGAATCCGCGCGGGCCGACGTTGCTGGAAGATTTCATCCTGCGCGAGAAGATCACCCACTTCGACCACGAGCGCATCCCGGAGCGCATCGTGCATGCGCGCGGCTCGGCGGCCCATGGTTTTTTCGAGTTGACGCATTCGCTGCGCAAGTACACCACGGCGAATATCCTGACCGAGGTCGGCGAGAAGACGCCCCTGTTCGCGCGCTTCTCGACCGTGGCCGGTGGCGCCGGTTCGGTCGACACGCCGCGCGATGTGCGCGGCTTCGCAGTGAAGTTCTACACGAAGGAAGGCAACTGGGATCTGGTCGGCAACAACATCCCGGTGTTCTTCATCCAGGACGCGATCAAGTTTCCCGATCTGATCCATGCAGTGAAGATGGAGCCCGACCGCGGCTTTCCGCAGGCGGGCTCGGCGCATGACACGTTCTGGGATTTCATCTCGCTGACGCCCGAGGCGATGCACACGATCGTGTGGGCGATGTCCGACCGCGCGATCCCGCGCTCGCTGCGCATGATGGAAGGCTTCGGCATCCACAGCTTCCGCCTGCTCGATGCGAAGGGAAAATCCACATTCGTGAAGTTTCACTGGCGGCCCAAGCTGGGGCTGCAGTCGACCGTATGGGACGAGGCGGTGAAGCTGGCCGGCGCCGATCCGGACTTCCACCGGCGCGACCTCTTTGAGGCGATCCAAACCGGACAGTTTCCGGAGTGGGAACTGGCGGTGCAGCTGTTCACCGAGGAGCAGGCCGACGCGTTTCCTTTCGATCACCTGGACGCGACCAAGCTGATCCCCGAGGAGTTGGTGCCGCTCACGGTGATCGGCCGCATGGTGCTGAACCGCTGGCCGGACAATTTCTTCGCCGAGACCGAGCAGGTCGCGTTCTGTCCCTCGCATCTCGTGCCGGGCATCGATTTCTCCAACGATCCGTTGCTGCAGGGGCGCCTGTTTTCGTATCTGGACACGCAGCTCTCGCGCTTGGGCTCGCCGAATTTCCACCAGTTGCCGATCAACGCACCCAAGTGTCCGTTTGCGAACCAGCAGCGCGACGCGCACATGCAGATGCAGGTGCCGAAGGGACGCGTGAATTACGAGCCGAGCTCGCTCGATCCTGCATCGGCCCGCGAGAACCCCGCCGCGGGTTTCCGTAGCGTCAGCGTGAGCGAGAGCGGTGAACGCGGCCGTGTGCGCGCCGGGAGTTTCGCCGATCACTACAGCCAGCCGCGGCTGTTCTTCCGCAGCCAGACCCGGCCCGAACAGGCGCACATCGCTGCAGCGTTCACGTTCGAGCTGTCGAAGGTCGGCACCTTGCATGTGCGCGAGGCAATCGTCGGACACCTGCGTCATGTCGACGGCTCGCTCGCGCAGCGCGTCGCCGACGGCCTTGCGATGGACACGTTGCCGCCAGCACCCAAGGCAGCCGCGCCGGTCATCGATATGTCGCTTTCGCCGCCGCTGCAGATCATCGGCAAGATGAAGGACACGCTGCAAGGCCGCGCGGTCGGCATCCTGGTCGCTGACGGTTCCGATAGCGCCGCGATCGAAGCCGTGCGCAAGGCCGCCGCGAGCGCAGGCGCCAGCGTCAAGATCGTCGCGCCGAAGGTCGGCGGTGTGACGCTTGCGAACGGCAGGAAACTCGCAGCGGACGGCCAGCTTGCCGGCACGCCGTCAGTGGTGTTCGACGCGGTCGTGGCGATCCTGTCCGACGAGGGTGCCAAGACACTCGGCAAGGAAGCGGCCGCGATCGACTTCGTGCGCGACGCGTTCGGTCACCTCAAGGCGATCGGCGTCGACGCTGGCGGAAGATCATTGCTTAAAGTCGCGGGTGTGAGATCCGATGCCGGCGTCGTCGAAGCCAGCGACACGAGGGCGTTCATCGCGGCCGCCAAGACGCGACAATGGAAGCGCGAGGCGTCGGTGCGCATGCTGCCGTGATTGTTCCATCGCTGGCACAACCCGCAGAGGCCGGCGTAAGCGAGCCTAGGCGGGTCCGAGCTCAGTCTGGGTAAGCGCTGACGCTTCCTTGTATTGCACCGGTCACGTTGTGGCGGCTGGGTTCATCCCGCGTTTGGCTGATGCTCCGGATTCGCATGCTGGGTTGCACCACATGGCCGACTCGCCTGGAAAGCTGGCGGACCGATGTTGTACTTCCGCACACCGTCGGATCGTCTGCGCGACAACATCGACGATCTCATCGCGCGATCCGCATCGGGGCGCTTGCGTTTGAAGGCGCCACGCAGCGTGCAACGATTGCGCGATACTGCCGCCTGCCCCTCATCGAAGGACACATGTCATGCCGATCCTGGTTCTCGGTCTGCTGATCTTTCTCGGCGCGCATTCGGTGCGCATCTTCGCGGACGGCTGGCGCACGCGGATGATCGCGCGGCTCGGCATGAACGGTTGGAAAGCGCTTTACGCGCTCGCCTCGATCGTCGGCTTCGTGCTGATCGTGTGGGGTTTCGGGCTGGCACGCCAGCAGCCGGTGCTGTTGTACGCGCCGCCGCTGCGGCTCAAGTACGTCAACGCGCTGCTCACCCTGGTCGCGTTCGTGCTGGTGGTCGCCACGTACGTGCCGCGCAATCACGTGAAGGCCGCGATCGGTCATCCGATGCTGGCCGGCGTGAAGGTATGGGCGTTCGGGCACCTGCTCGCGACCGGCTTCCTGCACGACGTGGTGCTGTTCGGCGCGTTCCTGCTATGGGCAGGCGTCAATTTCGTCGTCTCGCGTCGACGCGATCGCCTGGCGGGCACTCACTATGCCGCGGGCACGCTGGTCGGCGATGCGCTGGCGCTGGCGATCGGCATCGTCGCGTGGGCGGTGTTCGCGTTCTGGCTGCATGCGCGCTGGATCGGCGTGAATCCGCCGTGACTCGCGCCATCCTGGCGCTCGCCCTTCGGGGCGCGGCCGCAGCATTCATCGGCGGCGGCGTAGCTGAATATGCCGCAGTTGGCAACGCCCGAGCACGGCGTGAGAGTACCTGTTCCACCTTGGCGCCATGACCACGCGGATAGACCGTCCGCCTGGTCGAAATCGGCATTGGTGAGCAGATTCGCGGCCGGCGCGCACTGTACGAAGCCGACCAGCCCGAGGGCTAGCAGCGATGCCCGCAAACCACCTGACCGCTTTGTGTTGATTGCGCGTTCGCGCACGCAGGTTGCCAGGCGGATGACCATGAGCGCGCTCCAATCACGTTGGAATCCTTAGTCTACGCCGCCCGCCTTGACGCCCGTTTCCGATCGTTTTCGGTCAGATGCTTCTTGCGCAGGCGGATCTCCTTCGGGGTGACCTCGACGAGTTCGTCCTCCTCGATGAAATCCAACGCCTGTTCCAGCGACATCTTGATCGGCGGCGTGAGCTGCACATTCTCGTCCTTGCCGGCGGCGCGGATGTTGGTCATCTGCTTCGCGCGTAGCGCGTTGACGGTGAGGTCGTTGTCCTTGGCGTGGATGCCGACGAGCTGACCTTCGTAGATCTCGTCGCCTTCGCTGACGAGCAAGCGGCCGCGTTCCTGCATCGCGACCAGCGCGTAGGCCGGTGAGAGGCCTTGGCCGTTCGAGATCATCACGCCGTTCGGGCGCTTGGCGATCGCACCTTCGGCCTTTGGGCCGTAGTGGTCGAACACGTGGAAGAGCAGGCCGGTGCCGGCGGTGATCGTGCGGAACTCGGTCTGGAAGCCGATCAGGCCGCGCGCCGGGATCATGTAGTCGAGGCGCACGCGGCCCTTGCCGTCCGGTTCCATGTTCGAGAGCTGGCCGCGGCGCTGCCCCAGGCGTTCCATCACGCCGCCCTGGAACTTTTCCTCCATGTCGACGACGAGTTGCTCGATCGGCTCGCTGAGCACGCCGTCGATTTCACGGATGATGACTTCGGGACGCGACACCGCGAGTTCGTAGCCTTCGCGACGCATCGTTTCGATCAGCACGGACAGATGCAACTCGCCGCGACCGGACACCTTGAACTTGTCCGGGTCCTCGGTTTCCTCGACCTTCAGCGCGACGTTGTGCAGCGCCTCGCGCAGCAGGCGCTCGCGGATCTGGCGGCTGGTCAGGAACTTGCCGGCGCTCTTGTCCTTGTTGCCGGCGAACGGCGACTTGTTGACCTGGAAGGTCATGCTGATGGTCGGCTCGTCGACGGTCAGCACGGGCAGTTGCTCGGGTGCTTCCGGCGCGCAAACCGTGTCGGAAATGCCGAGGCCTTCGACACCCGAGATCGCGATGATGTCGCCGGCTTCCCCTTCCGGCACTTCGCGGCGCTCCAGGCCCATGAAGCCGAGCACCTGCAGCACCTTGGCATTGCGCTTCTTGCCTTCGCGATCGATGACCGCGACCTGCATGTTGGTGTGCACCTTGCCGCGCTGGATGCGGCCGACGCCGATCAGGCCGACGTAGTTGTTGTAGTCGAGCTGGCTGATGCGCATCTGGAACGGCCCGTCCGGATCGACTTGCGGCGGCGACACGTGCTTCATGATCGCTTCGTACAGCGGTGTCATGTCGCCGGAGCGCACATCCGGATCGAGGCTGGCATAGCCGTGCAGGGCCGACGCATAAACGACCGGGAAATCAAGCTGTTCGTCGGTCGCGCCGAGGCGGTCGAACAGATCGAACGTCTGGTTCAGCACCCAGTCCGGGCGCGCGCCGGGGCGATCGACCTTGTTGATCACGACGATCGGCTTGAAGCCCATCTGGAATGCTTTCTGGGTCACGAAGCGCGTCTGCGGCATCGGGCCGTCCATCGCGTCGACCAGGATCAGCACGGTATCGACCATCGACAGTACGCGCTCGACCTCGCCACCGAAGTCGGCATGGCCCGGCGTGTCGACGATGTTGATGCGGTTGCCGGCCCAGGTGATCGCGGTGTTCTTGGAAAGGATCGTGATGCCGCGTTCCTTTTCCAGGTCGTTCGAGTCCATCACGCGCTCGGCAAGCACGGTGCGTTCGCTGAACGTGCCCGATTGCTTGAGCAGACAGTCGACCAGTGTGGTCTTGCCGTGGTCGACGTGGGCGACGATCGCGATATTGCGGAGTTTTTCGACGGACATGCGAATAGGCGGCGCCCGGAAGCGTCGCAGCAGGGAAGACGAAGGGGCGCGCATTATACGCGGGTTCGGCGGTTCGCGCCGGCCGCAGCGGCCAAGCATGAAGGGTTGGCCTGAACATTCAGATTCAGGCGACAACCCGAGACAGCACACGCTCAGTTGCGGGGTCGCAAGGTCGCTGTGTGGAGTCCCAGCATGTCGCCGTTCCGGTTCGCCGAGGTCGCGCTTGCAGCGCTCCAAAGGAGCCACCGCCGTTGTAGGAGCGGCGAAGCCGCGACCGGAAGTTTGCAGCGCTGCAGGAGCGCAACAGACGAGTTCCGTCGTCGTTTTATCGAATTCTGGAGGGCAAGTCATGCGTACAGCCGAATTCAGCAATGACCCCGCGATGCGCCCTGCGCGCGAGCGCATGGTCGAACGCCAAATCGCGCGGCGCGGGATACGCGATCCGCGCGTGCTCGTCGCGATGCGCCATGTTCCGCGCGAGGCGTTCATCGCCGGTGAGCTGCGCGAATTCGCGTATGAGGATTCGCCGCTGCCGATCGAGGCCGGGCAGACGATTTCGCAGCCGTACATCGTCGCGCGCATGATCGAGGCGGCGCGCATTGAGCCGGGCGAACGGGTTCTCGAAGTCGGCGCTGGCTCGGGTTATGCGGCGGCCGTGCTCGGCCAGCTCGCGGCCGAGGTCTATGCGATCGAACGCCATCCCGAGTTGGCCGCGCTTGCGCGGTGGCGCCTCGCCGCGATCGGCGCCAACAACATCGAGGTGCGTACCGGTGACGGTTCGCGCGGCTGGCCGGAAGCGGCTCCGTTCGATGCGATTCTCGTCGCCGCCGGCGGTCCCGAAGTGCCCGATATCCTGCGCGAGCAACTTGAAATTGGCGGCCGGCTGGTGATGCCGGTCGGCGACATGGAAAGCCAGCGCCTGCTGCGCATCACGCGACTCGACGCGGATCGCTTCGAGACCGACGACCTCGGCGCAGTGCGCTTCGTGCCGCTGATCGGCGAAGGCGGCTGGCACGAAGACGAAGTGTCCGGCCACGCGCCGCGGCGTGCCCCGGCGCGTACCCGACATGCCGAAGCGAGGCCGCGACCCGAATCGCTGCTGGAGCTGATCCGCCGGGCCGCCGAGCCGTTGCCCGACTTCGACGATCCGGCATTCGGCGCGTTGTTCGACCGCTTCGCCGATGCGAAGGTCGTACTGCTCGGCGAGGCGAGCCACGGCACCTCCGAGTTCTATCGCGCGCGCGCCGCGATCACGAAACGTCTGATCGAGAAACATGGCTTCACGAGCGTCGCGGTCGAAGCCGATTGGCCGGACGCGGCGACGATCGACCGCTATGTGCGCCACGGCGAGCCGCGCGACGACGCCGCGCCGGCGTTCCGGCGCTTTCCGACCTGGATGTGGCGCAACACCGATGTCGAGGCGTTCGTCGGCTGGCTGCGCGCGCACAACGCCGACTTGCCCGCCGCACACCGCGCCGGCTTCTACGGTCTGGACCTCTACAGCCTCGAAGGCTCGATGCGTGCGGTCATCGACTATCTCGACACGGTCGATCGCAAGGCCGCGCAGATCGCGCGCGAACGCTACGGCTGCCTGACGCCGTGGCAGAAGGACCCGGCGGCATACGGGCGCATGGCGCTGAGCGACGAGTACAAGAGTTGCGAAAAAGCCGTCGTTGCGATGCTGCGCGATCTGCTTGGCAAGCGTCTCGATTACGTCGCGCACGACGGCGAACGATTCTTCGACGCCGCGCAGAACGCGCGCCTCGTCGCGGATGCCGAGCGCTACTACCGTTTCATGTATTACGGCTCGGCGGAGTCGTGGAACCTGCGCGACCGCCACATGTTCGAGACGCTCGAACATCTGCTGCAATCGAAAGGCGAGGGCGCGAAGGCGGTCGTCTGGGCGCACAACTCGCATATCGGCGACGCGCGACACACCGAGATGGGCAGCGTGCGCGACGAGCTCAATATCGGCCAGCTCTGCCGCGAGCGTTTCGGAAGCGATGCGGCGCTGATCGGGTTCGGCACGGACCGCGGCACGGTTGCCGCGGCGAGCGATTGGGACGGTCCGATGGAAGTCAAGAACGTGCTGCCGGCGCGCGCGGATTCCTACGAGCGTCTGGTCCATGACGCGGACGTTCCGCGTTGCCTGCTCGACCTGCGCGAGAAGGCGCATATCGCGTTGCACGCACAGTTGACCGAGCCGCGCCTCGAACGCTTCATCGGCGTCATCTACCGACCGGACACCGAGCGCTGGAGCCACTATGCAGAGGCGTCCCTGCCGCAGCAGTTCGACGCGTATGTCTGGTTTGATGAAACAACAGCGGTGACGCCGTTGCCGACGCGTGTGCTCGAAGGCATCGACGAGACCTGGCCGTTCGGGCTCTGACCGCGCATCTGCACGCGTTGGATGCTTCTGGCTGGATGCCGTTGTGGGAGCGCTGCAAGCGCGACAACGGCGGCATCGGCGCGGCGTGCAAGGCACGCAGGGTACGTTCACGCGACTGCATCGTTCCGGCAACCAGCGGTTCCGATGCGTTCGAAGCGGTCATTCGGTAGAGTTCGCATCCCGCGCGCCATCGTCAGGCGCGATCATCTTCGACAACAAGGAATCCCGACATGTCCCTGAGCGCCGAAATCGCCACCCCGCACGGCACGATCCACCTTCGCCTGTTCGCGGAACAGACCCCGATGACGGTCGCGAGCTTCGTCAATCTCACCAAGCGCGGTTATTACAATGGCCTGAGCTTCCACCGCGTGATCCCGGATTTCATGATCCAGGGCGGCTGCCCGCAAGGCAGCGGCACCGGTGGTCCGGGCTACAAATTCGAGGACGAGATCGTCGCCGGATTGAAACACGATCGCCCCGGCATCCTGTCGATGGCGAATGCGGGCCCCGGCACGAACGGCAGCCAGTTCTTCATCACGCATGCCGCGGCGCCGTGGCTTGATGGCAAGCACACCGTGTTCGGCGTGGTCGCGGCCGCGGCCGACAAGGCGGTTGTTGACAAGATTCGCAACGGTGACGAGATCACCTCGATCACGATCAAGGGCGATGCCGAGCCGCTGCTGGCGAAAGAGAAAGCGCACATCGACCAATGGAACGCGGTGCTCGATCACGCCAAGTGAGTCGGGGCGCCGGCGCGGGAACGCATCCCGCGCCGGCGCAGCGCTATAGGCTGGCGCTATTGCGGCGCACGAGGTGATAGACCACGAGCAGGATGATCGCGCCGATCACCGAGCCCACGAAGCCGGCGCTCTGGCCGGGCTGGTACCAGTGGAATTCCTTGCCGAGCCAGGTCGCCACGAACGATCCGATGATGCCGATGACCGCGGTGATGATGAAACCACCGGGATTGCGGCCGGGCGTCAGAAACTTGGCGATGATGCCGACGATCAGGCCGATGATGAACGTCATGAAGATGCCGTGGGTACCGCCGAATACTTCCATTGCGAATCTCCTCGGTTGGTTGGAAACACGGTTGGCGACGTCCGTCGCTTCACGCAAGTGCGGTTCAACACTGCTCTCGTCGTTCCGGCGCGAGGCGAAACCCAGGGTCTTCGGTGGGTTGCAAAGGCGCTGGGTCCCGGCGTTCGACGGGATGACGATCTGATCCAACAGTGCGCGGCTCTGACCGGATCTTGCACCGCCCACGTTGCAATTTTGCGCGTTCGCGTGCGCCGATGCGAGAGCGCCGCCGCGCGCCGGGCCGAAACGGCGCTGTGATAAACTTGTGGGTCTTCGCAAGCTAATTCCGCACGAGGATTTCCATGCTGCTTCTCGCCGCGCGCATGAGCCGCGCCAAGCCCAGTGCGATCATGGCGGTCGCCGACAAGGCCAGGAAACTCAAGGCCGAAGGTCGCGACATCATCAGTTTCTCGATTGGCGTTCCGAATTTCCTGCCCGGTGAGCACGTCTATGCCGCGGTTCGCGATGCGCTCACGAAGGACAGCGGCAGTTACGGTTCCAACCGCGGGTCCGATGCGTTGCTCGACGCGTTCCTCAAGCATCTTGAAGACGCTGGCCTCGGCGGTTACACGCGCAAGAACGTCGCGACCGGCATCGGCGCCAAGCACGTGCTCTACAACCTCGCCGGAGTGCTGCTCGATCCAGGCGACACCATCGCGTTCACGGTGCCGTATTGGGCCAGCTACATGGACATCGCCGACATCGTCGATGCGAAGGTGCGTCTGCTGCCGTGCCCGGCGAGCCAGAACTACAAGTTGACGCCGGCCCAGCTCGACGGGGCGCTCGCCGGCGTCAAGGTGTTCCTGTTCAACAATCCCTCGAACCCGACCGGCATGGTCTACAGCAAGGACGAGATCGCCGCGCTGGCAGACGTTCTGGTGAAGCATCCCGACGTCTGGATCATCTGCGACGACATCTACAACCGGATGATTTTCGACGGGGTCGGCTACCACAACTTCGTGCAGGCACGGCCGGAGTTGCGCGCTCGCGTGATCCAGGTCGATTCGTTGTCCAAGACCTATGGCATGCCGGGCTGGCGCGTTGGTTTCATGTGTGGGCCGGAAAGCGTCGCGCAGGCGATCGTCACGCTCAATTCCAACCACATCACGAATCTTCCCGAGGTCGTCACCGCGGCCGCAGTCGCCGCGCTCTCCGGTCCACAGGACATCACCAAACAGAAATGTGCGGAGTTCCAGGCCAAGCGCGATCAGGTCATCGCGACGATGCGATCGATTCCCGGCGTCGTCTGTCCGTGCCCGCAAGGCGCGTTCTACGTGTTCCCGGATATTTCCTGCGCGTTCGGCAAGAGCCACGCTGGCAGGAAGATCAATAACGACATCGATTTCTGCGCTGTGTTGCTCGAAGCGAAAGGCGTCGCTTGCGTGCCCGGTTCCGCGTTCGGCGATCCGAAGGCGCTGCGCATCTCCTACACCTGTCCGACCGCGCAATTGGCGGAGGGGTTGAAGCGTTTCCGCGAATTTTTCGCCGAACTCGCTTGATCGAACGACGTCGGGTGGGACGCAGCCGCAGGCGAGTCCCACCTTCGTGATTCTTCTCGGTGGGGCTCGCGCCTTCGGCGCTGCGTCCCACCCTACGCAAGTTATGAAATCCGTAAGGAGTCTGACAATGAAAGCCCCCGTTCGTGTTGCCGTGACCGGCGCCGCCGGCCAGATCGGTTACGCCCTGTTGTTCCGCATCGCCGCCGGCGACATGCTCGGCCCCGATCAGCCGGTGATCCTGCATTTGCTCGAAATCACGCCGGCGCTGGTTGCGCTGCAAGGCGTGGTGATGGAACTCAACGACTGCGCGTTGCCGACGCTCGCCGGTGTCGTCGCGACCGACGATGTCAATGTCGCGTTCAAGGACGTCGACTATGCGCTGCTGGTCGGCGCGCGCCCGCGCGGACCGGGCATGGAACGCAAGGATCTGCTCGAAGCCAACGGCGCGATTTTCGCGCCACAGGGCAAGGCGCTCAGCGATCATGCGAAACGCGACGTCAAGGTGCTCGTCGTCGGCAACCCGGCCAACACGAACGCGTTGATCGCGCAGCAGAACGCACCAAAGCTCGACCCGGGCTGCTTCACCGCGATGGTGCGCCTCGACCACAACCGCGCGCTCTCGCAGCTCGCCGAGAAGACCGGCGCTCACACCACCGACATCAAGCGCATGACGATCTGGGGCAACCACTCGTCAACCCAGTATCCGGATATCCATCACGCAAGCGTGAAGGGCAACGCCGCGACCGATCTCGTCGACACCGCTTGGTACAAGGACACGTTCATCCCGACCGTGCAGCAGCGTGGCGCCGCGATCATCAAGGCGCGCGGCGCGTCGTCGGCCGCATCCGCCGCTTCTGCCGCGATCGACCATATGCGCTCGTGGGCGTTCGGCACCGCCGAGGGCGACTGGATTTCGATGGGCATCCCGTCTGATGGCTCCTACGGCATCGCGCCCGGCGTGATCTACGGCTATCCGGTCACGATCAAGAATGGCAAATACCAGATCGTGCAGGGCCTCGAGATCAACGCGTTCTCGCGCGAGCGTATGGACGCGACCGCCAAGGAATTGCGCGAGGAACGTGCCGGCGTCGAGCACCTGTTCGCGAAGCGCTGACGGCTTGCTTCACCCAATTGCTGAAGCGGGTCACTTCCTTTTCGTCATTCCGGCGTTCGCCGGGATGACGGATTGTTGAGACATTTCTTCGATCGAAAGCCATCACGGAGTTCCGATGAACAAGATCGCCGTCCCCCTGTTTCTCGCTCTCGCCACCAGCGTCAGCGCCCTCGCGGGCGAAGGCATGTGGACGCCGGACAGCCTGCCGAAGGCGCAAATCCAGACGCAGTACGGCTTCACGCCGGATGCGAAGTGGACCGGGCGCGTGCAGCGTGCCGCGGTGCGCCTCGCCGGCGGTTGCTCGGGTTCGTTCGTGTCGCCGAACGGCCTCGTGCTGACCAATCACCATTGCGTCAACTCCTGCGTGCAGCAGCTGTCGACCGCCGACAAGGACTTCATCAAGACCGGCTTTCTCGCCAAGGACGACAAGGACGAGATCAAGTGCCCGGAGATCGAGCTGAACCGTCTGGATCAGATCACCCATGTCACCGCGCGCGTGAAGAAGGCGACCGAGGGCAAGAGCAGCGAGGATTACGGCCGCGCCGAGAAGGCGGTGAAGTCAGACATCGAGAAGGAATGCGTCGGCAACGACAGCGAGACTACGCGCTGCGACGTGGTCGACCTGTACCACGGCGGCGTCTACGACGTTTACAAGTACCATCGTTTCCAGGACGTGCGCCTGGTGTTCGCGCCGGAACTCGCGATGGCGTTCTTCGGCGGCGATCCGGACAACTTCAACTTTCCGCGCTATGACCTCGACATGGGCGTGTTGCGCGCCTACGAGAACGGCAAGCCGGCCAAGGTCGCCGATTATTTCCCGTTCTCGAAGAATGGCGCCGACGCAGGCGAATTGGCGATTATCGTTGGCAACCCCGGTGGCACCGATCGCCAGCTAACGATCGCCCAGCTCGAATCGACACGCGATCTCGACCTGATTCCGACACTGTTCCTGTTCGCCGAACGGCGCGGCCTGACCGAGCAGTTCCGCAGCGAGAGCGACGAGCACTGGCGCATCGCCCAGAACGACCTGTTCGGCATCGAGAATTCGTACAAGGCGCTGCGCGGACGACTCGAAGCGCTGCAGGATCCGGCCGTATTCGCGCTCAAGCGCAAGCAGGAAGCGGAACTGCGTGATTTCGTCAACGCCGATCCGGCACGCAAGGCGAAGTACGGCGCGGCCTGGGACGAGATCGCCAGGGCGCTCGGCACGTACCGCAACATCGAGACGCGCTACAAGTTCATCGAGTACGGCCGTGGCATCGGCTCGAAGTATTTCGACTACGCACGCGCGCTGGTGCGCGGTGCAGCCGAGCGTGGCAAGCCGAATGCGGAGCGTCTGCGCGAATACACCGAATCGAAACTGCCGAGCGTGACTCAGCATCTGTTCTCGACCGCGCCGGTCTACCCGGACTACGAGAAGGTCAAGCTCGCCTGGTCACTGACGAAACTTCGCGAATGGCTCGGCGCCGATGATGCGTTCGTCAAGCAGGTGCTCGGCAAGGAGTCGCCTGAAATGCTGGCGAAGAAACTTGTCGACGGTACCCAGCTCGGCGACCCGGCCGTGCGCAAGGCGCTCTGGGAAGGCGGCGCTGACGCGGTTGCGAAGTCGGACGATCCGTTCATCGTGCTCGCGCGCAATGTCGATCCGCAATCGCGCGCGATTCGCAAGCAGTACGAGGACCAGGTCGAATCGATCATCGACAAGAACTCGGAATTGATCGCCGCGGCACGCTTCGAGAAATATGGCACCCGCGTGTATCCGGACGCGACGTTCACCGAGCGCTTCTCGTTCGGCGTGGTCAAGGGCTGGGACGAGAAGGGCGTGCCGGTGAAGCCGTTCACCGATATCGGCGGCGCGTTCGCGCATGCAACGGGTTCCTATCCGTTCGCGCTGCCCGAATCATGGCTGGCGGCGAAGGACAAATTGAACTTGCAGCAGCGCCTCGATTTCGTCACCACCAACGACATCATCGGCGGCAACTCCGGCAGCCCGGTGATCAACCGCAACGCCGAAGTCGTCGGTCTAGTCTTCGACGGCAACATCCATTCGCTCGGCGGTGACTACTGGTACGACGAACGCTTGAACCGCACCGTGGCGGTGCACAGTGGCGCGATCCTCGAGGCGCTGCGCAAGGTGTATCACGCCGATCGTCTGGCCGATGAGATCGAGGCGGCGCGCAAGCGCTGATCTGATCTGACGCCGTTGGTGGGCGCGGCGGTTGACGGCAGAACTGGCGCCGCTCGACGGGACGCGGCGTTCGGTCGAGAAGCCGGGGGCAGGGAATCGGCCCGGTGACGAACCGTTGGCCCCGCTCGATGGGCAACCGGTCTGTGCCGCCTGCCGCGCGTGCCCGGCCAATGTCGACGCGCTCGCCGTGTCGTCATGGATGCGGTATTGACACCGAGGCTGTTGGAATGTCGAATGGCACGGGTTTTGCTGCGCCCGTCAGGTCCTATGCTTGCGCATCGTTCTTGCGCGGCATGTGTCCACAGCTGGTGGCCGCCTGCTTCCTTGGAGCGTCATGATCCATTCGCCTGCCGCCACGCTGTCGCTCGAATCGATCCAGCTCGAATGGATGACCCGGCTGATCGGGATGACCACGCCTGCAGAGATCGCGCAGGCCATCGTGGGATGGGCTCGCCTGCACCTCGGCTGCGAAGCGGTTCTGGTGATGTGGTCGGGCGATGATCCGGAGACATTCGAAAGCACGGCGGGGCGACCTCATCGCGACGATCTACGGCGGGCGAGCGCGTTTCTGGCCAGCGTAGAACAGTTTTCGATCGATGGCCCGCATGTCGCGATGCGCCTGCAGCAGGAACGAGCCGTGCTGCTGCTGCAGTTCGAGCACGGGCAATCGCCGCTGCTGTTGGTCGAGTCGATCGGGCCATGCCTGCAGCTGGCTGGTTTGCACTTGCAGCGTGCGCTGAAGCTGGCCGATCTGCACCATGCGCACAACCAGCTGGAGCGTTCGGAAACGCTGCAGCGCGCATTGTTCGCGATTTCGGATCTGGCTGGGTCCGATCGTGACATGCCCGACCTGCTGCGCGGCATCCATGCGATCGTCAGCACGCTGATGTATGCCGAGAACTTCTTCATCGTGCGGCACGACGCCGAGCGCGACAGCCTGCGCTTTCTGTATTACGCCGATGTCGAGGACACCGAGGGGCCAAATACTGCGCAGGACATTCCGATGCGCAGCCGGGAACACACCTTGACTTGGTACCTGATTGTCGATGGCAAGGCACTGATGGGCAGCGCCGAGCAGCTGCAACGGCAGGTATCGGGCCCGTTGGTCGCGGCTGGTCTGGACAGCATCGACTGGCTCGGCGTGCCGATGCTGCATAACGGCAAGATCCATGGGGCGCTGGTGGTGCAGAGTTATCGGGAGGACATCGGCTTCACGGTCGAAGACCGCGCGCTGCTGGAGTTCGTCGGCAGCCACATCCTCACCGCGCTGGAGCGCAAGCAGAGCAAGGACGAACTGGAGCAGCAGGTACGTCTGCGCACGCTCGAACTTGCCGAGGCCAATCGCGGGCTGCAGCAGAAAGTGCTGGAGCGCCAGCGCGCCGAGCGCCTGCAGGTGGCGTTGTTCCATATCGCGCAACTGGCCACCGCCGATATCGACGAGAGCGAGTTCTACGAGCGCGTGCATGCGGTGGTCGGCGAGCTGATCAACGCGGAGAATTTCTTCATTGCACTGCTCTCCGATGACCGGCGGATTCTCGGCTTTCCGTATTATGTGGATGCCGGCGTGCGGCGCACCATGTCGCGTGAACTGGGACGCGGCCTGAGCGAGTACGTGTTGCGCCACGGCGAACCACTGCTCGGCGGACAGGCGCGGATTGACGAGCTGGCTCGCGATGGCGAAGTCGATCTGCAGTGCATCGGCAGGCCGACCGTGTGCTGGCTCGGTGTGCCGCTGTGGGTCGACGAACAGGTCATCGGGCTGGTGGTGATGCAGAGCTACACCGACGCGGTGATCTATGGCCCGGCCGACCAGGAGCTGCTGAGTTTCGTCGCGCTGCAGATCGCCAACAGCATCCATCGGCGGCGTTCGGCCGTCTCGCTGCAGCGCGCCTATGCTGAACTCGAACATCGGGTGGCGGAGCGCACGCAGGAGCTGCGCGAACAGATCCTGCAGCGCGAACGTATCCAGGATCAGCTCAAGCACCAGGTCATGCACGACGCCCTGACCGGCTTGCCGAATCGCGGCTTTCTGCGCGACCGGTTGGAGCGGGTGCTGGCGTCGCTGCAGCGCGAACCAGGTCGGCGTTGCGCGCTGCTGTATCTGGATATCGATCGCTTCAAGGTGATCAACGACAGCCTCGGCCATCTGGCTGGCGACGAAATGCTGAAGGAGGTCGCCCGCCGCCTGCTCAACTGCGTGCGCGATCCGGACATGGTGGCGCGCCTGGCGGGCGATGAGTTCGCGATCCTGCTGGAGGATGTGGAAACTCCGGAAGCTGCGCAGGGTGTGGCGCAACGTGTGCTGGAAACGCTGGGGCGGCCGCTGCAGGTGGCCGGCAGGGAACTGCAGCCCTCGGTGAGCATAGGCATCGCGATCGGCGATAACAGCTACACGATGGCCGATGAAGTTGTGCGTGATGCCGACCTTGCGCTCTACCGCGCCAAGGGACTGGGCCGCAAGCGCTTCGAGCTGTTCGACGAAACGCTGGCCAAGAACGTCGTCGACGAGCTGACGATGGAAGGCGAGCTGCGCCATGCGCTGCAGTACGACGAGTTCGAGCCGCATTTCCAGCCGGTGTGCCGGCTCGACAATGGCGACGTCGTGGGCTACGAGGCGCTGCTGCGCTGGAACCACCCGCTGGACGGGGTTATCGGGCCGGCCGGCTTCCTCAAGGTCGCGCAGGACAGCGGTCACATCGAGGCGATCGACTGGCGATTGTTCGAACTGGGCTGCCGAGCGATGTCGCAGCTGTGCGATCGCGACATGTTCCTCACGATCAATGTCTCGGCCCTGCACCTGCGACACGTGGAATTCGACAAACGGCTGGTACGGCTGCTCGAAACTACCGGGGTGTCGCCGGAACGGCTGATCATCGAAGTGACCGAAAGATCATTGCTCGACGACCCCGATCGCGTGCGCGCGACACTCGATCGGCTGCGCATGGCCGGCGTTGGCGCAGCGCTGGACGATTTCGGAACTGGTTACTCTTCCCTCAGCTATCTGCATTCGCTGCCGCTGCGCATGCTGAAGATCGATCGCGCGTTCGTGCACGCGCTCGATGACGGCATGCACGCCACAACCAGCACGGTCGTGGCGGCGATCCTCGCCCTGGCACGCGCTCTGGACATCCAGGGGGTCGCCGAAGGCATCGAGACGCCGGCCCAGCGCGCGGCGTTGTTGACGATGGGTTGTGAATTCGGCCAAGGTTACCTGCTCGGGCGGCCGGCGCCGATCGGGCAGTGGGCGTCGGCGAAGCGACCGATTGCGAGCTGCGTCGCCACATGATGCGGGGGCGTGCCGCGGAATGACCCCCGCGCCGTTCGGACGGGCGATGCGCAGTCGATCAGGATCCATCCGGGCACCACGAGGCGAAGCGGACCGGATCGGATAAAATCCCGCTTCTGCCTGGAGGATCCATGAGCAAGATTGCATCTTTCGGCGCGCGCTTTCGTGCCGCCGTCGCCGAGGAACAACCGCTGCAGGTGGTCGGCACGATCACCGCGTATGCGGCGCTGATGGCGAAGCGCACCGGTTTCCGCGCGATCTATCTGTCCGGTGGCGGCGTCGCCGCGAATTCGCTCGGCATGCCCGATCTCGGCATCAGCACGATGGAAGACGTGCTGACCGACATCCGCCGCATTACCGACGTCTGCGACCTGCCGTTGCTGGTCGACGTCGACACCGGCTGGGGCGGTGCGTTCAACATCGCGCGCACGGTACGCTCGCTGATCAAGGCCGGTGCCGGCGCGCTGCATATCGAGGACCAGGTTGCCGCGAAGCGCTGCGGGCATCGCCCCGGCAAGGCGATCGTGCCGAAGGACGAGATGGTCGATCGCGTGAAGGCGGCGGTCGACGCGCGGACCGATCCTGGTTTCGTGATCATGGCACGCACCGACGCGATCGCGGTCGAAGGGCTGCAGCCGGCGATCGAGCGTGCGGTCGCCTGCGTCGAAGCCGGCGCCGACATGATCTTTCCCGAGGCAATCTACACGCTGGAGCAGTACCGCGAGTTCAAGGATGCGGTGAAGGTGCCGATCCTCGCCAACATCACCGAGTTCGGCCAGACCCCGCTGTTCACGACGGATGAACTGCGCTCGGCCGGCGTCGATATCGTGCTGTACTGCTGCGGCGCCTATCGCGCGATGAACAAGGCCGCGTTGAACTTCTACGAGACCGTGCGCCGCGACGGCACCCAGAAAGCCGCCGTGCCGACCATGCAGACGCGCGCGGAGTTGTACGATTTCCTCGGCTACCACGCTTACGAGCAGAAGCTCGATACGCTGTTCACCAGCGGCAACGCGGAAGACTGAAGCGGATTGGTCACGCCATGTTCGCGACCGCCGAGTGGCGAAGCATTCACCGACTGAACTGGCAGCGACCAAGCCGGGCCGTGGGCCGCCGAGGCAAGGATCGAACTGGAGAAAACCATGATTGAACCCGCGACCCCGTTCAAGCCCAAGAAATCCGTCGCGCTGTCCGGCGTCACCGCCGGCAACACCGCGTTGTGCACGGTCGGCCGCAGCGGCAACGACCTGCACTATTGCGGCTACGATATCCTCGACGTCGCGACTAGTTGCGAGTTCGAGGAGATCGCGCATCTGCTCGTGCACGGCAAGCTCCCGACGCGCGCGGAACTCGCCGGCTACAAGGCGAAGTTGAAATCGCTGCGCGGCGTGCCTGCGGTGGTCAAGAGCGTGCTCGAACAGTTGCCGGCGTCGACGCATCCGATGGATGTGATGCGTACCGGCGTCTCCGCGCTCGGCTGCGCGATGCCGGAGAAGGACGACCACAACCATCCTGGCGCGCGCGACATCGCCGATCGTCTGATGGCCTCGTTCGGCTCGATTCTCTTGTACTGGTACCACTACGCGGTCAACGGCAAGCGCATCGAGGTCGAGACCGACGACGATTCGATCGGCGGCCATTTCCTGCACCTGCTGCACGGCGAGAAGCCGAGCGAGCTGTGGGTGCGCGCGATGCACACGTCCTTGATCCTCTACGCCGAGCACGAGTTCAACGCATCGACATTTACCGCCAGAGTGATCGCCGGCACAGGCAGCGACATGTATTCGTGCATCGCCGGCGCGGTCGGCGCGTTGCGCGGACCCAAGCACGGCGGTGCGAACGAGGTCGCGTTCGAGATCCAGAAACGCTACGACACGCCCGATGAGGCGGAGGCGGACATCCGCGCGAGGGTCGAGCGCAAGGAAGTCGTGATCGGCTTCGGCCATCCGGTCTACACGGTCAGCGATCCGCGCAACAAGGTCATCAAGGAAGTCGCGCGCGAGCTGTCGGCCGCGCAGCACAACATGAAGATGTTCGATATTGCCGAACGCCTCGAATCGACGATGTGGGACATCAAGAAGATGTTCCCGAACCTCGACTGGTTCAGCGCAGTCAGCTACCACATGATGGGCGTGCCGACCGTGATGTTCACGCCGCTGTTCGTGATCTCGCGCACCTCTGGGTGGAGCGCACACGTGATTGAACAGCGCATCGACGGCAAGATTATCCGCCCGAGCGCGAACTATATCGGCCCCGACGACCTGAAGTTCGTGCCGATCGACGGGCGCGACTGAAGGGAGGCCTGCGCAAGCAGGCCAGTGCAACGATCTTTGGCACTGCTTCGTCTTGGTCGATGAACCTTCGCGCGTTGCGAAGCCAGGGAGATCGACATGAATACTCGTCGAGTTTCGGTCTGGTCGGCTGCAGTCGTTGCGTTGCTTGTTGCCGCGAGCCTGACCCGCGGCGCCCGCGCTGCGGATGCGGCAGGTATCTACAAGGGTTCCTATGCCAGCTACAGCGCCGGCGGCGACTACGGCACCGTCACCATCCTGATCAACGACCAGGGTGCAACCACGTGTGATTTTTACAGCACGCCGAACGGCTACGGCAGGATCACCACCGGCGGTTCGGTCGCAGCGACGGCGCCATTCCTGGCAATGTCCTGTGCCGACGCGGGGATCAGCAACGGCGGAGAGTGGTACGCCGTATCGGATTCATCGAGTCTCGCCGGCGGCTCCATATCCGGCACCTGGACGAGTGCCGTCGGCGTGATGAACGGCGTCCCCCCTCCAACCGGTTCGTTCGAGGCGACCTATGTCTCCGCGCTCACCGCGATCGCTCCCGCTGCGATGGCCGGATTCTGGGACGACGGGTTCGGCGGCTTCACGATCCTGCCCGCTGGCGCGGGTTTGGTCATTACTTACATCGGCGTGAACACGGCTGCATACACCGTCGCCGGCCAACCGTACGGTCCGGTAATGGGTAGCCCGTTGTGGCTTGTCTCCGATGTGGGCCCGACGACGATTTTCCCCGGCACCGCCATCATCTTGAACATGTACACCCCGGCTGGTCCCACCACGGATCAGCCTGTTCCTTCGACCGTCGTACCGTGGGGTTCATTATCGATCACCTTCCTCGATTGCCACAGCGCCACTGCGAGCTTGACCGGGCCGATCACACAGTTTCCGCCGATGTATCTGCACATGCTCGCGGGCGTGGCGGGAGCGCCGGGCTGCTGACAGACGGCCTCGGCCGGGGTCGTCAGCGCTCAAGCGAGCTCTTCGTCCTTGAGCACCTTCTTCACCGCCGGATCGCCTTCCATGCGCGCGAAGAATCTTGCGAGATGGTCGAAACCGGTGAGGTCGATACCGAGTCCCTTCGCCCAGCGCAGCACGACAAAGAGGTAGGGATCGGAGATCGAGCGCGAGCCGGCCAGCCAGTCGCGGCCGGCAAGCTGCGCATCGGCGCGCGCGAACAGCGTGCGCAATGTGCTCTTTGCGTGTTCCTTGGTTTTCTCGATGATGACCGCATCCTCGAGATAGCCGGTCGCGCCGAAGAACGGCTTGAAGGTCGGGTGCACGTCCGCGTTGACGAATGCCAGCCAGCGGTTCACTTCGGCGCGCCCCTTCGGCGTGCCGTCGCCGCCGAGCTTCGCTTCCGGGTGTGTATCGGCGAGGTAGTTCAGGATTGCCGCGTTCTGGGTTAGCACCCAGCCGTCCTGTTCGAACACCGGTACCGCGCCGGACGGATTGAGCTTCCTAAACTCCGGCGTCGCGCGTTCCTCGCCACTGACCCTCTTCGCTTCATACGGCTTGCCGATCCATTCCAGAACGATATGGTCGGCGAGTGAACAGGCGCCAGGTGTGTAGTAGAGTTTCATGGAGATATCCGGAGGAGTGGGCATGCCGCACCGATCTGGTGCCGCGGCCGCGCTCAATCAAGACGTGGCCGCGGCGATTCTCGACTGCGGCGTTTCACGCATCGGCGCATCACAACCTCGCGGCGAGCCGTGTGCCTTGGTCGATCGCGCGCTTCGCGTCGAGCTCGGTGGCGACATCGGCGCCGCCGATCAGATGCGTCGGGATCGCGGCGCCGAACTCCGCATGCAGCGCGCGGTTCGGTTCCTGGCCGGCGCAGATCACGATCGTGTCGATCGGCAGTGTCTGCGCCTCGTCGCCGATGCGGATGTGGAAGCCATCATCGTCGATGCGTTCGTAGCTGACATCGCCGAGCATCTTGACGCGCTTGGCGGCGAGCGTGGATCGATGCACCCAGCCGGTTGTCTTGTTGAGGCGCTTGCCCGGTTTTCCCGACGTGCGCTGCAGCAGCCAGACCCGACGCTCCGGCGCTTCCGGCGCAGGCTTGACCAGACCAGCGCGTGCGGCGAGTGTCATGTCGACGCCCCATTCATGCGTCCAGCGCGCGATGTCGGTGGTCGGGGAGGGCGCGTTTTCCACGAGGAATTCGGCGACGTCGAAGCCGATGCCGCCGGCACCGATGATCGCGACTCTTGCGCCGACCGGCGCGTTGCCGGCGAGCACATCGGCATAGCTCAGCACGTTCGGCCGATTGCCGCCGGGAATCGTCACCGCGCGCGGATTCACGCCGGTCGCGAACACGACCTCATCGAATCGACCTTCCTGCAACAACGCGGGCGTCGCGACGGTGGATAGACGCAGCTCGATGCCGGTCTGTTCGATGCGCCGCGCGAAATAGCGCAGCGTCTCGTGGAACTCCTCCTTGCCCGGTATGCGCTTGGCCATGTTGAACTGGCCGCCGATCTCGCCGGCCTGCTCGAACAACGTGACCGCGTGGCCGCGTTCGGCGAGGGTCGTCGCGCAGGCGAGGCCGGCCGGCCCCGAGCCGACGACCGCAATGCGCTTCCTCGTCGCCGCGGGGCGAATCACGAGTTCGGTTTCGAAGCAGGCACGGGGATTGACCAGGCAACTCGCGCGCTTGTTCTCGAACACGTGATCGAGGCAGGCTTGGTTGCAGGCAATGCAGGTGTTGATGTCGGCGGCACGGTCCTCGCGCGCCTTCGTGACCCAATGCGGATCGGCCAGCAGCGGACGCGCCATCGAGACCATGTCGGCATCACCTGCGCTGAGAATCCGTTCGGCGACGCCCGGCATGTTGATCCGGTTCGTCGTAATCAGCGGGATGCGCACCTCGGCCTTCATGCGCCGCGTGACCCAGGAGAACGCCGCGCGCGGCACGCTGGTTACGATCGTCGGGATACGCGCCTCGTGCCAGCCGATGCCGGTGTTGATCAGGGTCGCGCCGGCCGTTTCGATCTTCTTCGCGAGCGTGACGATCTCGTCCCAGCTCTGGCCGTTTTCGACAAGATCAAGCATCGACAGGCGATAGATGATGATGAAGTTGCGGCCGACCGCGGCGCGCGTGCGCTTGACGATTTCGATCGGGAAACGCTGGCGGTTGTCGAGCGAGCCGCCCCAATCGTCGTCGCGGCGGTTCGTGCGCTCGCTCAGGAATTCGTTGATCAGGTAGCCTTCCGAGCCCATGACTTCGACGCCGTCGTAGCCGGCGTCTTGCGCCTTGCGCGCGCAATTTACGAAGTCGGCGATCGTGCGTTTGATGCCGCGCGCCGACAGCGCGTGCGGCGTGAACGGCGTGATCGGCGACTTGATCCGCGATGGCGCCACCGACAGCGGCTGATACGCGTAGCGCCCCGCGTGCAGGATCTGCATGCAGATGCGCCCACCCTCGGCGTGTACCGCGCGGGTGACCTTGCGATGGCGCGCCACCTGCCACGGCATCGACAGGCGCCCCCCGAATGGTGTCAGCCAGCCCTCGATGCTCGGCGCGATGCCGCCGGTGACCATCAGGCCGACGCCGCCGCGCGCGCGTTCGGCGAAGTACGCGGCGAGCTTGTCGTAGTCGCGCGCGTGGTCCTCGAGGCCAGTGTGCATCGAGCCCATCAGCACGCGGTTCGGCAAGGTGACAAAGCCGAGGTCGAGCGGGGCGAACAGATTCGGATAGCGCACGTGGCAGTCCCGATTCAGACGAGCGTATGAAGATGCCCGGATGTGCGCGCCGCGGCAAGGGCGGGGATGCGCCACCTTTCGTCAGGGCGCGCTTGCGGGCGCCATCTGGCACAATGCGCGCCCTCCGCCACGGCTTCGGATCCTCCGTGGCCGTCATCCCGGCGAAAGCCGGGATCCAGTGTCTCGACCCGCCGGGCGCACGAAAAACTGGATTCCGGCTTGAGCAGCCCTTCGGCTGTTGAAGGCCGCCGGAATGACGAGCATCGGGATTCCGGAGACGGTCTGCGCTTCTTTCTTCAAGCCAGAGAGAATCATGTCCCAGCACGATATCCGTTCGGCCGTGCGGCCGCGCCCCGACCAGCCGATGGTCGACATCGCCAACTACGTCGCCGACTACACGATCCAGTCGACGGAAGCCTACGACACCGCGCGCTACATGTTGCTCGATTCGCTCGCGTGCGCGATGCTGGCCATGAAATTTCCGGACTGCGTGAGGCATCTTGGCCCCCTGGTGCCGGGCGCAGTGCTGCCGGGCGGCGCGCGTGTGCCGGGCACGAGCTGGGAACTGGATCCGGCGCAGGCGGCCTACAACATCGGTGTGCAGGTGCGCTGGCTCGATTTCAACGACACCTGGCTCGCCGCGGAATGGGGTCATCCGTCCGACAACCTCGGCGCGATCCTTAGCGTAGCCGACTATCTTTCGCGCAAGGCCGAACGCGAAGGCGGCAAGCCGCTGACCGTGCGCGACGTGCTCGGCTACGCGATCAAGGCGCACGAGATCCAGGGTTGCTACGCGCTGAAGAACTCGTTCAATCGAGTCGGCCTGGACCACGTGATCCTGGTCCAGCTCGCGTCGACTGCGGTCGCGACGCAGATGCTCGGCGGCGGCAAGGACGAGATCGTCAATGCGGTTTCGCACAGCTGGATCGACAACGGCGCGCTGCGCACTTATCGCCACGCGCCGAACACCGGTCCGCGCAAGAGCTGGGCTGCGGGTGACGCGTGCCGTCGTGCGGTCACGCACGCGCTGAACGCGGTCAAGGGCTGCGTCGGATACCCGTCCGCGCTGTCGGCGAAAACCTGGGGTTTCTACGATGTCGCGTTCAAGGGCAAGCCGTTCGAGTTCGAACGCCCGTTCGGCAGCTACGTGATGGAAAATGTCCTCTTCAAGATCAGCTATCCGGCCGAATTCCATGCGCAGACCGCGGTCGAGTGCGCGATGCGGCTGCATCCTGACGTTGCCGGCAAGCTCGACCAGATCGACAGGATCGTGATCGAGACGCAGGAAGCCGGCGCGCGCATCATCGACAAGACCGGTCCGCTGGCGAACTACGCCGATCGCGATCACTGCATCCAGTACATGGTCGCAGTGCCGCTGATCTTCGGCCGCCTGACCGCGGACGATTATGCCGATGCCGTCGCGGCCGACCCGCGCATCGACGCACTGCGCGCGAAGATGGAGGTCAAGGAGAATCCGCAGTTCACCAAGGACTACTTCGACCCGGACAAACGCTACATCGGCAATTCGGTGCAGGTGTTCTTCAAGGACGGCAGCGCGACCGACAAGGTCTCGATCGACTATCCGATCGGTCACCGCAAACGCCGCGCCGAGGGTATTCCTGTGCTGCTGCGCAAATTCGAAGCGGCCTTGTCCGGACATTTGCCGGCAGGGCGGGTGCAGCGGATCGTGGAGGCGAGTCGGGATACAGCCGCCCTCGATGCCCTGCCGATCCATCGGTTCATGGACTGGTTTACGCGCTGACTGAGCCGTTCCTTAACGGCATCTTTACATGGTATGGTTGTCCGGCGAGGATATCGTTAAACTCCCGCCGCAGTCCTTAGCCCATGATAAAATGTTAAGCGCACGTTTCCTCGGCGTCATTTCGGCGTAGACTGGGAAAAGTGTGGCGTCCTGCGAAGGTTGGGCGGGCGCATTAGAAAAACCAAAACGTAGAGAGGAGACTCTAAAATGAAACGTAATGCCCTAAGTGCGCTCATCGCCCTGGCGCTCGTCGGCGGCAGTGCCGCAGCGTCCGCGCAGGATTTCGGTAATTGGTACATCGCTCCGCGCATCGGTGCGAATATCCCCGACAGCAGCCGCACGACGGACACGTCCGTTTGGGGTGGCATCGGCGTCGGCGTGTGGGTCAACCCGCACCTCGCTGTCGATTTCGAGTACACGATCAACAACGCTGACTTCAAGAGCAACTCCTGGCGCAATGATCCGTTCTATGGCCGCGGCACTAGCCACCAGTGGGAAAGCGTCGGCCTCGGCGTGAGTGGTCGCTGGTTCTTCGGCGACGAAGGCTCGCAGTGGCGTCCATACATCATGGCCGGCGTTGGCGCGTTGCGTCATGCTGCCTACTCGGGCTTCCTGCTGAAGGCGCAGGGTTTTAACGAGAATGGCTGGGATCCGATGGCGACCCTCGGCGGCGGCATCCAGTACAATATGTCCGATCGCCTCGCGCTGCGTGGTGAAATCGCCGCACGTTACGATCGCGACAACAATACGCAGGGTAACCTTTCGGATGCGCTCGGCTACGCCATTCCGCATCATAGCGGTTACACCGACGGCATCGTCAGCGTCGGCTTGGTCTACAGTTTCGGTCATGCCGAAGCGACTGTGGCAACCACAACCACAGAGACCGTGCCGCCGGCGGCTGATTGCCACACGATGGACAGCGACCATGACGGCGTCAACGATTGCGACGACAAGTGCCCGAATACAGCGGCCGGCACGATCGTCGGTCCTGACGGTTGCCCGCAGAAGGTCGTTATCGACCTGCGCGGCGTGAACTTCAAGTTCGACCGTCCGAAGAGGGGTGAGCACAACATCGAGCCGTCCCTGCAGGTCCCGACGTCCGACTCCGTTGCGATCCTCGACCAGGCTATCGACGCGCTGAAGCGTTATCCGGACATCAAGGTTGAACTCGACGGCCATACCGACTCGATCGGTACCGACGCGTACAACCAGAAGCTGTCCGAGCGTCGTGCGCAGATCGTGAACGACTACTTGATCGCCCACGGTATCGACACCAGCCGCATCACCGCGGTCAAGGGCTTCGGCGAGAGCCAGCCGATCGATACCAACGCGACGAAGGAAGGCCGTGCGCGCAATCGCCGCACCGAGATGAAGGTCGAGAATCCGGGTCAGTAAGAACGGTTCGCGATAAGCAAGACGAAAAAGCCCGGCGCATGCCGGGCTTTTTCTTTGGGGATTCCTCTCCGGCGAGCCGCGACTTGATTATTGCGCGCAAGGGTTTGACCGCTATGGTCGCGGCTACGCCGCTCTTACAATGCGGAGCTGCCGCAGCTGTGCCGCTGGCAGGCGCGCGTGCTTTTGTAAGAGCGCTGCAAGCGCGACCCGGGCGGGCGGCAATCCTCAGCGCGTCAGCGCGGGCGTCAGTTCCGGACCGATCGCCGCGACCATCGCCTTGACCACATTCACGTTGCCGGCGATCAGGTTGCCGCTTTCCGGCAAGCCGTCGCGACCGGAGAAGTCGCAGTAGCATCCGCCCGCTTCGCGCACCAGCACGCAGGCGGCGGCCATGTCCCAGGGTTTCAGACCGATCTCGTAGAACCCATCGAGGCGCCCGGCGGCGACGTAGGCAATGTCCAGTGCGGCCGAGCCGGTGCGGCGGATATCCTCGGCCTCGGCGAGCAACGCGCGGGTCATGCCGAGCTGCGCTTCGAGATGGCGGCGCTGGCGAAATGGGAAACCGGTTGCCAGCAACGCGCCGGCGAGGCCATCGCGTTTGCCAACGCGGATGCGCCGGTCGTTGAGATACGCGCCATTGCCCTTGTCGGCGGTGAAAAGCTCATCGCGCAGCGGGTCGTAGACGACGCCGAGCGTCGGCTCGCCGTTTTCGAGCAGGCCGATCGAGACCGCGAAATGCGGGAAGCCCCGCAGGTAATTGTGGGTGCCGTCGAGCGGGTCGATGACCCAGACATTGCGCGATTTGCCGGACGCACCGGATTCCTCGGCGAGCAACGCGTCGCGCGGAAACGCGCGTTTGAGTTCGCGTATGATTTCCGCCTCCGCGAGCCGGTCCACTTCGGACACGTAGTCGTGGCGCTGCTTCTCGATCACCTCGAGACTGTCCAGGCGATTCATGTAACGCAGGATGATCTGGCCGGCGGCGCGCGCGGCGCGCACCGCCACGTTGACGGCAGGTCTCATGCTGGTTCCGCTGGGCAGACTGAGAAAGAACAACGCGCGGGATGACGATCGCGCAAACGGCGCGCAGGTTAGCAGATTGCCGCGCGCCAACCAAACTTGGGACCTGCGGAGCGGCTCCGATGAATGACGCAGTAAAGGGTGAAACGAGCGATTCCACGGCCAATGCGCTCGCCCGCATCCGCTTCGTGCTGGTGCATACCTCGCATCCTGGCAACATCGGTTCGGCCGCGCGCGCGATCCGTACCATGGGCATGACCCGCCTCGCGCTGGTCGCGCCGCATGCGTTTCCGCATCCGGAAGCGTACGCGCTCGCCGCCGGCGCCGACGCCGTGCTCGATGCGGCCGTGATCAGTGCCGATCTGCCCGCGGCGATCGCGGATTGTCGACTCGTGCTCGGCGCAACCGCACGCCGGCGCGGCGTTACGTTTGAGGAACTCAGTCCGCGCGACGCCGCACAGCGCATGCTTGCCGCCGCCAGCGTGGGCAACGAAGTCGCCGTGTTGTTCGGCAACGAGCGCGTTGGCCTCGAAAACGACGAGATCAAGCACTGCCATGCGGCGATCACGATCCCGAGCGACCCGACCTATTCATCGCTGAATCTTTCCCAGGCGGTACAGGTCATCGCGTACGAGCTGCGTGTGGCGCATCTCGCCGGCAGCACCGTGCCCGCCACGTTGGGGCGCGTTGATCCGCCTGCGAGCGCGCTGGAGATGGAAGGGTTCTTCGAGCATCTCGCGCAGACCCTGGATGAAATCGAATTCCACAAGGGCCGCTCGCCGCACACGATCCTGCAGCGCCTGCGTCGATTCTTCCTGCGCGCGGAGCCGGATCGGCGCGAGCTGCGCGTGCTGCGCGGAATTCTTGCCGATGCGACGCGGATGGCGCGCCTCGCGCGCAGGGATGGCTGAAATCGGGAATTGGGAAAAGAATACATGCTCGTCATCCCGGCCCTTCGACAACCTAAGGACAGGCCGGGCTTCGCCCGAGCCGGGATCCAGCGTCTTCGCTCGGGCATAACAGGCACTGGGTCCCGGCTTTTCGCCGGGACGACGGATGGGTGAAACTTTCGGCCGCCCCCAGCCCTCACTCACCCCTCAGCTCTCAGCCGTCAGTCCTCGCAATCAGCAACTTGTCGATCCGGGCACCATCGAGATCGACGACCTCGAAGCGGAAACCGTTCCAGTTGAAATGCTCGCCGGCTTGCGGAATGCGCCCGAAATGCGCGACGACCATGCCGGCCGCGGTGCGGAAGTCGTAGTCATCCTCGTTCGGCAATTCGACCTGGCCGAGTAATTCGCGCAGGTCGTCCGTGCTGACACTGCCGTCGACCAGCCAGCTGCCGTCGTCGCGTTGCACGATCGGGTCCTGGCGCGCTTCGGCAAGCGGTGTTGCGGTCTTGCCGACGACCGCCGACAGCAGGTCGTTCAGGGTGACCACGCCCTCGATATCGCCGTATTCGTCGACCACCAGGGCCAGCGGTGTTTCAGCGTCGCGAAACTCTTCCAGCAGGTCGAGCGCACGCGCGGTTGCGGGCACGTACAGCGGTTTGCCGAGCGCGCCGAACAGATCGGTCTGCGCGCCGTGTGCGATGCGACCGATCACGCGCTTGACCTCGAGCACACCTAGAATTTCCTGCTCGCCACCACGGTAGACCGGATAGCTTGAATAGGGTGTCTCGCGCATGACGGCAAGGTTGTCGTCGATCGAAGCCGCCGCGTCCAGCCACGCGATGCGCATACGAGGGGTCATCACGCTGTCGACGCTGCGGTCGCCGAGGCGCAGCACGCGATTGACCATGTTGCGTTCGTCGGAATCGATTACGCCCTGGTCCGCGCCTTCGGCGACCAGCAGGCGGATTTCCTCCTCGCTGACATGTTTGCGGCTGACCGTGTCCATGCGCAGCAGACGCAGCAAGACGCGGGTCAGCCCGATCAGTACGAACGCGAACGGCATCGCCAGCCAGGTCATGAAGCGCATCGGCACGGCGACCGCGACCGCGAATTTCTCCGGATCGACCAGAGCCATGCGCTTGGGCGCGAGCTCGCCGAGCAGCATGTTGAAGAAGGTGATCGCGGCCACGCTGAGCGCCACGCCAATGGCGACACGGTAGTGATCGAGTATCGGAACGCCGAGTGCACCGAGGGCGGTGCCGATGCGGTCGCCCATGCTGGCGCCGAGGGCCGCGCCAGCGCTGATCTGCAGCAGGGTGATGAACACCTGCACGGTGGCCAGGAAGCTTTCCGGTTGCTGCACCAGGGCGAGCGCGATCTGTGCGCGCCGGCTTTCGCGGGCGAGCTGTTTCAGGCGGCTGTGGCGCGCCGTCATCAACGCCATTTCGCTGAGTGCGAAAAAGCCATTGCACAACGCGAGCACGATGACGAGGGTGAGTTCGATCAGCATCCGCAACGGTTACCAGACAGTTTCAAACTGGAGTGTAGCAACGTGCTCGGGCCAATCCGCAATCGCGACGACCGGGCGATCGTCGTGCGCTCCCGCGCCGCTTGCATGCTGCTGTACCATGGGCGCGGTTTTGGACCCCGTCTACCGCGGGGGCTCCCGCAATCGTCCGCATGGACGGTCGACGACAGGCGCGATCATGTTCTCGTTGCAGACGATCTTCGGCAAGGGCGACAAATTCTACGGACTCCTCGAAGCGAGCGCAGATGCCGCGCGCGAATCGGCGGCCGCGTTGGTGCGCATGTTCCGCACGCGACCGCTCGGGCCCTCGCTGGACGAATTCCTGCTCGCGCGCAAGCGCGAAAAGGTACTGACCGCCCAGATCAGCCAGGAACTGGTCAACACCTTCGTGACGGCACTCGACCGCGAGGACATCGAGGCGCTGTCGGCCGCGCTCAACAAGATCACCAAGGCGATCTCGAAATTCGCCGAACGCTATTCGCTCGCCGCCGACCGACTCGTCGATATCGATTTCCCCTCGCGCGCCGCGTTGCTCGAAAAAGCCGGTGAGGTCATCGCACAAATGGTCGGCCAGCTGCGCCGCGGCATGAACCTGGAAACGATGAAGTCGCTCAACGATCGCCTGCAGGCCATCGAGAGCGAGGCGGACCGCCTGATGATCGAGTCGTATCGCGATCTCTACAGCGGTCGCCATGAACCGATCCTCATCCTTCTGCTGAAGGATCTTTTCGAGCTGCTCGAAAAAGCGATCGATCGCTGCCGCGATGCCGGCAACGTGGTCTATCACATCGTCCTCAAGAACTCCTGACCGCAAAGCGCGCAGCGCAACAAGGATCGTCGATGGAACTGACCCTGGTGCTGCTGGTCGTGGTGATCGCGCTGGCGTTCGAATACATCAACGGCTTTCACGACACCGCCAATTCGATCGCGACTGTGGTTGCGACCAAGGTGATGACACCGGGTCAGGCGGTGATGCTGGCCGCATCGACGAATCTGATCGGCGCACTTGCAGGCACCGCGGTCGCGCAAACGATCGCGACAGGGCTGATCGACAGCAACGTGGTCACGGTGACGCCGGTGGTGCTGATCTGCGCGTTGGTCGGCGCGATCGTCTGGAACCTGATCACCTGGTGGTGGGGCCTGCCGTCGAGTTCGTCACATGCGCTCGTTGGTGGCCTGTGCGGCGCCGCGCTGGGCGCTGCCGATAACAACTGGGGCGCGATCATCTGGGCGCAGGGCGGCCTGCATTGGTGGGGCGAAAAAGGCGTGCTGCCGAAAGTCGTGTTGCCGATGGTCACGTCGCCAGTCGCCGGCTTCATCATCGGCCTGCTGTTGATGGGCTTGCTGTTCTCGTTGTTTGAATTTCTCGGTTCGATCACCGGACCATTGCAGAAATTCGGCCGTACCCGTTTCGCGAATGCATTCTTCGGCAAGGCGCAGCTCGTTTCAGCCAGCGCCATGGGTCTCGCGCACGGGCTCAACGACGCGCAGAAAACCATGGGCATCATCGCGTTGGCGCTGGCCGGCGCGACCGCGTCGGGTGCGCTCGAGCACATCCCATGGTGGCTGCATTTCCTGCGCGTCGACGAGGACGCGAACCATCAGTTCGAAATCGCGATCTGGATCAAGGTGCTGTGCGCGTTGATCATGGCGGCCGGTACCGCGGTGGGCGGCTGGCGCATCATCAAGACGCTCGGCCTCAAGCTGGTGAAGTTGCATCCGATCAACGGCTTTGCGGCCGAGACCGCGTCCGCGGCGGTTATTTTGACCGCATCGCATTTCGGCATTCCGGTCTCGACGACGCATAACATCTCGGCGGCCATTCTCGGGGTCGGTGTCGCCAAGCGCGTGAACGCGATCCGCTGGACGATCGTCGAGCGCATGGTCTGGGCCTGGATACTGACCCTGCCAGTGACCGGCGGCATCGCCTGGCTACTGGTCGAAGCGGCGCGGATGTTCGGCTGGGCGCAATAAGCGGCCGCGCGGCAAAAAGCGCGTCAGAACGTATCGCCGCCGCTTGAAATGGCGCGTTCCATGCGGTCGCCGAGCGCGCCCAATTCCGCGATCACGCGGTCGATTTCACGTTCCGAGAGCAGTCCGTACGGGCGGTTCTCGCATAGGTGCAGATAAGGCGAGCCTTCAAGGTCGCTCACCGCCAGATAGCCGGTACGCTGTTCCCAGTTGAAGCGCAGGCAGCGCATGCCATCCATGCCGGTGTACGGCCCGATCGGTGTCGAGATGCGCAGGTATTTGGCGCCGTCCTCGTCATCCATCTCGGCGAGATAAAGACCCTGATGGCGACCCTCCGCGACGCTCAGGTCGAAACTGATCAAATAGGGATCATTGGTGCCCAAGGTGTGACGGGCACCGACGTGGGAGCGGATCTGTTCGAAGCTCTGCACTGGTGTTCCTCCAGCTCGGGTCCGCTCGTATCCTAGCAGCCTATGCGTGCAGCGCCGATGAAGCCAGTCCCCTCCGCCATCCGGCCCGATCACGCCGCGATTTGTCGCACGATCGCGGCGATTCCGTGGGGCAGGGTAGCCAGTTATGGAGAAATCGCGGCGCGTGCGGGCCTGCCACGGCGCGCACGCATGGTCGGTCGGGTGTTGCGCGAAACGCCGCCCGGCGTGGAGCTACCCTGGCATCGCGTCCTGCGCGCCGATGGCCGCATCGCGTTTGCGCCGGGTAGTCGCGCGTTTCGCGAACAGGTGCGCAGGCTCGCCGCGGAGGGCGTCTTGAGCCGAAACGGCCGCGTCGACCTCGCCCGGCACGGCTGGGAGCGCGATGTCGATGACTTGCTGTGGGGACCGCCGGACATTCCGCCGCAAGCGATATGGCGCAGCATGGCCCGGTCGTCGCGGACGCGCTGAATTTTCCTGCGGTCTGCGTCCTATCCGCTCTTCGCAAAAACATCGTGACCGAAGTCACTCCTACAAAAGCATGTCGCGCACCGCGGGAGTATTGAATCGGATCGCCGCTGGCCGCATCCTGCGCGTTCATGCCGGCGCTGTCGCGCACTTAACGCGCGCCGCGCCTTCACCGGGACGCCCATGCATATCGATCTTCCTCCGGTTACGCGCGCTTTGTTGTTCGCCAACATCGCGATTTATTTGCTGGAAAAATTGACCGGCACATTGCTGATCGCGCATTTCGCGCTCTGGCCGCTCGGCCCCTCGCAGTTCGCCGACGTGCCGGGTTTCGAGCCGTGGCAGCTGGTGACGTACGGGTTTCTGCATGATCCGGAAAGCCTTACCCACATCGCGTTCAACATGTTCGCGTTGTGGATGTTCGGCGGTGCGATCGAACACACATTGGGTGCGCGGCCGTTCGCGATCTACTACTTCGTGTGCGTGATCGGCGCGGCACTGACGCAGCTGGCGGTCATGCATTTTTTTACCGGCGGCTTCTATCCGACACTCGGCGCATCCGGCGGCATTTTCGGCCTGTTGCTCGCCTACGGCATGATGTATCCGCACCAGCGCATCATGTTGTTGTTTCCGCCGATCCCGATGCCGGCGTGGTTGTTCGTGGCCGGCTACGGCGCGATCGAACTTTTTCTCGGCGTCACGGGGACCGAAGCCGGTGTCGCGCATTTCGCACATCTCGGCGGCATGGCGATCGGCTTCGTATTGATCGAGTACTGGCGCGGCAAGTTGCCGCTGAAGCCGCGCCGGATATTGATGAGGTAGGGCGGGATCGAGAAAAGAAATATCTGCTCGTCGTCCCGGCCCTTCGACAAGCTCAGGACAGGCCGAGCTTCGCCCGAGCCGGGACCCAGAGTCTTCGCCGGGACGACGAACAGGTGAAGCTTTCGCCAGCCCTCAGCCCTCAGCCTCAGCCTCAGCCTCAGCCTCAGCCTCAGCCTCAGCCTCAGCCCTCAAATGTTCCCCGCCACACTCGCCGACTGGCTCGACCACCAGCAACGCGTCCACCCGCGTGCCATCGCACTCGGCCTCGATCGCGTGCGCGAGGTCTGGACACGTCTCGGCGCGCCTGCGCCGGCGCCGGTTGTGATCACGATCGGCGGTACCAACGGCAAGGGTTCGACGGTCGCGTTCCTCGAAGCGATGCTGGGCGCGGCCGGCAAGCGTGTCGGCGCGTACACGTCGCCCCATCTGTTGCACTACAACGAGCGCGTGCGCGTCGCCGGCCGCGATGCCGACGATGTCGCATTGATCGATGCGTTCGGCCGCATCGAGGTCGCGCGTGGCGAGATCGCGCTGACCTATTTCGAGTACGGAACGCTGGCGGCATTGTTGATATTTGCGGCGAGCGCGCTCGACGTTGCACTGCTCGAAGTCGGTCTTGGCGGACGTCTCGACGCGGTCAACCTGATTGACGCGGACGCCGCGATTGTGACCACGGTCGATCTCGATCATCAGGATTGGCTCGGCAACGACCGCGAAAGCATAGGCCGCGAGAAAGCGGGGATTTTCCGCCGCGGCCGGCCTGCCATCGTCGGTGAGAGTGATCCGCCGCAGGCGTTGATCGAACACGCAGGGCGCATCGGTGCGGATCTGCGCATTGCCGGTCATGATTTTCGAGTCGATGCGCAAGTCGATGCCTGGCGCTGGTCGGGGTGGCCCGAAGCATGCGATGACGGCACCTATCCCGATTCTCCTCCAAGCGTGATGCTGCCCGAGCCCACTCTGGCCGCGCCGTGCCAGATCGACAACGCCGCTGCCGCGATTGCGGCGCTGTACGCGTTGCGCGGCCGGCTGGGCTGGAATCCGCGCGCGATAGGCGAGGGCGTTGCAAGCGCACGCATCGCGGCGCGGCTGCAACGTTTTGGCGGTGATCCGGAATTGGTCATCGATGTCGCCCACAACCCGCAGGCGGCGAACATGCTCGCCACCTGGCTGCGTGGCTCGCGCGCGAGCGAGCACACGCTCGCGGTGTTCGGCGCGCTCGGCGACAAGGACGTGCGCGGCGTCGTCGGCGCGCTCGCGGCCGAAATCGACGCGTGGTTTCTGGCCGGCCTCGACCAGGATTCGCCGCGTGGACTCGACGCCCGATCGTTGCGCGCCGTGGTCGAGGCGACGCTCGGTGCGAGTGCGGTGCACGCGAGCGAGGCGAATGTCGCCGCTGCCCTCGCCGTCGCATTCGCGCGTGCGCAGCCCGGCGATCGCGTGATCGCGTTCGGTTCGTTCTTTGTCGCCGCGGCCGCGCTCGGGTTCGCGCACGAACATCGGTTAGGCGTCGCATGACGTCGATACACCGTGGCGGACGCGTATAATCACGGCAGTCTTCCCGACCTGTGCTTGCTATGGATTTGTCGTTGAAACAGCGCTTGCTCGGCGCCGCCGTGTTGATCGCGTTGGCTGTGATCGTGGTGCCGATGATCATGTCGGGTTCCGCGCCAAAGAAATCCGCGGAGATGGAGACCTCCAGCCTGACGATTCCGCCGGCGCCCGACCGCGAATTCCAGCAGCGCGTATTGCCGGTCGATGCCGCCGCGCAGCGCCCGACCGCGCCGGCGCCCGCGCCCAGCGGCGATACCATCGCGACAGTCGATACGACGACTGCGCCAGCGGCCGCGCCGACAGCCGCGCCCGTCGCGACGACGGCTCCGCTCGCGAACGCCACGACAACCGCGTCGGTGCCGAAGCCGGCGCCCAGCACACCATCGAAACCCATACCTGCGCCGGCTGCGGCGACACCCGCGACGCCGGGACAGGCCGCGAACGGACGTTTCTTCGTGCATCTTGGCGTCTATGCCGCCATCAAGCATGCCGATGATCTCGTTGCGACCTTGAAGAAAGGCGGATTCCCGGCATTTGCGGAAGCGAGCGAATATCAAGGCAAGCACGTCGAGCGTGTGCGTGTGGGTCCGTTCGAGGATCGCGCGGCGGCCGAGGCGGCACGCTTGCGTATCAAACAGGTCAAGCCGGCCGTGCCGGGCAGCGTCGTGCAACTGGCGGTCGATGCCAAGGCCGACGCCCCGGTGACGGCGTTGCCGGCAAATCGCGCTGGCGGCTGGGCGGTGCAGCTCGGAGCGCTGAAAACGGCGGAAGACGCGAACAAATTGCGCGATCGCCTGAAGAACGCGGGCTTCGCCGCGTTCGTCGACAAGCTCGACACGAACGGCTCAACCTTATGGCGCGTGCGCGCCGGCCCCGAGGTGGATCGCGGCGCGGCCGACAAGCTGCGCGCGGGCATCAAGGAAAAGCTCAAGCTCGACGGCATCATCGTTGCACAGCAATAGTGAGGCGGGATTCGGGATTTCGGGATTCGGGATGAATGCCATCGTGCAAGCGGTTCGATTCGATCCCGAATCCCGAATCCCGGCTCTCAATGAACTGGGCTGACTACACGATACTCGCGGTGCTGGGCCTGTCGGTGCTGATGGGCCTGTGGCGCGGCTTCATCGGCGAAGTGCTGGCGCTGGCTTGCTGGGCGTGCGCATTCTGGGTTGCCTGGGTGTTCGGGCCGGCTCTTGCGGATTATTTTTCCGCCAGCATATCGACCCCGTCGGTGCGCGTTCTGCTGGCGTACGCGGTGTGTTTCATTGCGGTATTGATGGCCGGTGCAATCGTCGCGTTCCTGATGCGCAAGCTGATCGAAGGCAGCGGCCTGTCCGGCACCGATCGTCTGCTCGGCATGGTGTTTGGGTTAGTGCGCGGGGCCGCGCTGGTGGTATTGGTCGTGTTCCTGCTTGGTTTTACCCCGGCTCGGCGTGATCCGTGGTGGGGCCAGTCGCAGTTGTTGCCGGGATTTGAACAAGGTGCGCACTGGCTCGGCGAGCGCCTGCCGACAGAGGTCGCGCGGTACTTCGAACCGACCGATGCGCTAATCAAGCCGCTGCTGCCAATGTCGGCTCCGAAACCGCCAACGCCCGCGGTCGAAACCGGGAAACACGTGTCACGCCCCATCCATTCCTCGTCCAGCTGAAGTGACCCATCATGTGCGGAATCATCGGCATCGTCGGCAAATCGGAAGTCGCTTCGGCACTTTACGACGGGCTCACCGTTCTGCAGCATCGGGGTCAGGATGCCGCCGGCATCGCGACCATCGACGGCAATCGCCTGTGCTTGCACAAAGGTGGTGGCCTCGTGCGCGATGTGTTCGACCGCGACAGCATGCTGGGCTTGCGTGGCAGCGTCGGCATCGGCCATTGCCGCTATCCGACCGCGGGTTCCGAAGGCTCGGCCGAGGCGCAGCCGCTGTATGTGAATTCGCCGTACGGCATCGCGCTTGCGCACAACGGCAACTTGATCAACACCGAAAAGCTGCGCCGCGAGGTGTTCGAGGACGATCGCCGCCACATCAACACCGATTCCGATTCCGAGGTCCTGCTCAACGTGCTCGCGCGCGAACTGCAGATCCAGGATCGCAGGACGCTGTCGCCGGACAACATCTTCAAGGCGGTCGCCGGTACGCACGCACGCTGCGTGGGTGGCTACGCGGTGGTGTCGATGCTGCTCGGTTATGGCGTGCTCGCGTTCCGCGATCCGAACGGAATCCGCCCGCTCGTGCTCGGCGAGCGCGACACCGCGGCCGGCAAGGAATACGCGGTCGCATCCGAATCGGTTGCACTCGACATCCTCGGCTTCAAGCTGCTGCGCGACGTTGCGCCTGGCGAGGCGGTGCTGCTGACGCTTGACGGCCAGTTGTTCGCGCGCCAGTGCGCGGAGCTGGCTGTGCACGCGCCATGCATTTTCGAGTATGTGTATCTGGCGCGACCAGATTCGATGATGGAGGACGTTTCGGTCTACAAGGCACGCTTGCGCATGGGCGAGAAGCTCGGCGAGAAAATCCGGCGCCTGATGCCGAACCACGACATCGACGCAGTGATCCCGATCCCGGATACTTCGCGCACGGCCGCCGGCCCGCTCGCGCAGGCGCTCGGCGTGCCGGTGCGCGAAGGCTTCGTCAAGAACCGCTACATCGGCCGCACCTTCATCATGCCGGGGCAGAGCGAACGCGTGAAATCGGTACGCCGCAAGCTCAATCCGATCGGCCTCGAATTTCGCAACAAGAACGTGCTGCTGGTCGACGATTCGATCGTGCGCGGCACCACCTCGAAGCAGATCATCCAGATGGCGCGCGAGGCCGGCGCGAAGAAGGTGTATCTCGCCTCGGCCGCGCCGCCGGTGCGCTACCCGAACATCTACGGCATCGATATGCCGGTCGTCGCCGAACTGATCGCGCATGGCCGCACGACCGAGGAAATCCAGCAGATCCTCGGCGCGGACCGGCTCATCTACCAGGATCTCGACGATCTGATCTGGGCCGTCAAGGACGGCAACGAGAATCTCCAGCAGTTCGATACGTCATGTTTCTCCGGCGAATACGTGACCGGCGTTGAACCCACGTACTTGCGCGATCTCGAATTCGCGCGTTCGGATGATGCGAAGTCGCAGCGACGCCACGCGGGCTGACGCGTCCGCGTTTTCTTCGGTATCGATTGCGCTCTTTCCTTCACACGCCCACCCGCGATTTGCCTCCAGACGGCCCGTTCGTTGCGCCTGTCGCATCCTTGCTGCCCGCTCTCGTGGATAATGCAGCCCCATGCGAGGCCGGGAGCGATACGACATGGCGAGTGGCGCCGCGGCAAATCTGTTCGAAGCGGCCGAGCGCTGCCTCGCGTGCACGGAGCCGGCCGCAAAGTGCGCGCTGACGCGGGCGACCGCAGCGGCGATCCTGGACGGCGAACTGGCTGCGGTCGATGCGGCAGGCGCCGATGGGCATGGATGCCCGAGTGCCGCGAGCGCAGGACGCGCAGGAGCGGCCAGCCCGATCGGTATTCCCGGTCGGCCCGTGCGCCCGTTGCTGGTGCCGTTGCGCCAATTGGCACAGCGCGGGCTCGGCTCTGCGCAGGGCAGGGCGGCGCTCGTTCACGCGGTCGCCCACATCGAATTCAACGCGCTCAATCTCGCCTGGGATGCGGTCTACCGTTTTCGCGGCATGCCGGCCGATTACTACCGTGATTGGGCGCAGGTCGCCGCCGACGAGGCGCGGCATTTCGCGTTGCTCGACGCGCGCCTGGCCGAACTCGATCACGCCTACGGTGACTTCGACGCGCACGATGGACTCTGGGAGATGGCGACGCGAACGGCGCATTCCTGCCTCGAGCGCATGGCGCTGGTACCGCGCGTGCTCGAAGCGCGTGGTCTCGATGTGACCCCGGGCATGATCGGGCGTTTGCGCAGCGTCGGCGACAGCGCGACTGTCACGATCCTGGAAACGATCCTGCGCGAGGAAGTCGCGCATGTCGCCGCCGGCTCGCGCTGGTTTGCATGGTGCTGCGCACGTGCGGGCATCGAACCGCAAGCGACCTTCCGGTCGTTGCTTGAAACCTACATGCACGGCGCGCTGCGCGGTCCATTCAATGTCGATGCGCGCCTGCGTGCTGGTTTCACCGCGGCCGAACTCGCGCACCTGGACGAACTCGCCGCATGAGGCGCGCGTGGCGTGTCATCGCGATATTCGTCGTCGCGGTGCTGGCGAGCTGGCTTGCGCTTCTGTTTTGGGCCGCGCAGACGGACTGGCGGAGTCCGCTTGCACCCGTCACCGAACGCGCATTCCACGGCAATGAGTTCCACGCCGTGTTCGGCACCGGTGCCGCGCACGGCTCGCATCTGCATGTCGACTCCGCGGGTGAGGATTTCTCCGCCCTGCAATCCACGGCGCCGGCGCAGCTGGCCGCCGCCGATTTTTCCATCCTGCGCTATCGTTTCAAGCATTTTCCGCGCACGCTGGAACTCTCCCTGCTCTTTCGCACCGCGGAAAATCCCGGCGACGTGCAAACGATCGCGCTGCCCTGGCCGGGCGCGGGCGTGTCCAGTTTCGATTTGTCGCGGGTCGCGACGTGGCGTGGCACGATTATCGAACTGGGCTTCGCCGAGTTCGCGACTGCGCAGAACGTGCCGCCCGAGCTTGGTTTCAAACCGTTCGACGTGGTCGGCGTCAAGTTGTGGCCGCCGTCATGGCGTGGCGATCTGGGCGCGCTTGCTACCGATTGGTTCAGTGCGTGGCCATGGAGCCAGCGTTCCGTGCACGCGCTCGGGCGTGAGGGAGAAGCGCCGCATTCACGTTCGGCCGTGTTGTTCGCCGCGCTCGCGGCGGTTGTCGCAATTGGTTGGGCGATCGTGCTGCTCGGGCTGCGTGGGCGACGTTTGTTGTTGGTGACGATCACCTGCGCCGCGCTCGCCTGGCTCGCGCTCGACCTGCGCTGGCAGGCCGGCCTCGTGCAGCGCTTGCTGGCAACGCGCACGTTGTATGCGGGCGTCGCGTGGCCGCAGCGCGCACGCATTGTCGGCGACAGCGACATCGAACAAGCGGCCGATGAACTGAAGGCGCGGCTGCTCGGCAAGACCGCGCCGACGCGAATCCTAGTGGATGCCGGTTCGCGTTTCGAAATGCTGCGCCTGGTCTGGCACTTGCTGCCGCTCAACGTCGGCGAACTCGTGCAGGCGGTGCCGCTGGGCGTCGCGCTGCCGGACGATTGCCTGATCGTCTTTCTCGATAGCGACGCGTGGCAATCCGATCCCGCTATCCGCACGCTGCTGGCGCACAGCCAACGGGTCAAGGCGTCGGGCGCGGCGCTCGCCAATGGGTTCGATAGCAGTCGCCTGGTTGCCTTCCGGTATCGCCATGCGCATTGAGTATCTCGCCACGTGGCTGCTGCCGCTGTACGTAGGCGCCGGAATCTGGTGGCTTGCCAACGGTCGCAGGCTTTTTTGCGGTGGCACGGCCGCGTCGATCGGCAGCGGCTGGATCGTCGGCCTGTTTGTCGCGGCGGCGTGCGCGCGCTGGCGCGCGAGCGCGGATACCGCACATGCGCTGGCGGATGCGGCGCCGTGGCTGATCGGACTCGGCGTCCTGGTCTGGATCCCGACCGTGTTGCGTCTGCAAGCACGTGCGCGAATCGGATTGGACGTATTCGTCGCTGCGAGCGCCGATCGGGCGCCGCCTGTGCCGCGCGCGGCATGCACGCTGTGGTGGCTGTTGCTCGCGCTGATTGTCGCGCGGCTTCTGCTGCTTGCCGACGAAGCCTCCTTGCGGCCGATCTTCCCATGGGATGCGTGGGCCGCATGGGCGGTCAAACCGAAGAGTTGGATGCTGCTCGGTCACGCCGACCGCTATGTGCCGATGCTGCAATGGCTGACTCAGCCGGACTCCGGCGTACGCACGCTGGGGTCATGGAACTACCCGCAATTGCTGGCCTGGATCGAGATCTGGTTTGCCAACGGCGCGGGCGGCTGGAACGAGCCGCTGGTCGATCTCGCCTGGTGCGGCGCGCTCGCTGCGTTCGCAGTCGCCGCGTACGGCTATTGGCGCGGATTGGGATTGAAACCGCCCCTCGCAATCGCTCTCGTCTACGCGCTGGTTTCGCTGCCGCTGATCGACGCGCATGTCGCACTGGCCGGTTATGCCGATCTGTGGCTCGCGGTCACCTTGGGCTTGGCGACGCTCGCCTGGTCACGCTGGCTGATTTTCCGCGAGCGCGGCCAATGGCTGCTCGGCATCGGCCTCGCCCTGTGCTTGCCGGTGATCAAACTCGAGGGCGCGATCTGGTTGCTGCTGTTTTCCGCCGTGGTGGCGCTCGATCTGCTACCGCCGCGCTGGCGTTGGCGCGTAGTTGGCGCGGTGGCCATGCTGTGCGTGCTCGGCCTTGTGTTCGGCGGCTTCAGCCTGCCGATGCTCGGTTTGGGTTGGGTCCGAGTCGCGTGGGGCAGGGTGACGATTCCGGGCGTTCCTGTGTTCGAGTTGTCCTGGCATGCGGCCGTCGGCCGCGCGATGCTGGCGAGCTTCTTCACGCTGCCGAACTGGCATTTGCTCTGGTATGTGTTTCCGTGCGTGGTCGCCCTGCGCTGGCGCACGCTGCTCCGCGACCCCGCGGCGTGCCTGCTTGGCTTGCTTGTGCTGTTGCAACTGCTGTTCTTGTTCGTGCTGTTTTTCTTCACCAGCGCAGCGGCATGGGCCGAGGATTTCACCAGCGCGAATCGCCTGATCCTGCAGATCGTGCCGGCCGTGTTTGTATTGGTCGCGGTGTTGTTGCGGAATGCGCACAACACCATCGCACCCAACTCTCCCTTGAAAGGGGGCGCTTGAGCTTCTGATTCATCTCCTTCAACGCGAGGGTGTGGCACTACGTCGAATCAGCACCGACTGGTACAGCGCGCGCACGGCCAGCGCGGATCGCTCCAGCGTGAATACGCTTTCCCAGCGCGCGCGGCCCGCGGCGCCGAAGCGTGTGCGCAAATTGGCGTCCTCGCGGAGTCGACTGATCGCATATGCGAGTGCCTGCGCGTCGCCAGGCGGAACCAGCAAGCCGGTTTGTCCGTCCGCGACGACCGTGCCGACGCCGGAACCGGCAATCGCGCTCGCGACAACCGGCAATCCGGCGCGCATCGCCTCAAGCAGAACCAAGCCGAATGATTCGCTGCGATCGAGCGACGGCAACACGAACGCATCCGCGGCGGCATAGGCAGCCGCCAGCGTGGCATCGTCGAGCTCACCGGCGAATGCGATGCGCTGGTCGAGGCCGCGTGCGTGCGCCAGCGCATGCAGTTCGCGTTCGCATTCGCCGCGGCCGATGAGCAACAAACTGGCGTTCGCGACCTGCGCGAGCGCCTCGATCAGCACGTCGAAGCCCTTGTAGTGGCTGAGCCGGCCGACCGCGAGCAGGCGCATTCCCGCCTGCGCTGGCCACAGCTCGGGCGCGGGCGTCGCCGGTTCGGCGTCTTCGATGCCGAGCGGAATCACGACGATTTTCGCACGCCACGGCGCCAACGCGACACTCGCATCGACATACGCTTGCGACGTCGCGATGATCGCGCGCGCTCGCGCCAGCACCGCTTGTTCGAACGGCCGATACGCGCGATACGCGGCGCGCAGCCGCCAGTTCAGGGAATCGGGCGCCACCTCGGCTTGCCAATGCACGATCCACGGCAGACGTCGCGCGGCAGGGCTCGCGAGCGCCGCGAAACACGACGGATTCGGGAAATGCAGATGCAGAAGATCCGGCTTGAGTTCGCGCAGCGCACGCGCGAGCTCGAACGGAAAACCGGGGCTCAGCGGTGTGTAGAGCGGCGCCGCAATGCAGCCCGCACGACGAACGTCGACGCCGGCAATGATTTCCTGCGTGCGGCGCCAAGTGCCCGGACGCTGATGGACCAGTACACCGACCGGGTCGCCGTGCGCGATGCTCCATTCCGCCAGCGCCTGCGTATAGCGCTCGATGCCACCGCGCTCGGGTGCGTAGTACTTGCCGAGATGGAGAACGCGCATAGGACCGATTACGCCGCCATCGATCCAGCGGGATTTTTCACGGTGTCTGCCATCCCCAAGCGGCAACGCCCGGTGGGTTTCACGCGTCGTCCTCATCGGCGCCCGCCGCGCGTTTGGTGCGTCCGCCAAGCCGGTCCAGTTCCTGTTCGAGAATCGCCAGCTTCTGGGTCAGGCGGCGCAACTGGCGTTCCTGTTGCGAGCGATTGATATCGAGCTTGAGCAGGCGGATCAGGATCAGCGAGAGGCCAATGATGATCGGCAAGACCGGCGGATACATGATGCCGGTCACATGGCCGAGCCACGTAACCACGGATGGGAACACGCCGAGCACGAAGGTGGCGGCTGCGACCGCAAACCACCAGACCGCGAACGGGCCGTGCAAATGGTCGCGCCGGACCAGGAACAGGATTGCCCCTGCCAGTCCGATGCCGAGGATCGCCGAGGTGATCTGGCTGGTCAGCATATGCGGCTTTCTCCAACCGGCCCCGATTTATGGCGGCGACCAGTGTCGAGCTGCGCCACGCACAGCACGGTCGTATGCAGCATGTAGAGTGCGACCACCGGCCACGACGCAAACACGCGCGAACGACCTTCGCGGCGCGGCAGCATCGGCACCGGCGTTTCCTCGATTGTGAGTCCGTTCTTCGCGAGCAGCATCAGCACGCCGATATCCTGATAATCGAGCAGGCTCGCCGCCGGCCCGGCCAAAATCTCGACCGCATGCGAGTCGTACAGGCGCAGGCCCGAGGTGAAATCGGTCAATCCAAGCCCGGTCAACGCGCGCAGATAACGCCAGGCGATGCGCTTGGCGCGGCTGAGGCGTTCGACGCAGGTGCCGATCACCACGTTCGCGCCCGAACGCGCCTGCACGGCGAACAACGTGGGCAGCGACTCAGGTAAATGTTGCCCATCGGCGTCCAGCGTGATCACCCCGGCAAAGCCATTGCGACGCGCGTAGCGGATGCCGGCTTGGGTCGCGCCCCAGGCGCCGAGGCCAATCGGCAAGGTCAGCGCCGTGGCGCCGGCCGCGCGCGCGACCTCCGCTGTGGCGTCGGTGCTCGCGTCGTCGACGACCAGCACCGCGCAACCCAGCGACTCGCGCACGCCCGTGACCACGGCCGCCACCGTGGCGGCTTCATCGCGAGCGGGAATCACCGCCAGGCAATCGGCGGTGTGGAGTGCGAACGGATCGGGATGGGCCACGGAAGGCGGTTGATTCAGAGGGAGCGCGATTCTCCGCACCGCGGCGAGTCAGGTCAATGCACAAGCGCGCCGGTGCCGTCACGACTGCGGAAGTGGAAGCCGCGATTTCCGGGCGGTGCCTTGCGGATCAGGCCCCGGATCCTTTTACGCGACTCTCGACCTGCGTACATACAAACGTTATAATACAGACTCAGGAGGTAACCCATGCAACTCAAACTCACCACGGTCGGCAATTCGGTTGGTATCGTCCTTCCGAAAAAACTGCTCGCGCGCCTGCGTCTGGAAAAGGGCGATGTGCTTCATGTCACCGAACTGGCGGACGGCATCAAGCTCGCGCCCTATGACCCGGTATTTGCGGAGCAGATGGCGGTTGCCGAGCGGATCATGCGCGAGGATCGCGACGTTCTGCGTCGGCTCGCCGACGCCTGAGGCCGTGCACATGATCGTCTCGTTGGACAAGGCATTGGTTCTTGCGATCCATGATCGCCAACTCGCCGAGCACGGCGGCAGTTCCGGCGTGCGCGACGACACCCTGCTGGAATCGGCCCTGGCACGACCGGAACAACTGCACGCCTACGGCGATCCGGCACCCGACTTGGCGGATCTTGCGGCGGCGCTGGCCTACGGCTTGGCGCGCAATCATCCGTTCGTCGATGGAAACAAGCGTACCGCCCTGGTCATTTCCGAGGGCTTTCTCCGCTTCAACGGTCTCAAGATCGTCGCACCTCCAGAGGAGAAATATCTGACCTTTCTCCACCTCGCCGACGGCTCCCTGAGCGAGGAAGAACTTGCCGCGTGGTTCACCGCCCACGCCGTCCGGCTGTGAGTCTTTTCCCCCCGGAAACCGTCTAATAATCGTGGTATCCTAGTATCTGCTGGGGACGTGCGCCTTTGAATGCCCTTGACCTCCTAAGGTTATCGGCTTGCCACCGCGGTCTACACCGCAACAGCTCCCCTGCCGATCACGAAATAACCAAGGGACGACTCCGCCCGTTGGCGGCCCCACCAAAAATTTTGAGCAGGAGCGCGCATAGCCGTGGCTGAAGAAATCGACAAGTACGAAGACGACATAGAGAAACTCATCGACACCGGAAAAGAGAAGGGCTATCTCACCTTTGGTGAGGTCAACGACCTGCTCCCCGGCGACATCACCTCGCCCGACGAGCTCGATGACCTGATGACCACCATCAACACCCAGGGCATCGATGTGCTCTCCGGTGAAACTCACGCCGACCGCGACAACGACAAGTACGAGCCCGAAGCCGGCGAAGAGTCCGACGACGTAGAGCTCGACCTCTCCCCCGGC
>PLNP01000022.1 GCA_003142815.1 Rhodanobacteraceae bacterium
CAATCCATCGGGCTGCCGCCGCCCACCGCAATAATGATGTCGCACCCGTTGTCGCGGTAGAAGCGGACACCGGCGGCAACCTCGTGATCCTTGGGATTGGGCGTGACGTCCTTGAATACGGCCCAGGGTATGTTTTCTGTCTTGAGTGATTCGAGCGCCTTTTCCAGCCACACGGTCTGGGCCACGCCGGGATCGGTGACCACTAATGCCTTTTGGGCGCCGAAGTTCCTGGCGTAGCGGCCAATCTGGGTCAAGGCGCCAGCACCGTAGATGAACTCCGGCGCGACGAACTTACGCAATTCCAACGACGTTTCAGGATTCATGGTCGCCCCTCTTACTTGTCTGCAGCGCTTCTTCTTCCAATTGGGCAATCCGCTTCTTCAGTTCCACCATCCTGAGCTCGCGACCGACCACCAATTTTTCGAATCTTTCCAATTCGTCTTTTCGTTTTCGAAACGCATCTTCCGCCTGCTTGCGCNNAACGCTTCTTCCGCCTGCTTGCGCTCGGTAATGTCGCGCGCGATGGTGGAAATTCCGCTGATATTGCCTGACTCATCGCGTATGGGTGACAGGGTGAGCGCTACATGAATCCGCACGCCATCCTTGCGGATTCTTTCCGTCTCATGGTTGGCGACAGTTCCGCCTTTGCGCACCCTCTCCAGAAAATCGCGTACCTCGCCATGCAGTGCGGATGGTGCAAGTATCGTAACGTGCTTACCGATGATCTCATCGGCGACATATCCGTAGATCCTCTCGGCGCCCTTGTTCCAACTGGTAATGATGCCGTCCTGCGTTTTGCCGATGATCGCATCGCTGGAGGATTCCACGATGGCAGCGAGTTGCGAGCGCACCAGTTCCGCCCGCCGATGTTCGGTGATGTCGCGTGCCGAAGCAAACACGCCCAGCACTTCGCCTTGTTCATTCTGATAGACGCTGGCGTTGTACAGCATGTTGATGACATGGCCGTCGCGGTGGCACATAACCAGCGGGTAGTCGGCAACGAAGCCTTTCAGGAATGCTTGTCGATAACCTTCGCGTGCCTTGTCCGGCTCGGCAAAACAATCGGAGAAATCGGTCCCGATCAGTTCGGAGCGGCTCTTCCCCGTCGCATCCTCGGTCGCTTTGTTGACGTCGGTAATCTTGCCTTCCGCACTGATGGTCACCAGCGGATCGAGGCTCGCCTCAATCAGGCTTCGAGTGTAAAAAGAGGCTGTCCTGAGCTCTTTGGCAATACGCCGATTCTCGGCAAACTCGGCATCCAGCCGCTGGAATGGCTCGCGCACGCTGCTCACAAACACGGCGCGGTAAATAAACATGTACGCCACGATTTTGTACAGATGCCCGAGAAGATTGAATATGTCGGCAACATCGGAATACACGGTGAAACTCAGTTCGCTCAGGATGGTGATCACCGTGGCGGCAAACAGGCTGGTCGCATCATAAGATTGCGGTCGCCGCGCCTGCCTGTAAAACAGCACGGCAGGAACCAACAGGATAGCGACGATTGCATATTCCGCGCCGATCTTGAAAGGTGTCAGACCTTGCCCCGCGATAAAGGTACGCGGCCAGGCTTGCGGATAAGCCAGTCCCAGCCAGATCACCACCCCGGAGACAGCAAGACTGACCGCCAGCAAAGCACGGCGCGCCCCGGAACTGTATGCTCGCTGCCAGGAGCGCATCGCCACAGTCAGCAGCGCCAGCGCAGCAATCAGGCGTGCAGCCAGCCACAGATTGATGGCTTTTTCGGGGCCGCTGGGGGTAATGAAATCGGGCATGCCTTTGAACGACAACGTGTGGGCGAAATCGATCAAGCCGACCGCCATCAGCGCGCAGGCAAGAATCACGATATTGCCGGGACGTTCCGTGCTGTAAACGTTCCAGGCGACGCCGAACACCATCATGGAAACAATGATGGAAAATGTTTCCGCAAACATATGCAACGGCAGATAGCTGGCCAGTCCCTGCACGGTATAGAACGCGGGAGCCTGCCAGATAATAATGAACAACAGAGTCAGTCCGAATAACAACCAGATCATGTGCCGCAATTTGGAGAGACTGGATGGCATGATTGAACTCTGGTCTTATTCTGTATTGATGTGTGCCATATGAATAAAAAGGTGTCCCGCGACTACGCTACCACCAAAATACGCCGGTACATATACGTAATACTCCCTACAAACCCCAAGCAATTCCTTGTTTAAGCGTTAAAATGCCGAAATGTTAAGACTCACCGAAATCCGACTCCCGCTCGATCATCCGCAAGAAGATCTCAAGGCTGCGATACTCAAGCGCTTGGGCGTTGCCGCTCACGATTTGCTGGATTACACCTTGTTCCGTCGCGGTTATGACGCGCGCAAGCGGAATGCCATCGTTCTCGTGTACACCGTGGACGTAAAAGTGAATAACGAAGCGGCATTGCTCAAGAAAAACATCCCGCAAGTGGCTATCGCCCCGGATATGAGCTACCGCATGGTGGTGCAGGCGCCGCAAGGACTGACCGAGCGCCCTGTCGTCATCGGTACCGGACCGTGCGGCATCTTCGCCGGACTGATCCTGGCTCAGATGGGCTTTCGCCCGATTATTCTCGAGCGTGGCAAGGAAGTTCGCGAACGCACCAAAGACACTTGGGGCTTGTGGCGCCAGGGCAAGCTCGACCCCGAATCCAATGTGCAGTTCGGCGAAGGCGGCGCGGGTACGTTCTCCGACGGCAAGTTGCACAGCCAAATCAAGGACCCCAAGTTCTACGGGCGCAAGGTGCTGACCGAGTTCGTGAAGGCGGGTGCACCGGAAGAGATCATGTATGTGAGCAAGCCGCACATCGGCACTTTCCGCCTGGTCGGCATGGTGGAGGAAATGCGCCACAGCATCGAAGCGCTGGGCGGCGAGATACGATTTCAAAGCCGCGTGGCGGATATTGAGATCGAAAACGAGCAGGTGTGCGGCGTGGTACTGGCAAACGGTGAGCGCATTGCCACCAATCATGCGGTGCTTGCTGTCGGACACAGTGCGCGCGACACGTTTGAGATGCTGCACAAGCGCGGCGTATACCTGGAACCCAAACCGTTCTCCATCGGCTTTCGTATCGAGCATCCGCAGGCGGTCATCGACCGCGCACGCTTCGGCCCCAATGCCGGCAATCCCTTGCTCGGATCAGCAGACTACAAACTGGTACATCACGCCAGCAACGGGCGTTCGGTATACAGCTTCTGCATGTGTCCGGGCGGCACCGTGGTCGCCGCTGCATCCGAGCCGGGTCGCGTGGTCACCAACGGCATGAGCCAGTACTCGCGCAACGAACGCAACGCGAATGCCGCGATCGTCGTCGGCATCACCCCGGAAGTGGATTATCCGGGCGATGCACTGGCCGGCATCGCGCTGCAACGGCATTGGGAAGAACGCGCATTCCAGCTCGGCGGCGGCAACTACGATGCACCGGCACAATTGGTTGGCGACTTTCTGGCGAAACGCCCGTCGCACGCGTTCGGCACGGTGCAGCCCTCGTACACACCGGGCGTGCGCCTCGTTGATCTCGATAGTACCCTGCCCGCTTATGCGACCGCCGCGATTCGCGAAGCGCTGCCGGCATTCGATCGTCAGATTCGGGGCTTTGCGATGCACGACGCGTTGCTGACGGGCGTGGAAACACGCACGTCCTCACCACTGCGGATCAAGCGCAACGACGCCGATTTGCAGAGTTTGAACACGCGCGGCCTGTACCCCGCCGGCGAAGGCGCGGGCTATGCCGGCGGCATCCTCTCCGCTGCGATCGACGGCATCCGCGTGGCGGAGGCGATGGCGTTGCAGATGGCGAACGAGTGACGCACCGGGCTCAAACGGGACCTGGATGCAAGCAACACCAGTCGATGACATTACGCGTTCACCGGGTGCGCCGTCTTGGTGCTACGACGGACATTGAACGCGTAGCCGAGGCCGATGAATACGATGACGGCTGCCTGAGCGGCGAGCGTTTGCCAGGTGGGAAACACACCCAGGATATCGAAGCGCGGTAGCGGCGCGATGTTGACCGACACCCAGCCCGCCTCCTGCAACGCGGCGACGCCCTTGCCGGTCAAGACGATCGCGAGCACTGCGATCAAGGCGGAGCTGGCCGAGAAGAACGTGCCGATCGGCAACTGTTGGCTGGTGCGCAGCAGGACCCAGGTGATCGCAGCCAGTACGACCGCGCCGGTGGCGATGCCAGCCAGCAGCCAGATCTCCTGGCCATCGTTCCACAGCGCGGCGAAAAACAGGATGGTCTCGAATACCTCGCGATAGACCGCGACAAACGCGAGTGCGAACAGGAACCAGGCCGAACGCCGATTGAGCGCGGCCGCCATCTTCCCTTTCAGATACGCCTGCCAGCGTCCGCCGACACTTTTCTGATGCATCCACAATCCGACACTCAGCAATACCGCCGCGGCAAACAGCGACGAGAGGCCTTCAGTCAGCTCGCGACCAGCGCCGCTGATCGAAATCGCGTAACGCGCAGCAGCCCAGGTCACACCGCCGGCGAGCAGCGCCACGATCCATCCCGCGTGCACGTAACGGAGCGCCTCACGGCGTTCGGCCTTGCGCAGAAACGCGATGATCGCGACCACGATCAGCAGCGCTTCAAGCCCCTCGCGCACGAGGATCGTGAACGCGCCGAGAAAGGTCGCACTCGCATCGCCGGCCGCGTCGGCGCTGACTTTTTCAGCCTTGTCCAATAGTCCATTGATCGCCGCCGCATCGGCGACGACCGTGGCGAGCGGTGCACTCCTGGACAGCGCGGTCCGGTACGCACCCATCGCAGTTTCGAGCTGCCCGCGCAGCGCGCTGTCTCGCGCGTTGAGCTGCGGTTCGACCGGCTCGACGCCGTCGAGATATGCGGACAAAGCGAGTTGAGCTGCTTCGGTGTTCGCTCCCACCCGATAGGCCGCAAGACTGGCGTTCAGGCGTCCGCGCGCCAGCGCGATTCCATGCAGCGACTGCTGGGCAGCCTCCGGATGGGCGCGCAGATAGCCGAGGATCGCGCGCCCACGATCCAGGCCTAGCGTGGATGCCAACTGCGCCGCACGGGCGCGCGAGAGCTCCGACAAATTGGAAAACAGGGCGCGAGCGGAAGAATCATGTTGCCATTGCATCGAACCCGCGGCCGCTTCCCAGCGATAAGCCAGCGAGCCGACGTAATACGCCAACGCCCAGCGATCGGCCTCGGAAAGCTGCGCATAACCCGCCATCGGTGTGCCCGGCACACCTTGGCTGACGACCTCGTACAAGGACAGCGCGCTGCGCTGGTCTGCACGCGGCTGCTCGGTGAAATCCACCGGCCGCGGCGTCAGCCGCAGCCCTGCCGGACCGTCGCCCTGCCCGGCCGCTCCGTGACACGCGGCGCATTGTTGCTGGTACAGCGTCTTGCCGCGCGCCAGATCAGGCGTGCTGGTCGGCGCTGTCGGCACCGGATAGGCCTGCAATAACGCGTCCGCCAGCGCATGCGCCTGCTCCGCCACCTGCGTCGGCGCGGCTTTCGCGTTCACCGACGCGATCAATGCACCCGCCTGCGCCAGAAGCTTGGGCGTCGCCGGAGTGGGTGCAAGCGACTGGATGCGCGATTGTGCGGTCCCTGCGAATTCGCGCATCTCGGCAAATTCCGAGGCACTGAGTACCGCGCCACCCCTGATCGCACCGGCATAGTCGGTAGCAAGGTAGTCAAGCATTTGCCAGGTTTGCGGGATCGTGGTGCCGACATCCTGCGCGACCACTAGCGATGACGCTGACAGCAGCAACGAGAGCACGAGCCATCGGACAAGTTTCGCCATGTTGCGGATACGAATCGTTATCATTATTGAAGTATACGCTTCTCGCAGCGCGCGCGAAGCCCCACTTTCGATTGGGCCATGCGCCAACGTCACCCTGCGTGCGGCGATGTCAAAGAAGATGAAAAGCGAGCAGCAGGATCGCGAAAGCCACATAGAATAGCGCCATCGACGCCAGCAATATCCGCGAGATCACGCCGCGCCGGAACGCGAGGAACATCGCACCGACCGCAAGTATCGTGACCGCAGCGCCGAGGATGAGCGATTCATCGAGCAGCCACGGCGTGAAGAACAGACCCAATGCGGTCGGTACCGTTGCCTGGATCATCATCGCGCCACTGATGTTCGCGAGGGCCAGACGATACTTGCCTTGGCGCACCCAGATGATCGCGTTCAACGTCTCGGGCAATTCTGTCGCGATCGGGCTCAGCAGCAGCGCGAGCAACTGAGGCTTCATTCCGAGCGCCGGGCCGAGTACATCGAGCTGGTCGACGAAGACGCGCGAGGCGGCGAAGATCATGACCGCCGCCCCGAGCGTCTGCGCGAGCGCCACCCAGGTCGGCGGTGTTTCATGTCGGGGCGTGAGTTTGAGCGGTTCCAGCTCGCCCTCTTCATCGCCCTGTTCGTTGCGCATCTCCTTCCAGAAATAAATGGCGTAGACGCTGAGGAACAACACGCCCAGCCACGGCTTGAACGCAAACACGACAAGGCCGAGCGCGACCTTGACCACGAACACGCCGAGAAACCAGCCTTGATCGACACTCAACCGTTTGAACGTGCTGCGCACGGCAGCGGTATTCGGCAGCCGTGTGCGACAGACGATCAAGGTCAGACCGACCGCCGCGTAGGCAATGGTCGCCAGCACGAGCGGGCCGCCGAGTGCTGCACCGACCCCAATTTCCTTCTGCGCTGCAGTGGCGCCGAAAACGACGGCGATAAAGGTGATCACACTCTCGGGCAGCGCGGTGCCGAACGCAGCCAGGATGGAACCCGTGGCTTGCTGGCCGACTGCGAATCGTCGCCCGACCCATTCCACGCCGTTGACGAAATATTCGCAGGCGAAATAGATCACGACCGCAGAGCCCAGCAGGAATGCGGTGGTCAGGACAATCGGATTCATGAAGCAGCCTTTCGGGGTCGGACGCGGAGCCAATGGTTGCGGCGCCCTCGTCCGACCCACGGACGAACGCCGTTACCAATGGTCTCGCCAAGTCGACTGACCGATCGCGCCATGGCCTTGCGGCCAAGTATGTTGACGCGACCCCTTCTGCCAAGCGAAGGCGGCTACTCCCCAAGGAGGCGGCGAGCTTAAGGTCAACAGGTCGCGCCGGTCAAACGATCGCCGCGGGCTTGCCGCGAGCAGGCGTCTATCCACAAATGGGATCCGGCAGGTGACGCTGAGCGTCACCTGCAAAGCGTTTTTCAGACGCGATTGCGCTCGTCGTGGGCAGCGATATCCGCGATCACGATCGGCGCCAAGCGCTAGGTGCTCCGTCCAGCCTGCTTCGCTTCGTAAAGCATCGTCTCCCTCCTGAAACGAGCTGCTGCATGAACTGCAAGTCGAATGCGCGCGCCGCGGTCGCAGCGCATCTGCACGCCGATCCGCGTTAACATGATTGACCTTCGATCGACCCATTTCGACATGACAAGACGGACACTCGGGATCGCGCTGCTGCAGGAAACCGACCGCGGCAGCCTCGACGCGAATCTCGACGCGATCGAGGCCGGTCTGCGCGAAGCCGCCGCGGCCGGTGCCGAGCTCGTGCTGCTGCAGGAACTGCACAACGGGCCGTATTTCTGCCAGCACGAAAGCGTCGCTGAATTCGATCGCGCCGAATCGATTCCCGGTCCAAGCACCGAACGCATTGGCGCACTCGCCGCGGACCTCAAGCTGGTGGTCGTCGCCTCACTGTTCGAGCGCCGCGCGGCCGGGCTGTACCACAACACTGCGGTCGTATTCGACCGCTCGCGCGCGATCGCGGGCAAATACCGCAAGATGCATATTCCGGACGATCCGGCGTTCTACGAAAAGTTCTATTTCACGCCCGGCGACCTCGGTTTCGAGCCGATCGCCACTTCGGTCGGCAAGCTCGGGCTTCTGGTCTGCTGGGATCAGTGGTATCCCGAAGGTGCGCGCCTGATGGCACTCGCGGGCGCGGACCTGCTGCTCTACCCGACCGCGATCGGCTGGGATCCGGGCGACGCGCAAGACGAAAGGAATCGCCAGCGCGACGCCTGGATCACCGTGCAGCGCGGGCATGCGATCGCCAACGGCCTGCCCCTGCTCGCCTGCAATCGGGTCGGTTTCGAAGCCGCGCCCGACGGCGGTGGCGGCATCACGTTCTGGGGCTCGAGTTTCGTGGCTGGACCGCAGGGTGAATTCCTCGCCCAGGCATCGACGGACCGTCGCGAACTTCTGATCGCCGAGATCGACCTTGCGCGCAGCGAGAGCGTGCGCCGCAGCTGGCCGTTCCTGCGCGACCGCCGCATCGACGCCTACGCCGATCTCACGAAGCGGTACCGCGATTGAACGCGCCCGCCCCCGAGTCCATTCCACCGATGTTCGATTCCTCGGTTGCTGTCACTGCGCCGGTCGACGCGCTCGCGGATCAGCCGATCGCGCGCGCGCGCCGCGGCGATGTCGAATACGTGCTGCTCGGCACCGCGCATGTCTCGCGCGTCAGTGCCGCCGCGGTGCGCGCGATCCTCGAGCGCGAACCCTTCGACGCGGTCGCGGTAGAGTTGTGCGAGCCGCGCTTCCGATCGATGCGCGATCCGGAAGCCTTCCGCAAGCTCGATTTGTTCCAGGTCATTCGCCAGGGCAAGGTCGGACTGATTGCCGCGAATCTCGCGCTGTCCGCATTCCAGCGCCGCCTCGCCGAACAATTCGGCATCGAGCCAGGCGCCGAAATGAAGGCCGCGATCGACGGTGCCGAGGCGCGCCATCTGCCGGTCTGGCTGATCGATCGCGAGATCGGCGTGACCCTGAAACGCGCTTATCGCAGCGTCGGCTTGCTCGACCGTCTATCGATTGTCGGCGGCCTCGGCGCAAGTCTGCTGACTCGCGAGGACGTCAGCGAGAGCGAGATCGAAAAGCTCAAGCAAGGCGACCTGCTCGGCAGCATGTTCAACGAATTCGCACGCGAATCGCCGCCGCTGTACGACGCGCTGATCGGCGAACGCGACCGCTACATGACGGCGCAGCTGCGTGAACAAAGCGCATATGGCGCGGTGAAGCGCGTCCTGGTCGTGATCGGGGCGGGCCATCTCGCCGGTATCGAACGCGAACTGGCCATGCAGAACGACATGCCGCGACCGTTGCTCGACAAACTGTCAAGGCTGCCGCCGCCGGCGCGCTGGCCGAAATGGATGGCGATCGGCGTGTTCGTGGTCATCACCGCCGCTATTGCGTTCACCTTCACCCGCGGCGTCCGCGCCGGCACCGACGCGTTGCTCACGTGGATACTGTTCACCGGTGGCTTCGCGGCACTCGGCGCGATCGCGGCCGCGGCGCATCCGCTCAGCGTGCTCGCTGCATTCATCGCCGCACCGTTGAAACCGTTTAGGCCCGGCATTCCGGCCTCCGCGATCAGTGCGGGCGTCGAAGCGTGGTTGCGCCATCCGCGGGTCGCCGACTTCGACACGTTGCGAGACGACGTCTCGCACTGGACCGGTTGGTGGAAGAATCGCATTGCGCGTACGTTGCTCAACTTCATGTTCGTGACGATCGGCACCCTGATCGGCGAATACGCCGCCGGTTTTCATATCATCAAGAACCTGCTCTGACCCCGCCGATGAAACTACATGCTTTCCTGAGCAATCCGCGCTGGCTCTCCAAGGATGCCGCGACGCGGCGCGCGGCTGTCATGCACGATGCGGACAGCGAACTGGTTGCGAACCTCGGGCGCCTCGCTCGTGAGGATGCCGACGCCGACGTGCGGCTTGCCGCGATGAAGCGAATCGCCGACCCGGGCATCGCCCAGGGCCTCGCCCGTGACGATGCCGACGCCAACGTGCGCAGCCAGGCGCGCGCATTGTGGATGGATCTCTTGACCGGCACACACTCGTCAGCGCCATCGCTCAGCGAACGCCTGCGCTTGCTGAAGGCGCAGGACGACAACGATCTCATCACGCATATCGCGCGCAATGCGCGCGAAGCGCAGATGCGCCAAGCTGCACTGGATCGAATCTCGCGCCCGGCGCTGCTGTTCGATCGCGCGCTCGAAGACGCCGATCCGGGAATTCGGCTCGGGCTGGTCGACCGCATTGAAGACGAGGCGCAGCTCGCGCGCCTTGCCGAGCGCGCTCGAAAGTCGGACAAGCAGGTCAGCCGTCGCGCGCGCGAACGTATCGAGGCGCTGCGCATTGCGCGCGGCGACGACGCCACCGTGGAACAACGCGCCCGCCTGCTGTGCGAGCAGCTCGAACAACTCGTGCGCAAGCCATCGCACATCGATGCCGAGGCAGAGATCGCGACACGCTGGAAGACCATCGAAGCGGCGGTTCCCGCCCCGTTGCAGACACGCTACCAGGCTGCGCGGAACCTGCTGGTCGCGAGTCGCACTGCGCCGCCGCCGAACCCGGTGCAGCCTGACGCGCCGGCCCCTTCTGATCCCGCAACGGCGACAACGGACGCTGCACCGACGGCCGACGCCGACGCTGCCGAGGATGGTGCGGAATCGGCCCGTTCGCGTATTGACGCCAACGCCGATGCGGTCGCCGCGACGCTGATCGCGCAGGCGCGCTTCGCCGCGGCGCTCGATGAGGCGAACGCGGCGCAACGACAAAAGCAGGAACAACAGCGCGCATTGGTCGGCGAACTCGATGACGCGCTGCGCGCGTTCGATGCAGCGATCGAATCCGGAGCGAGCACACACGCGCACGCGGCGAAGGCGCGCATCGACGACTTGCGTCGCCGCATCGACGCGCCGCTGCCACGCGCACTCGCGCAGTGCCACGGCGACACCGAGAAACGCTACGCCGAGCTCAGCCAATGGCAGCACTGGGCGGACAATCAGCGCCGCCGCCAGCTCTGCGACGACATCGAAGCGATCGCGACGGCCGGTATTCATCCGGACGCGGTCGTCTCACGCGTGCGCGAGGCACACGCGGAATGGGCCCGGCTCGACGTGGCGGAAGGCCGCACGACGGCCAAGCCCAGCGGTCTCACCCGGCGTTTCCACGCCGCGTGCCGCGCCGCAATGGCGCCGACACAGGACTATTTCAAGAAGCGCCAGGAATTGCGCCAATCGCACGCACAACAGGTGAATACGCTGCTTGAACGCGTTGGCGCGCTCGCCGAGGACAGCTCGGACTGGCCCGCGATCGGCACGCTGCGACGCGAAATCGTCGAGGCGCTGCGTGGGCTCGACAGCGTCGAGCCGCGCGAACGCAAACTGCTCGCGCAGCGCCTGAAGGCGAGCCTCGATGCGCTGGACGTGCGCGTTACGCGCCGCGACGAGGAAGTCGAACGCGCGAAGTCGGTGCTGATCACGCAAGCCGAGGCGCTCGGCGCGGGGATTCCGCAACGCAGTGCCGTCGCCGCGGCGCGCGAACTCCAGCAACGCTGGCAACTCGCCGGCAACGGTCGCCGCGCGCGCGATCAGGCGCAATGGAAGGCATTTCGCGCGGCCATCGACGCGGTATTCGGGCGTCTCGATGCCGAACGCGCTGAGCGCTCAGCGCGTGACGCGGATGCGCGCGCGCAAGCCGAGACGCTATGCGCAGAGTTGGAGGCGCTGGCTGCGGCCGATTCAGCAACCGAACGCGGCGCGCTCGCACGGCTGCAGTCGGCATGGGACGTCTTGCGGGTGCGCGACGACGGCTTGGTGCGTCGTTTCGACGTTGCGCAATCGCAGTTGCGCGAAGCCGCCGAGCGCGCCAAGCGGTCTCGCCGACATGCACGGTTCGAGGCGTGGCTGACGCGTTATCGCCTGTGTCGCGCGGCCGAAAGCAACGCCGAACCGCACGAGGGCTTGCGCGAAAAATGGAACGCCGCGCCGACGACCGATATCGCATTCACGCTGCTGACGACGCGGTTCGACGCTGCGGAGCGGAACGCCGCGGTCAGCACGAACGACACCGGGTCTTTCCATGACATCCTGCTCGGACTCGAATTTCTCGCCGGCATCGAACCCGGCGAAGTTGATCGTGAAAGGCGACGCGCGCTGCAGGTCGAGCGACTGTCGGCGCGTTTGCGTGGCGGTGCTGCGATGGCGCCCGCCGACGAGCTCGCCGACCTGCTGACGCGTTGGAGCGCACTCGGCGCGGCACCGGGCACGGACCTCGATCCGCGCTTCGAACGCACCGTCGCCGCAGTATTGGAAACACTGTCCTGAGTGAGGGGCCGGAACATGATCGAGAACAATCGTATCGAACACCCTGTCAGCGCAGCCGTCGCGACGAGCGCCGCGCAGCGCCATGCCGCGGTCGATCCTGCACACGCTTTCGCTGCCGCGCGCGCCGCGCAGGCGCGTGAGCCGTTTCCGGATTGGCCGCTGCGCACACGACGTCTGCACGCGCTGGAGGCGCTGATCCGCGACAACCATGACGCGATCGTTGCCGCGATCAGCGCCGACTTTGGCCGGCGCCCGGCCGAGGAAACCGAGCTGCTGGAGATCTTCCCGAGTGTTTCCTGCATCCGCCATGCGCTGAAACACGGTCGCCGCTGGATGCGCCCGCGTCGGCACTGGGCCGGATTCTGGTTCCTGCCTGCCCGCACCGAAATCCTGCCGCAACCGCTCGGCGTGGTCGGTATCATCGTGCCGTGGAACTACCCGCTATACCTCGCGATTGGGCCATTGATCGACGCGCTTGCAGCGGGCAATCGCGTGCTGATGAAGATGTCCGAATACACGCCGCGCTTTTCGGCGCTGTTCGCCGAACTCGTGGCGAAGCATTTTCCAGCCGGCGAAGTCGCCGTCATCAACGGCGATGCAGGAGTCGCACGCACATTCGCGGCGCTGCCGTTCGACCATCTGCTGTTCACCGGCTCGACCGCGGTCGGTCGCGAGGTGATGCGCGCCGCCGCGGCGAACCTGACCCCGGTCACGCTCGAACTCGGCGGCAAGTCGCCGGCGATCATCGGGCCGCACGCACGCTTCGAGCACGCGGTCGAACGCATCATGGTCGGCAAGCTGCTCAATGCTGGACAGACCTGCATTGCGCCCGACTACGTGCTGCTGCCACGCGAGCGTGTTCCGGCGTTCATCGACGCGGCGCGCGCGATCGTCGCGACGCTCTATCCGCAACTGGCATCCAATACCCAGTACGCGAGCATCGCCTCGGACCGCCACTACGCGCGTTTGACCTCATTGCGCGACGCCGCGGTTGCGTCCGGTGCGACGGCGCATGCGCTGGCCGACGTCCCCACGAATCCGGCAACGCGCGTGTTTCCGCCGACGCTGCTCTCGGGCGTCGACGAACCGATGCGAGTCATGCAGGAAGAGATCTTCGGGCCGCTGCTGCCGCTGGTCGCGTATGCCACGCTCGACGACGCACTGGCCTATGTCGCCGCACATCCGCACCCGCTCGCGCTGTATGTATTCGACGACGATCGTACGACGGTCGACACGACCCTTGCACGCACACTTGCCGGCGGCGTCAGCGTCAACGACACGATCCTGCACATCGCCCAGCACCACCTGCCGTTCGGCGGCGTCGGCGCATCCGGCATGGGTGCGTATCACGGGGAGGACGGCTTTCGCACGTTCTCGCGCATGAAGCCGGTATTCCGTCAGGCGCGCTGGAACGCAACGGGCGCGCTGAATCCTCCGTATGGCAATACATTCCGGCGCATGATCAAGATCCTGCTCGGGCGGTAGCACAAATGTCCCCCTTCGTTTCCCGACGCCAAGCCGTTTGGGAACGCGCGAGCAAGCGTTTTCCTGATTCGTATCGTTTCAGATCTTCGCTTCCGTCTCTTGCGCGAAAGCGGAAGGGGGCACTTTCGAAACGGTGACTCAAAGCCAGAAACCGGGCGCATCGGCCGCAAGCGTGTTTTGGCCAGCCTGTCGGCGCACGCGCCCAGCGCGCCCATCGCTGAGTACCTGCCGCGTCCACAAACGCATGTCGTCGAGCAACGCATAGATGCACGGCAGCGCAAGCAGGGTCACGATTGTCGAGAACGTCAGACCGCCGGCGATCGCGCGCGCCATCGGATAGTACGGCGGACCGTCGCCCCCAAGCTGGGCGGTGCCTATGCATAGCGGCAGCATGCCGAGGATCGCGGTCGCCATCGTCATCAGCACGGGACGCAGGCGCTCCTTCGCGCCGAGCACCAGGGCCTCGGTGCGCAGGTGGCCTTCGTGGCGCAACGTATTGATGTGCACGATCATCACGATGCCATTGTTGACGACGACGCCCATCAGAATCAAAACGCCGATCGCGGCCATGATCGAGAACGTCGTGCCGGTCAGCCAGAACAGCCAGAACACGCCGAAGATCGAGAACACGAACGTCATCAGGATCGCTGCCGGGAAGATCAGTGATTCGAACATCGCGCACATCACGACATAGACCAGCACCAGTGCGATCAGCGTGTTGAACAGCATCTGCTGACCGGCCTGGTCGTCACGGTCGAAGCCTTCTCCGAAATTCCAGTGGTAACCGGGTGGCAGCGCGACCGCGTTCATCGCAGCAGTGATCTCCTTGCGCGCATCAGGCATCGTCTTGCCGTCGGCGAGGTTCGCGGTGATCTTCAGCGCGGTCATGCGGTCGACGCGCTGGATCGCCGAAGGCGTCTCGCGCGAATCGGTGCGCAGCATCGACAGCAGCGGAATCTGCGTGTTGTCCGGCGCGCGCAGCTTGAAGTCGGAAAGCCCGGCGAGGCTCTGCGTATCGGCTCCCTGGAAGCGCAGCCAGACCGGCAGCTGGCGGTCGTTGGCGTGGAAATCCTTGAGCGGCATGCCGCGCAGCGCGATCTGGATATAGTCAGCGACGCTCTGCGCGTCGAACCCATATTGTTTCGCACGCAGGCGATCGACGTGCGCGGTGACCTCGCGGTCGCCATTGCCTTTCTCGGTACGCACGTCGCGCAGCGTCGACAGATGCGACAACACCGGCAACACGCTGGTGGAAAGCTCCCTGAGCTGGTCCATCGAATCGCCGATCAACGATAGGTCGACACCGCCGCTGAGCGCACCGCCACCGCCATCCGCGTCGAAGCCGACCTTGCCGACAGCCAATTGCGGCATTTCCTTGCGCATTTCCTCCTTGATATCGGCGACATTGCGCTTGGCATGATCGGCATCGGTCAACATGATGCGGGTTTGCGCCTGGCCCTGTTCCGCGTACCAGGTGTAGACCGACTTGATCTCGAAGCGCGCGCGGTTGTCGTCGAGGAACTTCTCGATTTTCATCACCGCCGGTTTGAGATCCTGCAGGCGATAGTTCGCGTTGAGCTGATAGGAGAGGCTCATCTGCCGCGATTCACCGCTGTCGAACATGTTCATCCTGGTCTGGGTGATCGGCAGCGCGCTGGTCGCGACGAGCACGAAAATGCCGAACACGGTCCAGCGCCGATGCCCCAGCGTCCAGTCGACGAATCGGCCATAGCGTTCGCGCAGCCGCGTGATCACCGTTTCGCGACCGAGAAACTTCGGCGGCGGCAATTTCGACGCGAGCATCGGCACCAGGCTGACCGCGACCAGCCACGAGGCGAGATGCGCGATCGACATAGCGATCGCGACCTGGGCGAGGAAAATCGAGATTTGGTTGGCCTCACCGAAGATGTTCGGCAGGAACACGACGACGCTGCTCAGCGTGCCCGCGGCGATCGCGATGCCGACCACCTGGGTGCCCTGCACCGCCGAATACCACGGCCGGTCCGGATATTTCTCGCGGTACTGATAGATGCTCTCGACGACGACCACCGCATTGTCGACGAGCATGCCGACTGCAAGCAGCAGGCCCATCATCGACAAGACGTTGAGGGTGATGCCAAAGAAATACATGCAACCGAGCGTCATCACGAGACAGATAGGAATCGCCAGCGAGACCATCAAGGTCGATGGCCAGTCGCGCAGGAAGAAGAACAGCACGAGCACCGAGAGCAGCGTGCCTGCGAGTCCGGCGCGGCCGAGTTCGCGCAGCGAACTGGTCACGTTGTCGGCCTGGTTCTCCATCGCGTAGACCTGAATGCCGCTCAGTTCGGGCGAAGCCTGGATGCGTTTGACCTCGGCCATCACGGCGCTGCCGACATCGACCAGATTCGCATTGCGTTCGCGATAGATGTCTGCGCCAACGGCGGGCTTGCCATCGAGCCGACGCGCGAAGTCGACGCGCGCCGGACGCAAGCCGACCGTCGCGATGTCGCCGAGTTTGAGGCCCTTCGCGTCGAGCGGAATCGCGCGGATGTCGTCGAGGCTGGTCCACTGTCCCTGCGGCTGAACACGGAAACGCGTGCCTGCGGCGCTGATCTGCCCCGCGGACAGCGCGAAATTCGCGTTCGAGAGCTTCTGGTACAGGTCGTTGAGATTGATGTTGTGCGCGCTCAAACGATCCGAGGACAGCTCGATCTGCACCTCGGGTTTGCCGATGCCGGAAATGTCGACCTTGGCGACACCGGGAATCCGTTCGAGGGGGCGCTTGACCTCGCGCTCGATGAGTTCGTACGCATTGGATAAGTCACCGCCTTTGCTGGCGATGCGCAGTTGCAGCACAGGCTCATCCGAGGTCGAGAACTTCTGCACGAAATAGCGCTGCATGTCCGATGGCAGATCCGCACGGATCGCATCGATCTTCTCGCGCGCCTGCACCGCCTTGATCGCGACGCTCTCGCCCCACTTGAACTCGAGGAAAATCTGCGCGGACTCGGCATCCGAGGTCGAGTTCATGCGCTTGATGCCCGGCAAGGTCGCCAGCGCTTCCTCGACTGGCCGCGTGATCGTGCGTTCGATCTCGCCCGGCGTCGAACCGGGATACGGAATCTGCACGAACAGGAACGGCGCATCGATGCTCGGAAACTGTTCGAGCGGAAGCCGGAACGCGGCGATCAAACCGATCGCGACCATCGACACGAAGAACATGATCGCGGTGACCGGGCGTTTCAGGCTGAGCTCGGCAAGGGTCACGCCCGCTCTCCGGCAACGCCCGCAGTCGGCCCTTCCACAGCGGGACCGGCGCTCACATGCGCCGTCGTGCCCTTGGTGCGATGACGCTCACCACGCGCGAGATACCACGCGTCGCCGCGCCGATCGAGCAGATCGTAGATGACCGGAATCACGACCAAGGTCAGCAACGTCGACACGGCCAGACCACCCATCACGGTTATCGCCATCGGCGCACGCACCTCGGCGCCTTCGCCGACGCCGATTGCGAGCGGAAGAAAACCGATCAGCGTGCACAGCGTCGTCATCACGATCGGGCGCAGGCGCGAGTCGGCGGCCTGCGCAAGCGCCTCGCGCTTGGCTACACCCGCTTCGCGCAGCTGGTTGACGCGGTCGATCAGCACGATCGCGTTCTTGACCACGATGCCGACCAGCATGATCAGGCCGATGAACACGACCACCGAAACGGCCGAGCCGCTGAGCTTCAACGCAAGCACCGCGCCGACTGCGGCGAGCGGGATCGAAAACATGATCACGAACGGATGCAGCAGCGATTCGAACTGCGAGGCCATCACGAGGTAGACGAGGAAGATCGCGAGCCCGAGCGCGAACAGCAGTGATTTGACCGACGAATCGAGCTCCTCACTCTGGCCGCCGACCCGCACCTTGACCCCGGCCGCGAGCGGATGCGTCGCGACGATATCTTTCACCTCGGCGACCGCACTGGCAAGATCGCCATAACGCAGGCCTGATGAAACGATCGCGACTCGTTCCTGGCTGATTCGATGGATTTCACTCGGGCCTTCGCTCGCGAGCACGTCGGCGACCGCGGAAAGCCGGATCGGCGTGTCGCTGCTCGAGCGCGCGTTGTCGCTGAGCGTCGTCGAAGAGCCCGCGGCGCCGCTATTCGAGTTCATCGTCGCGCTGCCGCCCGTCGACGTCACTGTATTTTTTGCGGAGACGTAGCCAATGACGAGGTTCCGAATATCGTCGATGCTGCCACGATCGAACTGGCGCGCGCGCACCAGCACATCGATCTTGCGGTCACGGAAATCGTAGCGCGTGGCGACCTCGCCCTTGACCTTGCGCACGACGCGGTCGGCGATGTCACGTGTGGTCAGGCCGAGTGCGGCGGCACGGTCCTGGTCGAAGCGGATCTGGATCTCCGGATAGCCGCCTTCGACGGTCGATTTGATGTCAGCAAAACGCGGCGACGCTTGCATGAGTTCCGCGAGTCGTTGGCCGCCCTTCGCAAGTGCATCGAGGTCGTAGCCGCGAATCTCTATTTCGAGCGGTGCCGAGAAGCTGAACAGCTGCGGCCGAGCGAACTTCACGCTGGTGCCGGCACGCGTCATGCCCGCGCGCAGACGCTCGACTTCCGCCGCCTCGATCGCTTTGCTGCCGCCGTCCTTCAACGCGATCGAGAGACGACCAATGTTCTCGCCGGACTCGGTGGGATTCGCGTCGAGACGGGTGCCGGCACCGGCGACGCCATAGATCGACGCGACCCCTGGATCCTTCGCGTGGCGCGCCGAAATCTCGCTGACGAGCCGATCGGTTTCAGCGAGCGGCGTCCCTGGCGGCAGCGTCACGGTCATGTCGAAACGGCCCTGCGCGAGCTGCGGGATCAAGTCGAGTCCGAGCGTCGGCACCAGGGCGAGCGTGGCGGCCAGCGCGGCTGCGGCGAAGGCGAGTACTCGCCACGGATGCGCGAGCGCCTTCGGCAGCGAACGATGATAGAACGCGGCCGCGCGATCGTAGGGCGCGGTCACGCCGCGGCCGACGAAACGCAGGCCGCGGCCGAGCGCGGTCCCGAACACGCGCGAGAACACGGCGAGAAACCATGCGCATGCGCGCGGAACGATCTGGAATACAAATTCGCCGACCGTGCGTGCTCCAACCACGGCACCGCACAACACGCGATTCGTCGGCAACGGCCGCGGCTGTCGCACGGATTCGTCGCGATACGCGAGCGGCGAACGCCCTTTCAACGAGGCGAGCATCGGAATCAGGGTCATCGCGACGACCAGCGAGACCAGCATCGCAAAGGTGATCGTCAGCGCCTGGTCGCGGAACAGCTGGCCGGCGATGCCTTGCACGAACACCAGCGGAAAGAACACCGCGACCGTGGTCAAGGTCGATGCGGTCACCGCCATGCCGACCTGGGCGGTGCCATGTATCGCGGCTTCCAGAATCGACGCGCCCTTCGCGCGCAGCCGCGCGATGTTCTCGAGCACGACGATCGAATCGTCGACGACCATGCCGGTCGCGAGCGCGAGGCCGCCGAGCGACATCACGTTCAACGACAGATGCAGCTGACCCATGAAGAAGAACGTCGCGATCAGCGAGACCGGCAACGACAGCGAAATGATGAACGTGCTCCACGCGTCGCCAAGGAAGAAGAAAATCATCAGGATTGCGAGCACGCCACCGAGCAGCGCGTCGAACTCGACCTCGCTGAGTGCGTGCTGGATGAAGACCGATTGGTCTTCGATCGTGGTCAACGTGGCGCCGCTCGGCAGCGATTCCTTGAGCTTGTCGAGCTGCGCCTTGACCGCCTGCGCGACATTGACCGTGTTGCCGTCGCCTTCCTTGTAGATCGCCAGTTCGATCGCCTCACGACCGTCGATGCGCACGATGCCCGCGCGTTCCTTGTAGCCCTGGCGCACGTCGGCGATGTCCTTGAGGCGGATCGGCACGTTGCGGTCGACCTTGATCAGGAGTTCCCGCATCTCATCGAGCGTCTTGAACTGGTTGATCGTGCGCACCAGGAAGCGCTGGCTACCCTCGTCGATGCGTCCGCCGGATGCGTTGACGTTCTCGTTCTTGAGGCGCGTGATCACGTCGTTGATGTCGATGCCGAGCCGGGCCAGTTTCTGCTGGTCGATCGAGACGTCGATCTCGTCCTCGAGGCCACCGCCGACCTTGACCGCGGCGACGCCGGCGACTGGTTCGATGCGCTTCTTGAGGTCGTCGTCGGCGAAGCGGCGCAGCTGCTTCAACTGCGCTTCGCCGGCCACCTTGTCGCCGGCCATGCTGAGGCCAAGCCGGATGATCGGATCGGTCGACGGATTGAAGCGCAGCAGCAGCGGCTTCTTCGCCTCGAGCGGAAGCTGCAGCGTATCGAGCTTGTCGCGCACTTCCAGGCTCGCCATGTCCATGTCCGTGCCCCACGTGAACTCGAGCACGACATCGGATTGGCTGGTGCGTGACACCGAATGCACCTTGCGCACGTTCTTGACCACGCCGACCGCTTCCTCGACCGGCTGGCTGATCAGGTTCTCGATCTCCAGCGGCGCCGCGCCTTCATAGTCGGTGCGCACGGTCAGCGTCGGGTAGGAAAGATCCGGCAGCAGATTGACCTTGAGCCCGGCGAGGCCGATCAGACCGAACAGGACCAACGTCAAGGTCAGCATGCCGACGGTTACGCGCCGGCGCGTGGCCAGCTCGGGCAAGCTCACTTGGCTTTCTCCGTGGCCGCCGTTGCCGCCACGGGTGGTGTGTCGAGTACCTGCACCTCGGTGCCGTCGCGCACCGCGTTGCGGCCGATCGTGATCACGCGCTCGCCGTCCTGGATGCCGTCGCGAATCTCGATGCGGTCGCCGTCGGCGTAACCGGTCTTGACGATACGGCGCTTGGCGATAAATGCTGGCGGTGCGGACTTGGCGCGCTCGGCCGCGGCCGCTTCGCCGGGCTTGGCCTTGACCGCGCTCGGTGTGGCGGGTTTGACCGGCGCCGGTTCGATCACGAACACCGAGCTCTCACCATCTTCTTCGACGATCGCCGCGCGCGGCACGACGAGCGCGTCATGGCGCTGGTCATAGGCGACTTCGATGCGCCCGAACATGCCGGGCTTCAGGATTTGCGTGGCGTCGCGAAATTCGCAGGTCGCGCGAAACGTGCCGCTCGCGGCGTCGACGACCGGCGCAATGCGCGCGATCGTGCCCTCGAAGCTCTTGCCCGACAGCGCATCGACGCGCAGCTGGACGGGCTGGCCCGGTTTGAGCGTGCCGAGGTCGCGCTCTGGCACGTTGAGCACGGCCTGCAACGGATTCATATCGACAATTTCGAACAGCGTCTGATTGGCCTGCACGAGATTGCCGAGCTTGACCGAACGCTTCGCGATCACGCCGGAGATCGGCGCGACGATGCGCGTATAAGACACCTCGAGTTGCGCACCCGCCACCACCGCACGCTGGGTTTCCAGATCGTACTTGTCGCTGTCGTATTGCGTGCGCGGCGTAATCCTCAGTGCAAAGCCCTTCTCGGCCTTGTCGAACGCAGCCTGCGCCTTGCGCAACGTACCGGTTGCCTGGGCAAGCTTGTTGCGCGCCGCATCGTCATCAAGCAGCGCGAGCACTTGGCCCTGGCGCACGTGCATGCCTTCCTCGATCAGGATCTTCAACACGATGCCGGTGGTTTTTGCGACCACCTGCGCATCGCCAACCGCCTCGAGCGTTGCAGTGCCGGAGTAATTCGCAGTCACCGATTGGTGCGTCGCGGCCGCCACCTCCACCGGGATCGATGCATGCGTCAATGCTGCGGCGTCTTTGCCGGCACCTGCACCGCCACTGCAGGCCGCAACCATCGCGATAGCGGCGAAAAGTGCAGGGATGCGCGTATGACGGAGCACCGCAAGAAGAGAGTCGGAAGCGGAGATCGGAAACATGGAATCAACCTGAGGATGAGCCTAGGTGTTATACTAAACTACATCACTATACATGCGCAATAGCCGATCGTCTGCCGTCATTCCTGAGGAAGATCGTGGGTCGGTGGGTGCATTCGTTCGGCAACATCCGGTGCCATCCAGACTATCGCGCAGGGTAGCGAAATCGTCCGTGTTTTCGGGGCCAACTTCGTGAGCCGATAGTCATGCGCGACACTGATCCGATGCAGTCCGCGTCGAAAGCGGGTCGATCCGGCCGAATGAACCGAAAAGAGAAACGACACGTTATACTTGCTCGGCTTGATGTCCGAGAAGTTCAACCCTCGCTATCCCGGAATCGAAAATGACCCGAGCGCACCTCCTGGTTGCCGTACTGCTGACCACCGCCCTGCCCTGCCTCGCTGCCGAGAAGGGCGATGCCGTGGCCGGGAAATCCTTGGCTTACACCTGCGCCGGTTGCCACGGCATCACCGGGTGGAAGAATCCGTATCCGAATTATCACGTGCCGAAGATCGGCGGCCAGAATTTCGACTATCTGGTCGCTGCATTGACCGAGTACAAGAAAGGCGAGCGTGCCCATCCGACGATGCGCGTCCAAGGTGAAAGCCTGTCCGAACAGGACATCCGCAACGTCGCCACCTACCTTTCCAGTATTGCGCCATGACGCGCGCACGCATCGATCAGGACCGTCCCAAGGTGAAGCGCTTCTTCGCATCGCTGTTGATCACGACACTCGCTGTCTGCGCCGCTTCCGCGTTCGCCAAGGGCGACCTCGAAGCCGGCAAGGCGAAAGCAGTCGTCTGCCAAGCCTGTCACGGCGCTGACGGCAATGCCGGCACCGACCCTCAGTACCCGCGTCTCGCCGGCCAGTACCGCGACTACCTCGCGCGTGCCCTTCACGAATACAAGAGCGGTGAGCGCAAGAATCCGATCATGGCCGGCTTCGCGGCCACGTTGTCGGATCAAGACATCGACAATGTCACGACCTACTTCGCGAGCCTGCCGGGCAGCAAACTCACCGACCTGCACGGTCGCGTGCAGGGCGATTGATCCCGCCGCAGGTTCGCACTTGCAGCGCTCCTGCAANNAAGGTGCAAGCGGCGCAGCCGCAACCACCGCGTGTCTCGCGTTTACCGAAGCAGCCGCGACCAAAGCGGTGGAAGGCTTGTCCGCACCAGCCTAGCCTCTCGCCTGCCGCTCGAAATACGGGTTGCTACCAGTGTCGTGATCAGTCGCATCCACGACGCCGGTCACCCCGGGCACACGCGTCTTCAGCGTGCTTTCGACACCGCCGCGCAAGGTCCTGTCGACATTGCCGCAGCCGTGACAGCCGCCGCCAAACTGCAGCACGACAATGCCCTCCGCGGTTACCTCGCGCAAGCTCACGCGCCCGCCATGCGAGGCGAGCTGCGGATTGATCTCCGTTTCGATGACATAACGCACGCGTTCGACGACGCTGGCGTTTTCGTCCGGCGCGCTGCCACGCAATGCGGGTGCGCGGATCGTCAACTGGCCGCCGGTGTCCGTACGATCGAAATCGACCGTGGCACCGTCAAGGAACGGCACGCTGTCCGCGTCGACGAACAGGGAAAAACCTTCGCATTCGATCTCCCACTCGCTGCCGTTGCGATCGGTCGGCTCTGAAAACTCGAGCTGGCAATCACCTTTCGGCGTGCCGGCGTCGACCGCGTGAACGCGAATACCCACGCCCGGGAGCGCCTGCTGTTCGATCAGTTTGCGGAAATGTTCCTGCGCCGAAGCGGAAAGCGTGATCATTGCATGCGGGGTCCGGTTGAAACAGGACAAGTTTAGTCCTGAATAGCCCCCCGCGCCATCCGGAACTATAATTCGCGCATGCCGCGAGCCGCGGCCATCGAACTTCCGACGCGAGTCCACCAGATGACCGACACCAGCATCGAATCGCTGCGCACGCAGCACTGCGTACCGCGCAAAGGCAAGGACGCGGGTCTGTCCGCGACCGAGGTCACCGCCTGGCTGGCGAAGCTTCCGGACTGGCATCTCAGCGCGGACAGCAGCGAGATCCGCAAGGAATTCCGCTTCGCCGACTACTTCCACACAATCGCGTTCGTCAACGCGATCGCCTCGATCGCGCACCGCGAAGACCACCATCCCGATCTCGAAGCCGGCTACGCGCGCTGCGTCGTGCGCTATTCGACGCACGATGTCGGCGGCCTGTCGCTGAACGATTTCATCTGTGCGGCGAAGGTTGAGGACCTGCGAGTGCGGGATTGAGACGCGCGATTCCGGCACCTATCTTTTTTGCAACGCATCCACGACAGCGGACAGGCCCGCTGGTAGCGGCGCACTGAAGCTGTAGCTGCGCTCGCCGAGGTTGAATTCGAAGCGTGCGGCGTGCAAGAACAGTCTTTTCAAACCCTTGTCGCGCATTCTTCGATTGAATTCACGCTCGCCGTACTTCTCGTCGCCAGCGAGCGGATGGCCGATGTGCTGAGCGTGCACGCGGATCTGGTGCGTGCGGCCCGTTTCCAGCGCGACCTCGACCAGGCTCGCGCCCGCATAACGCTCAAGCTCGGTGAAACGCGAGCGCGATTCCTTGCCTTGGCTGTCGACGCGGACCATCCGCTCGCCGCCCTGCAACACGGATTTGCGCAGCGGCGCGTCGACCATCATCCGCGCCTGCGGCAGCGCGCCCTCGACCAGCGCGAGATAGCGCTTGTCGACGCGGCCATCGCGGATTTCCGTCTGCAGCGCAGTCAACGCCGAGCGCTTGCGGGTCAGCACCAGCACGCCGCTGGTATCGCGATCGAGCCGATGCGCCAGTTCCAGCGTGTCGCGCGGACGCGCGGCCCGCAGCAGCTCGATCGCCCCGAAACTGATCCCGCTGCCACCGTGGCTGGCGACACCGGAGGGTTTGTCGATGACCAGGAATTCGCGATCCTCGTGGATGATCGCCGCCTCGATGCGGTGGAGCTGCGCATCCGGAGGCGCTTCTGATTCGCCGCGCTCGGCGACCCGCACCGGCGGAATCCGTACCTGGTCGCCCCCATTCAGGCGCCGGTCGGGCTTCACGCGGCCGCCGTTGACGCGCACCTGCCCGGTCCGCAGGAGGCGGTAGATCAGGCTTTTGGGCACGCCCTTGAGCTGCGTGGCGAGAAAATTGTCGAGGCGCTGGCCTTCGCGGTCCTCGGGAACCACGACCGTATGCGCGCGTGGAGCCGAGTCGGCGTCGCGATATGTCGCCGAAGTCTGTGTCTTCATTGAAAAAATCTTCCTGGAACTGATATGCTCGGCCAGCGTGTCGCGCCGCTTCGGGCCCCATCCGCGGGAGTCCGCAGCAGCCAATGACGCACCCGTCCATCGCGTCCTTCCGCGTCTGCACTGTCGAAAACCTCCGTCGGAGCGTAGCGCAGGAGCTGAAGCGGCATCGTAATGGCTCGGGTCGCGGATTGCTCACCGTCGGAAAGATGGCCGGGGTCTGTGGATGCGCAGTGACCTGCAATAATTATTTCTGGAGATGGATCGCGAAGGGAACATGCCGGCCAGGCGCCGGTCTGAAACAACACCCATAGCCAAGGCGATGGGTCGAGCGAAGGACAAGCGCGGCGCCGCGAGACCAAGCGAGCCGCTTCAATAATGAATGTTGCAAGCCACAAACAACCCCATTGACGCCGGCGCGCGGAAGCGCTGGCAGGAAACGAAACAATAACAATAGGCGCACCTGCCGCCGTCGGTCTGCCAAAGCGGACACAAGCGCAGCGCGAATCTTCGCGCAGCGCCGACGACAGTCGAGCGCCGACACCTTAGGAAACGACAATGAAACGCATGTTGATCAACGCGACTCAGCGGGAAGAGTTGCGCGTCGCGATTGTGGATGGTCAGGATCTTTACGATCTCGATATCGAAATCCCATCCAAGGAACAAAAGAAAGCCAACATCTACAAAGCCCGGATCACCCGCGTCGAGCAGTCGCTCGAAGCGTGTTTTGTCGATTACGGTGCCGATCGCCACGGTTTCCTGCCGCTCAAGGAGATCTCCGAGCAGTACTTCACTGCGGGCGCCAACCCGAACAAGGTTGGCATTCGCGAGCTGCTGAAAGAAGGCCAGGACATCGTCGTCCAGGTCGAAAAGGAAGAACGCGGCAACAAGGGCGCCGCGCTGACCACGTTCGTCAGCCTCGCCGGCCGCTATATGGTGCTGATGCCGAACAGCCCGAATGCCGGCGGCGTATCGCGCCGGATCGAGGGCGAGGATCGGCAGAACATCAAGGAAGCGCTCGACCATCTGCAGGTGCCCGACGACATGGGCCTGATCGTGCGCACCGCCGGACTCGGCCGCGACGCCGAAGAGCTGCAATGGGATCTCGATTACCTGCTGCAATTGTGGAAAGCGATCTCCGAGGCCGCGCAGTCGCGCCCTGCCCCGTTCCTGATCTACCAGGAATCCAAGCTCATCATCCGTGCGTTGCGGGATTATCTGCGCAACGACATCGGCGAGATCCTGATCGACCACGAGGAGCTCTACAACGACGCGCGTGAGTTTGTGCAGCAGGTCATGCCGAACAACCTGCGCAAGTTGAAGCTGTACCAGGACACCACGCCGCTGTTCTCGCGCTTCCAGATCGAAACGCAGATCGAGAATGCGTTCGAGCGCACCGTGCGCCTGCCCTCCGGCGGCTCGATCGTGATCGACCAGACCGAAGCCTTGACCGCGATCGACATCAACTCGTCGAAAGCGACCAAGGGCCACGACATTGAGGAAACCGCGTTCAACACGAACTGCGAAGCGGCGGTCGAGATCGCGCGCCAGCTGCGCATCCGCGATGCCGGCGGCCTGATCGTGATCGACTTCATCGACATGGATTCGCCGCGCCACCAGCGCGATGTCGAGGAAAAACTCAAAGACGCGCTCAAGCTCGACCGCGCGCGCGTACAGATCGGCCGCATCTCGCGTTTCGGCCTGCTCGAAATGTCGCGCCAGCGCCTGCGTCCGAGTCTCGGCGAGGCGACCCAGATCGTCTGCCCGCGTTGCGTAGGTCACGGCCGTATCCGCGGTGTCGAATCGCTGTCGCTGTCCGCGCTGCGCCTGGTCGAGGAACACGCGATGAAGGACAGCACCGGCCAGGTGCTGGTGCAGGCGCCGCCGAGCGTCGCGAACTTCCTGCTCAACGAGAAACGCCGCCAGCTGACCGAGATCGAAGCGCGTCACGACGTCAACGTGATCGTCGTCGCCGACGAAAAACTCGAGACGCCACATCTGGAAATCCAGCGCCTGCGAGCCGCGGAAATCGGCGAAGAAGTTCGGCCGAGCTACCAGCGCACGACACCGGTCGCGCCGACTCCACTACCGCAGATGTTGCGCCCGAGCGAGGAACCCGAGCAGCCCGCCGTCTCCGGCGTGGTCCGTTCGACGCCCGCGCCGGAGCGTCCCGAACCCGCCGCGCCTGCAGCGGCTCCGGTCGTGCAGGCTGCCCCCGCTAACGGGGGCGTGCTCGCCCGCTTGATCGGTTGGTTCCGTGCGGGTTCGCAAGCCTTGGTCACTTCACCGGCTGCGAAAAAGGCTGGGCCGGCGGCCCCGCGCCGCCCGCAGCCAGCACGCGCAACTTCCGCCGCGCGCCCGCGCGCGACTCCAAATCGCGGCGGTCAATCGCAGCGTGCGCGCCCGGAAAGCAGCGCGCAGCCGCAAGGTCAACGCGACGGTCGTCGTGATGGCCACCAAGGCGGTGAGCAACGCAGCGGCCAAGGCCAGAAGGGACGCGGCAATCGTCGCGACGAGCGTGGCGCCCATCGCAACAGCGGCGAACATGCGGCCGTGACCGAGCAGCACTTGAACGCGGAACAGCGGGCGAGCAATCCCGCGCCACGGACTGCAGTCGACGTTGCGCCGCCTGCGGCCACACGGAGTACGACGCCGGCAGCGGACGAAAAGAAGATGGCTGCGGCCGCTGCGGTCGAGTTGAATACCGAAAGCAGGCCGGAAGACGAAACTGCGGGCGACGAAATGCGTTCGCGCCGCCGTGGCCGTCGTGGTGGACGCCGCCGTCGCAAGGATGGCCCCGCCGACGCGACCACTGGCGTCGTGGCCCAGGCCGGCACGTCCGCGGATTTCGATGACGAAGATACTGGTCACGAGGCCCGGCCACCGCGCCCTGTCAGCGCGAGCGCTCCGGCCGCGCAGCCACACTCCGAGATACCGGCCGCTGCCGCTTCTTCGGCGCCGGCCCCAGCGTCGGTCGCGGCACCATCGGCCGCTGTGCCCGAGCATCGTGTCGACAGCGAGACGCGCCCGGCCGCGAAGCCAGCCGGCAGCGAACCCGCCGCCGAACAGCGCACGACACACCACGTACCGGAACCGGCGAAGCCTCAGCCTGCCGTGGCGCCGATGCGCGAAATGCCATCGACGGCTCCTGCGGGGGTGTCCGTCAACCGCACGCCTTCGGCGCCGGTCGAGCCGCACCCCGTAGCGAGCCCGGTGGCGGCGACTCCGGCTGCAATGCCAACTCCGATCGCGCCGCCAGCTCCAGTCGCGACGCCCGCGCCGATCGTGCGTCTGGCTCCGACCATTGCACCGACGCACATGACGCCAGTCCCGGCGACGCACACCCCGACCGCTGCACCGGCGCAGACGCCTGCGTCCGCGCCGAGCGTTCCGCATGCTCCGGTTGCCGCACCGGCGCCCATCGTTCCGAAGGCACCGACACCGGCAGTTTCGCCCACACCGGTCGTCGCTCCACCAGCACCGCAAGCGACGCCCACCGCGCCTCATGCGGAACCGCCTGCAGCAAATCGTGGTCGCACGCTCGATCTTCCGCTGTCGCGCCCTACCACGCCGGGAACGACGCCGTTCGAAACCAAACCGCGTCCGACGCAAGCCGACGGCCACAAACCGGCGAGCGAGGAATCAAAGTTCGAGTGAGCAATGGAAACTGCGCGCGAAATCGCGCGCAGTTTCAACCGGCCAGCGCGCGGGAGCGGTCGTCGAGCAGGCCGTACAAGTGCGCCAGATGCGCGAGCGCAACCGGATTATCGACGCCGAGCTTCTCGAACAATCGGTACTTGTAGGTTGCGACCGTCTTCGCGCTGAGTTTCAGCAGCTTCGCGATGTGCTGCATGTCCTGCCCCCGCGCGAGCATCAACGCGACATCAAGCTCGCGCGACGACAGCGCTTCGAAAGGTGTCGTTGCGTTGCCATCGAGCGCGCCCAGCGCCAGCACTTCAGCGACGTCAGGCGAAAGATAACGCCTGCCGTCCGCGACCTGCCGCACCGCGCGAACCAGTTCATCGGCGGAGCAGCCTTTGGTCAGATAACCGCTGGCACCGGCCTCGATCAGTCGTTTCGGAAACGGCGCTTCATTGAGCACGGTGAGGATCACGATGCGTGTGGCGAGTTTGTGCTTGCGCACGCGATCGGTAAGCTCGATGCCACTGATCTGCGGCATGTGCACATCGACCAAGGCGACATCCGGTTTCGCGCTGCGAATCAGCGCGAGCCCCTTTTCGCCGTCAGCCGCCTCACCCACGACCTCGATATCGGGCTGCTGCGAAAGGATCATGCGAAAACCGGTCCGCACCAGCTCATGGTCATCGACCAGAACAACACTAATCATGACGCCCCCAGTTTGTTTCCCCAACAACTCACGGCGACCATACCGCAGTTCAGCGGCCCGCGTCGCGCCAGCTAGGGTAAAATTGTCGATTCGACCGTGATCGAACACGGAGAGATGGCCGAGCGGTTCAAGGCACCGGTCTTGACTGCGC
>PLNP01000046.1 GCA_003142815.1 Rhodanobacteraceae bacterium
CAGGGTCGATTTGCCGGCGCCGGTCGTGCCGACGACCGCAAGCGTGTGGCCGGCTGCAATGCGAAAATCGACCCCGGTGAGGATTGGCCGCGCTGCGTCGTAATGGAAATCGACGTGCTCGAAACGCACCTCGCCGCCGTGCGCGGCGAGCGGTTTCGCGTCGGCCGCATCCTGCACTTCACACTCTTGGCCGAGCAGCACGAACATGCGCTCGATGTTGATCAGCGCCTGCTTGACCTCGCGGTAAACCATCCCGAGGTAGTTGAGTGGAATCGAGAGCTGGATCAGGAACGCATTGACTAGCACGAAATCGCCGAGTGTCATCGTCCCGGCGACGACACCAGCAGCGGCGCGCCACAGCAGCAACGTGAGGCCGACCGCGACGATGGCGGCCTGGCCGATGTTCAGCACAGCCAGGGTCTTGAGGCTTTTGACGGTCGAATCCTCGTATTTCACGAGGCTCGCGTCGTAGCGGCCGAACTCGTGGCGCTCGTTGCCGAAGTACTTGACTGTCTCGTAGTTCAAGAGCGAATCGACCTNNGACCCCCTCCCAGCCGAAGTACTCAAACACCGCGCGCTCGTTCGCCTCGGTGTCGGCTGCGTTCGCGGCGCGGTAGTAGCGCATGCGCCACTCGGTGATCGAGAACGTGAACGCGATGTAGGCGACCAGCGTGGCCAGCGTGATTGCCGTGAAAGTCCAGTCGAAGCGGGCAATCAGGATGGCGCAGACCAGCGTGACTTCGAGCAGGGTCGGCAGGATCGTGTAGATCGTCCAATCGAGCAGGTCCGACGTTGCGCTCATGCCGCGCTCGACGTCGCGTGCGACGCCGCCGGTGCGGCGGTCGAGGTGAAAGCGCAGGGACAGCGCGTGCAGGTGTTCGAATACGCGCAGCGTGATCGTTCGCGATGTGCGCGCAAGTACACGCGCGAACACGATCTGGCGCAGCTCCTGGAACAGTGACGTCGACAGCCGCAGCGCACCGTACGCGACCAGCAGCATCAGCGGAATCAGGAGCGGCTTGGGAGCCAGATCGAGTTTGTCGATCAGGCTCTTCATGATCAGCGGCACGCCGATGTTCGCGAGCTTCGCGATCACCAGACACACCAGCGCGATACCGACACGCACGCGATACAGCCAAATCTGCGGCCAGAGGCGGCGAAAGACGGAGATCAAGCTTGCGGAACGTTGTTCGGTCATCGGGGCATCAGGTCGGCAATCGGCAAGACGTGGGGCCATCGTGCGCGATTAACAATCCGCTCGGTCCACCCGACGCTATGATGCAATTTCAATGGCCCAAGGAGAAAAGATCATGCGCCCGATTTCGACGATTGCCGTCGCACTGCTGCTCGTCAGTGGGTTTGCTGTGAGTGCGCAGGATGCAAAAAAACCTGCCGTGCAAGTCGCCGCGCCACTCGGGGCGATGGCGCGCGAAAAGGCAGCGCACGGTGCGAAAGTCTTCTTCGTCTCGCCCAGGAACGGCGCCCATGTCGGCCAGGATGTCCTCGTCAAATTCGGCGTGAAGGGCATGCAGGTCCTCCTCCAACGGAATCATTGACGCGGCGCAGACAAATCCAGCGCATACGTCGCCGTGCCGTCGCTGTTGTTCTTGAGCAGGCTCACGTTGTCGAGTCTGTCGGCCTTGGCGACGTCAAGCTTGCCCACCGCCGAGGTGAACACGACCGGACCTGCGGTCTTCACCGCCGCGAAGTGCCAGTTGCGGTCCGAACCATCCTGTGCGCGGGTCAGGTGCTTGTGTTCGCGCAGCCAATTGATCAGTACGTCGCGGTTCGCGTCGGGTGCCGACAGCACGATGTTGTTGCCGTCGAGTCCGGGGAAGCGTCCGCCACCGCTGGCGCGATAGTTGTTGGTGACGACGATGAATGCCTGCGCCGCATCGACCGGTTTGCCGTGATAGCGAAGGTCGCGGATGCGCTCGCCATTGCGCTGCCTCACGTCGATCGCATAGGTCAGCCCGCCCTGGATCACATCGAAGTTGTAGCCGGGAAACTTCTGGTTGATGAGTTCCTGCGGCGCGCGCTTCATCGGGTCGATGCGATTGAACAGTCCCGCCGCGTGTTCGAGCCAGCCCTTCAGCCGCGCGCCGTCGATCTTCACCGCGGTCAGCGTGTTCGGATACAGATAGAGATCCGCCGCGTTGTGGATCGCGAGCGGGCCGGCTGCGATCTCCGTGTAGTCGGACGGACCGCCGAAACCGGTCTTGAACGGCGCCGCGGCGGACAGCACCGGGATGTCCGCATACTGCTGCAGATTCGTTGCGATGTAGCGCTCGGTGTACTCGCGCTGCGCGGTGTTGACCGGCTGCAGCGCGCTCACGTCGCCGACCTCGGCGAAATAACTCGTCATTGCGAAATCGCTGTCGCCGATCGGTTGCGAGACGTAGGCGATTGTCGTTGCGTGCATCTTCTGCACCAGCGGCGCGATCTCGGCGTCGGGCGCGACATAGCTGCCGTCAGGTTTCCTGATATTGCGCACCTCCGAATGCGTCAAGGCCGCATCGACCTGCCAGTGGCTACCCTCACGAACCAGCGCGAGTTCGATCACGCCGAGGCTCTTGCCCCAGTAATTGCCCATCACCGCCGGCTTGCCATGCACGAAGCCGCGTTGATTGTCGACATCGGGCAGGTTGTTGAAGCGTGACTTCGCATTGCCGGGATCTGGAAACGGCACGTGCGAATGACCGAGCAGCAGCACGTCGATTCCGGGTTCCTCGGACAGATACCAGTTCGCGTTCTCCATCTGGCTGCCGTAAGGCGCGACATCGATGCCGCCGTGCGAGATCGCGATGACAAGGTCGACGTTCTGCGCACGCAGTTTCGGCAGGTATTCGCGTGCGGCCTCGACCAATCCCTTGGTGTAGATCTTGCCCTCGAGGTTACGCTTGTCCCAGTCCATGATCGGCGGCGGCGTGAAGCCGATGATGCCGATGCGGATCGGCGCCTCGATTCGGTGGCCATCGGCCGCGCGGATTTTCATCTTCCGCTCAAGCACCGCGTACGGCGGATAAATCGGCTGGTTGTCGCGTGTGCTGAATGCGTTTGACAGCACCAGTGGGTAATGGGGTCCCTTGCAATGCTGCGCGCTAACGTCGTCGACATTCATCGAGCGGTCGGTGACCTGGGCGAGAAACGGCAGGCCGTAGTTGAAATCGTGGTTGCCGATCGTGCCGCCGTCGTAGTGCAGGGTATCCATCGCGCGATACATCGCGAGTTCCTCATCGCAGCCGAACGGCTTCACCAGCGCCTGGTAGTCGGCCAGCGCGGTGCCCTGGATCGTGTCACCGGCGTCGAACAGCAGCGTGTTCGGGAACTCCGCGCGCGCCTGCTTGACCAGGGTCGCCATGCGCTCGAAACCGAGTGCGGGATCGTCGGCGAGCTTGTAATAGTCGTAGCTCCGGATATTGGAATGGATATCGGTCGACTCGAGGATCGCGAGCTCGGCGTGCGTGCCGTCTGCGACGGTCGCTTGGCGTTGCGAGGACAGCGCCGCACAACCGGCCAGTGCGATCGCGCAGGAAGCTGTCAGGCAGAAACGGGCAAATGTCAGGTTCATGGCATTCGTCAGGGAAATGATTCGGCGGGCCGCGCTCTGCTAATCTTGCGCGCGCCCCGATACAGTTTAACGCGATGACCGTTCGTACCCGATTTGCTCCCAGTCCCACCGGCTACCTGCACATTGGTGGCGCACGCACGGCGTTGTATTGCTGGTTGGAGGCACGGCATCGCGGCGGCGAATTCATCCTGCGCATCGAGGACACCGATCGCGAACGTTCGACCCAGGTGGCCGTGCAGGCGATCCTCGACGGCATGAACTGGCTAGGCCTCGCCCACGACGAGGGGCCGTACTACCAGACCTTGCGCATGGATCGTTACCGCGAGGTGGCAGCGGATCTGCTCAAGGCGGGCAAGGCGTACTACGCGTATGAGAACCGACAAGACATCGAGGCGATGCGCGCAGAGGCGATGGCGAAGGGGCTGAAGCCACGTTACAACGGCTTTTATCGCGAGCGCAACGAGCCGCTGCGTGACGATCCGAACCGCGTGATCCGCTTCAAGAATCCGCTGTCCGGCAGCGTCGTGTTCGGCGACAAGGTCAAGGGTCGCATCGAGTGGAGCAACGAGGAGCTCGACGATCTCGTGCTGATCCGCTCCGACGGCTTCCCGACCTACAACTTCGCGGTCGTCGTCGACGACCTCGACATGAAGATCACCGACGTGATCCGTGGCGACGACCACGTCAACAACACGCCGCGCCAGATCAACATCTATCACGCGCTCGGCGCCGAGGTGCCGAGCTTCGCCCACCTGCCGATGATCCTCGGCCCGGATGGCCAGAAGCTCAGCAAGCGTCACGGCGCCGTCAGCGTGATGCAGTACCGCGACGACGGTTTCCTGCCGCACGCGCTGCTGAACTATCTGGTGCGCCTCGGCTGGTCGCATGGTGATCAGGAGATTTTCTCGCGCGACCAGATGATCGCGTTGTTCGACGCCGCCGATGTCAACAAATCCGCGTCGCGGTTCGATCTCGAAAAACTGTCGTGGTTCAACCAGCAGTATTTGAAGAGCGACGATCCGCTCGAACTCGCGCCGCATTTCGAATGGCAGCTGCGCGCAGCCGGCATCGATCCGGCGAGTGGCCCCAAGCCCGCCGACGTGATCGTCGCGTTGCGCGACCGCGCCAGGACCTTGAAGGAAATGGCCGAGAAAGCGCGGGTCTGGTACGCGCCTCTTGAAACCTACGATGAGCAGGCGGTCGCCAGGCACCTGAAGACACCGACCGCGCGCGCTGCGCTCGAGGCGGCGCATGCGAAGTTCGCGGAACTTCGCGAGTGGAAGGTCGCAGACATCCACGCCGCGATCGAAGCCGCCGCCGCATCGATCGGCGAGGGCATGGGCAACGTCGCGCAACCGCTACGCGTCGCGCTGACCGGCACCCAGGTGTCGCCATCGATCGATCACACCGTGTTCCTCGCTGGCCGCGACGAAGCGCTGCGGCGCATCGAAGCGGCGCTCGCAAAAGTCGGCTGAGGCCCAGTGCCCTGTAACGCTCATTTCGGAAGCGGCTTGCTGGTTCTCGCGGCGCTGTGCCTGGCGTTACGGTGGGCGGTCCTGCCCAGCGGTCTTGCGGCCCAGCTACGCTGTTCGCGCGCGCTCCGGGCGCGCGCAGTCACTCAGCCCATAGAATGGCTATGGGCTTCGCTCAGACCAGCGCCCATCAGCACGATCCCGGCGCGATCCATCTTCCAAATGAACGTCACAGGTCACTAGATGGCGCTCGAATGCAGTCTCAGTGCACTCACGAATCTGGATCAGACCGACCCGGATGCGGTGCAGGCGTTGCTGCAAAGCTGCACCGGCGCGCTGCTCAGCCCGACGCTCTGGGCGTGGACGCTCGGTATCACTGTGGCCTGCGCCTTGGTCGGCGCGTTCATCGGTATGGCGAAAGGGCGCTGGCTTGCCGGCCTGGTTTGGGGCGTGGCGCTCGGACCGATCGGCTGGCTGATCGTGCTGTTCTCGAAATCGAGCCTGCCTGAATGCCCCGAATGCGGGCGGCCGAACGTGCCGAGCGCAAAAGCATGCCGGCATTGCGGTATCAATCTGCGCGCGGCGGCACTCAAATCCAAGCGGGCGCGGCTCAAGAGCAACGATAGCGGACGCGGCTGGTAGGCCGATCGCGTTGCCGACGCCTGGTTGATCGCGGGCGCACCCAAACTTCAGGGATGGCAGTGGGTAGGGTGGGCCGCAGCCGCGCAGCGGCGAGTCCCACCGCGTCAATGGGCGCGCTGGTGGTGGTTCTATAGGGTGGGACTCGCGCCTGCGGCGCTGCGGCCCACCCTAACCGCCTGCGCCGGTCCACCCCACGCGCTAAGATGCTCCGCAGCAGCGCCTCTTTTGCAATCGCCGAGCCATGCCGCAAGCAGTCACCCATCGCCACAGCCACCACGATCATCGCCACGATGCGGATGCATTCGTCGATGCGGTCGCGAGTGCCTGCGAATTGCGCGGTCTGCGTTTGACCCCGCTGCGACTGCGCGTGCTTGAACTGATCGCGGTGGCGTCGAAACCGGTGAAGGCCTACGACCTGCTCGACCGCCTCAAGGACGATCACAGCGGCGCGGCGCCGCCGACGGTTTACCGCGCGCTCGATTTCCTGCTGGAGAATCGTTTCATCCACAAGCTCGAATCGATCAACGCTTTCGTTGGCTGCCACCACCCGAACGAAGTGCATCAGGTGCCGTTCCTGATCTGCGATGTGTGCGCCAACGCGGATGAAATCTGTGACGAGCACGTCTCGAAACTGCTCAACGAGCAGGCGCGCGACCGCGGTTTCCGCCCGCGCGCACAGACGCTCGAGGTGCATGGCGTCTGCGCGAACTGCAGCGAGGCGGCCGACGCGAAGACACGCGAATCCTGACAGAGCGATCGGGCGCCGGGTATGGCCTGGATTTCTCCGCGTCATTTTTCCGTCGTCCCGGCGAAAGCCGGGACCCAGTGTCGTCAATGCGTCCTGTCCCGAGACGCTGGATGACTCGCCGTATCCTGCGGCTCGACCTTCGGCCCGGCTTCGCCGTTCGCGTTTGCTCCTGCAAACGCAGTCCGGCTTTCGCCGGGATGACGAGATGATTGGAATCCTTCGTCTGTCGTGTCGATTCGCCGTTCGCTGACCGGATCGAACAGATGCATGCGCTTGGGCCGGAACGACACCGTCAGTTCCGTGCCGGGGGCGGGGACGGCCTGCGGCGGCACGCGCGCGACCAGCGCAGTTTCCGCAAAGCGAAGATTGAGAAACATCTCGTTGCCGACCGGCTCGACAAGTTCGAGCCGTGCAGAAATCGTTGCAGTGCCTAGCGAGGCCGATTCGCTGGCGAGAACGAGATCCTCGGGGCGCAGACCGATGATCAATTCATCGCCGATCCTTGCCGGGAATCGCGATTGGTCTGTCGTCGCGACCAGCGGCAAATGTGCCGAACCGAGATCGAGTTTCAGGCCGTCCTGCGCGATCACCCGTCCGCGAAAGAAATTCATCGCCGGGCTGCCGATGAAGCCGGCGACGAACAGATTGACCGGCTTTTCGTACAACCGCATCGGCGTATCGATCTGCTGGATCGCGCCGTCCTGCATCACGACGATGCGATGGCCGAGCGTCATCGCCTCGATCTGGTCGTGGGTCACATAGATCATCGTCGTGTCGAGGTTGCGGTGCAGTTTCGCGATCTCGACACGCGTCGACAGGCGCAGTTTCGCGTCGAGGTTCGACAACGGTTCGTCGAGCAGGAACACGGCTGGCTTGCGTACCAGCGCGCGGCCGAGCGCGACGCGCTGGCGCTGGCCGCCGGATAGCTGCGCCGGTTTCAGATTCAGCATGCGGTCGAGATCGAGCATCGCGGCAGCCTCGGCCACGCGGCGCTCGCTCTCCGCGCGCGGCGTGCCGCGTAACTTCAGGCCGAATGCGAGATTCTCGGCAACGCTCATGTGCGGATACAGCGCGTAGTTCTGGAACACCATCGCGATGTCGCGATCGCGCGGCGAGACATCGTTGACGACGTGCTCGCCGATCGCGAGCGTGCCCGAGGTGATCGTCTCGAGGCCAGCGATCATGCGCAGCAGGGTGGACTTGCCGCACCCCGACGGCCCGACCAGCACCAGCAATTCGCCGTGCGCGACTTCGAAGCTCGCGCCCGCGACGCCGACGTAGCCGTTGTCGTATACCTTGCGTACATTGTCGAGCCGCACTGTCGCCATCGAGCGTTCCTTTGTCTTTCACCGCCGAGGCGTCGTACCGATTTCAGGCGCCTTTCAATATTGTCCGACGAACCCCCCACTGCAATCGGGTGGCGCTTCGTCTATCCTCCAATGTAATCAATTTTTGTTCTCACCGTTGCAGCGATCGTTGCGCCCGCGGACTCCATGAATCAATCGTTCCAATTCCCGAGCGGATTCCTCTGGGGTGCCGCGACGTCGGCGTACCAGGTCGAAGGATCGCCGCTCGCCGACGGCGCGGGCCCAAGCATCTGGCACCGTTTCGCGCATACGCCGGGCGCGGTGCAGGGCGGTGACACCGGTGACGTCGCCTGCGATCACTACCGGCGTTACAAGGATGACGTGAAGCTGATGCGCGCCCTTGGCCTGAACGCCTATCGTTTCAGCATCGCCTGGGCGCGCGTGCTGCCTGAAGGCAGGGGCAAGGTCAATCCGGCCGGTCTCGATTTCTACGAGCGCCTCGTCGATACGCTGCTCGAAAACGGGATCGAACCGCTGGCAACCCTCTATCACTGGGATCTGCCGGCCGCGCTCGACGACCGCGGCGGCTGGTTGAATCCGGATATTGCGCACTGGTTCGCCGATTACGCGAGCGTTCTCTATCGCAAGCTCGACGGCCGCGTGCAGAAGTGGGCAACGCTCAACGAACCCTGGGTCGTCGCCGACGGCGGCTATCTGCACGGCACACTCGCACCGGGCCATCGCAATCCTTTCGAGGTGCCGATCGCGACGCATCATCTGCTGTGCGCACATGGCACAGCGGTGCAGGCGTATCGAGCGGAGGGCCGGCATGAGGTCGGCATCGTCGTCAATCTGGAACCGAAATACGCCGCGAGCGACAGCGCCGAGGATCGCGCCGCCGTGCAACGCGCGGATGCGTACATGAACCGCCAATATCTCGATCCGGTATTTCTCGGCCGTTATCCGGACGAGTTGCGCGGAATCTTCGGCGAGGCGTGGCCGCAATGGCCAGACGAGGATTACGTGCTGATCAAGCAGCCGATCGATTTTCTCGGCGTCAACTACTACACGCGCAGCGTGACGCGCCATGACGAACAATCGTGGCCGCTCAAGGCCGCCGCCGTGCGCCAGCCCGCGACCTACAGCGAAACCGGTTGGGAAGTGTTCCCACAGGGTCTGACCGACACGCTGATCTGGCTGCGCGATCGCTACGGCAATCCGCCGGTCTACATCACCGAAAATGGCTCGGCGTTCTACGATCCGCCGACGGTCGAGGGCGACACACTCGAAGACCCGTTGCGCATGGATTATCTGAAGAACCACCTGCGCGCGCTGCACGACGCGATCGGGCAGGGCTGTGATGTGCGCGGCTACATGGCCTGGTCGCTGCTCGACAACCTCGAATGGGCGCACGGTTTTTCGAAGCGCTTCGGAATCGTCCACGTCGACTTCGCGACGCAGAAGCGCACCTGCAAGGCAAGCGCGCGGCTGTACTCGCAGATCATCGGGAGCAATGGGCGCGCGCTGGCCGGGTAGTGCGGATCGCCATCGAGTTGAAGGCTCCGGCGCGTGCGTGGCTTCGGCGATTTACTCATGACGTTGAGTATTTTTACTCAGCGTCGTGAGCAAGGCAATGCGCCCGGTCGGTCCGCTCGGATTCGGCCAATCGCAAGGTTAGCGGTTGGCCAAACGAAAGGCTCGTGCTCGGCAAAAATTCTGCGTCGTCGATTCACGTGTCATTTCTTTGGGGGAACCAGACCGGGCCGCTGAACTTTGCGCCAGGCCGCGACGTCTTTCAGCAGCCGCCCGGCTTCTTCGATGCAGCTCGCAACCGAAGCATCGTCGATGTCGTCGCCCGTGTAGTCGGCGATGTTGCGCTTGCGACGCAAGGCATCCAGCACGATGACGCGTTTTGATTCTAGCCCGATCGTCTGCGGCAAGCTTTGCACCACGGTCATATGATGGCCTGGCCGGTTGGTGTCCGGGCGATAGCCGTGCATCATCATCGCCGCCAGGGCGCTCTGCATGATCGCCTTGTAGGCGGCATCGAAGCGCGTTTCAGCGCTGATGCCCGTCGCGTGCGCATCACGCAGGTTACGCTCGGCCGCCGCGAGCAAGCGGTCGATTTCGTCGGCGTCGGGTGGATGTGCCTTAAGCTGGCCGATCTTCAGCAAGTTTTCCAAACTCACCGGCATCTCCGATCAGGAAGATCTTGGGTTCCTTCGCGATCCTGAGCGCGAATCGATCGCTGCTGCGATACTTCGACCGCAAGGCCGTTTTTGTCATCACGACGGGATTCACTTCGCGGCCCAGCCGCTTTTGCGCCTTGTGGCATGCTTCAACGACGTCTGCGAAAGCCGCGGTTCCCACCACCAGCAAATCGAGATCGCTGGTCGCGCGTTCCTTTCCCTGCGCCATCGAGCCAAAAATGAAGGCGAGCGCGACCTTGTGTTCCAGCGGCGCCAAGGCGTCACGCAGCACATCCGCCAATCCCGCCGTCTTGCGAAATATCCCGGCCAGTTCCGCAAAAATCGGGCAAGCGCGATCGGCCTGATAGCGTACCTGATTGCCCACCGACGTTCTGATCAGCAAGCCGGCGTCGGTCAGCGATTTCAGCTCCCGATGCAGCGAACCCGCCGAAACGCCCGTGAGCCGCGCGATTTCGCGCACATAAAAGGTCTCGTCGGGGCGTAACAACACCAGCCCGAGAATCTGCCGGCGATAGGCGCCGAACAGAATTTCGACGAGCTGCGGATGGGGGGCGGAGCGTTTTGATCTCATATTGAGAACAAGTGTAGCTTATTTGAGAACAGGGTAACCACTAGCCACGAATTAAGGCCGAAACGCCATGCAAAGCGGCGTCTTCGACGACGGACTCGGCGAACGATGCGCGCAAGCGGCTATTCCAATGCGCTCGGTATCAGATCGACGCCAGGAATCCGACCGTATCTGGAAAGCGCTTCACCAGATTGATCAGCAACACCGCCTGTGCGTTCGGTTTGGCGCGTCCCTGCTCCCAGTTTTCCAGTGCGCGTGGATTGGTGCGCAAACAGGTGGCAAACAGCGCACGCGACAAGTGCAGACTCTCGCGTACCTTGAGCAGTGCCTTCGGCGTCAACTCGGGTGCCGGCTTGAACGCGACCGCATGCGTGCGCAACGTGCGCTTGCCTGCGCGCTCGGCTCCGGGCTCGCCGGGCGCGATCTCGAGACCGTGCCTTACGGTCCAGCCGAGGCTTTCGAGCCAGGCGAGAGCTGCTTGCTCGACGACGGATTCGGTGAAGGTCCCAGTCATCGGTCTGCCCCGACATTCTCCTTGCAATGCTTGCGCACTTCCGCGAGCCAGGTGTCGTACCAGTACCACGTCTTTGCAATCTGAACGCCGTATCCCTTCGAGTTGCATTTGGCGTCCCGGCTCTTCCAGAGATCCGTGTGGTGACTCATCCCGAACCTCGAAAAGCCCTCGGTCTTCATCTTGGCCACAATCTGCGAGGGAAGCCACTTTGGACGTTCCGTCTCACGAATCACCGCATACGCGGCATTAACCGTTTTGGCGATCTCGGAATCTGCTTTGACGAACGTGATGACCTGATCTGCTTGGTTCGGATGATTGGTGGTCTTCGGCACAAAAATCACTCGGTACGCGTACTTTGCGCTCGCGAACTCATCCGGAGTGAGTGCACCGTCGAATCCCTCGATGTACTGCTTAATATGGCGCGGCAGCCCTGCCTGTTGCTCGAGCGTATCGACCTGCTCCTGGCTAAGCGACGAGAATTGCAGACTAACCGCAAGGTGCTTGGCGATGCCGTACTCCTCGCCAAACAGTGACACGACCGCATCGTGATAGTTGATGCAGCACGCCTGGAAGCGTGCACTGAGAAGATCGTCGATCCGCGTGGTCATCTGATGCTCGATCTCGCGTCGCAGACCCATCAAGAACCTCAAGTTCTGAACGACCTCGCGCTCAAGGGGGCACTGTGGGTCGTTGAGGCACCTCTCCAGTTCCCAATGCCTGAAGGCACCGTTCTTGGTGCGGTCGTAATGCTTCCTCTTCTCTCCTTGGGTGAAGTATCGGTAGTCAACCTTCTTGCCGCGGTAGTACGCATGGAGGAGATATGTCCACGCGATGATCATCAGGACGATGTAGGTCTCAGACTTGAAGGTCACATTCGGGTTGTTGAAGATCTGCACTGCCGCAAGCGCTGCTTCGCGGGACTTATTCAGCAGTTCCTCCTTCACGGAGAAGACTCGGCGAATGCGCTTCGCGGTGCTCATGGCGTAACCGCCGCTGCGTACGGCTCGCCGGTCTTCCCCTGTAGCTCGCCGGAGATGAGCTTGGGCAGCAGCGTGTCGCGCAGGGCGGCGAGGGTGAGGGATTCGCGCTCTCCCTGAGCCATGTCGGCAATCAGCCGGGTCACGCCCGCAGCGTCGCAATGAAGCGTTTCATTTTTTCTCTTCCCATGAACCGAATCCGATCGGGCGCTTCCTGGTCGGCGGTGGAGTCATCAATTCACGAATTGCATCAAACACGATCTTGAACTGGGCGTCGTAATTCTTTTCGAGGGCAGCCAACTTGCGGGCAAGCGCCACGTTCGAGACGAGCATCTGCCGCAGCCGCACGAAGGCGCGCATGATTTCCACGCTGACCATGACGGCGCGCTTGCTGCGCAGTACGCTGGAGAGCATGGACACGCCCTGCTCGGTGAAGGCGTAGGGCGCCGCGCGGCGGGTGCCGCCCCAACTAGAAATCACAATTTGTGATTTCAAGTTGGCAAACTCCTCGGCGCTCAACTGGAACATGAAATCCTCCGGGAAGCGTTCGATGTTCCGCTTCACGGCCTGGGTGAGAGCGCGCGGCTCCACGTCGTAAAGCTCCGCCAAGTGCGTGCTGAGCATGACCTTCTCTCCCCGGATGAGAAAAATGCGCGTTTCGATGCGCTCTACCGGGATGATCGCCTTCTTATCTGCCATAACCGAGCTCCCTCAGATTGGCGGCGATGGCGGCATCCAGTTTCGCGGCCTCGGCCTCCCAGTACGCGTGCCGCGCAAATGAAGGCAGGCATGTATTTTCCGGCCAAATCCGGTTCACAGCGGCTCGGTTCCTTCGTTGAGGATCGCCAGATAGCGGTCGTAGGCGAATACCCGGTCGCGGCGGCGGCCGGTGAGTTCGCGAACAATGCCGAGCGTGGCAAGTGACTCCACCGTCTTGGCCGAGGTCGGATACGACACACCGGTACGCATGGCGAGATCGTTGATATTGGCTACCAGCCTTGCCCGCAGGGCGTCGAAGATGCGCAAGGTGTTTGCGGCGCTGCGGCCGAGTGTCTGAATGCGCTCGGCATCTTCGCGGAAGAGCGCGAGCAGCCGGTGCGCCGTGTCTACGGCCCCGCGGGCGGTCTGCGCCACGCCTTCGAGGAAGAAGTCCAGCCACGCCTCCCAATCACCGTCGTGGCGCACGGCGTCGAGCAGGCGGTAATACTCGCCGCGGTGCTGCTTGAAATAGAGACTCAGATACAGGAGCGGTTGCCGCAGGACCTGCGCCTCATGCAGTATCAATGCGATCAGCAGTCGGCCAACGCGGCCGTTGCCGTCGAGAAACGGGTGGAGGGTTTCGAACTGGACATGCGCGGCCGCGGCTTTGACCAGATCGGGCAGCGGCGTGGCCTCGTCGTGAATGAAGCGCTCCAGGGCCGCCATGCAGTCCTCCAGGACTGCGGGCGGCGGCGGCACGAACTGCGCATTGCCGGGCCGCGTGCCGCCGATCCAGTTCTGCGAGCGGCGGAATTCCCCGGGCGACTTCTTCACGCCGCGGCCGCGCGCCAGTAGTTTTGCGTGAACCTCGCGCAGCAGGCGGCTCGAGAGCGGGAAGCCCTCTCGCAGCCGGCTCAAGCCGTGCTCCAGCGCGGAGACGTAGTTGGAGACCTCCACCACGTCGTCGAACGGGACGCCCGGGGCTTCTTCCAGCTCGAACAACAGCAGGTCCGACAGTGAGGACTGCGTGCCTTCGATCTGCGAGGACAGCACCGCCTCGCGGCGGACATAGGCGTAGAGAAAAAGGTCCGGGTCGGGCAGCAGCGCGGAGACACCGTCGAGTCGTCCGCATGCCAGCAACGCCTGTTCCAGCAGGCGTTGGCGCGCGCCGGATAGATCGAGTGGCGGCTGTGGCGGCAGAGGATTCGGCACGAAGGCCCGCACCGCTTCGCCGACGGTGGTGGTGAGTTCGTAGCGGCCGGTCGGGCCCCGCTTCATTCGGTGTGCTCCTTGTGCAAGCCAGCTTTAATAAGCCCCGATCCTATCAAAGAAAACTGGCATTTTCTTAAATAAGACCGTCAATAGAAGCCAAGCGCCTTGAGATTCGCGACGATGGCGACGTCGAGCTTCGCGGCCTCGGCTTGCTGCTCGCGCAGGGTCGCGGCGAGCCGCTTGATCTTTTCCTCGAACGGCTCGCCATCGTCCTCGGCGGCCTCCGCGCCGACGTAACGTCCAGGCGTCAGCACGTGGCCGTGCTTGCGGACTTCCTCCAGCGGCGCGCTCTTGCAGAAGCCGGCGACGTCGGCGTACTCGCCCGCGTCCTTTTCGCCGCCGCCGCTCTCGGCCATCCTGACCTCCGCGGCACTTGGGCTCCTGCCCGGCGCCACGCGTGATACGTGTTAGCGATGCGCGCGACGTCCTCGTCGGTCAGCTCGCGGTGGGTGCGGCACCTGGCCGCGCCGATCGCGGAACTTGCCGTTCTTGCGGTCGCGCGCGAGAAACCAGAGGCAGGCCGGGATCGGCGTCGAGTAGAAGAGCTGGCTCGGCAGCGCGACCATGCAGTCCACGCGGTCCGCCTCAATCAGGTTCTTGCGGATCTCGCCCTCGCCCGACTGGTTGGACGACATCGAGCCGTTGGAAAGCACGAAGCCGGCCACGCCGGCGGGCGCGAGGTGGTGGACGATGTGCTGCACCCAGGCGAAGTTGGCGTTGCCCGCGGGCGGCACGCCGTACTGCCAGCGCTTGTCGTCGCGCAGGCGCTCGCCGCCCCAGTCGGAGATGTTGAAGGGCGGGTTGGCGAGAATGAAATCGGCCTTGAGGTCGGGGTGGCGGTCGTTGTGGAAGGTGTCGCCGTGGCCGATCTGGCCCTCGATGCCGCGGATGGCGAGGTTCATCTTGGCGAGGCGCCAGGTGGTGTAGTTGGATTCCTGGCCGTAGATCGAGATGTCGCCCTTGGCTTTGCCGCCGTTGCCGTTTCCCCCGGCGTGCGCGCGGATGAACTCGACCGACTGCACGAACATGCCCGAGGAGCCGCAGCAGGGGTCGTACACGCGACCTTTGTAGGGCTCGAGCATCTCGACGAGGAGCTTCACCACGCAGCGCGGCGTATAGAACTCGCCGCCCTTCTTGCCCTCGGCGCTGGCGAACTGGGAGAGGAAGTATTCGTAGACGCGGCCGAGGACGTCTTTCGCGCGGCTCTCCGCGTCGCCGATCCGGATGTTGCTGACGAGGTCGATAAGCTGGCCGAGCCGCTGCTTGTCGAGCGCCGGGCGGGCGTAGTCCTTCGGCAGCACGCCCTTGAGCGCCGGATTGTCGCGCTCGATGCCGGCCATCGCGTCGTCCACGAGCTGGCCGATCGTGGATTGCTTGGCCTGGGCCTTGAGGTGCGGCCAGCGCGCCTCGGGCGGTACCCAGAAAACGGGATGCGCGGCGCCGCGGTACTCGTCCGGGTCCTCGGGGTCGGCGCCTTGCGCCTTCTCGGCCACGAGCTTGGCGTGCAGCTCCTCGAAGGCGTCGGAGATGTACTTGAGGAAGATCAGACCGAGGACGACGTGCTTGTACTCGGCGGCGTCCATGCTGCCGCGCAGCGCGTCGGCCATCTGCCAGAGTTGGGCTTCATAACCGACGTTGGCGGAGGTGGTGTTGGCGGGCGCCCTGTTCTTCTTCGGCTTCGGCATGTCGGTCTTCGTCCCTCTCACGCGGAGCGGAAATAGAGTCGCTTCTTTTGCCCACAGCATGAAAAATGCTGCCATGGCTGTAAACAAAACCACTCAAGTCTGTCAGATGCGCCGTTCGCGCCAGAGCATGACCGAAAGCCCAGCGGCCACTACAAACGCAATCGCACTAGCCCATACCGGAACAGCCATTCCATTAACTGTAATTGGCCACGCGAGAATGAAGCGAAGTAATTGTATTAGTGCCATGAATGCAAATACAACAGCGGCGATTATAGTGAAAGGTTTCATGTCCTGTCCTCTCGTTTCGTTGGCTGATGATGGGGCGCGAATCGCTCGTCAGTTTAGGGCCTTACGCCCAAGCTCAGCCGCAGGCCAGCCGTAGCGAAGCGGAGGCTGGCCTGTCGGCTGGAGCGCCTTGTTGGGCGGCGCTACTCTGCGGTGGTCGGGTCAATTATCGAGGCAACTTCGGAGATCCGGTTTGCGGGGAAGCCTCCTTGCTTGGCATGCTCCCGAAGCATTTGTTCATTCGGTGCGATGTATACGCAATAGATCTTATCGCCAGTCACATAACTTTGGAGCCATTGAATCTGTGGTCCCATCTTGCTCAGCACGCCGCATGATTTCTGCGAAATGCCTTTGAGTTCTTGAGCCGACAATTTTCCGGCCCCCGGAATTTCACGCTCGATCACGTACTTTGGCATAGCACTCTCCTTAATGACTGCGGAGCGAGCACTATACCCGCCTGACCTACTTGTCACGCCATCGGGACGCCCACCACCGATAGACCCCGAATGCGGGGTGTTGTACGGCATGTTCGGCGCAGCCGGCCGCGTCGTCAAAGCGATTTTCTACATCCGATCAAGACGTTGCCCCACTGCCTTCCGCAGCGCGAGCGTGCGGGATCGCGTGCAACATTCCGGGTGCGGGGGCGTAATGAGTTACGCCGAGCATGTGTGGTGTAACAGGGACGTTGGCGATGCGTTCGAAGCACTATCGACGGCACGCAGGGCCGACAGGCCGATTCTGGCCGGGTGCCGCCCTCCAGGCCTGCAACGTGATAGTCGATCGCAGCGTGCGACCAGCGCCGGCGTGCTGGTACGTTTCGACCGAACACAGATCAAACTTGTCCAGCACGCGCAGTTGCCGCGGTTTCCGTCGATTCCAGTAGACGTGGGCGGATGCCACCGCCAAGCAACATCGGCTCCTAGCCGTGACCCGTTTGAAGCAAACGAGTCATTGGCGACGCTGGTCAGCCGGTAGACTGTCCGCTGCTCGTCGTTTGCCGGGCGCATGCGGGTCACCAACGGGCGGCATGCGCCGGCTCGCGCGAGGTACGCGGCAACGGGTTCTACATTATCGCGGGAGACATCGTGCACGATATAGTCTGGTTCTCAAATTGCCATGTGCGATCCGTTCGCGCCGCCATCGTTTCCGTCCCGAAATGAGCATCGCGATGTCTGCTGCGCGCGTGTTGCTGGCTGATGTCGGCGGCACCCACGTGCGCTTCGCGCTGGCCGCTCCGGCGAACACGCAGCCGTTGCTGGGCGACAGCATTCGGCATTATCACGTCGCTGATTTCGCGACCTTCACCGATGTCGCACTGGCCTATCTCGGTGAAACCGGCGCGCATCCGCACAACGGCGTGTTCGCGTTCGCCGGGCCGGTTGGCGGCGATGAGGTGCGGATGACCAATCATCCGTGGGCGATTTCGCGTTCGAGTGTGCGTGCCGAGCTGGCGTTTGCGTCGCTGCATTTCGTCAACGATTTCGCCGCGATGAGCCTGTGCATCGCATTGCTTGGCGAGCGGGACGTGCACGTGATCGGATCGCCCGGAGCGCCGCGCCTCGGCGCAACGAGCGGGCAGACGTTCGCGGTGCTCGGTCCCGGCACTGGCCTCGGCGTCGGTGCGCTACTGCTGCGCGAAGGCCGCATGTTCGCGCTCGAAACGGAAGGTGGCCACAGCGCATTCGCTCCGCGCACCGATGAGGAAATCGAAATCCTGCGTCGTCTCGGCGCGCGCTTTGGTCGCGTCTCCAACGAACGCCTGGTTTGCGGCAAGGGACTTTCGAACCTGCATCGGGCGCTCGGCGAAATTCACGGCACGTTTACCGAGAGCCTGGACCCGGAGGAAATCACGCGCCGCGCGAACACCGGCACGGACGCCGGCTGCGAGCGTGCAGTCGAGGTCTTCTGCGAGCTGCTCGGCGCGGTCGCCGGCGATTTTGTGCTCGCGTTCGGCGCTTGGAATGGCATCTATCTTTCCGGTGGGATGACGCCTGTGTTGTTGCCGTGGCTCGAGCGCGGCGGCTTTCGTCGCCGTTTCGAGGACAAGGGCCGCTTCGCGGAGAGACTCGCGCAGGTGCCGTCGATCGCGATCGTGCATCCGTATGCAGGGTTGCTTGGCGCGGCGGCGTTCGCGGTTCAGGACAGCGGTCGCGCTTTGGTGGGTCCGTCCACCGTCGTCGTCACCGAGCGGGAGAGATGAAGATGCCCGCGCCAAGCATTGCCGCCGCATCCATGCGTGCCGCGCGCATCGTCTGGCATGCGAGCACGGACGAAAGCGCGTGGATTGACGCCGCTGTCGGCTACGTGCGCGGTGCGCTGCAAGCCGAACTCGGCACGCATCACGCGACTTGGTTGTTGCTGTCGGGTGGAACGACGCCTGCGCCGGTCTACTGCACGCTCGCGGAGCAGACGCTGGACTGGGCACGCATCGTCGTTTCGCTGGTCGACGACCGCGACGTCGATCCCGCTGCGGACGGCAGCAATGCACGCTTGGTTCGCGAGACGCTGTTGCGCGACCGTGCGGCGTGTGCACGTTTCCAGCCTCTGCACACGGCGGGACAATCGCTGCAGGACGCGGTGCGCGCGAGCAACGCGAGCTGGCTGCGCAACGATGACTCGCGAGGCGTGCGCTCGGACGGTGCTGGCGAGTCTCGCGCGAACGATGCGGACAAGAACGCGAACGTGTCGATTGCGGTCGCGGTGCTCGGCATGGGCGACGACGGCCACACCGCGTCACTGTTTCCGGGCGCGACGAATCTCGATGCGGCGCTGGCGTCGACGGCGCCGTACGCAGCGATCGATGCGGCATGCTGTCCGGCTGCGGGTATCTGGCCGCACCGCATCAGCCTGACTCCGGCCGGCCTCGCGCAGGCGCGTCAGCGCATCCTGTTGATTCGTGGCGCGCAGAAGCGCGCGACCTTCGAGCGTGCGCTCGCGCCGGGCGCTGTGCGTGATATGCCGATCCGTGTCGCGATCGACATGGCCGATTCGCCGCTGCATGTCTATTGGTGCCCTTGAGCGAGCGCTTTACACGTCCACGCATGTTCGCGCCGGGGTCAGGGCAAGTGGGTTCGGTGCGTGGATTCCTCGATGATCAGCTCGGCAGGCAGTTCGGAGATGTGCAGTTCTCCGTTGCGCCAAATCGAGTTCCTGTGGTTGACGCGTGTCATACTTGGCACCCCATTGCCCGGCCACGCGAAGACGAAGCCGCCCGGTGGTGTCTTCATGCCGTCGCCATCGATTTTCAGACGCAACGTCTTGCCGTCCCGTTTCAGTGAATAACTGAGCTTGCCGTACGGGGTGCACAGGTTCTGAATCGAGATGCCTTCGCCATCGAGCCACGCCGCCGGCACGCCGGCGGCGAGCACCAGCGCATGATCCGCTGCGCGTTCGTAGGCGAACAGGTCGAGCGTTGCGCGGATGAAATCCGAGGCGACCCAAGCGTGCGGCATGTCGCCGATGAAGCGGGACTCGCGCGGGTCGCGGCCAACGACTTCCGCCCACTGGTTCCAGCCGGCGGGGCGGCCGTCGCGCATGAAGAATGTGATCGCCTGTTCGGCACGTTCGCGCCAGCCGAGGCGCACGAAGCTGCCGACCGTGCGCCATTCGTAGGGCGTGTAGTCCTTCCAGTTCGCGCTGTTGCGACGCGCGACAAATTGTTTCCAGTAACGTTCGAAGGTGTTGTGCAACAGATCCTGCGGAAGGTCCGCCTGCTCGCCGGCCGGTGACAGCGCAATCGTCGTCGAGGTCGCATCGAAATCGCCGAGCTCCGCGCTACCCGGCAGGTAGTCGATGCCGTGTGCAGTGACCGCCGTGCGGATCGATGCATGAAGATCATGGCGGAACTCGTCGCGCGATCGTGCGAGGCGCGCGGCGGCGTCGCTGTTGCCGAGCGCAGCGGCGATGTCGACGGCGTTCTTGTAACCGGTCAGCGCCCAGAAATCATCCCAGTACGAATGCATCGGTTTCGCGGCATAGCCTTCATGGCTGATCGATGCCGGCATCAGGCCGTAGAACGCACGGCGTTCGGGGATCTGATTGGCAGGCGACCGCTCGCCGGCGCGCAGTTCATCCATGTAGTTCGCGGCGGCCTCGACGTGCGGCCACATCTTTTCGAGCAATGCGCGATCGCCGGTGTAGCGATAGACCTCGCTGACCAAATGGATCAGTTCGCCGTGGCTGTCGTTCTCGGGCACCGGATCGGAGCCGCGAGCGTCGACGCAGCACGGTACTTTGCCGTTTTTAAATTGATACGGCGCGTACCATTCGAGGTAGTCGCGCGCGGCATCCGCGCGACCGAGGCGCAGCAGCGCTTCGGAGATCATCGTGCCGTCGCGGATCCACGAGCGTGCGTACGCGCGCGTGCCGGGCCGGATCGCCGCGCCATCGCGGCTGATCAGGATGTGCGCGAGTGCGGTGCGCAAGGTGTCGGCGAGCGCTCGGCCTTGCGGCGGCAGATGCAGCACGACGTCGTCGAGCTTGCGACGCCAGTCGGCCGCTGCCACAGAGCGCTGAGTGGATAGCCAGTTCTCCACACTGCCGCCGCCGAGCGCGGGCAGCTCCGCAGTGCCGTCGAGTGGAATCGCGAGGCCGATGACGCGCGCTGCGTGCGGCGGCAGGCTGATGCGATAGAGCAGGGCGCCGGAAGCAAGACCAGTGTCGTCATGAACGATGTTTGAGCCCTCCCCTTGCAGGGCAGGGGGAATGGCAATTGCCGTGCCGTGAAAGTGTTCGACCGCCATTCCCGCATCGAACGGCGTCGCGATGAACGCATCCGGTGCGGCGAGCGTGAAGACGCGTGGTTTGCCGTTGACCGCGACTGCGTTGCCGGCAAACGCGAGATCACGGATCGGGCTCACGCCGCCAGGCGTATTCAGAAACTGCACCGACGGATTGACCTGGAACGGGCGCACCGCGAGGGCAAGCGTGATGGCGCGCGTGCGATCCGAGGTGTTTCCAAGGGTATAGCTCGCAATGATCCGCGACTGCTCGCGATTTCCTGCACCGAGAACCGTCGTCGTCAATGTCAGTCCGCCACACTTCCATTCGACGCTTGGAATCGGCAGATAGCCATCTTGCAGTGAGTGATCGATCGTGACATCCGCCCAGGTCGTGAGCGCGCCGGTTTCATCGATCAGGAACGGCTCGATCGAGAAGCCGCCACGTGCGACCTCAAGCGCGCCGTCTTCGGAGAGAAGGCCGCTCTCATGGCCGCCATCGACGCCAACGACAGTCCAGTAAGTTTGTTCGTTGTGGAAGCCGCGTGGGTAATAACCGCGTGGCGCCGTTTTCGCGAGTTCGGAAAAGAACGCATTCGCCGATGCGCCGAATGTGAGATCCTTGATCTCGACTTCGCCAAGCGCATACGCGCGTTTGGGACCGTCGTGCAGCGCGAGGCGCGCGTAGCGCGTTTCCGATTCCGGCAGATACAGCGAATCGCTGCCGCCATTGCCCGCGGTGACCCGACGCACGGTGCGCCAGTTCCGGCCATCGTCGGAAAATAGGACCTCGTAGCGCGATGCGAACGCAGCGCCGATCCAATGCAGCACGAGACCGCCGAATTCGCGCGGCGTGCCGAAGTCCAGCGTCAATGTCTGCTCGGCCCCACGCTCCGGATCGCTGCGCCATGCGTTTGCGAAATCGCCATCGACCGCGTTCTTCGCCGGCGCACCGTCGATTGCCGAAGACGCGTGCGCGACCGGTATCGGCCACGAGGTCGGCGGCTTCGGCAGTTCACGCAGGCTGAGCCGGTCGAAGCAGACTTCACCGCGACCGCCTTTGCCGGCGTAGACCGTGAACTCGATCGTCTCGCTGTGGCGCAGGGTCTTGTCCGCGCCCGGACCCCAGGCGAAATCGACTTGCCGTTTCCTGTAACGCTGCTCCTGCCACTGGTGAGGAAAAACAAAGTCCGGATGGTTGACCCACCAGACGTTGTCGCCTGTCGCATCGGCAAGCTTGAACTGGAGCGCGTTGTCCGGCGCTTCGCCGCGCACGCGGAAGCGGAACTCGTAGTTGGCCGGATAGTCGATCGGCAACGTGCGGCGCATCGCGGCGTAACCGGAGACGCCATGGAAATCGAAATCGAGACAGAGCGCCTTGCCATCGTCATCGTCGATGCTGCGCAACGAGGCCGATACCTGATCGGATGCGACCGCAGTCCAAGCATGCGCGTCGTCGAAACGGTCGAGCGGGCGCGCAGTGCCCGCATCGGCGCCAGCCAGCGCGGTTGCGAATAGCGCCGATCCGGCAACAGCGAAGGCCAGAGCGGGCGAGAGCGTCATCCCTTGACGCTGCCGAGGATCAGGCCCTGGATGTAGTGCCGCTGCAGCGCGAGGAACAGGATCAGCACCGGCAAGGTGGTGACGACGGAACCGGCCATCATCAATTCGTTGTCCTGCACGTGTTCGCGGGAGAGGCCGGCGAGCGCGACCGGGGCGGTCTGCCAGGCCTGGTCGCTGAGCACGATCAGGGGCCACATGAAATCGTTCCAACTCGCAAGAAACGTGAAGATCGCGAGCGTCACCACGATCGGTTTCAGCAGCGGCAGCACGATCGTCGCGAAGATACGTGCTTCGCTCGCACCGTCGATGCGCGCGGCTTCGAGGAGTTCATTCGGGATCGAGCGCGCATATTGGCGCACGAGGAAGATACCGAATACGCTCGCGAGCGCCGGCACGATCACGCCGCCATAGGTGTTGACGAGACCGAGCTCTTTCATGATCAGGAACAGCGGAATCATCGCGACCTGGCCCGGAATCACCAACGCGCCGAGCAACGTCTGGAACAAGCGCTCGCGTCCTTTGAAGCGCAGTTTCGCGAATGCGTAACCCGCGCCGAGGTTGAACAGCAGCGACCCCAGCGTGATGGCGCTCGCGATCAAGAGACTGTTCACGAGGTAACGCCCCATGCCGGCGCGCTCGAACAATTCGTGATAATTCGCGAGCGTGGCGTGCGCGGGCAGCAGCGGTGGCGGGTACGTGCTCGCCGCGCCGGGTTGCATGAACGAGACTGACAGCATCCACAACAGCGGAAACAATGTAATCGACGTCGCCGCGATCAGCAGCCCGTTGACGATGGCGCTGGCCCAACGCGACTTCATGCCGCGTCCCCGCGACGGCCGATGCGCAGCAACACGCTGGTCACGCCGAGGATCAGCACGAACAGCAGGAACGCGATCGCCGACGCGCGACCGAGACTCCACCACTTGAAGCCTTCGTTGTACATGAAATACAGCACGCTGACCGTGCTTTGCAGCGGGTCGCCCTGGGTCATCACGTATGGCTCGGCGAACAGCTGGAAGTAGCCAGAAACCGTGATGACCGACACCAGCAGCAGGGCAGGGCGCAGCATCGGCAGGGTGATATGGCGTAGCTGTTGCGACCACGATGCGCCATCGATGCGTGCGGCTTCGTAAAGATCGCCGGGAATGCCCTGCAGTGCGGCGAGCAGGATGATCATGTTGTAGCCGAAGTTCTTCCACACCGCGAACAGGATGATTGCCGGCATCGACCAGTGCGGATCGCCGAGCCAGTCGATCGGTGCGATGCCGAAATGACCGAGGGTGTAGTTGATCATGCCGTAACGCGTGTGCAGCAGGTAACGCCAGATCACCGCGACGGCGACGACGGTAGTGACGACGGGCGCGAACAGCGCGGTGCGGAAGAAGCCCTTGCAACGCGCGAGCTTCGAGTCGAGCAGGAGAGCGGTTGCGAGCGATACCGCGATCGACAGCGGCACGCCAACGATGACGAAGTACAGCGTGTTGACCAGCGATTTCCAGAACAGTGGCGTGTGCAGGATGTCGACGTAGTTGCCAAAGCCGACAAATCGCAGGTTGTGCAAATCGGCCAATGCGTAGAGATCGAAGTCGGTGAGACTGAGCGCGAACGCGGCGAGCACGGGGACGAGGAAGAACCCACCGATCACGATCAGCGCGGGTGCCAGGAACAACCATGCGGCGCGACGTTCGGTCATGGCTGCAACGCGCCTGCTTTGTCTATTGGACCCAATGCTCTGACCTGCGTGTACCGCGAGCCGGTGACATGGCTTGCCGTCGCAAGAGAAAGCCTGCGAATCACATTGCTCATCGCGGAGCCTCATGCGCCAGCATCCAGCGCCGCTTTTCGAGGATCGCGTCGGTGCGCGTGTCGAGTTCGCGCAGTGCCTGATCGATCGGTTCGCCGCTGCGCACGACGCGTTCGGTGGTCAGGCGGATTTCCTGCACGATGCGTTCCCATTCGGGCACCTTCGGCGCGCTTCTGACGCGTTCGAGTTGGTCGCGGAATGCCTTCGCATACGGATCGTTCGCGAGCGCGGGATCGGCCCAGACGCTGCGGCGCGGCGGCAGGTCGCCGCTGAGTTCGTGGAAGCGAAGCTGCTGCGCGGGCTGTGAAAGGAACTCGATCAGTTGCCAGACTTCGCGCTTGTGCCGCGATTTCTTGAACATGACCAGGCTGCTGCCGCCGCCGATCGCCGCGCCGGGGCCGTTCGGACCTGGTAGCGGCGCGGTACCCCAGTCGTTGGCGAGCCGTGATGGCAGGCGTCGGCGGAATTCGTCGACGTTCCAGGGGCCGGTGATGTAGAACGCGTAGAAGCCTGCGGCAAATTCGTCCCAGACGTTGGAGATTTGGGTGTCGCTCATCGGCGGCGCCCAGCCTTGCCGGAACATGTCGATGTAGAAATCGAACGCGCGCCGGAAGCCGGCGCTCTCGAAGTTGCCGCGCGTGTCGTCGTCGCGCAGCAGCGGGTCGGGCTCCTGCACGGCGAGGTTGAGCAGCGGTTCGAATTCGTTGAGTGGCAGCAGGATCGAATAGTTGCCGGGCCCGGCGTTCGCCTTGATCGCGGCGAGCTGTCGCCGCCATTCCGCCCAGTCGCGCGGCGGCGCCGTAAATCCGGCACGCGCGAGCAGATCCCTGCGGTAGAACAGCAGCCGCGTGTCGACATACCAAGGCACGCCGAACAGATGCCCGCCGATCATGTTGGTATCCCAGATGCCGCTGAAGTAGTCGTCGCTGCGCACGATGGTCGAGGTATCCACGTACGGTTGCAGCGGCTCCAAGGCGCCCAGTGTCGCCAGCTCGGGAATCCAGGTGTTGCCGAGCTGTCCGACATCCGGCAACGCGTCGCCAGCGAATGCGGTCAGGAGTTTCTCGTGCGCGGCGGTCAGTGGCCACTGCTGCAGATCGATGCGGATTACCGGATGAGTTCGTTCAAAATCGCGCAGCAGCGGCTGCACGACTTCGCCTTCGTGGCCGATCGTCCAGAACGTGATGGTGGTGACGCCGCCTTCGGTCTTCGTGCAGCCGAGTGGGAGCGCGGAAGCTGCGCAGACGCATGCGAGGACGAGTGCGCGGATGCTCCCTTTCGCCCAACAATAGAGCCGCTGGAGAAGCCTGGGGGTGGTGCGTTCATGGTGCCGCATGTGCCATCGCCGGTTTCGCGTCGGCCGGTTGATCGAGCCATCCGCCCTCGAAGCCTGCGCGTTCGAGTCCGCGGCGGATATACGGGTTCTTGCGCATGACGTTCCACACGAAATCGTTGCGGTAATTCGCCATCATCGCGAGGATCGGGCCTTGGTCGATGCCGAGGTATTCACTCGCGACCCAGCCGAAACCCGGCACGATGTGGCCGGTCTTCAGTGGCACATCGTAGGTGAAACTCGGGTTGAACGAATCGAGGAAGCCGTATTTCGAATAGATCTCCTTGCCGTAGCGTTTGTACATTTCCTCGACTGCCGGAATAACGATTTCCGGTGCGAACGGCAGCGATGCTGCAGCTGCGGTTGGCGCGATGGTGCCGTCGTCGAACGCGTCGGCGAGGCCGGCGCCGCGCGCGGAGTAGTGGCGGAACTCGCGCAGGCCGCCATCGTACTCAAGGTTTGCGCCCTGCGGTCCATCGCTCGCGGTCAGACCCCAGACGTTCTCGCCATAGAGTTTCCAGCCCATCGGATTGGCGATCGCGTAGGCGCGCTGCGCGTAGGTTGCGCGGCGGCTGTTCTCGAAATAATCGAAGCCGTGCTTGCGCATGTAGGCGTCCTGGATGCCGCGGAAGTCGATCCACACATGCGAATACTGGTGACCGAATTGCGGGCCGAAGCCGAGATATTCCTGGCCTTCGAAGATGCCCCACGAGCGCGGATAGGTTTTGGTCCAGGCGCTCCACGCATCGGTGCCGATGCCTTGCGTGGGCGAACCGAGGGCGAGGATGTAGACCAGCATGCCCTCGTTGTAGCCCTCCCAGTCATACGGGAGATAGCCTTGTTCCGGATACCAGCCCATCGCGATCAGTGGCGGGCGGACCTGCATCCACGGCCACTCGACGCGCCGATAGATCGTGTCGGCGAGGCGACGGATTTCGTGCTCCTCGGGTGTGTCTCGATCGAAATACGATTGGGTGAACAGCACGCCGTCGAGCAGCAGTGCGGTGTCGACCGACGACAGTTCGACCCAATCCGCGTAGCGCGCGCCCGTTTTGAGATCGAGGAAGTGATAGTAGAAGCCACGGTAACCGGCCATCCCTTCGGCGCGCGAGCCCTGCGGCAGTCCTTCGAGATACCGCAGGGTCAGCAGCACGCGCTGCACGGCCTGTTCGCGCGTGATGTACTTGCGCTCGACACCGATGCCGTAGGCGGTGAGGCCAAATCCGATCGCCGCAACGCTGGAAAACGGTTCGATGTACGGATAGCGATCCGGAATCAGCCCGTTGTCGGGCATTGCGGTATCCCAGAAATAATCGAACGTGCGCTTTTCCAGATCGTCGAACAGCGGCGTCAATGGTGGCCGCAGCAGCGGGGTGACGGTGGCGCGCGGGGGCTCGGATTCCTGTTGGTGGCAGGCAACGCCGAGTGCCGCCAAAGCGAGCGCGAGGACGAGCGGAAGAGCGAGCCGGGGTCGGGGCGTGTCGATCGAAAAAATCACTAGAGGTCAGTCTGACTTGCTCGCATGAGTGACTTGGGACAAGGGGCAATGAAGGCATTCCCTTGCGGGTTCGGACTGCGCGCGCGCCGCGCGCCGGGCGATGTCGCATGCCTGCATGCACCCGGGGAGCAGGTTGCCCGCCGGCGCAGCAAGCGACCGGCGGGCTTTCGACGCATGGACTCTAGAAACTGAAGCCGCCCGTGATCTTGATCGTGCGCGTCGGCAAGACGATACCGGTGCCGTTGCGCTGGCCGAATGTCGGGTTGAAGTCGGGGGCCGGGCCACCGCGCCACGTGTCGAAGTCCGTGTAGTTGCGCCTGTTGAACACGTTCAGGATGTCCACGCGGAAGCGCAGCGCCATCTTATTGTCCAGATTCCATTCCTTCGACGCCGCGAGGTCAAGCTGACGCAGCCCGTACCTGTACGACGGAGTGAGAGGATCGAAGAAGCAATGATTGAAATCGATCGCATCGTGGCAGTTGGTCGCGTCCAGGGTCGTCGCACTTGCGAGCGTCCCCTTCGCCGAATAGGTAACGCCCAAGGGTCCATCGATGATGCCGGTGACGACGAGGCGATGGCGGGGAATTCCGACCGAACGGTGCCAGCCGACCTGACTGACATTCGGATAGTCGAAGACGTAGTGCTCATCGCTCGCCGCCACGTTCGGCCGATTCTCCTTCGCGGCGCTGAAGGTGTACGCGACGGTAACGCCCCAGCCGGAGTCGCGTGTGTACGGCTTGTCGAGCGAAAGCAGGAGCGAGTTCAGCCGCGTCTCGAGCCCGTTGTCCGCGAGAATCAGCTGGCCGAACCCGGGAATACCGAAGCCCCAGGGTTGGCCACCCCAGGTCGTGCCCGCTGGGCGGAAGGTTCCGTCCGGATACCGATTGCCGAGCGTGAACACGATGCCGTCATGACTTTCGATATGCACGACGCTGACCGAGCTGTTCCAGTCGCCGAGCGCATTGCGCATGCCGAGGCTGAACTGGTCGGAGTAGGGCGTCTTGATATTGTTGTTGATCATATCGACTTCACCGCCGAGGTTCGGGTTGCCTGCGACGAGAGCAGCCAGGTTCGCCGGATCGAGATAGGCCGGATCCCAGGCGAGACAGGTGCCGGTTCCGACAGCGCAAGGATGGGCCGCCGTATTGAAATTGAACTGGTAGCGCGGGAATGTCCCTGCGGAGCGTTCCAGCGCGAGGTAATCGAACAGGTTGCGATCGTAGGCACGACCTACGCCGCCGAAGATGACGTGCTGCTGGTCGGCATTGAGGTCGTACGAGAAACCGAGGCGCGGCTGCCACTCATCCTTCGGCGCGCTGCGGTTGTGGCCGTTGCTGATGTAGTTGTCGATGTTGTAGTCGGTGTGCTGGATGTTCGCCCAGTTGTGCAACGCGGCAACCAGATCCGGACGCGAGACATAATTGAGGTAACTCGGCGTCTCCTCGTAGTCCCAGCGCAAACCGAGGTTCAGGGTCAACTTGTCGCTGACCTCCCAGTCGTCCTGCAGATAGATGCCGAACTGGCTGTTGCGTGAAGTGATATCTTGGCTGCCGACGCCCGGCACGGTCTGGCCGAACTCGACGCGATTCGGGATCGTGTAGCTTTCGAGGATGTCGTAAAAGAATTGTGGGTTGTAGGGTTGCTGCTGGAACGCATTGATCTCGATCTTCTTGTACTTCAATCCGGTTTTGATGGTGTGCGCGCCGGCGAAATCGAAGCCGGTGTAGGTGAAGTCGTCCTGGAACGAATACCCCTTCTGGCCTTTGTCCTGGAAGTCTTCGCCGCCGCCGGTGTTGAGTATGGTCCGGTAGTCGGGCGTGACCAGGCGGTAGCCGAGCGCCGACGTGATCGCTCTCGGATTCCAGGACTGGTCCTCGTAGGTCAGATGCGCGTCGTTGAGCCAGGTGTTGCCGGTGTACTGATAGCGCAGGTCGACGCGCTTCTCGTCATTGGTCTTGCGGCTGCCGAACGAGGCCGTATTCGGCCCGTTGCCGACATTGCTGATATCGGACTCCTTGCGGTACTTCGTGGTGAGTTCGAAGAGGTGTACGTCGCCCGGTGTCCAGGTCAGCTTGCCGAAGTACAAGTCTTCCTTGAACGGCTCGCTGAGAGGACGCACAAGGGCGGCCAGATCGGGCGGTAGGTCCGAGGCGTGCACGTTCTCGCCGAGTCTGACTTCGCTCGGCGTTACGAAATCCTTCGCCTCATACGAAACGAAGAATTGCAGCAGGTCCCTCACGATCGGACCACCCAAAGAAGCGCCGTATTGCTTCTCCATGGAGGGAACCTGCAGTTTGTTCTGGATTTCGCCAGGTGTCTTGCTACGCAGATCCTGGTCCGTGTAATCGAAAAAGGCATCGCCGTGAAACTCGTTGGTGCCTGACTTCGTGACTGCGGTGATCGCCGCGCTGCTGATCTGGTCGAACTCGGCCTTGTAGTTCGAGGTGATGACCTTGTATTCGGCGATCGCCGACTGCGGGAACGGATTGCCCCGGGTCGAATCCTGCCCGCTCAGGCCGCCCTTGGTTACGTAGTTCTTCTGGCCGACACCGTCGATGTAGACGTTGACGCCGTTCGACGACTGCGCGCCGCTCTTGAGCTGGGTCGAGCCATCGGACTTCGTGATGAACTCCACCCCGGGAACGATATCGGCGAAGGCGAGGAAGTTGCGGGATGCCTGTGGCAGCGCTTCGATCTGCTTCTGGCTGATATACGTCGCAATCTCCGAGGTCTTGACCTCGACCAGCGACTGCGCCGTGACGGTGACGCCCTCAAGCGTCGTCGTCTCGGCTTCGCTCGGCGCGGCCGCTCCGGCTTCGAGGTTCAAGGTCGCGGTCTGCGCGACCGACAAAGTAACCGTTTTGGTCGCGCCCGACGCCACGCTGATGCTGTAGGTGCCCGGTGGCAGGCCAGCCACCGTGTAGCTGCCATCGCTGGTTGCGGTGACATGCCGCACCAGGCCGGTATTCATGTTCGTCGCGGTGATTTCGGTACCCGCGGCCGCCCGTCCGCGCAGCGTCGCGTTCGTGCTTTGCGCAAACAGGTTCGGCGCAGCGACGCACAGGCAGCTCGCCAGCGCGCAGACCAGCAGCTTCCGATTCATCGGCCGTTTTGTCGTGACGTATGCGTTCATTGCGTGTTCCTCCCCGGAGGTTTGAAAAACGGATGGCAGAAAACGAAAGCCCCTGCCCCTGATCGGTTTGCTCAACTCGTATTGGCGTGCGCCATTGCGTCGCCGCAGGACTGGCGAATTACCAGGCTGCAAGCCAGTTCACGCGAGAAGCGCGGCGATTCGTTCGGGCGCTCGATCGCGTCGGCGAGGCGCTCCAGTGCCTGCATGCCCATGTCCGCGATGCGCACGCGCACCGTCGTCAGCGGCGGCGAGACGAAGCGCGCGATCGGAATGTCGTCGAAGCCGGCGAGGGCGACATCGTCGGGCACCTTGATGCCCTGTTCGTTCAATGCGAACAGACAACCGAGCGCCATCATGTCGTTGGCCGCGAAGATGGCGTCGGGCAGGTCGCCAAGTTCGCGCAGGTTTAGGCCGGCGCGATAACCGGATTCCTCGCTGAAGTCGCCGGCAAGAATCGTCTCGGCCTGCTCCGGCAGGCGATGATGGAGCGCATCCCGATAGCCGCGCAGGCGCTCGTCGGCGTCGAAGTTGTTGGCCGGGCCGGCGATGAACGCGATACGCCGGTGCCCGCAGCTGACCAAGTGCTGCACCATGGCGCAGGCGCCGCCGTAGTTGTCGATCGACAGCGAACGATATTTGCTGCCGGACACGCGCGTATTCATCAACACGGTAGGTAGCGACGCGGGCAGGTTTTCGGCGAGCATGTCGGCATCTGCGTGCGGGGACATGATCAGTAGTCCGTCGACCCTGCCGCGCAGCGCGCGCAGCACTTCGCCAGCCTCGGAGGCCGAGCCATGAGAACTCGATACGAGCAGATGCAGGCCGTGCGCTCGCGCAGCGGCATCCATGCCGCGAATCAGTTCCGAGAAGAACTCGCCATGCAGATCCGGCAGCACGGCGCCGATGGTTTGCGTGCGCCGCGTGATCAGACTGCGCGCGGCGCTGTTCGGCATGTAGCGAAGTTGCGTCGCGGCATCGAGGATGCGTTGCCGCGTCGCGTCGGTGACATTATTGTGACCGTTCAACGCGCGCGAGACCGAAGCGACTGAGACACCCGCAATCTTGGCCACGTTTTTGATTGTCGCATTCACGGCTTGCGGTGCGGTCCGGCAAGGATGTAAACGTTTACATCATGCTGGCGCCCATGACCGATTGTCATGTTGCGGTACAGCAGCGCCAGGGTGGTGCGGAACGGTCGTCAAAAGCCACGCGACCGACTCGCGGTGGGCATGAGCCACGCGTGGGTGCGCGACGAAACCTGGCTCGGAGTGACGCGCGACCGCTGCCGGCCCCGCGCAAGGCAGTTCGATGAGAAGTCTTTCTGGAGCCCGACGTAGAAGCCGCGGCGCGTGCCGAACGGCGGCGCATCGACGCCGATACCGGAACCGTCGCGCAATTCATAGACGCAATCGGTCACGTTGATCGCGGCAACGCGCACATCGACCTTGCCGAGTGTCGGCAGATCGAACTTGCGGTCGACCGAGAGATTGATGTTGTAGTAATGCGGCAGATGCGCCCTGTTCGCAGAATCGTGGCGCAGGCCGGAACCATACAGGAAGTCCGCGCTGAGGCGAGCGAGGTCTTCTTCATGGGTTCCGTGAAGCTTGGCGAGGCAAGCATGATATGTTATGATATATTGTACCAATCGTGTCGCATGTGTGGGAAGTCATACCGCGCCGGTTGTGCCAAGCGCCATCCGTCGCCGATTGATGTCGCGAACGTAACGTTATAATGTCAGCCAGAGATCACCATGAGCACCGGCCCGCATCCCCCATCGTTGTTCGCCCGCTTCGCCGATCGTTTTGGTGCGACCGCGTCGTTCCTGTGTGCGGTGCACTGCGCGCTGCTGCCACTGGTGCTTGCGATCCTGCCGGCGCTCGGGCTCAGTTTTCTCGCCGATCATCGTTTCGAGCATGCGTTCATCGCATTCGCTAGCATGCTGGCGCTGACCACGCTGATCGTCGGCGTCCGTCGCCATCAACGTTTTCGCGCGTTCTGGTTTCTGGCACCGGGCATCGTTTTGCTGTTCGCCGGCATCGTCGTCGATTTCGATCACGCAACGAGACTGCATGCGGCGTTGGTCGCGATGGGCGGCAGCTTGGTCGCACTCGCACACATCACCAATCTTCGTCTCAGCCACAGGCATGCGCATGACGCGCGTGCGGCCACTGAAACACCGGCGCACCCGGCGCGCGTGATTGTGTAACCGCGCGCCTCCTGCCTAGCATGTCGCGCCTGTCGAAGAGTCGATCCGCGCGGATGAATCACGAGCACGAACATTTGCACGCGCACGACCACGCGCACGCGTCTCTGATCGAGCGTCGCGAGCGACGCTTGTTGATCGCATTCGCGCTGACTGCGGGGATGCTGATCATCGAAGCGATCGGTGGCTGGCTGTCGGGATCGCTCGCATTGCTGGCGGACGCCGCGCATATGCTGGTCGACGCCGTCGCATTGCTGTTCGCGTGGCTCGGAGCGCACTACGCACGCCGCCCCGCGGACGCGCGCCGCAGCTTTGGTTATGCCCGGCTCGAAGTTCTGGTCGGGTACAGCAATTCGTTGATCCAGTTCGTGCTGGTCGCGTGGATCGTCGCCGAAGCCTTGCTGCGCCTGCACGATTCGCAACCGATTCTGTCCGGCATGATGTTCGTGGTCGCGGTGGCGGGCCTGTTGGTCAATGCGCTCGTGTTGTCTGCGCTGGCGGATCACGATCACAACGACCTCAATACGGCCAGCGCGCGCTTGCATGTATTCGGCGATTTGTTCGGTTCGCTCGGCGCGATCGGGGCGGCATTGCTGATCCGTTATTTCGGCTGGCTCTGGGCCGACCCGGCAGCGTCGATCCTGGTTTCGCTGCTGATTCTGTCCAGTGCGTGGCGCCTGCTGCGCCGGTCGGGGCACATCCTGCTCGAAGGTGCGCCGGAAGGCGTCGACGCGGATCTCGTGGGCGGCACGTTGAAGAACGAGGCGACGGGTGTCTGCGATGTCCACCATGTCCATGTCTGGCAATTGGCCGGCGGCTATCACGTGGCGACGTTGCACGCGCGGCTCATCGATGGCGCAGATGCGGATGTCGCGATTGGTTCGATCCTTGCCGTCCTGCGCGAGCGCTTCCGGATCGAGCATGCGACCGTGCAGCTGGAGACGTTTGGTTGCGCGGACGTGCGCTGCTGGGGCTAGCGAAATCGTCGCGGCGGCGACCGCGTTCCGTCGCGACCGGCGCCGCTTCGTTATTGCATAGGGCATGCAGACTGTTATCCTGCGCGCCCTCGACAATCCCCAAACACTCAAAGGAGTCACCATGGGCAGGGGCGACCGCAAGACCAAGAAAGGCAAGATCGCGATCCGCAGCTATGGCAATACGCGCCCGCACGCGGTGAAGGCAGAAGCTGGGGCCAGGCCCGCAGTCACGAAACCGGTGGCCAAGCCGGCGGTGAAGAAGGCTGCGCCGGTGAAGAAGGCGGCGGCAAAGAAAACCGCTTGATCGGAACGCGCGCGTGTGACGCGTGGAGTCCTGATTCGGCGGATCGACGCGGTTCCGCCCGCATCTGCGCGTATGGCGACGCGGCGGAGCAGGTCGGCATTCTGGAATAGCCATGTCTGCAGTGCCACCGACATCCGTCGGACCAGGAATGTGGAAACGGTTTGGCCAGCGCCTCCTCAGGCGCAAGCGCTTCAACCTGGCGGCGTTGCTGTTCGTCGCCCTGATCGGGGCGTTCAGCGCCGGTGGAATGGGTCCGACGCGCGCGATCGTGCTCGCGTTCGCGATCGCTTCGGCTGCGTTCCTCGGTGCGGTCGCGTGGATGTTTTCGCATTCGGAAACCGCATCCATCCGCGTGCGTGCGCGCAAGGAAGATCAGGGGCTGTGGGGACTTCTGCTCAGCAGTGTCGCGGTGACAGGCGTGGTTCTGGTCGCGCTCGGTCTCGAGATGCACCTTGACACGAAGAGTGACGCATTTGGGTTCGTGCTGGCCTCGGTCAGTCTGTTGCTGTCGTGGTTGTTCATGAACACGATGTTTGCACTGCATTACGCGCATGCGTACTACGGCGACGACCAGCACGACGAGCCGCGTGGCGGTCTCGACTTTCCGGGCGAAAAGGATCCCGACTACTGGGATTTCGCTTACTTCGCGATGGTGATCGGAATGACCTTCCAGGTATCGGACGTGCAGATCTGCGAACGACCGATGCGCCACATCGCGCTTTTGCACAGCGTGATCGCGTTCTTCTTCAATGTCATCATCATCGCGCTGACCGTCAATATCGTTGCCGGCAAGGCCTGAATCAGGCGGCCAATTGGGTGATTTGAGCCCGCTTGACAGGTCGCGACGGGCCTCAACAGAAAGTTAGCGTTTGCCCGGATTTGCGCGTATAGTCGAACCACTGTGTTTGCAAGGGTCACTGTGAATCGTGGCCTGATGCAGTAGATCTTTCACGATCCGCTTCATCGATTCGCCTCGTTAGCTCCCTGCAACCCAGTCTCGGTGCGGAATGTTCCGCAATCGTGATGTCATCAGTGTTTCCAGGAGTTTCAGAGATGTCGAATCGTCAAAACGGTACCGTCAAGTGGTTCAATGACGCCAAGGGTTTTGGTTTCATTACCCCGGAAAGCGGCCCCGACCTGTTCGTGCACTTTCGCGCGATCCAGGGTACCGGCTTCAAGTCGTTGCAGGAAGGCCAGCGCGTCAGCTTCGTCGCCGTGCAGGGCCAGAAGGGCATGCAGGCCGATCAGGTCCAGGTGCTCTGATCTGCGCGTAAGCGTGTTTGAGTAATGGAAAGCCCCGGGTGCAAGCCCGGGGCTTTTTGCGTTTCAGGGGCTGCGATATGCCGAACTCACGCACGCGCAGGCCAATCGGCCGTGCCGCTGATGATTGTGTGGGTCTGGCCGCCGACCCAGACCGCGCCATTGGCGTCGATGCGGATCGTGATTGACGCATCGCGGCCGACCTCACGGCCCTGGCTGACCCGGTAACCGCGCGCGAGTGGGCTGCCCGGTTCGCGCAGCGCGATCCACTCCGCGATGAGGCCGTTCGCGGCGCCGGACGCGGGATCTTCGACGATACCGACGCCCGCCGGAAATGCGCGCACGACCAGCTCGTAATCGTTGTTTACCCCACGCGCGAACACGCATAGCCCGAGGCTGTCGGTCGCTCGCGCCAGCGCGCCAATTGCGGCGTGATCGGGTTTCCACTTGCGCAACGCGGCTTCGTCGGCAAATTCCGCGACCCACCAGCGCCGGCCACCTTCGATGAATGCCGGCGGCAGGCGACCGAGCTCGATTTCACCGAGTACCGTTTGCAACAAGGGTTCGCCAGCGACGCCCTCGCACAGAACCCTCGCCGCGGGCGCTTGCACGAACAGGCGGCGTTGCGCGCCTTCGCCTTCGACGCGGATCGGCAGCAGGCCGGCACCGCATTCCTGGATCAGTTCGCCGTCGCGCGCTTTTGCAAAGGACGTCTCCAGCACCGCGTGGGCACTGCCGATGGTTGGATGGCCAGCAAATGGAATCTCGTGGTTCGGCGTGAAGATGCGCAGGAGATAGCTGGCCGCAGGCGTCGTCGGCGCCAGCACGAAGGTTGTCTCGACGAGGTGGGTCCAGGCCGCGAAGCGCTGCATGTCACCGACGCTCCAAGCGTGGGCGCCGATCACGACGCCCAGCGGATTGCCGCCGCCGGCTTGGCTGGCGAATACATCGAGTTGCAGGTAACGAGAGCTGACGGACATGTGGCCTGGCGACGAACGAGGCACGCGGATGATACCGTTGCCGACGCTTCATGCACGGGCGATCGCGGCGTGGCATGCTCGGCGCCTCATTCGTCAACGCAAATCAGGAACAAACATGAGCGCTATCCGTGATGTCGCAGTGATCGTCGGTAGCCTGCGCAAGGAGTCACTGAATCGCAAGCTCGCCAACGCGTTGATCGAGCTCGTGCCACCTTCGCTCAAGCTCGCAATCGTCGAGATCGGCGCGTTGCCGTTATACAACGCCGATTACGATGAAGCCGATGTGCCCGTGGCGTATACCGCGTTCCGCGAGCGCATGCACCGTGCCACTGGCGTCATTTTCGTGACCCCCGAATACAATCGCTCAATGCCGGCACCCCTGAAAAACGCGCTTGACGTCGGCTCGCGGCCGTATGGAAAAAGCGTGTGGAGCGGCAAGCCGACGGCAGTCGTCAGCGGTTCGCCGGGCGCGATCGGCGGCTTCGGCGCGAACCACCATTTGCGCCAATCGTTCGTGTTTCTCGACATGCCTGCGATGCAGCAACCGGAGGCCTATATCGGTGGCGCCGACAAACTTTTCGACGAGAGTGGAAGGTTGACCAACGAATCGACGCGCGGGTTTCTCGGCGAGTTCATGCGGGCCTACGCCGCATGGCTTGAGCGCAATATGCCCCAGTGACGCGCGTGGTGGTGCGGGCTTCGACAACCCTGGTTCGCAGCAACGTCCGCATCTGCCCAGAGATCGCAAGGAAACTCGCGCAGCATGCCCGTCACCCTGCTCATCATCGCGATCACCTGCGTGGTCTCGTTCATCGGATTCTCCAATCCGCGCGTGATCGATCAGCTGATCCTGTGGCCACCGGTGGTCACGCGCAGCAAGGAATATTGGCGGCTCGCCAGTTGCGGATTGATCCACGCCGATTTTTCGCATCTATTGTTCAACATGTTCACGCTGTATTTTTTCGGTGGGTTCATGGAGCAGTTCTTCGCGCCGCGCATCGGTTCGTTCGGCTTCGCGTTGTTCTATGTCGGCGGTATCGTCCTGTCGATCCTGCCAAGCTATCTGCAGCATCGCAACGATAGCCAATATCGCAGTCTTGGCGCGTCCGGCGCGGTGTCGGCGGCGTTGTTCGCGTTCATCCTGCTGCAGCCATGGACAACGATCTACGTTTTTTTCGTGCCGGTGCCGGCGATCATCTTCGGCGTGCTTTATCTCGCCTACACGATCTACATGGATCGCCAGCGCACCGATCGGATCAATCACAGCGCGCACTTGTGGGGCGCGATCTACGGCGTATTGTTCACGCTTCTGATCGAGCCGCGTGCGTTGGGCGTGTTCTTCCAGCGCTTGCTGCAACCGGGCTTCGCGCTTTGAGCGGAGCGCGTCGCTGCTGCGGCGGGAACTTGCAGCCGCTTTGCCCGCACAAACAGCTGTTCAATCCACGGAGCCGACCATGTTGAAGACCCCCGCCTATGCCGCCACGTCCGCAAGCGCCGGGCTCGCGCCGTTTTCGATTGAACGCCGCGAGCCCGGCGCGCACGAGGTATTGATCGACATTCTCTATTGCGGCGTCTGCCATTCGGACGTCCACCAGGTGCGCGACGAATGGGGCGGCTCGATTTTTCCGATGGTGCCGGGCCACGAAATCGTCGGCAGGGTCAGCAAGGCTGGTGTCGAGGCTGGCAAGTTCAAGGTCGGCAATATCGTCGGCGTCGGCTGCTTCGTCGATTCCTGCCGCCAGTGCGGAGCGTGCAACGCCGGTGAGGAGCAGTTCTGCGATCACGGCATGAGCGCCACCTACAACAGTTACGAACGCAACGGCGTCGATTACGACCGCAGCCGGCCAACCTACGGCGGCTATTCGACGCGCATCACGGTCGACGAAAAGTACGTCCTGCGCATCCCTGCCGGCATTGCGCTCGAACGCGCCGCGCCGTTGTTGTGTGCCGGCATCACCACGTACTCGCCGCTGCGTCGCTTCGGCGTCAAGGCCGGCAGCAAGGTCGCCGTGGTCGGTCTCGGCGGCCTCGGCCACATGGGCGTCAAGCTGGCCAAGGCGATGGGCGCCGAGGTGGCCGTGCTCAGTCACTCACCGGGCAAACGCGAGGACGCGCTGCGCCTCGGCGCCGACGACTTCGTGGCCACGCGCAAGAAGCAGGCGTTCAAGGACCACGCCAACCGCTTCGACCTCATCCTCGACACCGTCTCTGCGCAGCACGACTACAACGCCTACCTCGGCCTGCTGCGTCTGGACGGCACGATGGTCCTGGTCGGCATGCCGGAGCCGACGCCGCTCGCGGCCGGCGTCTTGATCATGCGTCGCCGCCGTCTTGCCGGGTCGCTGATCGGCGGCATCCGCGAAACCCAGGAGATGCTGGACTTCTGCGCCGCACATGGTGTCGCATCGGATGTCGAAGTCATCGACATCGGCGAGATCAACGAGGCCTACGAGCGCATGCTCAAAGGCGACGTGCGCTACCGCTTCGTGATCGATATCGCGAGTTTGCGCGCGGATTGAACAACGCGCGGGCTGCGCTTGCGGGGCGGCAAGTAGCGCGCGTTCCCTCCGGGCTGCTGACTGAGCTTGGTGATGCGCTGCTGGCGATGACGTGAGCAGCCAGCCATTTCACGTCATTGAACACTGCTGACGGGGATGCGCGTCCCAAGTTATTGTACTGTTCGCACTGGCACCGGTTCGCGTGCCTGTTCGATTGTCCACACCAACTCGAGGAGCGCAGGTCAATGAGGAAATCCAATTCAGGCTGGCGTGGGCTGCCGCTGGCGGCTCTGGCATTGGCGTGCAGCTCCGCGTTGGCGGCGGGCATCGACCCGGCACTCGTTGCCAGCGCGCGTCATGGCGGTGCGGTCGACGCGTTGATCGTGCTGCCCGACCAGACCACGCCTGTGCTCACACCGATGGACATGAACGCCGATTACAGGACGCGTCGGCGCGCGCTGGTCGATGCGTTGCGAGCACGCGCCGCCGCGGAACAGGCGGATCTTCGGGATTGGCTGGATGCGCGCGGCATCGAGTATCGCGCGTACTGGATCGCCAACCTGATCTGGGCTCGCTTATCCGTGGCTGATCTTGCAGCCTTGGCAAAGCGCAACGATGTCAGCAGGGTCGAGACCGATCCGCGCATCGCCGCGAAGCTGCCGCAGCCGACTGCCGCGGATCGGCAGCCGAACGCGGTCGAGTCGATCGCCTGGGGCGTGGCCAAGATCAATGCGCCTGCCGTATGGGCCGCCGGCTTCAACGGCCAAGGCGTGGTCATCGGCGGCGAGGACACCGGCTATCAGTGGGATCATCCCGCATTGAAACCGCACTATCGCGGCTGGAACGGCACGACAGCCGATCACGACTACAACTGGCACGACGCGATCCACGACAGCAGCGGCAACCCCTGCGGCAACGACTCGCCGGCGCCGTGCGATGATTTCGGTCATGGCACACATACCGCTGGCACCTTCGCCGGCGACGATGGCGCCACGCATCAGGTCGGCGTCGCGCCGGGCGCGAAATGGATCGGTTGCCGCAACATGGACGCTGGCAACGGAACGCCGGCGCGCTACATCGAATGCATGCAGTGGATGCTTGCGCCGACCGACCTCAATGACCAGAACCCGAATCCCGATCTCGCGGCGGATGTCGTCAGCAATTCCTGGGCCTGCATTCCGTCGGAGGGTTGCACGGTCGGTTACGAGATCCGCGCGGCGGTGCAGAACCTGGTCGCCGGTGGCATTTTCTATGTTGCTGCCGCGGCAAACGATGGACCCAATTGCGGATCGATTACCGATCCGCCGGCGATCTACGACGCGGCATTCACGATCGGCGCAACCGACAGCAGCGATACGCTGGCCAGTTTCTCGAGCCGCGGTCCGGTAAGACCGATGCCGCGCATTTCGAGTCGACCCGCACCGATCAAGCCCGACGTGTCGGGCCCGGGTGTCAGCGTCCCGTCGGCGTGGCCGCCGAACTCGTACGTGAGCCTCAGTGGCACCAGCATGGCGACCCCGCATGTCGCCGGTACGGCCGCCCTGCTGATGTCCGCGAATCTCGTGCTCAAGGGCCATCCGGCCGCACTTGCGCAGCTCCTGCGCGAGACCGCGGTCACGACCGGCGTCACCGATCCCGTCAACCAGGCGTGCGGCGGCACGTCGCGCACGACTTGGCCCAACTATATGATCGGCTACGGGCGTATCGATGCATTCGCCGCGTACCAGGCGGCCATCATGGTCCGGAATCCGGAATGAAATGACGACAGCGGCCATTGCAACGCAGGGCGGCGATGCGTTGGTCGTTGCGATCTCCTCGCGCGCGCTGTTCGATCTCGGCGAAAGCCACGACCTGTTCGAACGCGATGGTGTCGATGCGTTCGCGCAGCACCAGATCGCGCGCGAGGACGAGCTGCTCGCGCCGGGCATCGCATTCCCGCTGGTGCAGAAGCTGCTGAAGCTCAACCGCGCGGCGCCTGCCGCGCCGAGAGTTGAGGTGATCCTGTTGTCGCGCAATTCAGCCGATACGGGACTGCGCATCTTCAACTCGATCGAACACTACGGGCTGGATATCACGCGTGCGGCATTCACGCGCGGCGCGCCGACCGCGCCCTATGTGCATGCGTTTGGCGCGGACCTGCTGCTTTCGGCGAATCCGGACAGCGTCGCGCAGGCGCTCGCGGCCGGTATTGCCGCGGCGACGATCCTGCCGTCTAAGGCGCCGCAACGGCAATCCGACCAGTTGCGCATTGCGTTCGACGGCGACGCCGTATTGTTCGGCGACGAGTCTGAGCGCGTGAGCGAGGAAGGCGGCATCGATGCGTTCCATCGCAACGAGACCGAGCGCGTGCTGGAACCGCTGTCGGGCGGCCCATTCCGCGGGTTCCTCGATGCGTTGCATCACCTGCAGGCCGCGTTTCCGAGCGAAGCCTCGCCGATCCGCACCGCGCTGGTGACGGCGCGCTCGGCGCCCGCGCACAAACGCGTGATCCTGACCCTGCGCCACTGGGGCGTACGCATCGACGAGGCGTTGTTCCTTGGCGGCCGCCCGAAGGGCCCGTTCCTGGAAGCATTTGGCGCCGACATCTTCTTCGACGATTCGGCAGTGAATGTCGAGTCGGCGCGCCAGCATGTCGCGACCGGGCATGTACCGCGCCGCACGGCGAAACCCGAGCGCTGACTGCCCTGTCGGTTGCCGTCCTCAGAACGACCCGAGCGTGTGCACCTTGGCGACCAGCGCACGCCGGATGTTCTCGTGCAGCGGCTTGTGCCAGTGCGCGATCAGGTGCTGGTGGCCGGCGCTGACGAAGCCGGCGGCGGTCGCGACTTGCAGCGCGCGCGCAGGCCGCTTCCGTGCCGTACTGCTCAAGAAAGCCGGCCAACGACGTCCGCAGGAAGTCCCCGTTGGGACAGGCCGGACTGGAACTGGATACGATTCATAGCCATGGATCTTGCCTCCTCGTGGTGGGAAGCCCAGCATCCATTCGATCGGTCTCAGCGGCTGCGAGTGCGGCTGAATTTCGGCGCTAATCAGGAAGCTTTATGTTCTTTCATCACCATCATCCCCTTGCTCTAATAGTGTGCGCCGACAGTGACCGCTGCATGTCAGCTCGGTCGTGTTCAGTTGCGCGGCCACTATTTTATAAACAATAAGTTACGACAGAATTGAAGAATTCGATTGATGAAATCGATGATAGAAATCCGTGAAGCTGCCGATGGTGAAATTCTCGGCGCCAGTATTTTTCAACGTCGCTATGGCCAGAATCCTCCCAAGCTCCTGCACCATGTCATGGCATTCCACCGCGTGTCACCGTATGCGGAAGTGCCTGTATGTTATGTGCATTTCACGCCAGCCGGAAAGATATTGTTCGGTGGAGGGGCATGCGTTGACGATCGCATGATCCGACGTATGCCGCTGACGGTGCGTAATTCGATCCGCGTGAATGGAGGTTTATATCAGATGACTCTAACTTGGGCGTTGCGCCATTTCGCGCCAACGTACTCAGCGATCTTTGGCTACTGCGGCGATGCGTTGGCCGAGCGCATCGATCTTGCGGTCGGCTTCCAACGCACGTCCCATGCGCACCTTTTGGTGTACTGGCTCCGCGACTTGCCAGCGGATGAGTGCGAGCGACTCATTGCACAGGCGCACGCGATCGGACCGTTCTGATCGATACGGCGCAAAGGTTCAGGCGGATCACGCGAGGACCGTTTCGAGCTCTGTCGGCGATTTCCAGTCGCTCCCGCACACGTAGCGCGGCAGCAGCCAGCGATTGCTGCTCACTTCGACAGGCCGCGGTTTGGTACCGAATGCGGCGCGCAGACGATGTTCGCTTTCATGGCGTGGCAGGTACGCCCTGACGAGATAATCGTTGCTCTCGCCATACGGATACGCGAACAGGCTCACGCGATGCGGTGCGAGACGTGCGTCGAGCCAGTCGTTGGCCTGGCGGATTTCGGCCTCGGCGTCGGCGTACGTGTCGATCGTGCGGAACGTGCCCTTGCGCTGGTCGCGTTGTGCCGTGATTGGCAGGGTGTGATGGTTGTGGTCCCAGCTGTGGCTCTCGATCGCGATCAAGCCTTCGCGCTGCGCCTCGGGCCACCAGTCGTCGCCCCACCAGCCGCGGCCAATCAGACAGGTTTTATCGAGGATCGCACGCGCGCCGGGCGAGACGATCACGAAGCTGGTCGCATGCACGAACGCACCGGTTTCCGCGGCGAAGTCGCGCAGGATGCCGGCGAAGCCGCGCTGTGGACCGCACGTTGGATGCTCGATGTCGTGCCAGTCGAACCACGAGCCGTCGTCGAAGCTGATCGCAACCGCGTTTTCGACGTCGGATGCTGGCGCGATGCCGAGCAGCACGTCGACGACATGGGACAGCGGCACGATGCGCAGACCCTTGCGATGGATCAGCCGCAAGTCTTCGACCAGCGCGACATGGTCGTTGCTGGCGTAGTCGTTGCCGCTGATGTTGTTGGCGTGGTAGGTGAGGACGGGAACGCGCATGGTCGCAATCGTGTCGGGTGGCCAAGCATAGGGCACGCCCGACGGATGCCGCGCATCATCGTCGCCTCAACTTGCCGTGACATGGCTGGCGGCCCACCGGGCCGCTACAATATGCCGCTTTGCCCGCGCCCGGACCCGAACCCCATGCCTGCGACCCCGCTGAACCCGACCGATCTCTACGACATCCGCTCGATGCTCTCGGAAGAGGAGCGCATGGTGCAGGACACCGTCGCGCGCTTCACCGACGAACGCGTGCTGCCGATCATCGGCGATTGCTTCGACAAGGGCGTATTTCCGAAAGACCTGATTCCGGAGATGGCCGAGCTCGGCCTGCTCGGTTCGTCGCTGCCGACCGAATACGGCGGCGCCGGCATGAACGCGGTCAGCTACGGACTGATCTGCCAGGAACTCGAACGCGGCGATTCGGGCATCCGCAGCTTCGCCTCGGTGCAGTCGTCGCTGTGCATGTACCCGATCTATGCGTATGGCAGCGAAGAACAGCGCAAGCGCTGGCTGCCCGACATGGCGGCGGGAAAAGTCATCGGCTGCTTCGGCCTGACCGAGCCGCACGGCGGCTCCGATCCGGCCAACATGAAGACGAACGCGAAGAAGGACGGCGCCGACTGGATTCTCAACGGCGCCAAGATGTGGATCACCAACGGCAACCTCGCGCATATCGCGATCGTCTGGGCGCAGACTGACGACGGCATCCAGGGCTTCATCGTGGAGAAGGGTTTCGCCGGCTTCACCGCGCAGGAAATCCACAAGAAGATGAGCCTGCGCGCGTCGGTGACGAGCGCGCTGTTCTTCGACAACGTGCGCGTTCCAGAGGCGAACCGCTTGGCCGGAGTGAAGGGCCTGAAGGGGCCGCTCGGCTGCCTCACGCAGGCGCGCTACGGCATCACCTGGGGGCCGATCGGAGCGGCGATCGCATGTTTCACGGAAGCCACCGAATACGCGAAGAACCGCATCCTGTTTGATCGCCCAATCGCGGCGAACCAGGCGGTGCAGCTGAAGCTTGCCGACATGGCACGGCGGATCACCCTGGCGCAACTGCTGTCGCTGCAGCTCGGCCGCCTGAAGGACGCCGGCAAGATGCAGCCGACCCAGGTATCGCTGGCGAAATGGAACAACGTGCGCATGGCGATCGACATCGCGCGCGAGGCGCGCGACATCCTCGGCGGCGCCGGCATTACTACCGAGCACTGCCCGATCCGCCATGCGCTGAACCTGGAATCGGTGATCACCTACGAGGGTACCGAGACCGTGCATCAGCTCGTGGTCGGGCGTGAGGTGACGGGTATCAGCGCGTTCTGAGGTTGCTTCGTCGTCCCGGCGGACGCCGGGACCCAGCGCCTCGCTTGCGGCGCGAAAGTCACTGGATCCCGGCGTTCACCGGGATGACGAGTTGGCTGGAATGACGTCCGCCTCTATCGCGAGCATTGTCAGACCGCATGGATCCGAACCACATCAGACTCGAGACCGAACGCCTGATCTTGCGCCTGCCGCGCCGCGAGGATTTCGACGCCTACGCGGAACTGCAGGCCGACGAGGAGGCCGCGCGTTACATCGGTGGCCAGTTGTCGCGTGCGCCGGCCTGGCGCAAGTTTCTGCAGATGCCGGGTGCATGGATGATCCAGGGGTACGGCATGTTCGCGGTCGTCGAGAAGGCGAGCGGCCGCTGGATCGGGCAGACCGGACCGTGGCAGCCGGAAGGCTGGCCCGGCACCGAGGTCGGCTGGTCGTTCCTGCGTTCGGCTTGGGGCAACGGCTATGCACGCGAGGCCGCGATCGCGGCGATCGACTGGACGTTCGCGAATCTCGGCTGGACCGAAGTGATCCACTCGATCCATCCTGACAATCATCCGTCGCAGGCACTCGCCGCGCGCCTCGGCTCGCGCAAGCGCGGCACGGGCAAGCTGCCACCGCCGCACGAGGACGTGCCGATCGAGATTTGGGACCAGACCCGCGAGGAATGGCTTGCGCGGCGTGAACGAGGAGATTCGACGTGATCACCGTTTACGGCTACTCACCGTCCGGCAACTGCCACAAGCTGCGCATGCTGCTCGGCTATCTCTGCCGCGATTATCGCTGGGTAGAGACCGACAGCGCGCACGGCGCGTCGCGCACGCCGGAATATCTCGCGAAGAATCCGAACGGCAAGGTACCGATCATCGAACTCGATGATGGTCGCGTGCTCGCCGAGTCGGACGCGATCTTGTGCTACCTCGCCGACGGCACGAAGTATTTCGCCGGTGACGCCTGGCAGCGGGCGCAGACGCTGTCGTGGATGTTCTTCGAACAGTACAGCCATGAGCCGTACGTCGCCGTCGCGCGCTTCATCTGCGGCTGGACGCCGGCCGACAACCCGCGCCGCACCGACCTGCCGCGCCTGCGCGAGCGCGGCCATCAGGCGCTCGCCGTCATGGAGAAACATCTGGCCGCGAACGCTTGGTTCAGCGGGGCGAACTACGGCATCGCGGACATTGCGCTGTTCGGCTATACGCATTGCGCTGCCGACGGTGGCTTCGATCTTGCCGCGTATCCTGCGATCCGCGGCTGGCTCGATCGCGTGCGCGCCGAGCCGGGTTTCGTGCCGATGCCGCCGATCGCCCCTGAGAACGCCGCATTGATCGCGCAATCGACAACCCGCGACCTGGTTTGAACAATCGTGGACAATAATTGCCCGTTCGTCCTGAGCGTAGCGCCGCAGGCGCGAAGTCGAAGGACATCCTCCCGCATGATTCGTCCTTCGACTTCGGCGCAGCGCGCCTCCGTTCAGGACAAACGGTGATATGGATACCGTCCTGCAATGACCAATACTGTCCCGACCGCGATCCCCGCCCGCCACAGGAACGTCAACCGTGCCGAGGTGTGCGACCAGAACTTCGTCGAGTTCGTGCAGAACTGGTCCGGCGAGGTCCGCCGCGCGCCGCGCGCCGACGAGCCCGTGCTGCCGGGCAGCCTGTGCAACGCGCTCGATTTCATAGAGCTGTTCGAGTCGCAGCTGGTCTCGCGCCATCTGGACCTGATGGCGCGCGTGCTGCGCGTCAAGAACAAGGTGTTCTACACGATCGGATCGAGTGGCCACGAAGGCAACGCGATGGTCGCGCGGCTGACGCGGCACACCGACCCGGCGTTCCTGCACTATCGTTCCGGCGCGTTCATGGCCGAGCGTTTCCGCAAATTGCCGCGCATGGATCCGATCATGGATTCGGCACTGAGCTTTGCCGCGAGCAAGGACGATCCGGCCTCCGGCGGACGCCAAAAGGTCTGGGGTTCCAAGCCATTGTGGGTGCTGCCACAAACCTCGACGATCGCCTCGCATCTGCCGAAGGCGCTCGGTACCGCGGTCGCGATCGAGCAGGCCAAGCGCATCAAGCACGCGCTGCCGATTCCCGACGACTCCATCGCAATCTGCTCGTTTGGCGATGCCTCCTCGAATCATGCGACCGCGCAGACCGCATTCAATACCGCGCAGTGGACGGCTTACCAAAAACTCCCGGTGCCGGTCCTGTTCGTCTGCGAGGACAACGGCATCGGCATCTCGGTGAAGACGCCGGGCGGCTGGATCGCGAACGCGTTCCGCAACCGCGAGGGCCTCGACTATTTCTACGCGAATGGGCTCGACCTCGCCGAGGGCTTCGAGCAGGTTGCGCGCGCGGTCTATCACTGCCGCACGACGCGGCGCCCGACCTTCCTGCACTTGCGCACGACGCGCATCATGGGTCACGCCGGCACCGACTTCGAGATCGAATGGCGCAGCGTCGAGGAACTCGTCGCGGTCGAGGCGAGCGATCCCTTGCTGCGCTCGGCCGCGATCGCGCTCGAATCCGGCCTCTTCACGAAGGAATCGCTGCTCGCGAAGTACGAGGCCATCCGCAAGAAGTGCTTCGCCGCGGCCGAGGAGGCCGATCGCCGCCCGAAGCTGGACAAGCTCGCCGACGTGATCGCGCCGCTCGCGCCGTACACGCCGGACAAAGTTGCGGCGGAGGCGACACGCGCGGACTATGCAGACAAGCGCATCGCAGTGTTCGGCAGCGCGGATAAGCTGCCGGAGAAACTGCCGCCGCGGCATCTCGCGATCCAGATCAACCACGCGCTGCATGACCTGTTCTGCAAATACCCGGAAGCGCTGCTGTTCGGCGAGGACGTTGCGCAGAAGGGCGGCGTCTACACGGTCACCAAAGGCCTGTACAAGGCATTCAAGAGCGCGCGCGTGTTCAACACGCTGCTTGACGAGACGATGATCCTCGGCCTCGCCCAGGGCTACGCGAACATGGGGCTCCTGCCGATCCCGGAAATCCAGTACCTCGCGTATTTCCACAACGCCTGCGACCAGATCCGCGGCGAGGCCGCCTCGCTGCAGTTCTTCTCGAACAACCAGTACAAGAACCCGATGGTCGTGCGCATCGCCGGCCTCGGTTACCAGCGCGGCTTCGGCGGGCATTTCCACAACGACAACTCGATCGCCGCGCTGCGCGATATTCCGGGTCTGGTCGTCGGCTGCGCGAGCCGTGGCGACGACGCGGCGACGATGCTGCGCACCCTCGCTGCGCTCGCGAAAATCGATGGTCGCGTCTCGATCTTCCTCGAACCGATCGCGCTGTACATGACCAAGGACCTGTACGAGGCCGGCGACGGTCAGTGGCTGACCTCGTATCCGCCGCTGGATCAGGCGATGCCGCTCGGTGAAGGTCGTGTCTACAACGACGCCGCGAACGATCTGGTGATCCTCACCTACGGCAACGGCGTGCCGATGAGCCTGCGCGCCGCGCGCGAGATCGAAAAGAAACTCGGTTGGAAGGTGCGCATCGTCGACCTGCGCTGGGTGGTGCCGCTCAACGAGGCGTTCATCGCGGAACACGCGAAGAGCGCGAAGCGTATCGTGATCGTCGACGAAGGCCGTCACTCGGCTGGCGTCGGCGAGGGCGTGATCACCGCGATCGTCGAAGCGGGGCAGGGTGCGAAGCCGCTCAAGCGCGTGGTCGGTGTCGACGCCTACACGCCGCTGGCCGGTGCCGCGCTCCTCGTGCTGCCGGGCGAGGCGGATATCGTCGCCGCCGCCGTGGTGCTCCTACAACGGCATGTATTCTCGTAGGAGCGCTGCAAGCGCGACCTGTGCGGCGCTACGGAACCGCGCGGCTGCGCCGCTTGCACCTTTTTCCGGTGCTCCAACGTCCGGCTGCCTTTTGCCACCGTGACGATTCGCCTATGATCGCAAGCGCATGACCGAACGGCGCGCCCTTACGATCTTGTTTGCCGATGTTTCCGGCAGCACACGGCTGTTCGAGACGCGCGGCGATGAAGTCGCGCGACGGTTGATCGCGAATGTGCTGACCGCGCTCGCCGAGGTTGCTGCACGACACGGTGGACGCGTCGTCAAGACGATCGGCGACGAGATCATGTGCACGTTTCCGGGTCAGCTGCATGGGCTGCTCGCCGCGACCGACATGCAGCGTCGGATCAAGAATGACGCCGAGTTTCAGCGCGACAACCTGGCGATTCGCATCGGCCTGCATCACGGCGAAGCACTGATCGAGAACGACGATGTGTTCGGCGACGCGGTCAACACGGCCGCGCGCATGGCCGACAAGACGCTGGCGCGACGCGACCAAATCGTCGCGACCGCGAGTACCGCACAAGGGATCACCAGCACGACGGGCCTGCGTGTGCGCTCGCTGGGCACCGCGCGCGTGCTCGGCAAGCGGGCGCCGATCGAAATCGTCGACGTGCTCTGGCAGGAGGATCTTGCACACGTCACCACCGTGCAGCGCGNNCGTGATGCAGATAGCGGAAGTACCGGCCTGCGTGCGATTGCGGCTGCGCTTCAAGAGCCACGTGTTCGAGGTCGACGAGGGAACTCCGTTCTCGATCGGGCGCGACCCGACCAGCAGCCTCGTCGTGGAGACCGAATGGGTCTCGCGGAACCATGCGTTGATCGAATGGAAGCGCGGCTACTTCATGCTCGCCGATCGCTCGACCAACGGAACCTGGCTGAAGATCGGCGACGACGATGAACTGCTCGTGCATCGCGATGAAACGCATCTGCGCAGGGCAGGCTCGATCAGCCTCGGTCAGGCCCATCCGCTGGACGATGCGGACCTGGTCTACTTCCAGTGTGGTGACGCGTAGGGGTCGTGTGGGCGTTGGATGTCGCCGGCGGCTGTGCGTGCTCGCCGACCGGCCGCATTCGGCCGAGGCTGTGTGAAAACTCCG
>PLNP01000009.1 GCA_003142815.1 Rhodanobacteraceae bacterium
TCTGCAGGGCCCCCGCCTTGAGTAGCGCCTCTTGGCGGCGGAACTCGCTGATGCCATCCGCCGTGGCAGCGTGGTCGTCTGGAATGAGTGAATCGAGCGGTTTTTCAGACATGGACTGACCCGCTTATCGACGGCACATTAAGACCGACGGCTTTCCGAAGTGGTGTAACCCAAATCTGCCTGGGCAATGCCTGGGTACATACAAGGAATTACATAATCTCCAACACTATCACACTAAAAATGGCAGTTCGCCACAGAGCACCCTTCTGCCTCCGGGAGAGGGGCTGGGGTGATGGCTTCTGTGTGCTGTAACCGAATGTTTTCGAAGATCTTCGCGATCAACGGCGTCCATTGTCGTCCACGCGTGAAAACGGCTAGGCTTGCGCACACCCCAGCGGGTGTTCGACGCCTCCTTTAAACGTGCTGCACCTCGCAGTTGAATTCGCCCGATCCGTCATGCGCGCAGCACGGTCGCAGTCGAGATCACCCATCATGACGAGTGCGTGGATGTTGCAATCCGCGATGACAGCGGCGGTTTTGACCCGGAGCAATTGCCGCGCATGGGGGAGCGTTTTCACCGGCCACTGGGCGGTGTCGGCACGGGCAGCGGTCTTGGCCTCTCGATCGCGCGTGCAGTCGCGCGCTGCACCACGGCGAAATCCTGCTGGGACGATCCGCCGGCGGCGCCGAGGTCGTGCTGCGTCTGCCGCGCCTGCAATCCGGCGTGGCGCAATGATGTTGCTCTGTGGTCAGGCTGACGCCGCGCGCGACAGCTGCGACCACAACGCATCCACGCGCTTCTCGACCGCGGCATCCAGCACGATCGGCTTGCTCCACGTGCGCGTGGTCTCGCCCGGCCACTTGTTGGTCGCGTCGATGCCGAGCTTGGAGCCGAGGCCCGCGACGGGGCTGGCAAAATCCAGATAGTCGATCGGCGTGTTTTCGATGATCACGCTGTCGCGCGCCGGGTCGACGCGGGTGGCCACCGCCCAGATCACCTGCGACCAGTCGCGGACATCGATGTCGTCATCGGTGACGATCACGAACTTGGTATAGGTGAACTGGCGCAGATACGACCACACGCCCATCATGATCCGGCGTGCGTGGCCGGCGTACTGCTTGCGGATGCTAACCACCGCGATGCGGTACGAGCATGCTTCCGGCGGAAGATAAAAATCCACGATCTCCGGAAATACCTTTTGCAGGATCGGCACGAAAATGTCGTTCAGCGCTGCTGCCAGCACCGAAGGTTCGTCGTGCGGTGCGCGGCCCATGTAGCTGCCGTGGTAGATCGCATCCTGACGCAGGCGCATGCGCTCGATCGTCAGCACCGGGAAATGGCCTTGCGCGTTGTAGTAGCCGGTGTGATCGCCAAACGGCCCTTCCAGTGCCGTATCGCCGGGGTGGATGAAGCCTTCGAGCAGGATTTCCGCGCCCGCTGGTGCATCGAGGCCGGTCAGCGCGCTCGGCCACACGCGCGTGCGCTGACCGCGCAGCAGACCGGCGAATTCGTATTCCGACAAGGTATCGGGCACCGGTGCGACCGCGGCCAGCATCGTCGCCGGATCGGCGCCGATCGCGACCAGCACCGGGAAGGGTTGGTCCGGATGCGCCGCCTTCCAGTCGGCGTAGTCGAGCGCGCCGCCGCGGTGCGGCAGCCAGCGCATGATCACGCGATTCTTTCCGAGCACCTGCATGCGGTAGATCGCCACGTTCTGGCGCGGTTGGCGCGTGCCGCGCGTCACCACCAGGCCGAAGGTGATCAGCTTGCCGACGTCCTCCGGCCAGCAGCGTTGGATCGGCAGTCGCGCAAGATCGATATCGTCGCCGTGCGCGGTTTCGTATTCGAATGCCGCCTCACGCACGCGCTGCGGCGCGACGTGCGCGAGCTGCGCCAGTTCCGGCCAGGTCGCCAGCGCTTCGCGCAGGGTCGAAGGCCAGCGCGGCTCCTTGATCGCCGCGAGCAGCTGGCCCAGTTCGCGCAGACTCGCCAGCGGCCGTCCGGCCAGCGCCAGCTCGACGCGTCGGCGCTGGCCGAACAGGTTGCCGAGCAGCGCGTGCCGCGCACCGACCGGATGTTCCATCAGCAACGCCGGCCCGCCTGCGCGCAACGCGCGCAGGCACAGCGACGTCGACTCAAGCTCAGGGTCGACCGGCGCGGCGATGCGCAGCAGTTGTCGGTCGCGTTCCAGTTGCGCGAGAAAACTGCGAAGGTCGTGAAAGCTCACGGTGGTGCCTCGGGCAGGTTGGGAATGGCCAGGCTGCCGTCTGCGTCGGCCTCGGTCAGGAGTTTGCGGTGGATCAGGCCCAGCGAGTCCACCAGCCGCGCGCGTGCCTCGGCGGCGAAGGGGTTTTCCTGCTGGATCGCGGCAAACAGGTGCCCGGCATCGCCACGTACTGCCGCCAGCATGTGCTGCAGGCACTGGAACGACGGCGGCGCCATCGTCATGGCATCGTCCACGCCCATATCAACCAGACCCTTGGCAATGAAGAACGCCAGCGCATGGGTGCTTGCCATGGCGCGGTCATGGGCTACCGGATCCTGCTCGATGACCTCGCAGCCGAGTTCGGCAAACAGCTGGCGCGTGCGCCCGGCGGCATGCGGATGCCGCGCGCTGGCGCAGACCACCACGCGCAGCGGGCGCTCGCCACGGGTCAGGCTGAGCGGGCCGAACAGGGGATGCGTGCCGGCATGCGGAATGGCCGCGCCCAGGTGTTCGTCCATCAGCGCGCACGGATGCAGCTTGACGCTGCCCACGTCGATGACCGTCTGCCCGGCATGCAGGTGCGGGCGCAGCGCCTGCAGTGCCGCGCACAGGTCCGGTACCGGCATCGCCAGCACGATCCACTGCGCGCCCTGCACAACCTCGGCCAACGATGCGGCAGCGCGTTCGGGCGGCACGATGGCGCGGGGGTCATAGGCGCGCACGCTGCGTCCGGCCTGGACGAGCAGGTCGGCGAAGGCGCGGCCGAAGCGGCCGTAGCCGAGAATCGCGAACAACATGGGAGGTTCCCTTGGGGCGGAGTGGCGGGTGGTGACCGGTACGGCATGCGCGTGCGGTGGCGATCGCCGGTGGATCCTCCGGATGGAAATTACGCCGCCAGTACACGTGGTCGCGCAGGGACTCCACCAGCAGCTTTTCCAGCAGGGTGTCGTTCTCGCCACAGGGGCCGAGGAAACACGCATCCAGCACGTGGTCGCGCGGCTCCGGCGCCGGCATCGGCATCGCGGCGCTCATGCCGTCCACCCGTGCGCTCGGTCCGACGCGCACCCGGGGCCGCACAACTGCATCTCGCGTTGGGTTCGATGGTTCATGGCGCGAGTGTGAATCGACCGCGCTGTGCGGGCCTTGATTCAGGTCAGGAAGCGCCGTTGGAGGACATGCCTGACGAGGCAGCGTTCGAACTGCGCAGGGCGGGTGGCGGGTCAGGCTCCTACAGCGCCTGTGGCTCGTGCAGGAGCGGTGCAGCCGCGACAGCGCGCGGGGCGTTGGGGAATACGGTCAACGATGCAGCAGGTTCTTGGCGATATCCCTGAGCGCCGCGGCATCGGTGATCGTGACCTCGCGGCCATCGACCTCGAGCAGGCCGCCGTCCTGGAAACGGCGCAGCACGCGGCTGACCGTTTCCGAGGCGAGGCCGAGATAGTTCGCGATATCGCTGCGCGACATCGAAAGGTGCAGTGACTGCCCAGAAAAGCCGCGCGCCGCGTAGCGGGCGGATAGATCCAGCACGAACCCGGCGAGGCGCTCGTCGGCCGACGATTCCTGGTTGCGCAGCGAGGCGTCACCGATATCTTTGCTGAGCCGGCGGAACAGTTCCTTTTGCACTTGCGGGATGCGCATAGCCAGAGTTGCCAGCGCCGGGAACAAGAAGCGGCAGACCTCGACAGTGTCGAGCGCGACCGCATCGCAGGGGTAGATTTCCGGATGGATCGCGTTCAGACCGACCAGCTCGCCGGGCAGGTAGAAACCGAGAATGAGCTCGCGTCCTTCCATGTCGACCAGGCGCGTCTTCACCGTGCCCGAACGCACCGCGAAGATCGCACCGAAGCGGTCGCCGGTACGGAAGATCGATTCACCAGCGCGGTACGAACCGACGTGTTCGACCAGGCAATGCAGTTCACTGAGTCCGATCTTGTCGACGCCGCGGCCGACGCAGACCGCGCCGAACGCGCAGGTTGAGCAGAACTTGTACTCGTCGCCATCGTCGGCGATCGGGTTATGCGGCGTGACCCGGCCGTTTCTTGTTTCGTCGTGGCCCATGCAACACCCATCCTCCAACTCGCGCCCTCACACCGCGCGCGAGTAGCGGATGTCGGGGCTGTCCACGTAGACATCGAAACACTGGGCGATGTTGCGCAGCAGGAATTGGCCACGCGCGGTCACCGTGATCCGCTCCGGCGCACACGTGACCAGGCCATCGGCCACTAGCGGCTTCAGGCGATCCAGCGAACGCCGGAAATACAGGCGGAAGTCTACTAGATAACGCGCCTCGAATGCGGCAATGTCGAGCGTGCCGGCGCACATCAGACGCTGGATCAGGTCGGCGCGCACGAGATCGTCGTCGCCGAGCCAGAGGCCGCGCGCGACCGCCAGGCGGCCGTTGTCGAGCGCGGCGTAGTAGCCGGCCAGATCCTTCGCGTTCTGGCTGAAGCTCGCGCCGATGTGGCTGATCGCGCTCATGCCGAAGCCAATCAGATCGCAGGCCGCGTGCGTCGAATAGCCCTGGAAATTGCGCTGCAGCGTGCCGGCCGCGGCGGTCAGCGCGAGATCGTCGCCGGGCAGCGCAAAATGGTCGACGCCGATATGGATGTAGCCAGCCGCGGCCAGCATCTCGACGGTCTGCTGCAACAGGGTGAGGCGTGTTGTCGCATCGGGCAGTTCGTACTTGTCGATCTGCCGCTGCGCGCTGAAGCGCTCGGGCAGGTGCGCATAGCCGTACGTGGCGATGCGATCGGGCCGCAGTGCGATCACCTGCTCCAGCGTGCGCGCGAACGAGGCCGGTGTCTGCCGCGGCAGGCCGTAGATCAGATCGAGGTTGATCGAGCGCACGCCGCCGCTGCGCGCACCGTCCATGACCGCGCGCGTCTGTTCGACGCTCTGGATGCGGTTGACTGCCTGCTGCACGGCTGGGTCGAAATCCTGCACGCCGATCGAGACGCGATTGATGCCGGCTTCGGCGATGCCGCGCGCGTAGTCCTCGTCGCAGAAGCGCGGATCGAGTTCGATGCCGAACTCGCGGTCGGCACGCTGGCTGAACGAGAAATGCCGGCCGAGCGATTCGATCAGTTCGAGCAATTGATCGGCATCGAGGAAGTTCGGTGTGCCGCCGCCGAAATGCAGTTGCGCCAAGCGGCGATCGCGGTCGAAGCGCGTGGCGATCAGTTCGATCTCGCGGTACAGACGGGTCAGGTAGGTTGCCGCCTTGCCGCGATCGCGCGTGATGATGCGCGCGCAGCCGCAGTAGAAGCACGGCGACAGGCAGAACGGGATGTGCAGGTACGCGGACAGGTCGCGCGGGATCGGATCGCCGTTGGAGACCCGGATCGCGCGGTGCAGGTCGGCTTCGACGAAGCCGTCGCGAAAATGCGGAGCGGTCGGATACGAGGTGTAGCGCGGCGCATTGACGTCGTACTTCGCGACGAGCTCGCGGTCGAACAACGGGGCGATCGGAATCGGGTTGGCGTTCATGCCGCCGACAATAGGGTGTGCGTGCGGGTGAGTGCCTTGATCCGGGTCAAGACCCTGCGCGACGCGTCGCTTACGCTCGCGTTCCGGATCGCGATTTGTTTCGCAATGGCACACGCGTGGCTGGCTGATGGGACAGGGCCATTGTGTCGCGGCGGTCGACGCGACCAACGTGCTGGTCGGCACCTCGGCCCTTGACGGTCGCGATCCGGCGAGCACGCCCGGGTGCCGACATCGCGCCAGGCAGATGCAAGCAAACCCGCAGCTGCGCCTGCGCGTCGGCAATCCCGACGAAATCGCCCCCCGTTTCGGCAGGAGTCGGTACCGCGTGAACGCAGCGCGGTCTGCGTAAAGTTCGGGTCGCAACGACGATGGGCCTTTGTAGGAGCACCTAAAGAGGGTGCAAGCGGCGCAGCCGCGATCGCAAAGTCGCATCGGAGGCCGCGGGCATCCTGGCGCCACGGTCGCGCTTGCAGCGCTTGCACCCTCTTTAGGTGCTCCTACAAAGAGCGCAGCGCATCCGCCTGTAAGGCGCAGCCGCGACAAGACTCTGGTACCACTACACAGGTCCCGATTGCAGCGCTCCTACAGAATAAACAAGAGCCCACTTTGCCGTTGTAGGAGCACCGGAAAAAGGTGCAAGCGGCGTAGCCGCGACGCTCCACGCCCGATCACGCGCTCATTTTGCGAGTAACGCCCGTGTCGCGCGCGCGAGCACGAGTTCCTCGTCGGTCGGGATCACGAGGACGTCGACGTTCGACGCTGCCGTGCCGACCCGCGTCGCATTCGTTGCGTTCGCGTCGGGGTCAATGTCGACGCCAAGCCAGCGGCAGCGCGCAGCGATGCGTGTGCGCATCGATACCGAATGCTCGCCGATGCCGCCGGTGAACACGAGCACGTCGAGGCCCTCGATCGCCGCTGCCATGCCGGCGATCTCGGCCGCGGCACGGTACGCGAACAGGTCCAGTGCCTCGGCCGCATGCGGATCGTCGCTGACTTCGAGTACGCGCATGTCGTCGCTGATGCCGGACACACCGAGCAATCCCGATCGATGATTGAGCAGCTCGCCGACTTCGCTCACCGACATGCCTTTGTGCTGCTGCAGATAGAGCAGCACCCCCGGATCGATGCGACCGCTGCGCTTGCCCATCACGAGTCCGTCGATGACGCTGAAGCCCATGCTGGTCGCGACGCTGCGCCGTTCGCGCATCGCGCACAGACTGGCGCCCTGGCCCAGATGCGCGACGATGACGCGGCCGTCTGCACGTGCGCCGGCGATCCCCGGCAGCACATCGGCGATGTATTCGTAGGAAAGCCCATGGAAGCCGTAGCGCACGATGCCTTCGTCGGTCAGCGCGCGCGGCAGCGCGAACAGCCGCGCGAGGCGCGGTTGCTTGGCGTGGAACGCGGTGTCGAAGCAGGCGACCTGGGGCAGGCTCGGCCAGCGCGCCGTGACCGCGCGCACCGCGGCGAGGCCGCGTGGCTGATGGTCCGGCGCGAGCGGGATCAGGCGTTCGAGGCTCGCGATCGTCGCCTCGTCGATGCGTTCCGGCGCGACATGCTCGGCGCCGCCATGCACGATGCGATGGCCGACCGCGCGCAGCGCGACATCCGCAAGGCGGTCGCCGAGCAGATCGATCAGCCAGGTGATCGCTTCGGCGTGTCCGCCAGCTGCGGGCGGCTCAGCGCCAGCCACCGTATCGGCGAGTGCGCCGCGTGCGCCAAAGTGCGCGTGCGTGCCGATCGATTCGATCTGACCACGCAGGCGCGGCGCGAGGTCGGCCGCGTCGTAGATCGCGAACTTGATGCTCGACGAGCCGACGTTGACGGCAAGGATCGCTTCGCTCATGGCGCCGCCTCGTGACGGTGCGCGAACAGCTGCGCGAGCGCGGCCGAGGCGAGCCGCGATGGCATACCGTCCGCGCGGCTGGTCAGCATGATCGGCACGCGCGCGCCGAGCACGATACCGGCCGCGAGCGCGCCGGACAGATAGACGAGCTGCTTGACCAGCATGTTGCCCGACTCGAGATCCGGTACGACCAGGATGTCGGCATCGCCGGCCACCGCCGAGGTGAGCGACTTGGACTGCGCGGCGAGGCGCGACACCGCGTTGTCGAACGCGAGCGGGCCGTCGACGCGCGCGCCGGTGATCTGACCGCGGTCGAGCATCTTGCACAGCGCGGCCGCGTCGATCGTCGAGGGGATCTTCGGATTCACGGTCTCGACCGCCGACACGATCGCGACATTCGGCAGTGCTATGCCGAGCGCGTGGGCGAGATCGATCGCGTTCTGCACGATGTCACGCTTGTCGGTGAGCGTCGGCGCGATATTGATCGCGGCATCGGTGATGAACAGCGGCTTCGGATACGTGGGCACGTCGAGCGCGAACACGTGGCTCATGCGCCGCTCGGTGCGCAGGCCCGAGGCGCGGTCGACGACGGCCTCCATGAGTTCGTCGCTGTGCAGCGCGCCCTTCATCAGCGCCTGCACCTTGCCGGCGCGCGCCAACTCGACCGCCTTTGCCGCCGCCGCGTGACTATGCGGCGCGTCGACGAGCTCGATGCCATCGAGCGCGCAGCCGGCGGCCTCGGCGGCGCGGCGGATCTTCGCGAGCGGCCCGACCAGGATCGGCCGGATCAGCCGTTCGCGCGCAGCCTCGAGCGCACCGGTCAAGGACAGCTCGTCGCAGGGATGCACGACCGCGGTGGTGATCGGTGTGAACGCGCTGGCTGCCTGGATGAGCTGGCGGTAGCGCAGGCCCGCTTCGTGCGTCTCGACTGCGGCCGTTGCCGTGTTCTCTGCGTGCGCTGCGTGCGCTGGCGCGGCGACGCGCAGCTCGCCCTCAGCGACGATCCCGCCGACCTGATTCGTGCAGGTGCATCGCAGGGTCAGTATGCGGTTGGAAGTGTCGCTGGCGAGTACGAGGATGCGCGCCGTCAGTCTGTCGCCGACGCCGATCGCCGCGCGGAACTGCAACGATTGTTCGAGCACGCGCAGACTTGGGACGAGCTCGCCGGCTGCGGACGCGACCAGCGACGTGGTCCAGAAACTGCGCGCATCGCCGGCCAGGCGCTCGAACAGAGCAAGATCGGCCGGCCGCAGCGTCCGCGCGAGTTCGGCATGGTCGCCCACCGCAATGTCGTCGAAGGTCCGGCTCAGGGTCGATTGCATGACTTGCTCCATAGCGCGCGCCGGTGCGACGCGCGCGCCCAGTGTAGGCAAACCCCGTGCGGCGCGTCATGCGAGCGGTCGCGCAGGCGATTTCAGGCCGGCCACGCGGTTACCACCAGGCGAGGTTGATCAGCATCACGCCGCCGATGACCGGGCGTGCACAGGCGAGCCCGCCGACTGTCGCGGCGATGCGTGTGGCCCCCCGCGCAATTGCGAGGACCATCGCCTTCGGCGATGTTCGCTCTGGCATCCTGCCTTCGCGGTGTTCGTCTCATCCTGAGACTCACCCCTCGCTGCGCTCGGGGCCAGCCTGCGGCTGTCCAAAATCGCTCCCGGCGATTTTGTGAACCCGCTCAGGGGCTCAATTCCTCTGTTCGACAAAGACAAAAGCAAACGGCCACCGCAAGGGTGGCCGTTTGCTTTTGCTTGGTGGAGGCGGCGGGAATTGAACCCGCGTCCGAAGGCACTCCGCGCCCGGCGCTACATGCTTAGCTCTCCGTTTGATCTCATCCTGCGGCAACACGGCGAGCAAAGCGCACCGCAGGACCAGCCTCTTGGTTTTAGCTTGTCGCCGAAAGGCGCCGGCAACTAGCGATCCCGTGATAATGACCCTACATCCACGAGCACAGGCACAAGTGGGTTCGGGGCTAGGCCTTAAGCGGCCAGAGCGTAGACGTTATCGTTCGCGTCTAGGTTTTTTGCCACCGGATTAACGAGGAAGATGACGCCCTCGGCATGCTCCAAACTACTTCGCGTCCCCCGTCGAATCCAGATCGCCCCCGGGAACGCATGAATAGTGGCGGCTACGGGCCGGCAAATCAAGGCCGAGCTGCTAGGATGCGCGGTTTTCGTTCATCGACGGACGCATCATGGGCAACATCGTCTGGCTCGCCTCGTATCCGAAATCCGGCAACACCTGGTTGCGCGCGTTTCTCGCGAACCTCGTCGCGAATCGCGCCGAGCCGGTGGCGCTGAACGATCTGCCGCGCTATGCGGAAGACGAGGCGAACCCCGACCTGTTCGGCGCGTTGGCCGGTCGGCCGAGCAGCGAACTCGGTATCGACGAGATCGCCGCGCTGCGCCCGCAGGTGCACGCGGCGATCGCGCAGCGTGCGCGGGGCACGTGTTTCGTGAAGACGCACAACATGGCCGGCAGTTTCGACGGTCATCCGCTGCACAACTGGGACGTGACCGCCGGCGCGATCTGCGTCGTGCGCAATCCGCTCGATGTCGCGGTCAGCATGACCCACCACTTCGGCATCGACCTGGACGAGGCGATCGAGCGACTTGGCGATGAGAACGTCGCGACCTTGAACGATGCGCAGTTCGTGACCCAGATTCTCGGCTCGTGGTCGCTGCATGTGAAGAGCTGGGCCGATATCGACAATGAGCGTTTCCTGGTGCTGCGCTATGAGGATCTGATCGGGAAGCCGGCGAAGCCATTCGCGAAAGTCGCGAAACTTGTCGGACTCGGTCAGGACCGTGCCCGCATCGAGCGCGCGATCCGGCATGCAGGATTCCAGAGTCTCGCATCGATGGAGAAGAAGCACGGCTTCATCGAGGCGTCCGACAAGGGCGCGCGCTTTTTCCGCAAGGGCAGGATCAACGAATGGCGCAAGGCGCTGAGCCGCGAGCAGGTGCAACGCGTCGTCGCTGCGCATCGCGAGCAGATGCAGCGCTTCGGCTACGTGCCGGCGGGGTATTGAGAGAAGCGCGACGTCGGACCGTTCGTGCTGATCCTTCGACAAGCTCAGGACAGGGTACGCCTTCGGCGTATCGAAGCACGAACAGATCGCGGCGCGGAAGATTGCGAGGTTCGCCCTTCGATACCTCAGGGCGAACGGCAGGTTGTTAGGCAGCGCGGTTCTTCGAGCGCATTACGCGTTGCTTCTCGCGATTCCAGTCGCGTTCCTTTTCGGCGTCGCGCTTGTCGTGTTCCTGCTTGCCGCGGGCGACGCCGAGGTCGATCTTTACCCGGTTGCTTTTCCAATAGAGCGCGAGCGGAATCAGCGTGTAGCCTTTGCGTTCGATCGCGCCGATCAGCTTGTCGATCTCCGCGCGATGCAGCAGCAGCTTGCGGGTGCGGCGATCGTCGGCAATCACATGCGTCGAGGCCGATATCAACGGTACGATCGACGCGCCGAACAGGAAGATCTCGCTATTCTTGACGATCGCGTACGCGTCGCCCAGATTGATGCGGCCGGCGCGAAGGCTTTTCACTTCCCAGCCTTCCAGTGCGATGCCGGCTTCGTAGTGCTCGTCGATGTGGTACTCGTGGCGCGCGCGCTTGTTCAGCGCGATTGTGCTGTCGGTTTTGCCCTTGGTCTTCTGTTTGGTCATGTCCATTACAATCGGCAAAAGCAATCAACGATGATCCAGATCCGTCGCCACGCACTCGTCCGCCACACGCCCGAGCAGATGTTCGACCTCGTCAATGATGTCGAAGCATACCCGACGCGCTTTACGTGGTGCGCCGCAGCCCGCGTGCTCGAGCACACCGGCGATGCGGCGTTGACCGTAAAGCTCGACCTGCGCTTCGCCGGGTTTACCCAGAGTTTCACGACACGCAACACCTTGCAGCGACCGCAACGCCTGAATTTGCATCTGGTCGACGGTCCGCTGCGCGCGCTCGAAGGCGAGTGGACGTTCGATGCGCTTGGCGAGGACGGTTGCAAGATCGCACTCGCGCTCGATTTCGACTATATGGGCGGACTCGGTGGGACCGCGTTGCGATTCGGCTTCCAGGCCATTGCGAACCGCATGGTCGACGATTTCTGCCGCGTGGCTTCAACCGTGTATGGCTGAGCCGGCGCGCGTGGAGACGATCTCGGTCGAAGTCGCTTATGCGGAGCCTGGGCGACAATTCCTGCGCCGGCTCGCTCTGGATGTGCCGGCGACGGTGGCCGATGCAATCAACGCAGCGGGCGTTGAGCGTGAATTCGGGATCGAGGCCAGCCTGCTTGCGGTCGGCATCTGGTCTAAACCTGCAGCGCGCGATGCGCTCCTGCGTGATGGCGATCGCGTCGAACTCTACCGGCCACTCAAGGCCGACCCGAAAGACGCGCGGCGGCGGCGCGCGGATCGCGCCTCAGGCAAACGGGCTCGCGACGGTCAGCCCTGACCGCCCGGTTTCTTCTTCTTGTCTTCTTCCGGGCGCTTTTCGTCCGGATACTGGCGCTTGTACTTGCGCGCATCCTTGATCATCTGGTCAGGATCTTCGGGGAAGTAGTCGCCGTCAATCTTGACCAGTGCGTCGTCCTTGAAAGACAGGACCAGATCCTTCGAGGCCATCTTGTTGCGGCCGCGGCGGATCGTCGAAACGTAATCCCAGCGATTCTGGTCGAATGGGCTGGTCAGCGCCGGCGAGCCCATGATCAACAGAACCTGGCGCTTGCTCATGCCCGGTTTCAGCGCGTCCACGGTCGATTTGTCGAACAGGTTACCCTGCTGCGTATCGACCTTGTAGATGAGGCTGCAACCGGTGAGCGGAACGAGGGCAAGAAAGGCGAGCCAGCGAAGACGCATGCGCGAGGGATCCAAGGGTGCGAAAGGCCGCGATGATACACTAGAGCCCTGAATTGCAAGGTTACGTCGCCAGGGAGGGGAATCGGAGGATGAACGTGGAGTCGACTGAACTACGCAAGGCCGGCCTCAAGGTGACCCACCCGCGGATGCGGATCTTGGAGATCCTCGACAGCCACGACGGCAAGCATTTCACCGCCGAGGACATCTACCGCGAGCTGCTCGACAAGCACGACGACATCGGGCTCGCCACCGTCTACCGCGTGCTGACCCAGTTCGAAGCTGCCGGCATGGTGCTCAAGCACAATTTCGAGGGCGGCCAGGCCGTCTACGAACTCGACCGCGGCAAGCACCACGACCACATGGTCGACGTCGAGAGCGGCAAGGTCATCGAATTCTCCAGCGAGGAGATCGAGCGCCTGCAGCACGTGATCGCGGCGAAGCATGGGTATGTGATCGAGGATCACAGCCTGGTTTTGTATGTGAGGCCGGTGAAGAAGCGGTAGGCTAAATCATTGAAGACTTGGGCGATCTCGGTCTGGTTGCGCAGGAGCTGGATCCCGGCTTTTGCCGGATGACGAGCTGAACTGCTCGGGTGTTGCGAAAATATCTTGCGACAACTTCCCATCCGTTCGTGCTGAGGTATCGAAGTACGGACGGCGCGATGTCCGTTCACTGTTACTCGCGCCATCCTGGCGCTCGCCCTTCGGGCCGGCTTCGCCGTTCGCGTGCGCTCCTGCGCACGTCGCCGATACCTCAGGGCCTGCCCCGGACCTGATCCGGGGGCGAACGGAATTGGAATGTCTCTCAGCCCACAGCCCCAGCCTTCGCTAGCATCTGCTTCGCATGCGCCAGCGTCTCGCGGGTGATCTCGATGCCGCCGAGCATGCGCGCGACTTCTTCGCGGCGTGCAGTTCCGTCCAGTGATTCGATGCGTGTATCGGTGCGGTCCCCGTCGGTGGACTTACTTACGCGAAGATGACGATGGCCCTGACTCGCGACCTGCGGCAGATGCGTCACGCAGAGCACCTGGCAACGCTCACCGAGGCGGCGCAGTTTCTGGCCGACGACTTCGGCGACCGCGCCGCCGATGCCGGAGTCGACCTCGTCGAAGACCATCGTGCCGACTGCATCGAGGCCGAGCGCGGCGACTTCGATCGCAAGGCTGATGCGCGACAGTTCGCCGCCCGAGGCGACCTTGCGCAGCGCGCGGGGCGGCTGGCCCGGATTCGTGCTGACCAGGAATTCGCAGCGCTCGGCGCCTTGCGGATCGGGTTCGTCGCCGGCCTGCGCTTCCAGTTGCACCTCGAAGCGGCCGCCGCGCATGCCGAGTTCGGCCATCAGCGCGCTGACGGATTCGCCAAGCCTGCTCGCCGCGTCTGCGCGTTTCTTGCCGAGCTTCTTCGCGGCCGTCGCATACGCGCCCGCTAGGCGCTGCTGCTCGCCCTGGAGGGTCGTGATGCTCGCACCGGCGCCGCGCCGGCTTTCGAGTTCCGTGCGCAGTTCGTCGGCGTGCGCCTTGAGCTCGGGCATGCGCACGCGATGCTTGCGCGAGAGTTCATGGAGTTTGCCGAGCTGCGCCTCGCTGTCGGCGAGGCGTTCCGGGTCGAGGTCGAGGCTGGACTGGTAACGCGCCAGCGCGTCGCTGGCTTCGGCGAGCTGGATCTGCGCCGCATCCACCAGCTCGCCGAGCGGGCCGAGTCGCGCATCGAGCTTCGTCAGGTGCGCGATTTCCGACTGCGCGCGTGCGATCACGCACAGCAGCGCGAATTCGTTGTCGCCATCGAGTCGCTCGGCGAGTGTCGCGCAGCCCTGCAACAGCTGGCCGGAATTGGCGAGGCGGCGGTGCTGTTCTTCCAGCGCGGCCAAGTCATCGGGTGCCAGCGCGTGGCGATCGAGTTCGTCGACCTGATGGGTCAACCATTCGATGCGTTCGGCATGATCGGCGCCGCGCGTGAGTTCGGCGATGCGCGCGGCGGTTTCGCGCCAGGCCTTGGCGAAGCGCGTGACCTCGACGAGTTCGGCGGCGTGCTCGCCGAACGCATCGAGCAGGGCGAGTTGTTGCGTGCGTTCGAGCAGCGCCTGGTGTTCGTGCTGGCCGTGGATTTCGATCAGGCCCGCGGCCAGCGTCTTCAGCTGGGTCAGGGTGACCGGGCGGCCGTTGATCCATGCGCGCGAGCTGCCTTCGCTGCGGATCACGCGGCGCAGCTGGCAGGCGCCGTCCTCGTCGAGATCCTCGGCGATCAGCCAGTCGTGCAAATCCGCATGCGCAGACAGATCGAACGCGGCGGCGAGCTCGGCGCGTTCGCAGCCGTGACGCACCATCGTCGCCTCGGCGCGGTCGCCGGACAGCAGCAGCAGGGCATCGACCAGCAGCGATTTGCCGGCGCCGGTTTCGCCGGTGACCACGGTCATGCCCGGTCCGAACGCGATTTCGGCTTGGCCAACGATCGCGAAATCCTTGACGTAGAGACTTTCCAGCATTGCGGCACGACTCTCCACTAGTGATCAGGCACTCAAATCGTTTGAGTGCCCTCTGTTTTCCCTCCCTTACGCCGGCGGGGGAGGGAAAGGGGGGATTGATTCGGTCGCTGAATCTGGATTCGTTCCGAATCAATAGAGCCGCGGAACGCTAGCATGCGCGCGCGTGGCGGCCAAGGCGTCCATTGAATTCGCGCCGGTCCGACCCTATTGATCGCGGGGGGCGTGCTTGTTAGCGTCCACGCTTGCTGGCGCCGTAGCGCCCACGGATCTCGATGACTATTTCTTCACAGCATCCGCTCGATGCGCGCGCCCGCCAATTGCTGCGCACGCTGATCGCGCGCTACATCGCGGAGGGCCAGCCGATTGGCTCGCGCACGCTGGCGAAAGCGTCGGGGTTGGACGTGAGTCCGGCGACGATCCGCAACATCATGTCCGACCTGGAAGAGTTCGGCCTGGTTGCCGCACCGCACATCTCGGCCGGGCGTGTGCCGACTTCGCAGGGGTACCGCGTTTTCGTCGACAGCCTGATCGAGATGCAGCCGCTCGGCGAACCGGAGCTTGAGCAGTTGCGCCGCGAGCTGCCGACCGACGCGTCGACGCCGGATTTGCTCGGCAGCGCGACCTCGCTGTTGTCGGAAATGACCCGCTTTGTTGGCGTGGTCAGTATGCCGAACCGCGAGGAGTTTCCGTTCCGCCATATCGATTTCCTGTCGCTCGACGGCAGTCGCGTATTGGTCATTCTCGTTTTCACCGACGGCCAGGTGCAGAACCGCGTGATCGCGACCCAGCGCATCTATGGCGCCGGCGAGCTGGAGCAAATCGCCAACTATCTGAACGCGCATTTTGGCGGCCTGCGCATCGATGAAATCCGGGTGCGCCTGCTGCGCGAAATGCAGGAGGAAGGCGCGCGCCTGAACACGCTGCTCACGGCCGCGATCGAGGTCGCGCAAGCCGCGTTCCAGGGCAGCGCCGGCAGCGACATGCTGGTCGCCGGCCAAACCAATCTGATGGGCAAGCAGGACGGTTCCGGCGTGGATCGCCTGCGCGAACTGTTCGAGGCGTTCCAGCGCAAGCGCGATCTGTTGCAACTGCTCGAACGCTGTTCGCATGCCGAGGGCGTGCGCCTGTTCATCGGCGACGAATCGGGCTTTGCGGCGCTGGACACCTACAGTCTGGTCACGGCGCCTTACGGCGTTGGCGGGCGCGTGCTCGGTGTGCTCGGCGTGATCGGACCGACCCGAATGGCCTACGAACGGGTTATCCCAGTCGTGCAGGCGACCGCACAGATTATCTCAGGTGCCTTGAAGCGGGCCCAGCCGACCCTATAAACCGGGCCGGGCGGATTGGAACCGGTCTGAAGTACCGTTCGCCCCCGGATCAGGTCCGGGGCAGGCTCTGAGGTATCGAAGGGCGAATACTCGCGGTCTCAAGATTCGTAATCTCATTCATGTTTCGATACTCAGCACGAACGGCTTGGATGTTTTTGAGACAGCATCAGGTCAGCATTGCGTCCTGCGACCGCTCGCCGACCACATTGGTGAAACACGATAAAAGCCCCGCCATCCGGCGGATAGCATGGTTTTGATGCGGAGGAGCGATGGAAAATACCGATCCCAGAGCGGCAGACTCGAAAACGGCGCAGCAGCCTGGCGATGTCGCCGAGGCAGCCGACAGCGAGCTCGAAACCCTATCGCGCCAACTGGCTGAGTTCGAAGCGAAGCTCGCCGAGATGCGCGACACCGTGTTGCGCGAGCGCGCCGAACTCGACAACCAGCGCAAACGTCTGCAGCGCGATCTGGAGCAGGCGCGCCGTTTCGCCAACGAGAAACTGCTGGCCGACCTGTTGCCGGTGCTCGACAATCTGGAGCGCGGCCTGGCGGCGGAAGGCAGCGACTATTCGGCGCTGCGCGGCGGCGTCGAACTGACCCAGCGCGAGCTGATCCGCGTCGCCGACGCGGGCGGTTTGAAGGCCGTCGGCGAAGTCGGCGAGTCGTTTGATCCGGAACGTCACCAGGCGATGAGCATGGTCGAGAGCGCCGAGCACGCGTCGGGCAGCGTCGTTGCGGTCATGCAGAAAGGCTACGTGTTGAACGATCGCCTGCTGCGTCCGGCGCTGGTGACCGTCGCCAAATAGACGGTTCACCAGCAAATGGGTCGCCCGAACGCTTGAAACACCGGCGCCGGCCCCCAGATTTCGCGACAGTCACGGCCAACGAGGCCGAAACAAATTCAGAGCCGGAGAGTACAGAAATGGGCAAGATCATCGGTATCGACCTCGGTACGACCAACTCGTGCGTGGCGATCATGGAAGGCAACACGGCACGCGTGATCGAGAATTCCGAGGGCGATCGCACAACGCCGTCGGTGGTCGCGTTCAAGGACAACGAAGTCGTGGTTGGCACGACCGCCAAACGCCAGGCGGTCACCAATCCGAAGAACACATTCTACGCGGTGAAGCGCCTGATCGGCCGCAAGTTCACCGACGCGGAAGTGCAGAAAGACATCGACATGGTGCCGTACAAGATCGTCGCGCACGATAACGGCGATGCTTGGGTCGCGACTGCCGATGGCAAGGCCATGCCGCCACCGGAAGTCTCGGCGAAGGTGCTGATGAAGATGAAGAAGACCGCCGAGGACTTCCTCGGCGAACCGGTGACCGAGGCGGTCATCACGGTGCCCGCTTACTTCAACGACTCGCAGCGCCAGGCGACCAAGGACGCCGGCCGCATCGCGGGCCTCGAGGTCAAGCGCATCATCAACGAGCCGACCGCGGCTGCGCTCGCGTACGGGCTCGACAAGAAGGGTGTCGATCGCAAGATCGCGGTCTACGATCTCGGCGGCGGCACGTTCGACGTCTCGATCATCGAGATCGCCGAAGTCGACGGCGAAAAACAGTTCGAGGTGCTGGCGACGAACGGCGACACGTTCCTCGGCGGCGAGGACTTCGATAAGCGCGTCATCGACTATCTCGTCGAGGAATTCAAGAAGGACCAGGGTGTCGACCTGAAGAACGATCCGCTCGCGCTGCAGCGCCTGAAGGACGCCGCCGAGCGCGCCAAGATCGAGCTTTCCACTGCGCACCAGACCGAGGTGAACCTGCCGTACATCACCGCGGATGCGTCGGGCCCGAAGCATCTCAACATCAAGCTGACCCGCGCCAAGCTCGAAGCGCTGGTCGACGACCTGATCAAGAAGACGATCGACCCGTGCCGCACCGCGCTCAACGATGCGGGCCTGAAGATTGCCGATGTCAGCGACGTGATTCTTGTCGGTGGTCAGACGCGCATGCCGAAGGTGCAGGAAGCGGTCAAGAATTTCTTCGGCAAGGAGCCGCGCAAAGACGTCAACCCGGACGAGGCCGTCGCGGTCGGCGCGGCGATCCAGGGCGGCGTGCTCGGCGGCACGGTCAAGGATGTGCTGCTGCTCGATGTGACCCCGCTGTCGCTTGGTATCGAAACGCTCGGTGGTGTTTTCACGAAACTCATCGAGAAGAACACGACGATCCCGACCAAGGCGTCGCAGGTGTTCTCGACCGCCGAGGACAACCAGAGCGCGGTCACCGTGCACGTGCTGCAGGGCGAGCGCGAGCAGGCGCGCTACAACAAATCGCTGGCGAAGTTCGACCTCGCCGGCATCCAGCCTGCGGCGCGCGGCATGCCGCAGGTCGAGGTCACGTTCGACATCGATGCGAACGGCATCCTGCACGTCGGCGCGAAGGACAAGACGACCGGCAAGGAACAGCGCATCGAGATCAAGGCGGGCTCGGGCCTGTCCGAGGACGAAATCCAGCGCATGGTCCGCGACGCCGAAACCAACAAGGAAGAGGACAAGAAGTTCCACGAGCTGATCGGCGCGCGCAACAAGGCCGACCAGCTGGTCCATGCGACGCGCGCCGCGATCAAGGAGCACGGCGGCAAGGTGCCGGGCGACATCGGCCGTATCGAGGAAGCGCTGGCCGATCTCGAAAAGGTCATGAAGGGCGACGACCAGGCGCAGATTGAAACGCGCACGACAAAGCTCGAGGAAGTTGCGCAATCGCTGCACGCGGCCGCCGCGGCGGCGCCACCGGCAGGTCACGCCGAGGATGCGCAGGCGAACGCCGGCGGCTCGGCCAAGAGCGACGATGTCGTCGACGCCGAGTTCACCGAGGTCAAGGACGACGGCAAGTCGTGAGCCCAGGGGCACGTCGCGTTTAAGCCCTTCTCCCTTCGGCGACCGAAGGGAGAAGGGAATGCGAACGGATCTGCATCGGACGATTTGAAAAATGGACAAGGGGCGGTTCGAAGAGTTCAGCGATGGCGTGATCGCAGTGATCATCACGATCATGGTGCTGGAGATAAGGGCACCACATGCGCCCACTCTCGCCGCACTTTGCGAAGGGTGGCCGGTGTTCCTGAGCTACCTGCTGAGCTTCAGGGCGATGGGCCGCGCCGCAAAAAGGAAAATTTTCGATCGTGTTGTACGCGCTGGCGATTCCGCTGGCATTCCTCAATTCGTGGATCGGCTGCGTGTTCTACGTGGCGGTAGCAATGATCTGGTTCGTGCCTGATCGACGCATGGAGAAGACCGTCACCCTATGATGAGCAAGCGCTGTTATTACGAAGTGCTCGGCGTTGCGCGTAGCGCGAACAACGACGAACTCAAGAAATCGTTTCGTCGCCTGGCGATGAAATGCCATCCGGACCGCTGTCCGGACGACCCGGCCGCGCAGGACAAATTCAAGGAGGCCAAGGAGGCCTACGAGATTCTTTCCGACCAGCGCAAGCGCTCGATGTATGACCAGCACGGCCACGCCGCGTTCGAGCACGGCGGCGGCAACGGGACGGGTGGTTTCAACGGCGATGTCGGCGATATTTTTGGCGATATCTTCTCGGATATTTTCGGTGGCATGGGCGGTGGTCGCGCCCGTGCGCGCCGTGGCTCGGATCTGCGTTATCTGATCGAACTCGATCTCGAGGAAGCCGTATTCGGCATCGAGAGACAGATCGAAGTGCCGACCCTGGTCGAATGCGGCTCGTGCGGCGGCAGTGGCTCGCAAGGCGGCAAGACGTCCACTTGCGCGACCTGCCACGGACACGGTCGCGTGCGCATGCAGAATGGCATTTTCTCGATCCAGCAGGCGTGTCCGCATTGCGCCGGCACCGGCAAGGTCATCGCCAATCCGTGCCGCGAATGTAGCGGCGAAGGACGCGTGCACGACGAGCGCACGCTGTCGGTGAAGATCCCGGCCGGCGTCGACTCCGGCGATCGCATTCGTTTGACCGGCCAGGGCGAAGCCGGCCCCGGCGGAACCGCGCCCGGCGATCTTTACGTGGAAGTGCGCGTGCGCGAGCATGCCATTTTCCAGCGCGACGGCGACGACCTGCACTGCGAGATTCCGATCCGGTTCGGTCAGGCCGCGCTCGGCGCCGACCTCAAGGTGCCGACCCTGGATGGCGAGGCGCACATCACGATGCCGCCGGAAACCCAGACCGGCAAGTTGTTCCGGCTGCGTGGCAAGGGCGTCAAGTCCGTGCGCAGTGGCCGCACCGGCGACCTGCTGTGTCGCATCGTGATCGAGACACCGATCCGCCTCACCACCGAACAGCGCGACTTGCTGCACCAGTTCGACGCGACGTTCAGCGGTGAAGGCGCCGCCGCGCATTCGCCGCGCAACACGTCCTGGCTCGACGGCGTGAAGCGGTTCTGGGATCGCGTCACCGCGTAATCGAGCTGCACGGATTTTTCTTTCCGCGACTCGAAAACAGCGGGCCCGGACCCGCTACTATCGAACTCCGTTCCCGCGGAGCATCGCGATGCGTCCATCGATTCTCGTTGCAGTTCACGGTGCCGCCGGCCGCATGGGCCAGGCGATCCTGCGCACGCTGATCGGGCGCGAAGATATCGAGCTGGTCGCTGCGCTGGTGCGATCCGGATCTGACCTCAGTGGCCGGCTGCTCGCTGCGACACTCGGCGCGCGCGCTCCGGCGATCGCTTACACATCCTCGTTGCGCGCCGACCTCATGCCGGCCGTATTGATCGACTTCAGCGTAGCCGCCGCGTTCGATCGGGCGCTCGCCTGCGCAGTGGACCGCAAGATGGCGTTTGTCAGCGGCACGACCGGGCTCACGGCGAAGCAGCGCGCTGCGCTCGACAGCGCGGCGGCTTCGATAGCGGTCTTGTGGAGCGCGAATTTCAGCCTCGGGGTCGCGTTGCTTGCGCGTCTTGTCGCCGAGGCCGCGCGTTCGCTTCCGGACTGGGATTGCGAGATCGTCGAGGCGCACCACAACCGCAAGCAGGACGCGCCTTCCGGCACTGCGCTCGCGCTCGGACGTGAAGTCGCGTCGGCACGCGATCAGGATTTCGATGCCGTCGCAAAATTTTCGCATGTTGGCGTGAACGCGCCGCGCGCTCCCGACAGCATCGGTTTTTCGGTCACCCGCGCAGGTGACATCGTCGGCGAACACACGGTGATGTTCGCGACGCAGGGCGAACGCATCGAACTTGTCCACCGCGTAACCGATCGCGACATCTTCGCGCGCGGCGCGGTCGCAGCCGCGCACTGGATCGCCGCCCGGCCGCCAGGAAAGTATGCGCTGGCCGATGTGCTGGCCGGCGATCCCAGCCAGGTCAGCGACGCGTAGACGCTCGCCGCGGGGCCGCATCTAGACACGGACGGCGCCCAAAAAAAGGGGCGCTTGCGCGCCCCAAGGAGAGTGAACTGAATGTTCTGATACAGGCTTGGAAATAAATCAGCGAGTTGCTTGGGCGTTGTCAGTCGAGATATTGGTTCGCGCGGAGGTCCTTCATTCTGCTCGCTATCTGTGGACCGTGCTGTTATCGAGGTCGAATCGGCTGTAGCGCGCCCAACCAGGCAGGATTCAGTGACGTATGACCCCTGCAATCAATCAGCCTTTGAAGTCGGTCTTCCAGTAGTTCTCGATGCGGTCAACCAGAGGTTTCGGCAGCGGTACGTAGTCGAGCGACTCCGCTTGCTGCTGACCATGCTCGAACGACCACTTGAAGAACTCGAAGGTAGCCTTGGCGTGCTCAGCGTTCCTTGCCGTCTTGTAAAGAATCGCCCACGTCGTCGCGGTAATCGGCCATGCGTCCGGGCCCGGAGCATTGGTCATGATCAGGTTGAAATCTTTGGCGCTCTGCCAGTCTGCGGTCGCGGCGGCAGCGGCGAAGGCGGCGGCGGTCGGGCGCAGGAATTTACCGGCCGCGTTCTGCATCTGCGTATAGGTCATCTTGTTCTGCAGCGCATACGCATATTCGACGTAGCCGATCGCGTTCTTGGTCTGGTTGACGAACGCCGAAACGCCCTCGTTACCTTTGCCGCCGATTCCAACTGGCCACGGCACAGACGTGCCGAAGCTGACCTTTTCCTTCCACTGTGGATTGATCTTGGCCAGATAGTTGCTGAAATTGTAGGTCGTGCCTGAGCCGTCGGAACGATGCACAACCGTGATCATCGCGTCTGGCAGCGTGATGCCGGGGTTGATCTGGACGATCGCCGCGTCATTCCACTTGGTTACTTTGCCGAGAAAGATGTCGCCCAGTAGCGGGCCGGTCAACTTCAACTCGCCCGGCTTGACACCCTCTACGTGGACGACCGGAACGATGCCGCCGATCACGACGGGGAATTGGCCCAAACCGGCCTTGTTCAAGTCATCTTCGCTGAGCGGCGCATCCGAGGCACCGAAATCGACGGTTGCCGCCTTGATCTGCGCGATGCCGCCGCCCGATCCGATCGACTGATAGTTGATGCGGTTTCCGGTCTTCGCCGCGTAGGTAGCTGACCATTTGGACAGAACCGGGTACACGAACGTCGAACCGGCGCCCGTGATATCGACCGCGTGGGCTGAGGTCGCGCCGATCAGACTCGCTAAGACCAATCCAGCGAGTAGCGCTTTCGCCGCATTGAACATGTTGCCCCCTTGTGCAGGCGGAATGCCTGTCACCTTTTATAGACCCGACAAGTTACAGAACGATGGACCATATGTTACGACCTGATTTGCGCCATACCTCAGCCAGCGAAAACGGGAACGTCGCGTAGTTTGCGCTCCGGCCATGCCGGACACCGAGCGACGGCGACGAGCAAGCGCGGCACCAGGGCGACGAGTCGGAAACGCCGATTGTCCCCACCAGGGGATTGATAAATCGCCAAGCCGCTTCAGCGAGATAGCGATGAGCGTACTTGAAGAACTTGAAGGCGTGGTACGTGCCATCGAGCGCGCGCTTGACGTTGCTGAGCACGATGTTGATGTCAATCCCCTTCATGGGACCCAGCGAGCGCCGTCGGCTCCCGTGGCCTGGCGACCGCCGCCGGCATCGATCACGGTGTGCGCATGATCGAGCGGAACCACGGCACGGAAGGCGCCGAGACCGTCGCTGAAGACCTCCGCTTGCGGGTGCAGGCGTCGCTGCGCCCACTCGGTCAGGGCGTGCAGCGTGAAGGCGGCGACCGGCTCGATGACCGCACACCCGGGACGACCGGCGTCGTCCGTTTCCACCGCGATCCCAAGAAGGGGACTGATGTCATGAACGGCCGCTTGTTCTCCGAACCGCGGCCGGCCTTGCCGCCGTTGCATTCGCCGCCCAGATACGTGTCCCAAAAAGGGGACTGATGTCGTCGATCTGGACGAAGCCGGTCAATTGGCGCGCTGTTTCACGCATCGTCATCGCCTGCATGATCTTGTGCTTCAAGCGCCACGCCGTGCGCGAATGCACGCCCAGATGCCGCGACAATTCGAGCCCAGAGACATCAGTCCCCTTCTTGGGACGTTGGTTTTGGTGTGGGTGAGCACATACAGGGCGAGAAACCAGATCGTCAACGGCAAGCGGCTGTGTTCAAACAACGTGCCGATCGCAGACTGGTTTGATGCCGGCAGGCGCAGCACTGCCACAGCCATTCCTCGGCGCGCTGGAATCGGCTGTAGACCGTGGCCGCGCAGCGCGGACAGACGAAACCGCTCGGCCAGCGTGCCCGCAACAGCGCCTTCTCGCACGCCGCTTCCGTGCCGTACTGCTTCAAGAACGCCGGCAACGACGACCGCAGGAAGTCCCCGTGGGACAGGCCGGGCTGAAACTGCACACGATTCGTCGCCATGATCCAAGTCTCCTGCGGATGCGTGGAGACGCAAAATGCTCGCCTGCTGTCTCATTCTTCGCGATGCTGGCTGAGATACGGCGCAAATCAGGTGTTACGAAGCGCAACACGCGCGACGCCCATGAACTGTCACACGACCGTAAAACTTGTGCCGCATCCTGCGCTGCGTTCGCCACGGTTTAACTTTACTTTTACGCCGTCGTTGGGCTGTTGCGCTGCGAAAGCAATCTTTGATCCGGAGATATCTGTCATGCATTCAAAACTCATTGCGGTATCAGTGATGACCGCGCTCGGCGCAACCAGCTTAGGTGCGCATGCGGACGCCCTGAGCGATATCTTCACCCAAGGCCATGTTGATGGCGAACTGCGAAGCTACTATTTCAGTCGTCTGTACGACACCGATACGGTGCCCGATGCCAATGCATTTTCCGCCGCTGCGCTCATCAATGCGCGAAGCGGGACGTTCGGCGGAGGCTTCAGCCTCAATGGATCGTTCCTGACCGCAAACTCGCTGGGTACCCAGTCTTCGATCACATCGCATGTGGACACGACCTTGATGGGCCCCAGCAATTCGGTCAGCGCGCTCGGTCAGGCCAATCTGCAATACCAGAACAGCTGGGCGCTGGTCCGCGGCGGCTACCAATATCTGAACACGCCATGGATGGGCATGAGCGACTCGCGGGTCTTGCCTGCTTCGTACAACGCGCTATCGGCCGATTTCAAACCTCTGAAAGGTTGGGACATCTACGCGATACGCAGCTTCGACTGGAAAAGCCGGACTTCGAACGGAGACTATTCGACCAATCTCTACTACCCATCAACGTTCGACGGTGACTCCATATACGGTGGCGTCGCTGCGCTGCCGGTGACTGCTCCTCAAGCCAATGGCGCCTTGGCGCTCGGCTCGACATACCAGCAAGGCGGCTTCAAGGGCCAAGCCTGGTACTACGACTTCCTTCGCTTCGCCAAGATGGGCTATGTCGATGGCAGTTACACTTGGAAAACCGGGACCGGTTTCGATCCATTTATTGCGGCCCAGTATGTCCATGAATCGGGCGGTTCGGACAACACCTTTGTTCTGACGAACTCAAAATTGTTCGGAGTTGGCGGGACCTCCGTGCACAACCGGACTTGGGGGGTGGACGGAGGCTTCGGATTTCCTAACGGCCGTTTCGACATCGGCTACAACAAGATCGCGGAACAGAGCGGTGCAGTCGGCGATGGCGCTTTGATCTCGCCATATACCGCCGGTTATGCGACTGACCCTCTGTATACGACTTCGATGATCCGTGGCTTGGTGGAACAGGGTCCTGGTCACGCGTGGAGGGCCAAGCTCAGCTATAGCTTCCTGCAGGGAAAGTTGTTGGTTGCGACCTCGTACGCGAAATATACAACCTTGTTGCGTGGCAACAGCGACAACATCTATTTCGATGTCACTTATTCGCTTGACAATTACCTGAAGGGCTTGTCATTGCGCGATCGCTGGGAGCGATCGAGCGGTGGTACCGGTTTGAACCCGGGCAACGAGGCCTTCACGTACAACCGTGTGATGATCTCCTACAAATTTTGACAGGGAGGGAATACGGGGTTTGACGGGAGGTTGCCTCGCGAGGAGTTTCGTTGCACTCGGCAGAAAAAATGCAGCGACGGCCGCGACGCCGTCGTTTTTTGCTGCATTGGATTTCTCGAGGTAGGCGAAAAGCTGCAGCAAAGATCAGCACGACGTCGTTACGTGCGCACAGCGCGCTCTGGCGGTGCGTCGTTTTCTGGTTCATGGCATGACCGTTTTTTGACGATACGCGCACAAGTCGTTGATCGCGCAGCGCGGGCACTCGGGCTTGCGCGCCTTGCAGACGTAACGCCCATGCAGGATCAGCCAGTGATGCGCGTCCTTGCGGAACTCGGTCGGCACGACCTTGTTCAACTTCTCCTCGACGATGCGCACGTTCTTGCCAGGCGCGAGTCCGCTGCGATTGGCGACACGGAAGATGTGCGTGTCGACCGCGATTGTCGGTTCGCCGAACGCGGTGTTCAGCACGACATTCGCGGTCTTGCTGCCGACGCCGGGCAGCGCTTCGAGCGCCTCGCGCGCGTGCGGCACCTCGCTGCCGTGGCGGTCGACCAGGATGCGGCAGGTCGCGAGGATGTTCTTCGCCTTCGCATTGTAGAGCCCGATCGTGCTGATGTATCGCTTCAATCCTTCCTCACCGAGGTGGAGGATCGCCGGTGGCGTGTTCGCGATCGGGAACAACTTTTTCGTCGCCTTGTTGACGCCTACATCGGTCGCCTGCGCGGACAGGATCACCGCGATCAGCAGCTCGAACGGCGTGGTGTAATCCAGCTCCGTCGTCGGATGCGGATTCAGTTCGCGCAGGCGGCGGAATAGTTCGACAATCTTCTCGCGCTTCATCGGATCGACGGATCCTTCGCGTTCGCTTGGCGCCGCGCTTTGCCGCGTGCGATAGCTTCCAGTACCGCGGCGCGGCTGATCGGTCGTGCGTCGCGTCCGCCTGCCTCTGTGGGAGCGGCTGCAGCCGCGATGCTCCTGATTTCACCGGAAACCATCGCGGCTTCCGCCGCTCCTACGAAACTCGGCTGCGGCTGACGCGCGCATGAAAAACGCGTATTGCGTTCGTCGAATCGCGCTCGCGCTCGCGCGGCACCCTCAAGAACCGCTTTGCGCGAAAGTGGCCTGTCTGCGGTCGGCGATAATGCGATGCAGTCGACCGGACACGGCGGCAGGCAGAGTCCGCAGCCGGTGCATTCGGCCGCGATGATCGTATGCATGCGCTTCGCCGCGCCAACGATCGCATCCACCGGGCAGGCCTGGATGCACTTCGTGCAGCCGATGCAGACGTCCTCGTCGATGAACGCGACGACCGGCGCTTCCTCGAGACCGTGCGCCGGATCAAGCGGCTTTGGCTCGCGTCGGAGCAACTGCGCGAGTGCGGCCACGCCATCGGCACCACCCGGTGGGCATTGGTTGATATCGGCGAGATCGCCCGTGATCGCTTCGGCGTAGGCGCGGCAGGTCGGATAGCCGCAGCGCGTACATTGCGTCTGCGGCAGAGCTGCGTCGATACGATCAATCAAGGGTGCCGATGGCATGGCTGCGATCGATCCGGTACGGTCGTGACCGGTTCATTTCACAGCCATACCCGCTCTGACACCCGTGTCGGCATCGAGCAGGAACAGGTCCGCACCGCCGCCGCCAGCCGACAGGATCATTCCCTCCGAGAGGCCGAAACGCATCTTGCGCGGGGCGAGGTTCGCAATGAAGACGACATGACGGCCAACGAGCCTCTCCGGTTCGCCGTAGGCGGCGCGGATGCCGGAGAAGATCTGCCGCGTGCCGAGGTCGCCGGCATCGAGCTCGAAGCGCAGCAGTTTGTCGGAGCCGTCGACAAACTCGCAGGCGAGCACCTTGCCGATACGCAGGTCGAGTTTGGCGAAGTCGTCGATCGAGATCGTGGCTGCGGGCGGCGAACCCAATGCTTTCGCAGGAGCGGCGATAGCCGCGCCAGGAGCGATTGATTCAATGAAGGGTGTCGTCGCGGCTGGCGCCGCTCCTACAGAGGCTTCGTTTGCGGACTTCAGCGATTCCTTGGAGGCTTCGATCATGGCTTCGATGTACTTTGGGTCGATGCGGGTGGTCAGTGGCGTGAATGCGTTCAGGTGCGCGCCGAGGATTGGCGTTGCCGCGGCGTCAAAACGTGTCCAGTCTTCACCGAGAAACTTTCGCGCGCGCCGCGCGATCGTCGGCACGACCGGGCTCAGCCAGATCGACAATAGCCGGAAGTAGTTGAGCGCGAGCGTGCAGACGACATCCAATTCGGCGCGTTTGGTTTCATCTTTCGCAAGCAGCCACGGCGCCTTGTCGGCGACATACGCATTCGCCTCGTCCGCAATCTCGATGATCAGACGCACCGCCGCGGCGTAGTCGCGCGCTTCATATAGCGAGGAACAGGCACACAGTTTCTGCGCAGCGGCATCATAGCGTTCGCGGTCAGCGGCAGGCAGTGCATCGGCCAGCTTGCCGCCGAAGAACTTGTGCACAAAACCGGCGCAGCGGCTCGCGATGTTGACCCACTTGCCGACCAGGTGCGAGTTGACGCGCTCTTCGAAACCCTTGAGGTCGAGATCGAGGTCGGTCAGCGTCGGCCCGAGTAGGGTCGCGAAGTAATAGCGCAGCCAGTCTGCATCGAGGTGGTCGAGGTAGGTGCGTGCGTTGACGAAAGTGCCGCGTGACTTCGACATCTTCGCGCCGTCGACGGTCAGGAAGCCGTGCACATTCACCGCGGTCGGCGCACGCAGGCCTGCCCCGTGCAGCATCGCCGGCCAGAACAGTGTGTGGAAATACACGATGTCCTTGCCGATGAAATGCACCATCTCGGTGCCGGATTTCGCGGCGTCCTCGCGCTCGACGAAATCCGCGAAACGGATCGGACAGTCCGGATGCTTCGCATTATGCGCATCGCAATACTCGCGGAACGTGGCGAGATAGCCGACCGGCGCGTCGACCCAGACGTAGAAATATTTACCGGGTTCGCCGGGAATTTCGAAACCGAAATACGGCGCGTCGCGCGAGACGTCCCAACTGCGCAGGCCGTCGGTGAACCATTCCTGCAGCTTGTTGACGACCTCGCCCTGCAGGCCGCCGGCGCCACGACGCTCGGTCAGCCAATCCTTCAGCATTGCCTCGAAGTCGGCGAGCTTGACGAAGAAATGCAGTGATTCCTTCTCGATCGGTGCTGCACCCGAGACCACCGAGTACGGATTGATCAAGTCGGTCGGGTTGTAGGTCTTGCCACAGACCTCGCAGGCATCGCCGTACTGGTCCTTGCTGTGGCAGTTCGGGCATTCGCCCTTGATGAAGCGATCCGGCAGGAACATCGCCTTGACCGGATCGTAGAATTGCTTGACCGGCCGCGATTCGGTATGGCCGCCGGCTTTCAGCGCATTCCAGATGCGCGCGGTGAGCTCGCGGTTGGCATCGCTGTCGGTCGTCGAGTAGTGGTCGTACTCGACGCCGAAATCACGCAGGTCCGCGGTGTGCTCGTTCCAGACGCGTGCGATCAGCGCATGCGGCGTGATGCCTTCGAGTTCCGCGCGCAACATGATCGAGCTGCCGTGCGCGTCATCGGCGCAGACATAGTGGACCGTGTGTCCTGCCATGCGCATGGCGCGCACCCAGATGTCGGACTGCACATGCTCGACGATATGGCCGAGATGGATGCGGCCATTCGCGTAGGGGAGGGCCGAAGTGGCGAGGATGTTGCGTTTCGGCGCATTCATGCGTCGCGGGTTCCGCTTCATTGCAAAGCGGAATTATCGCATGGGTACGTTCAGTGGGAGGGGCTTCAGTCCCGGCGCTTTGCCGATTCGCGAAGGAGCATCGCGGGTGACGCCGCTCTGAGAGTGCCCCGCGAACCGGAACTCAAGAAGCGCGTTTGCGAAGGATGAATCGGTTGCTGCCCATGCAAAAGTGCCCCTTCCACCCTGCCGGGCAGGTGAACTCGCGCCATGGATAGCAGTGCTACCGAAGACTTCCCTTTTTTCTACGGCGACTTGCGCTCCCACACCTGCGAACGGCCTAGCAACGCGAAGCCGATGTAGCCGTGCACGTCGAGCTTCTGGCCGTTATCGGCGACGGTGAGTTTCACCTTGTAGATCTTGCCGGTCTTGGGATCGAGGATCTTGCCGCCGTCCCACACGTCGCCATCCTTGCTCACGCCCCACAGGATGGTCATGCCCTCGACCGGTTGATCCTTGCGTTCGCCCTCGCACTTCTTGCAGAGCGGATGCGGACCCTGATCGGACTGCAGCACCTGCAACACCTTGCCCTGCAACTTGCCGTTATCCTCGGTGATCTGCACGATCGATTTCGGCTTGTGGGTGGTATCGTCGATCGTCGTCCAGGTGCCGACCGGGGTGAGATCGGCAGCCAGCGCGGGCGCGCCGAACACAAGCGCGAGCGCGAACAGGGCGGGTTGGCAGCGTTGCAGCATGACGCGTACTCCTGATCCGATGGTGACGTCCGACAACTTGCCGGTACCGCGTGAAGACGTCAAGGCGCGCCGCAGCGGAGGCACTGGCATAATGCACCCCCGTATTTCTTGATTCCGATGATGACCGAACTCCTGGAAACGCGGGTCAGGCAGATCCTGGCCGGTGTCGCCGATCCGCATAGCGGCGTCGATATTGTCAGCAGCGGCGCGTTGCGTGGCGTGGGGGTGTCCGGCGCTGATGTTTCCGTTGACATCCTGCTGGGTTATCCCGCGCTATCCGCGCAGGTGGCAATCGCCGACACGATCAAGCGCGCGCTCGAAGCCGATCCGGCGATCGCGCACGCTGCGGTCAGTGTCGCCTGCCGCGTGTTTGCACACGGCGTGCAGCAGGGATTGACGCCGCTGCCCGGCGTCAAGAACGTGATTGCGATCGCGTCCGGCAAAGGCGGCGTCGGCAAATCGACAGTTGCGGCAAATCTCGCCCTCGCGCTGAAGGCCGAGGGCGCCAGCGTCGGCGTGCTCGATGCGGATATCTACGGTCCGAGCCAGGTGCGCATGCTTGGACTGACAGGCAAGCCGGACACGAAAGACGGCAAGCGCATCGAGCCGAAGATCAGCCACGGCATCCAGGCGATGTCGATCGGCCTGATGATCGAGGAAGACACCGCGATGATCTGGCGTGGCCCGATGGCGACGCAGGCGTTGCAGCAGATGCTCGGCGACACCAACTGGTCCGATCTCGATTACCTGATCATCGACCTGCCGCCCGGCACCGGCGACATCCAGTTGACGCTATGCCAGAAGATTCCGGTATCCGGCGCGATCATCGTGACCACGCCGCAGGATATCGCGCTGCTCGACGCGAGGAAGGCGCTGAAGATGTTCGAGAAGGTCAACGTGCCGGTGCTCGGCATCGTCGAGAACATGGCGACCCACATCTGCTCGAAGTGCGGCTACGAGGAGCACATCTTCGGCGAAGGCGGCGGCGCGCGCATGGCCGCGCAGTACGACGTGCCGCTGCTGGGTTCGCTTCCTCTCGACATCCGCATCCGCGAGCAAGCCGACGGCGGCACGCCGACTGTGGCCGCAATGCCGGATTCCGACATCGCCGCGCGCTATCGGGAGATCGCGCGCAACGCGGCCGCGCGGCTGGCGCTGCGCGCGCGCAACAAGGCGATCTCGTTTCCGAAGATCGTCGTGCAGAATACGTGAGGAGCCGGGATTCTGGATTCGATATTCGGGATGTAAGCCATGCCCGGACTCGCCCGCGATCCTGTCCCGAAAGCACATCCAGAATTTCCAATATCGAATCCCGTTCCCATGAGCATAAAAAGCGACAAGTGGATCCGCCGAATGGCGCAGCAGCACAAGATGATCGAGCCGTTCGAGCCGGGCCAGGTCAAGCGCAACGGCGGCGAGCGACTGATCTCGTACGGCACGTCGAGCTATGGCTACGACGTGCGCTGTGCGGACGAGTTCAAGGTGTTCACGAACATCAACTCGACGATCGTCGATCCGAAGAACTTCGACGCGCGCAGCTTCGTCGACATCAAGGCCGACGTCTGCATCATTCCGCCGAACTCGTTCGCGCTCGCGCGCACCGTCGAATACTTCCGCATCCCGCGCAAGGTGCTGACGATCTGCCTGGGCAAGAGCACCTATGCGCGCTGCGGCATCATCGTCAATGTGACACCGCTGGAACCCGAATGGGAAGGTCATGTCACGCTCGAATTCTCGAACACGACGCCGCTGCCGGCGCGTATCTACGCGAACGAGGGCGTCGCGCAGATGCTGTTCCTCGAATCCGACGAGGAATGCGAAACCAGCTACAAGGATCGCGGCGGAAAATACATGGGCCAGACCGGCGTGACCCTTCCGCACGCCTGAGAATCGGTACGGAATGCCGCTGCGCCTGGTATGAACGGTGGCCAACGCGCTGCATGCCGGTTCAACGCGCTGGTGGTAACCTCAACGTTTCCACGAGCAGCACTGGAGCAAGCGCAACCATGCGGAGTTTTTCGATCAACACATCCTGGAGACTCATCGCGCTCGCGCTTGCGGCTGTGCTGCTCGTCGCCTGCGGGGGCGGCCGCACCAAACCCGATACGGTCAAGTCTGCGGATAATCCGGCGGCTTTCGACGTGACCCTGATTGCCGACAAGGACAATCAGTTCGACTACGACGGTGCGCCGCTGACGGAAGAGGATCTGAAAAGCGCGCTGCGTTATCGCCAGGAACAATCGCTGCCGATGACGAGCGTTCTCCTGAAGCGGGGCGAAAAGGAGAAGATCAAGAAGGAGCACATCATCGCGCTGGCTCGAGTCGCCTACCAAATGCACTTCAAGGCGTATATGCAAGAAAAGGACGGCCAGATTTCGGAAATCCTGGCGCAAGCCAAGGAACCGGCGGCCCCCCAAACCCCTGAACACAAACGTCATGCGGAGAAGCAATGAAGAATTTGATACGCGGCGCGGTACTCGCGCTTGGCCTCGCAACGATGACCGGCGCATTCGCGCGTTCGGACGTACGTGACGGCAATGCGATGGTCACGCCCGCGAAGGGTGGCAGGTATTCGATCGACGGCTCGACGATGGGCAAGGCCGAGTTGTTCGGCTACATCAGCGACCTCAAGGATCGCGAGCATCTGACCGGCGTCGCGCTGAAGCGCGGCGGCAATGCCGATCAGCGCAAGGTGATCGGCTCGATCGCGAAGACGCTTGAGTTGAAGGCTTTCGAGCAGGACGGCGGCGACCTCAAGCCGATCGACCTGCCGGCGGCGGCCCCGACCCCGTCACCTCCGCCGATCGACAACAAGCCGGCGACTGCTGCTCCTGTGGCGGGTTCGACGCCACCAGCGAACTGATCCGCCATCACGCCGCCCGTGCGTCAACCTCGACGCGCGGCCTTGATGCTTGCGGGCCACTGCGTTCGGGTTCGGCGCGCCGCGTTGGCGAGCGCTCACGATGTCGCCGCTGTTCTTCCCGCGAATTCATTCCCCATATCGCCCGATATCGCCCGACGTGTTGATGCCCAATCGATTTTTCCGACACTTTTCACGCTTCGCCATCGTTTTCGTGATCACGGCGTGCCCGCTGCATGCGCTCGCGGCCAATCCGCTCACGCTGATCAGTGAAACCTATTCACATTGGAAGGATCGCCTGTTCGGTGGCGGCCATGCGACACCCACCGAGATTGATGCGCCCGCGCACGGCCCGATCACGATGCAGCCGGGACATCCACAACGCCTGGCCATCGACGCGAACGCTCCCGAGCGCGATTTCGCGAAAGGCAGGAGCCATTACCGGGTGATCGAGCTGACACAACCGCTCGAACATGCGGCCGTGCGCGTGCAGATCGTCGCCCAGCACAAGCACGAAGGCCACGGCCACGAAGTCTTCAAACCGCTGCTGTATGGTTTGGGCGACGGCGACAACGCGCGCGATCCGGTCGAAGTGAAACCGCTGCACGTGGACATCCGGCCGTTCCGGCGCACGCGTCTGCTCGGCTGCGTGACGCTGGAGAACGTGCAGCGCATCGCGGTCGCGACCGCGGCGGATGCAGTTGGAAAATCCTATGAATCGGATGTCCGCGACGCGGTGAAAGCGCCGACCCCCGGCGGCTTCTACTACACCACCGACGCCGTGAAGGTGATGCTGCCTTATGCGGCGACGGGTGTCTTGATCCTCCAGATCACCAAGGAAGACGCAGCCGGCAAGGGCTGCTGACTTCCGGCACAGGCTGGCGCAAGCCTGATTCTGGCAAAGTCCGGCACAGGGCGTTCATTTCGGGGAAACCACTTCATGCACTCGCGCATCTTGCTGGCGCTGGCAGTCCTGCTTGGCCCGGTCGCGCTCGCCGCCGCTGCGGAAACGTCGACGGGGTACGCGCGCGATCCCGCGCAGGCGATCGATCAGGGCTATACCGACAAGATTCGCGAATACACGACCGATCCGTCGTTCAACTCGCCATTGGCCGACTACCTGCCCGCATCGCCGACCGTGCCGACGCCACAGAAGGTGCTCGGCTATATCGCGGGTGCGCCGGACGTCCTGCCGTACTCGGCCGACGTGTACCGCTACTTTCGCGAGCTTGCCAAGGCCAGTCCACGCGTCAAGGTGTTTTCGATCGGCAGGACCGAGGAAGGCCGCGAGATGATCGCGGTCGCGGTCGCGGACGAAACATTGCTCGCCGATATCGACGCGAACAATGCACGTCTGGCGAAGCTTGCCGATCCGCGTCGCATCGGGATGAACGACGCCAGCGCCGACCAGCTGGTCGCGCAGTCGACGCCGGTCTACTACATTACCGGCACGATCCACTCGACCGAAACGGGCGCGCCGACCGCGTTGATGGAACTCGCCTACCGGCTCGCCGTGGACGATGCGCCCTACATCCGCAACATCCGTTCGCGCGTGATCACCCTGATCACACCGATCGTCGAAGTCGATGGCCGCGACCGCATGGTCGACCTCTACAACTGGCATCGCGCGCATCTGGGCCAGCAGTATCCGCCGCTGATGTATTGGGGTCATTACGTCGCCCACGACAACAACCGCGACGCGATGGGGTTGACCCTGAATCTCACCCGCAACGTGCTCGAGACCTATGTCGGCTGGCACGCGCAGGTACTGCACGATCTGCACGAATCGGTGCCGTTTCTCTATGACAACACGATCGGCGATGGTCCGTATAACGCATGGATCGATCCGATCCTGACCGGCGAATGGCAGCAACTCGGCTGGAACAACGTGCAGGAGCTGACCCGGTTCGGTATGCCCGGCGTGTTCACCCACGGCAACTTCGACACCTGGAGCCCGGGCTACCTGATGTTCATCGCCGCGATGCACAACGGCATCAGCCGTTTGTACGAGACCTTTGGCAACGGCGGCGCCGACACCGAGAAGCGCATCCTCGATCCCGACGAATACCAGCGCACCTGGTACAGGCCCAACCCGCCGCTGCCCGAGGTGCTGTGGTCGCAGCGCAACAACAATAATTACGAGCAGTCTGGCCTGCTCACCGCGCTGAATTACTTCGCCGACAACTCGCAATTGTTCCTCAAGAATTTCTATCTGAAGAGCAAACGCTCGATCGAAAAACCGCAGGAAGCGGGGCCTGCGGCTTACGTGTTTCCGGTCGACGACAAGCACCGCGGCGCCCAGGCCCAGCTGTTGCGTCTGCTGCAGCGCCAGCATGCCGAGATCAGCCGCACCAGCGCACCGATGACGGTTGCGGTGCCGGTGGAAAAGAAGAAGGACGCCGACAAGACCGACAAGACGGACACGGCTGACACGGCGGAGACGGCGGAGACGGCAGACAAGGCGCCCAAGACCCAGCCACGGACTTTCGTCGCGGGCAGTTATGTCGTGCGCATGGATCAACCCTATTCGCGCATCGCCGACACCTTGCTCGATCGCCAGTACTGGTCGCCGAAGGATCCGCAGCAGCATCCCTACGACGACACCGGTTGGTCGATGGGCGATCTGTTCGGTGTCGAAGTCGTGCGGGTGACCGACGCGACCGTCCTCAAGACACCGATGGCGGCGGTCGGCGAGACGATCGCGGTTCCGCAGGGGCTGCCCGGTATCGACGTCACTGCATCGAAGCTGCCGCGCATCGCGCTGATGCATACCTGGCTCGACACCCAGACCGAAGGCTGGTGGCGCATGGCGCTGGATCAACTTGGCGTAAAGTACGACTACATCAGCACCCAGGATGTTGCGCGTATCCGCGAACTGCGCGGCAAATACGACGTGATCCTATTCGGCCCGGTCGGCGGCGCGAGTACACAGATGATCGTCGACGGCCTGCCGATGTGGGGCAATCCGATGCCGTGGAAGACGACCAAGCTCACCCCCAACCTCGGCAAGATTGACTCCACCGACGACATCCGCCCCGGCCTCGGCGCCGACGGTGTCGCACACCTCAAGCAATTCGTGCGCGCGGGAGGACTGCTGGTCACCTCGGAGGACAGCGCGCAATTCGCGATCGACATCGGCCTCGCACCCGGCGTTTTCGCCACCCCGCGAACCAAGCTGAAGGTGGTCGGCAGCGTGCTTCGCGCCGAAGTCGCCGACCGTGCCAGCCCGATCGCCGCGGGCTACGGCGATAGCGTGGCGCTGTACAGCGCGCGCGGCCAGTCGTTCAAGGTATCCAGCCTCGTCACCGGCGACGACCATCTGCCGAACGCCAAGGACTTTCAGCGTCCGACCGGACGCGGCGGCCCCGACGATGCGGACATTCCCGAAGGCCGCGCCTTTGCCGAACCGCCGCCGCTGCCCAAAGCGAAGCCGTGGCAGGCGTTGCCGCTCAACGCTGAGCAGATGCGCAACAACCCGTTCGTTATCCCTGCGGATCAACGCCCGCAAGTCATCGTGCGCTATGCCGACGCCAAGCATCTGCTGATCTCGGGTCTGCTCGACGGCGGTACCGAAATGGCTGAGCGCGCCGCCGTCGTGAACGCGCGCTACGGCAAAGGCCACGTGCTGCTGTTCGCGAACAACCCGGTCTGGCGCGGCGAAACCATCGGCAGCTATCCGCTGCTGTTCAACGCGATCATCCACTTCAACCAGCTCGACGCAGCGCCTGCGAAAACTGCCGGCCATTGAGCGTCGTGTCCGTTTCCGGATCGGGCCGGGTTACCGCGGATGCTATTGATATATCTACAACGTTCAATACGTAAAGCCCATTAGGCCCAACGCTTGAGCTAAGCGGCCGCTGCCGCGAAGAGTTGGAGTTTACCGTAGCCCATCCGCAGCGGTCCGCTTGAGCGAATAGTTAGCCGCTACTATAAGCGTGCAACCACAACCAAGAAAGCAGCGAACGTGACGCAGGCCTGCGTGCGGGACTGAGTACGACCGAGCGCGATCGGCTCAAGGCCTTGGAACGCGAGAACCGCGAGTTGCGCCAGGCCAACGAGATCCTGCGCA
>PLNP01000041.1 GCA_003142815.1 Rhodanobacteraceae bacterium
CGGCATCAACATCGGCAAGAACAAGGACACGCCAAACGAGCGCGCGGCCGACGATTACCTTTTTTGTCTCGAACGCGTTTATCCGCGCGCGAGTTATGTGACTGTCAACATTTCCTCGCCGAATACGCCGGGGCTGCGCGATCTGCAGGAAGAGGAAACGCTGAAGCGCTTCGTCGGCATCCTGCGCGAGGCGCAGGAGCGGCTCGCCGCGAAACATGGCAAGCGCAAACCGATGCTGCTGAAGATCGCGCCAGACCTCGCCGACGCCGAACTCGACGGCATCGCCGAAGTCGTCGCCGCCGCGAAGATCGACGGCGTGATCTGCACGAACACGACGATCGACCGCGCGCCAGTTGCCGGCCATCGGCATGCCAACGAAGCCGGCGGCCTGTCCGGCAAGCCGCTGTTCGCGAAATCCACCGCGGTGCTGCGCGGCATGACGCAGCGGCTAGGCGGAAAGATTCCGGTGATCGGCGTCGGCGGCATCGTGTCCGGCGCGGATGCCGCGGCGAAGCTCGACGCCGGCGCATCGCNNGGAGCGGCGGCAGCCGCGATGCTCTGCCGTGGCTACTGGCCAAGGCATCGCGGCTGCCGCCGCTCCCACCTGAGAACATCCGCATGACCGCCATCGCCGAAGGCGACGGCTATACGATCGTCGAGAACGCGTCGCTGCAGGGCCGCAACACGTTCCGCGTGCCGGCGCGCGCGAAGCTGCTTATCGACGTGCGCAAACCCGCTGCGCTCGGTGAGCTGTTCGGCTATGCGGCATTGAAGACGCAGCCGCTGCTGGTGCTTGGCGAAGGCAGCAACATCCTGTTCACGCGCGACTGGCCCGGCGTCGTGCTGTCGATCGCGGCACGTGGCATCGCCGTGCTCGATGACGACGGCGATCGCGCGCGCATCCGCGTCGAAGCCGGCGAGAACTGGAACGACTTCGTGCGCTGGTCTCTTGGACGCGGGTTCGCCGGGCTCGAAAACCTCGTGCTGATTCCGGGCACGGTCGGCGCCGCGCCGATCCAGAATATTGGCGCGTATGGCGCCGAAGTGCGCGAATTCGTCGCCTGCGTCGAAGCTTGGGATCGCAACGCTGGAAACCTGTTGCGCATCGACAATGCCGACTGCGCCTTCGACTATCGCGATTCGCTGTTCAAGCGCGACCGCAATCGCTACGTCGTCACCGCGGTCGAATTCGGCCTGCCGCGGCAGCGCGAACCGCGCATCGACTACGCCGGCGTGCGCGAGGAACTCGCCGCGCTCGGCGTGACCGAACCGACAGCGCCGACGGTCGCCAAGGCGATCGCACGGATCCGCATGCGCAAGCTGCCCAATCCCGCCCTGATCGGCAATGCCGGCAGCTTCTTCAAGAATCCGCTCGTGGACACTGCGAAGGCTGCGGCGCTGCGCGGGCAGCAGCCGGGCCTGCCGGTCTGGCCAGCCGGCGATGGGCGCGCGAAGCTCTCGGCCGCATGGCTCATAGAATCCTGCGGATTCAAGGGATTGCGCGAAGGTGATGCGGCTGTGTCTGAACAACACGCGCTGGTCTTGGTGAACCACGGCCACGCCAGCGGCGCGCAGATCTGGGCGCTGGCCGAGCGGGTTCGCAATGGGGTTTGCACGCGCTTCGGGGTCGAGCTGGAACCCGAGCCGCTCGTCATCTGATCGGCACCGATGTGGCTTCTCGCATTCGTTGCAATTCTCACGAGCCAACGTCCGCCATATCTCATGCAATGCGGCGCTGCGTGGATCCCTGCATCCGGACAAATGGCCGCATCCGATCCAGGCTGTGTGAAAACTCTGAACGTTCGGCGGACACGTGCCTCGTACGCCGATTTGACAGGAATCGTCGAACCCGAACGTTCTCAAATCGACGTACGAGTCTCACTTTTGGACAGTTTTTGTCCAGCTGTCATTGCACGCTCGAGATTTCACACAGCCTGGGCCCAAAGGCGACGTTCGACGACGGCCGGTAACGGTCGCGCCGTGACGTGCTGAGCGATCAGGTGAACTGGTCGCGAAATCCAAAGATGCGCGGCGACGCTGCTGCCGGCGCGTTGCAGTACCGGTGACGTTCATCGACGCGTGTCATCGGTACGGCGCGACCTTGGTGGTTGCCGAGCTCGATCGATTGGCGCACTAATGAGTTTTACGCCAAGCCTTCCAGATGGGCGGCCTGACTGTTCTGCGGGTGTTCTGTTTACGTGGCGCCTCGCGATGCGCGGCGAATCGGATCAAAAGGGGATCAGAAGATGATGCGTGCAATTCACCGGTTACGCCACGTTGGCGCGCTGTTCGTTGCGTTGGTCTTTGCACTCTCCCTGCCCCTTGCGGCGCACGCGGTCACGAACACCTGGAGCGCCGCAGGCAGCCTCACTACCGCTCGCAATGCCCACACCGCCACGCTGCTGCCCTCCGGCCAGGTGCTGGTCGCGGGGGGCGGCAACAGTGGCGTTCTCGCCAGTGCCGAGCTATATGACCCGGCCACGAATACCTGGAGCGCCGCAGGCAGCCTCGCTGCCGCTCGCTATTACCACACCGCCACGCGGCTGCCCTCCGGCCAGGTGCTGGTCGC
>PLNP01000012.1 GCA_003142815.1 Rhodanobacteraceae bacterium
CGGGATTCCCGGAGCGGTTCACTTTTTTCGTAAGGATTTGCAGAGTTTCCTAAAAGGATGGCCGGTCTCACTTTTCCTCCGCCGCGTTGGGTGCCGCATTGAACGCCCCAGCTGGCCCGGGAAACTCGACCGGGCTCTCGTAGCCGTCGGCGGAAACGGATGCAACGCCGAAGAACCAGTCGTCGATGTTCACGTCTTTCAATAGCAGCGAAGTCGCATCGGTGACGAATCGGCTGTTGCTCCAATAGGGCGACGTCGTGTCGCGCCACCACACGCGATAGCCCGCGGCGCCGGGAACCGCGGTCCAGGTCACTGTTGTGTCCATCGACACCGCGCCGTCGATCTTGACCTGCGCAGGTGGCGCAGGAGCCATGGCCAGCGTCGCCATGGCGATGGCGTTCAAGCGCGCGACTTGCGAGAGATAGTCGAAATCGATTGCGCCGAGCACGTCGCCGTAGTGCACACCGTTTTCTGTGCGCACATCTTCGTGCTCGCGCGTGTAGTTCTCGATTGATTCGGTGAAGCGCACGGCGGGATAGCCCGCCGCCAGCATCGGTACCTGGTCGCCGCCGCGGTTGTAGCGATCGGTGCGGTAGACCATGCGCACGCTGAAGTCTTTCAGATAGCTGTCCGCGAGGCCGCTGATGAAGCGCGCGAGATTGCGCGAAGGGCTGTCGACCTCGCCGCCATTGTAGCGCCGGCGCGTTGCCTGCTCGGGTGTTTCGGTCGACTGAGTGCCTTCGGAAAACACGCGAACGTGCACTGCGTCTTTGACGCCGTTCGTTCCCACGGTGTTGCCGATGATGTCGTTGTTCAGCGCCGCTTCGACGGACCAGTGATGGTCGCGCGCATATTGCGCCAGCAGTTTGCCACCATACAGACCCTGTTCTTCACCTGAGATTACGGCGTAGACGAGTGTGGCGTTGAACTTGTGCGCGGACAGAACGCGCGCGGCCTCCAGGACCGTGGCGGTGCCGGAACCGTCGTCGTCGGCGCCGGGCGCATCACTCTTCGCATCCATGACATCGCGGACACGCGAATCGATATGACCGGAAATGACGATGACACGATCGGGATCGCTCGTGCCGCGCTGGATCGCAAGCACATCCATAATGGCGGTCGGCTGCGGAATGCGTTCACCCGTCACGCTCTGCTCCGGCGTCTCGATCTGCAGGCAGCCGTTGCATTTGCGGTTGATCTGTTCGAAACGACTCTTCACCCAGCGCCGCGCAGCGCCGATGCCGCGCGTGTTCGACTGGGTGTCGGACATCGTATGCCGCGTCCCGAAGCCGACCAGCTTGGCGATGGTGGTGCGCAACTCATCCGCCCGCACGTCGCCGGCGATCGACTGGACCAGCGGCTTTGCGGGAGCCGGCGTTACGACCGCATCGGCGCGAGTGCCGGCCGGTACCGCAACCAGCGCAATAACAAACAGCGTGGCAATGCGCATTGACGATCTCCTCGATGGATGATAGATGGAAGCGCGGCAACCGGGCGCGGTTCAGACCAGCCAATATAGCAAGGCAACAGGAGCCCAATTCGGGACAGGTCGATTTGTGCACGAACGGGGTCAGAGTTTGGGCACGATATCGATTTGACCAGTGTGCCGAAAATCAGTGACCGAGCTTGAAGTGAGGTGATGACAAAGACACGTTGCCATCAAACTCAACGGTCGTTGGTCCGTCGAAATTCGGCGAAGTGATCATCTTCAAGCTGGCGTTACATCCCCGGCGGCTACTTCGTCCATTGGAATGCGAGGTAATACGAGAACTCGTTGGACGCGCTCACTTGCTTGATGCCGCGGCCTCCAGAGAAGAGCAGATGCCAGTTCTCTGAAAAATCGTAGATGCCACCGAGATTGAAACCGGCGCTGCTCTTGCCGTCCACCGTATCGGCCGTCTGATAAAAGAGCTCTCCGCCAAGCGTCAATTGTTCCGACAACTTTCGCTGCAGGAGCCAGCCGTAGAACCAGAAATCCTTGTTGCCAGTTCCCGGATTTCTCCAATACCCACCACCGCCATAGGTCGTCCAGCCGCTGAAGCTCTTTTGTACCCAGATAGGCAGAAACACTCGCGTGTGGCCGCCCCCCAAACCCCGGCGCTCACTTCCTGTGGGTATTTCAACAAGAGGAAAGATGCCTACCTGGGGTCGCCAGCCTTCTTCGTCTTCCTCGATGAAGCGATACTTGGCGCCGAGTTCGGTATCGCCATAACCGGACTTTCTGCTGCCGCCTGAAGGGTCGTCGAAAGCCAATGGTGCGATCAGGTGAAGCTGCAGATTGGGGGCGGCACCATAGTTGACCTCAAGCCCCGGCAGTATCCCGGAGGTATCACCTTCAACCTGTGTCCCGGCCGAAAAGTCATAGACTTCCCAATGCCCGTATTCGACGGGCTCCGGGTCGTCTGTGCGAAACGGCGGACCGGCAAACGCCGTTTCGGTAAGCAGCAGGGTGGGAACAGTCGCTGCCATTGCGGCTACCCGCGTCCATCGACGAATAAATTCCCAACGTGATGTCATGTGCGTCCGGCGAATTCAATTCTGAAGTGCATCACCTGATGACGTGAAGAGGCGCAGGCGCGGTAGCCTGCACAGCTTCACCGCCAAGTGGAACTGCCCATGAGCTACACGCACCTGAGCCAGAACGAACGCTACCAGATTCAGCACCTGCATCGCGGCGGTTTTTCCAGCTACCGCCCGTCAACGCCTGCTTACGACCCATTGCGGACGTTCAACTTCGAGTCCAGCCCCTCGCGGATGACCCTGTTACACCCACACTGGCGCGGCGTAACGTCTTACACCCCCGAATCCGGGGTGTTGCGCGTTATCCTGCTCGTGCATTTTCGTGGATGTGGCGCGACCTTGGTGGTTGCCGAGCTTGATCGATTGGCGCACTAATGAGTTTTACGCCAAGCCTTCCAGATGGGCGGCCTGATTGCTCTGCGGGTGGTCTGATTACGTGGCGCCTCGCGATGCGCGGCGAATCGGATCAAAAGGGAGTCAGAAGATGATGCGTGCAATTCACCGGCTACGCCACGTTGGCGGGTTGTTCGTTGCGTTGGTCTTTGCACTTTCCCTACCCCTTGCGGCACACGCGGTCACGAACACCTGGAGCGCCGCAGGCAGCCTCATTACTGCCCGCAATGCCCACACCGCCACGCTGTTGCCCTCCGGTCAGGTGCTGGTCGCGGGGGGCGCGGACACCGGCGGCAACGCTCTCGCCAGTGCCGAGCTGTATGAACCGGTCACTAACACCTGGAGCGCCGCAGGCAACCTCGCTATCGCTCGTGATTTCCACACCGCCACGCTGCTGCCCTCCGGCCAGGTGCTGGTCGCGGGGGGCATCGGTAGCAGTGGCGCTCTCGCCAGTGCCGAGCGGTATGACCCAGCCACGAACACCTGGAGCGCCGCAGGCAGCCTCACTATCTCTCGCGCTGACCACACCGCCACGCTGCTGCCCTCCGGCCAGGTGCTGGTCGC
>PLNP01000057.1 GCA_003142815.1 Rhodanobacteraceae bacterium
AAGCGAGGGCCATGTCGGCGCGTTGACCGAGCTGATCCTGCGCAACGGCCAGGGCTGGCCCGAATTTGATGCGACCTGGGACGCATCGCGCGCGAGCGCGCGACAGTCGGCCGCGCGCTCGCGCTACGAACGCCTGCGCGATGCGCGCGGCTGAAATCCGGATCAACCTGCCGCAGGCGACGCTCGCGGCAAAAACCTGGGGCGAGCCCGCGCTTCCACCGCTGCTCGCACTGCACGGCTGGCTCGACAACGCCGGCAGTTTCGACCGCCTCGCACCGCTGCTCGGTGCCGATCGGTACGTCGTTGCGCTCGATCTGCTCGGCCATGGCCGTTCCTCGCATTTGCCGGCGGGAGGGTGGTACCACTACGTCGACTATTTCGATCAGATCCGCGCCTCTCTCGACCATTTCGGCTGGCAGCGCGTGGATCTGCTCGGCCATTCGCTCGGCGGCACGCTGGCGAGCCTGTTCGCGGCGTTATATCCCGAGCGCGTCGGCGAGCTGCTGCTGATCGAGGCGCTCGGTCCACTGACCACGACGCTCGACGACGCGCTGCCGCAGCTACGCCGCGCGCTTGACCAACGCGCGGCGTTCACGGACAAGAAACCACTGCGAGTTTTCCCGACGCTCGATGGCGCGATTGCCGCACGCATGACCGCGAATGATCTGTCGGAAGCGGCGGCGCGCGCGATCGTCGAACGCGGCGTCACCGCGGTCGATCGCGGTTTCGTCTGGTCCAGCGACCCGCGCCTTACCCTGGCCAGCCCGCAGCGCCATACCGAGGCGCAAGTGCTGGCGATGCTCGGCGGCATTCGGGCGCCGACCTTGCTCGTGCTCGCCGATCCGGCGACAAGTTATCTACCGACAGCGATGATGGATGCGCGCGCGGACGCGGTAGCGGACATTCGCGTCGTGCGGCTACCCGGCCATCATCATCTGCATCTGGAAGAACCGCATGCCATCGCGGATGCGATTCGCGCATTCCGCGCACGCGGTTAAAATGGAGAAGGCGGCTCGCGACCTGGTAGAGGTCGCACTGGCAGCGCTCCAACAAAACGCATTCATCCTCCTGTAAGGCGGCGCAGCCGCGACAGGCGCGTTTTCAGGCTTGCCACATCCGCCGTTCGCAAACCCGAGCGGCGACGTCGCACGCGGTCAGCCTTGAGGCACCTGGATCAGGCGGGTCAATTCCGCCTTCAGTGCCTGGCCATGCACGCGCAGCCATTCGCGCTGCTCGCGCCATTCCGGATACAGTTTTTCGACCAGCGCCCAGAACCGCGCCGCGTGGCTGCGGATGCGCAGGTGACAGAGCTCGTGCACGACCACGTAGCGCAGCGCGGCGGGCGGTGCCAGCGCGAGCGCGAGGTCGAGGGTGACGCGATCGCGCGTATCGAGGCTGCCCCACAGACTCCTCAGCGCACGCAGCTTGACCGCGGTCGGCGCACGATCGAGTTCCGGGCAGTAACGCGCGAGATAGCGGCTGACGTCGCGGCGGATCTGCGCTTCGAGGAACGAACGCAGCAAGGCGCGTGCAGCCGGCAGGAATTATTTGCCATGCGGCCGCGGCAGGGCCAGGACGAGACGGTCGTCGGTCTGCTCGATGCGCGGATACACGCCATCGCGCCACGACAGCCGCGTGGTCTCGCCGCGCAGCGGAATCACGGTCGCCGCGCCGGGCTTCAGCGGTGGCGGCGCGGAACCCAGGCTCAGCTCATCGAGCTTGCGCTCCAACCACTCGCCGTGGCGGCGCAGGAACGCGAAGACCTGGGCGGGATGGGTGCCTTCCGGATAAGTCACGCGCGCACCGCCCGGCGTCACCGTCAGGCGCAGGCGGCGCGCCTGCGGATGGCTCTTGCGCAAGATCTTGATCGTCTCGCCCGCGGGAGTCGCCAATTCGAGGTAGTCGTTTGCGACATCCACCTGTGTTCTGCTCCAGCCGACCCACCGGCATCGCTAGTCACGATCGCCCGGACGGGGTAATCCGAACCACTCTTCCAATCGCTCGAACAGGTTCTTGAATTCAAGCGTCATCAACGCGAAGCTCGCAGCCAGTTCGGCACGTGCCGATTCTGCGGTATCCTCACCGAGTTCATCGAGAACCACGTCCATGAAGCGCAATTTGCGCACGGTGAGATCCTCGCCGAGCACGAAACTGACGCGTTCGTCGTACTCCAACCCCAGCTGAAACACCTGCTTGCCCGACTTCAGATGCTCCCTGACTTCGTCCGATTCAAGGTCCTGGCGCCGGCAGCGAACCACCGCGCCAGCCTCGGCCGGATCGCGCAGCTCGCATTCGTTGCCGAGAACCAAGCCTTTGGGCAGCTTGCCACTAATCAACCAGTCCGTCATCAACGCCCGCGGCGATTCCTCGGGCGCCATCGGCGTGGCCGGAAAGCGGCCCAGCGCCTCGCGCATCTGGCTGACCGCGTCCTCGGCGGCCTTGCGGCTGGCGCTATCGACGACGAACCAACCGTTCTCGGCGTCGACATAAGCAGACAACCGTGACGGGCGTATGAAGGCGCGCGGCAGGAGTTCGGAAATCACCTCTTCCTTCAAGTGCTTGCGTTCTTTTGCGCCGATCCGACGGCCTTCCTTCTCGGTGATTTGCGCGAGGCGCTCGGCGAGCTCCTCGTTGACGACGACACTGGGCAACAAGCGTTCCTCGGCACCGATTGAGACCAAGGTGAATGCACCAACTTGGTGCATCAATTCCTCGCTATCACGACCAAACGGCGACACGAAACCTCGCGTCGCCAGTTCCAGCGGGCCGCATTCGCGCAGGCGCTGCGAGTCGAGGTCCTTTTCAATGGTGCGCAATGATTTGCTGACGGTTTCGGGGAATCGGAACAGGCTGAGGTTGCGAAAAAACATGGTCTTTAGGAATTAGGGATTAGGGATAGGGGCGAAGGGCGCAAGGCCGAAGCGTTTCTTTTCATTATCCCGGCGAAAGCCGGGATCCAGCTTCTTTCGCAGATCGGCAAAGGCTGGATTACTCGTCGCCTCCTGCGATTCGGTCTTCGACCCGGCTGCGCCATTCGCGTTTGCTCCTGCAAACGCAGTCCGGCTTTCGCCGGAATGACGTTTTCGTGCTTGCGTGTGGGGACTGCGTTTTGACAGTGCAACGAGACGGGCGCGCATTGTAGTCGTGGCGCGTCTCAAGTTCCGATACGCGGGCCGAAGTCCCTCGCTCCGTTCGTGCTGAGCGTAGCTCGCGCAGCGAGCGGAGTCGAAGCACCGGCCCATCGAATTCGACCCTGCGGGGCCGCAGGGTGCATGGCGAATGGTTACGCAGACGCCTTACCCTTTCGTCACCGCCGCCGATGCGGATCGCTTCGGCGAATCCGCGCCGGGCGCGGAAACTGTTCGAGTTTTTCGGCTTCACCGCGGAGAAGGTCGCCGAGGCGGCACGTTGAACGTAGGGTGGGACGCAGCCGCCCAACGGCGAGTCCCACCAATGATATGACGTGACCCATCGGTGGGACTCGCGCCTTCGGCGCTGCGTCCCACCCTACCGCGCTGTCTGCTTTTATGGGAGGGACTTCAGTCCCGATGCTCGCTCCCCCGAGAGCATCGGGACTGAAGTCCCTCCCACAAACATTCGGCCTCCCCACGCATTCGCGGCCGCGCCTTCCACCGAATAACCTTCCGTTGCGATGCCACGGCATTACACTTGGCCACTCGCGAGCATCGCCATGTTCACCGAAGATCCCGCCGCCATCGTCCGCAAATTGACCGAGCTCAAGCTTGAGCACCGCGATCTCGGCGCCGCGATTGCGCAACTGCCGATCGGCCCGGGCTGCGACGAACTGCAGTTGACGCGCCTCAAGAAACGCAAGCTGCGCCTCAAGGACATGATCGCGTATCTCGAGGACAAGCTGATTCCGGATCTCGATGCGTGATCGGCGCGCGGCGCGCACGTGACTCGTCCAAGTTGTTCGCGTCACACCTCACGACCACCGGAGACGCTGAGATGAAGAACTATCGCCCCCCCAGGAAGCGAATCGAAGTATCGGTCGGCGAGTCGGTTCGGATCATTCGCGAACTCCAAGGGGCTCAGCCAGAACCAGCTCGGAGAGGCTCACCGGGATTTCAGACTACGGTCTCAAGCATCGAGAACGGGCGCCTCAATGGCGTGGCCTTGCACGTTTACCCGCGCGCTGCGAGAATCGATTCATTACCGTGGTAATGGAATCGGGCGATGAGTGCAACCAGCAAACTCACGGCGCAGGCGCAGGTGTCGGTGCCCGCATCGGTGCGCCGCAAACTCGGCATCGGGCCGGGTTCGACGCTGGCGTGGGAGACCGAGGATGAGCGCATCACCGTACGCCGCGTCGGAGTGAATACCTCCGCGGCGATTCACGATGCGTTGTTCGCCGACGCGCCGGCGCGAAAGACGCTGAAGGAACTCAAGGCCGGCATCGCCACGCACATCCGCAAACGTCATGCGCGCGATTGACACCAATGTCCTCGTGCACCTGCTCGCGCGAGACGACGCCGCACAACTGGCCGCCGCGGAGGACTTCATCGCGAAAGGCGCCTGGGTTCCGCTGCTCGCACTCGTCGAGACGGTCTGGGTGCTCGGTACCGTCTACGCTCGCAAACCTGTGCAAATTGCGGTCGCGATCGACATGCTGCTCAACCACCAGCACCTCGTTCTCGAGCGCGGCGACATCGTCGCGGCCGCGCTCACGCACTATCGCAGCAAGGCCAGGCCCGGCTTCAGCGATTGCCTGATGTTGGAAATCGCGCGCGCCGCCGGTCATCTGCCATTCGGCACGTTCGACAAGCCGCTGGGGCGGCTGCAAGGGGCGCTGTTGCTGCGTGCCTAGACGACATATTCGCGGCTCGCGCGGTTCTGGCGTTTTCGGATGGTGGGCGCCGGGAATCGCCGCGTGACTGCCAAACCTGGGTAATAGGCAAGCTGACCCTGTTTCGTCCCCACGTTGAGTTTGATCGCGGTTACGCCTTCGTCACGCGCTCGGACGGATAAGGCCTACGCCCCCGTTCTCCAAGCGCTCCAGTGCCAAGTCGCATGCGCACTCCGTTGGCTTCAATGGCGGAATGCGCCGATGGCGTCCAACCGCTCGCGGTGTAACGCTAGATATGGTCGCTGGGATAAATCAAACGGCTTCGGCTCCCTACTTCTCGGAATCGCCCAACGTTCGATGACATCTTTGGCGACGTCGTTTCGGATCAACATCGTTCCATTGTCCTCGAACGACATCAAGCCGAGATCGAACAACGCATCAAAGTGGGGGGATAACATCAGGCCATTCGCGCCGTTCAGGCGCTCGCCATTGTTGCTCTCGCGCCAAGGCTTGATGTGACTTGCGCGAAGCAGTCGTTTGTCTCCCACGCCTGTCACGCGGCAGATCGGATGCCGCAGGAGGACTTGTGCACGGAAGATCCCTTGCCCAATGCGCGCTTGTATCAGCTGCACGCGCTGGGTTTCCGTCAACTCACTCTCGCTCTGCAGGCGATCAATATCCTCAAGTTCGTAGGCCGCAGGTGTCTCAGCGATGGCATCCACCACCGGTAGCTTCCCCACCATATCGACAAGGCCAAGCAAAGTCCTCCCTAAATCATCCGAGATTTGGGCGAGATATATGCTTTGGTTCCCGTTGCCATTTCTCTGAATTGGCGAGTACTTCTCGGGCAACCGTTGCGCTATGACATCCAGATGGTCCCTAGGCTGGATTGCGCGTTTCGCGTTCTGAAAGGCTACCGGCAGGAACCATCCCTCGTTCGACCAGTAGATGCCCGTACGTCCAAACTCCAACGGCTTTGGAGCTGTGGTTACGTCCCCGGCGACCACGTCTACTGCGCCAATCGTTCCATTTGCATACGAGAAAATGGTGTCACCCGCTCGCGCTCTCGCCATGTTGTCGTAAGACTGATTGCGAGCGCCGTTCTGGTTGAGCTTCGGCGACCACAAGTAGTCCCCGCGGACTTCGTGGTCACGCGTTTGTTTATGGTTGACCCACCAGTACGCCATGGCGCCAGGATACCCATCGCCTGGCGATATTCAACAGCCGCTCGCGTCGCCTCTCGGTCTCCGCATCACCCATGATGGCGCGCTGCATACGGATCGCGACAAGTACTCGGGAACGGAGGGCCGTCGGCGGGCGCACGTCCATCGAGTCCGAATCAACCGCACATCGCGCTCTTTCTCCCGAAACGGAGAGAACTCAGACGCCATCATCCGCTGCGCCCACCCCCTGCCCCAACTCCGCCTGCTTCTCCGGCGTCAGCTTCAGGATGCCATGGCGGATCTCACGGCTGAGGATCACGCGCGCATCCTTGGCGACCGTTTCGAGTTCCGGGTCGAATTGGAGCTTGCCGTTGTCGCCGGCCCAGACCACGCGCCGTTCGCGCAGTTTCTGGATGAAGCCGCGGAACAACGACTTGTCGAAGAACTCCGGTGCGTTGAGTTCGTGCAGCAGCGACAGGCGCTGCGCGGTGAGGTAGCAGAGGTTTTCGAGTTCGCCCGGGGACAAGGTGCCCGGCCCGTTCTTCACCAGCAGGGCGAGTCCGATGTAGTAGCGTTCGATCGCGGGCAGCAGGTTGTGCGCGAGCGCGCGCAGGCGAAACGCCGCATTGCTCTGGCCCGGTCCGCGTTCCATGATGCGGCCGTCCGCATCGGCTTCGAGCAGGCCGCGTTCGATGAAGAAATCGAGCGCCGCCTGGAGCGACAAGCCGAATTCGTCCTCGCTCCACGGCAGGAACAATTCCGCCTGCACAAATGGATAGACGAGGCGGCCGAGGCGCAGGATTGATGCGCGTGCGATACGCCGGTTGTTGAGGAAGCAGCACGCGACCCAGGCCGCGGTCGCGAATAGATGCAGGACATTGTTGCGGAAATAGCTGAGCAGCACGCCCTGTTTTTCGTCGACGGTCAGCACGTCGCCGAGCGGATGCGCGATACGGCGGATCCACTGCATCTTCTCGCCGTAGGCAACGATCTCGGCAGGCGCGAGTTCCGTCATCGTGATGCGATCGGAATAGACCAGCCCGGTAAGCAACGCCTTGCACAGCTCCAGTTGCGCGACAAGGTCCGCCTCGGCCATCGCGTGCTTCGGCGTCGCCAGCAGCGCGACGGCGAGCAGGTTGATCGGGTTCACGTGCGCGGCGCGATTGATGTGCTCCTGGATGCGTTCGGCCAATGCATCGATCGCTGGATTCAACCATTCCGGTTTCGCTTCCGGGTCCGCGGTCGCGGTCTGCCAATCCGGTGCGACCTCGTCGAGCAGCGCGCCGAGAAAGATCGGTTCGCCAAAGCTCAACGCGACGCGACCGTAGTGCTGGCGCAACGCACCGAGCGAACGCAACAGGCCGAGCACGGATTCCTTCTGCTTCGGCTTGCCGGAGAGTTCGCCGATGTAGGCGTCGCCCTCCATGATCTTCTCGTAGCCGATGTAGACCGGCTGGAACACGACCGGGCGGCGCGATTCGCGCAGGAAGCTGCGCACCGTCATCGACAACATGCCGCTGCGGGGGCTAAGCAGGCGCCCGGTGCGCGAGCGGCCGCCCTCGATGAAGTATTCGAGCGAGACGCCGCGCGCGAACAGCTGACTGATGTATTCGCGGAACACCGTCGAATACAGCGCGTCGCCCTTGAACGTGCGGCGCAGGAAGAACGCACTGCCGCGGCGCAGGATCGGGCCGATCACCGGCAGGTTGAGGTTCACGCCCGCGCCGATGTGCGGGATCGCGATGCCGTTCTGCAGCAGCTGGTACGACAGCAAAAGGTAATCGACGTGACTGCGATGGCAGGGCACGTAGATGACTTCGTGACCCGGCGCGACTGCGCGCAGGGTGTCGAAGTGGCGCACGTCGACGCCGTCGTACAGCTTGTTCCAGAACGCCTTCAGCATGAACGACAGCGAGCGCACGACCGGATGCGAGTAATCCGCGGCGATCTCCATCGCATAGCCACGCGCGCGGTCGCGCACCTTTTGCTCGCTGACGTTTTCCTTGCTCGCCGCCGTCGCGATCGCGATGCGGATCGGCTCTGCATTCAGCAGCGCATCGACGACGGTGCGCCGATGCGAAAGGTCGGGCCCGATCACGGTCGCGCGGATGCGCTGGAAATGCGCGCGCAGGATCCGCTGCAGCTTGCGCACGCCGCGTTCGGGTTCGACCTGGTCGGCGATGATCTCGCGCAGCGATACGGGTGCGGCGAACTGCACGTGCGTGTCGCGCCCGTTCAGCGCAAGCGCGAGCAGGCGCCGGAAGCGGCCAACGACGACCCAGTTCTCGGAAAACAACACGCTGAACCAGCCTGATTCACGATCCGGCGCGCGGCCGACGAAGATGGACACCGGCACCAGCCGCACGTCCGTCTCGGGGTCGGCGCGCGCGACATCGGCGAGCAGGCTCAAGGTTTGCGAACGCGTCGGATGCGGGCGACGGCCGAACAGGCGCGGACGCCGCGACAGCGCGACCACCGCGCGGCGGCGCTTGATCGGCAGCCGATCCGCCGCCGCATACGGTGCCGGCAAGCCGGCTTCCTTGCACGCCTGTTCGAGGATCAGCGTGTCGGACAGCCCGTAGCGCTCGATCACATAGACGGTCGGCCGCGGATCGTCGGGCAACAGCGCGCGCGCGTCTTCCGGCGTGCGGTGGATGCGTATCCATGGCCGCAATAGCACGCCGAGCATAGTGAGCCACGCAGGCGCCTGCGCAGCATCGGCCGCGCGTGCGGCCGGTTGTGAATCATTCATGTCCGAAGTCTAGTGTTCCGCGCGCGGCTTGCCCACGGCTGCCGCGCGCCCCCGTTGCGGTCAGTGCTGGGCTGCCGGTGCGGCGGCCGGCGCGGCCGCCTTGGCTTCCTCGGCCGACTTCTCATTGAGTTTCTCGATCGCCTTCTTGCCGTACCAACGGCCATCGACGTTGACCATTTCGGTCTCGACGCTCAACGGCGCGTCGAACAGCGTGTAGGCGACCTTGACCTTGGCCGTCTTACCGTCGTTCGAAACAACTTCCGGCTTGACCGAATCGAGGGTTTTGTCGAACGCGAAACCATACACGCCGAGCGCATCCTTGAAACCGAGGAACGCGACGCGCGCCTTCTGCATCGACTGGTCGAAATTGAGCGCGCGCGCTTCGTCGAGCGTCTTCAGGTTGATGCCACGCGCGGTCTTGCTCGCGATCGCGAGCACCTTCTTGACCGATGCGGGATCGGTGAAGCGGGTTTTCTGCACCCACGCGGCGACCGCATTGATCGCCGCAACCGCCTGCTGCTTGTCCGCGTCGGACATGTCCTTGTTCTGCTGGACCAGGCCTTGCAGCCAGCTGCTGCCCATCGCGACATACATCGGAATCTGCTGCTGGTACTGCGCGTCGAACTGCTTGAGCTGCGGTTCCATCTCGGCGTACAGCGTCTGCTCCGCGCTTGGCGCGGTCAGCTTGCCCATCGTCTCGGCGAACTTTTGGCGATCCTCATCGGTGATCGGTTTTTCGTTCGCTTCGCGGGTCCAGTCAGCCTTCGCCTTCGCGAACTCGGCCGGCGGCATCGAGTTCTGCATGAGACTGGCAATGTCGCCCTGTTTGAGCAGTTCGGCGGAGCGGCGGATCGCGGCGTCCGGCGTCGTTGCAACCGCTGGCACGGCGGCCGTGCCCGATTCCCCAGGCGGCTTGTTGCAACCGGCGACGAAAACGATCAACGATGCCGCGATGGCGGCGCGGATGAGGTGGCTGCGCATGGGAAACACCTGAGCGATTGGACGGGGCGGCACTTTAGCAGCGACCCCGAATGGGAACAAATGAAAGATGCAACCGGTGGCGGACGGTGGTCGCGGATCTGAGGTTCCCACGTCCCGCAATATCACCGGAGGCTTGACCGCGCATTCCCCGAGCATCGCTCGGGCAGAGGTTGGTGAGGGGCGCCGCGGCAAACTGCTGCCAAAACCATTTTTGCGGCGGGCGGACTGAGCAGCGGCGACCTCGCCCCTCAACGGTGGAGCTGCTGGGGGAGAGGGAGTAAAAGCGCCAAAAAAAGAAACCCGGAAGGCAAGCCGTCCGGGTGCAATCCAGCAGTGGCCGGAGGGGGGGTAAACCTGTACGTCGTTCTCTGCGGTGCTCGGTTGCGTGTCCCTCCCGCAGGGCAACAAGCTTGGGCAATCGTCAACGTGAATCGAGGGCGCAACTATACTTATGCACAGTATCTATAGGCAATACATTAGATGATCGCGCATAACAAGTTGTTTGCACTAGTTAATTCGCGCGCAGCGCTTTGCGCTTCATGCGCCGACGTTCCGCCACGGGGCGCGACCAATCGTTGTGAACAACGCCGGCTCCCACAAACCGTAGGTCGGGTTCGCCAGCACGAACCAGCGCTCACCGATCCAGTTCTCGTACGGGGTAACCGCGGCGCGACGACCATCTGGCGTGTTCGCGCGGACGTCGACGAAATCACTGATCTGGTCGCCGACCTGCAGCAGCACCCGATAATTGCGGCCGATCAGTTCACGGCGGCAGCCTTTTTCACTGCCGATCTGCACGCAGTCCTCGACGACCGGGTGAATTCGAGCGCGCCCGGCAGCGCCTTCGCGGCTTTTTCGCGGCACCACTGTGCCCAAGTGAATTCATTGAAGTCGCCGTCGCTCGCGAGCAGACGCGCCTGATACGGCGAGTTGTCGAGCACGGTCTCGTCGATGTCGAGGATGACCGCCGGTTTGAGACCCTTCACCGCGTTCTTGCGCTCGTTGCGCGGCAGCGCGTCCCAAGCGCGATCCTTGAGCGCAAGCAACAGCTTCTCGCCAGCCTGACGATAAACCTCTCGATAGATCAGGTCGTGCTCGATCGCGGTTTGCGTCCACGCGACCGTGTTGAGGTTGTCGTTCGCAGCGGAGCCGGCCGTGACCGCAGCCGGGGCGGGCGATTTCGGTACGCTGGCGCAGCCGGCCAGCAACGCGACGCCAAGAACGAGGGGAACGGACACTTTCGACATGCAGACTCCGGGATTGGAAACGACGCGGCCAGCGCATACGATCGCGTCAGGACATCATCGAACGAGCCATCGGCCGCCAGTACGACGACTTGGCTCAGGGTTTCACCAGTTTATGACACGGCGCGGTGCGGACATTGGGTCTGCGATTCACGCCGATCCCCGCTCCGCCATCCCGAGACGCCTATGGACCCGCCGTTCGGCTCGCGCCCGCGCATCGCCAGCTATATGCTCGCCGCGCTGGCGCTATTGTTGATCCTGCAGCTGCATCTGCTGCCGAGCCTGCTGGCCGGCCTGCTTGTGTACGCGCTGGTCAACGCGCTGGCACCACCGTTGCAACGCCATCTGCCCGGCGCGCGCGCGCACGGCCTTATCGTCGCGCTGCTCAGCGTCGTGGTGGTCGGAATACTCACGCTGGCGATTATCGGCGCGTTCGCGTTCCTGCGCAGCGAACTCGGCAACCCGCGGCTGGTCTTCGAGAGCATGATGCCGCTGATCGACCGCGCGCGCGGACAACTGCCGCAGATCGTCGTCGATCATCTGCCGGACAGCATCGACGATTTTCGCGCCGCCGCAGTCGAGTGGTTGCGCCTGCACGCCGAGCAATTGCAGCTGGCCGGGAAGGCTGTCGCGCGGGTGATCGTGCACCTGCTGATCGGCATGATTCTCGGCGCGATGATCGCTCTGGCCAGAGCACGCCCCGCCCGCCGCAGCGGACCGCTGGTCGAGGTGTTGGTCGCGCGCTGCAGCCTTCTCGTGCAGTCGTTCCACGACATCGTGTTTGCGCAGGTCAAGATTTCGGCGATCAACACGTTGTTCGCTGCCGTCTTCCTGCTGATCGTGCTACCGCTGTTCGGTGTGGAGCTGCCGCTGGCGAAGACGCTGATCGCTGCGACGTTCGTCACCGGCCTGCTGCCGGTAATCGGCAACTTGATATCGAACACGCTGATCTTCATCGTCGGCCTGTCGGTATCGCTCGGCGTCGGCCTCGCGGCACTGGTGTTTCTGATCCTGATTCACAAGTTCGAATACTTCCTCAACGCACGCATCGTCGGCACGCAAATCCGCGCGCGCGCTTGGGAGCTGCTGATCGCGATGGTGTTCATGGAAGCCGCGTTCGGCTCGGCCGGCGTAATCGCCGCGCCGATCTACTACGCGTATCTGAAGCGCGAGCTGGAAGCGGCGAAGCTGATTTGATCGCTGCTGAGCCCCTCTCCCACCGGGAGGGAGGGTTCGGTGCGGAGAGCCGCTCTGCAATTGTGGAGAAGCGCATTCACGGCAGTCACATCGCACGATCCGGCTGCAATAGCCGGAATGCATGATCGCCACCTGCACGGCGCGGCTGAAACGTCGCGCGTTGCCCGAACCCTCACCCGCCCCTTCGGGGCACTTCTCCCGCAGGCAGAGGGTTTTAATCAGCCAGCAAACTCGCCAGCCGCGCAATATGTGACGACGCAAGTTCCTTTCTGTGCGCCGCATCCTGCTCGGGATCGTGGCCGCACCAATGCAGATCCTCGGTCGGCAACTCCTTAAGAAAGCGGCTCGGCTCATTCGCAAGGATTTCGCCAAAACGCTTCTTGCGCTTCGCAAACGACAGCGTGAGCTGTTCCTTCGCGCGCGTGATGCCGACGTACATCAGGCGGCGTTCTTCCTCGACACGGCCTTCGGCGAGACTGCCTTCATGCGGCAGCAGGCCGTCTTCGAGACCGACGATGAAGACAAAGCGGAACTCGAGCCCCTTCGCCGAATGCAGGGTCATCAGGCGCGCCGCGTTGCCGGGATCGTCGCGGTCGCCGTGGCTGAGCAACGCGAGCTGCGCGGCGAGATCGCCGCCTGCGCCCTCTTTCTGCATCGCGCGGAACCACTCGGAGAGTTCCTTGAGATTCTGGATGCGCCGCTCGCGCAACGCCGGCTCCTTGACTTGGCTCGCGATGTGCTCGGCGTAGCCGATGCGCCGGATCAGTTCCTCGACGAGGTCCGCCGCAAGCAGGCGCTCGGCGTTCGCCGCGAGTTCGCGCACGAGGCCGCTGAAACCGACGAGTGAGGATGCCGCGCGTGCCGCGAGCTGACCGCGTACCGAATCCGTCTGCGCCGCGCGCAACAAGGACACGTGGCGTGCGCCAGCAAGTTCGCCGAGTTTTTCCAGCGTGGTCGCGCCGATGTCGCGGCGCGGCAGGTTGACCACGCGCAGGAACGCCGCGTCGTCGTCGGGGTTGTTGATCAGGCGCAGGTATGCGACCAGGTCCTTGACCTCGGTGCGATCGAGGAACGCGGTGCCGCCGGTCACGTGGTACGGCACGCGCGCGAGCCGCAATGCTTTCTCCAGCGCGCGCGATTGATGATTGCCGCGATACAACACCGCGAAGTCGTGCCAGCGCGCCTTGTGTTTATCGGCCAGGTGCGCGATCGCGCCGGCGACGCATTCGGCCTCGTGTTCGTCGTCGCGGCATTCGATGACGCGGATCGGCGGTCCTTCACCCTGTTCGCTCCAGAGTTTCTTTTCGTACAAGTGCGCATTGTTCGCGATCAACGCATTCGCCGCGCGCAGGATGCGTCGCCCGCAGCGGTAATTCTGTTCGAGGCGGACGACCTTGAGCGCCGGATAGTCACGCGAAAGTTCGGCAAGATTCTCCGGATTCGCACCGCGCCACGAATAGATGCTCTGATCGTCGTCACCCACTGCAGTGAACGCGCCGCGTGCGCCGGTCAGCGTCCTGACCAGCCGATATTGCGCGGTATTGGTGTCCTGGTATTCGTCGACGAGCAAGTAGCGCAATCGTTCCTGCCAGCCCAGACGCGCTTCCTCGTCGGTTTCGAGCACGGCCAGCGGCAGCCGGATCAGGTCGTCGAAATCCACCGCGTTGAATGCGCCAAGGCGCTTCTGGTAGTTCGCATAGAGTTCCGCCGCCTCGCGCTCACGCGCGCTGGTCGCACGCGCGGCCGCCTGCGCCGGCGTGAGGCCATCGTTCTTCGCGCGAGAGAGCAGCGACTGCAGCGCGAACAGCAGGTCGGGCTTGATGCCTTTCGGTGCGAGATCTTTCACGATGCTCTGCGAATCGTCCGCATCCAGCACCGAAAACCCTCGCCGCAACCCGGCGCGCGCATGCTCGATCTGCAGGAACTTGAGGCCGAGCGCATGGAACGTACAGACCGTGAGTCCTTCCGCGGCGGCTCCCGACACGAGCTTGCCTACTCTTTCACGCATCTCGCGCGCGGCCTTGTTGGTGAACGTGATCGCGGCGATCTTCGCAGCCGGCATGTTTCGGCGCTTGATCAGATGCGCGATCTTCTCGGTGATCACGCGCGTCTTGCCCGAGCCCGCGCCGGCGAGCACGAGCAGTGGACCGTCGCAGTAGTCGATCGCGATGCGTTGTTGCGGATTGAGCATGGCGGAGCCGGGAATCGGAATTGGGGATTCGGGATTCGNNTTCGGGATTCGGGATTCGGGACAGCGATGCCGGCCGCGTCAGTTTGGCCGGCAATTGTGGCAGAGTATCGAATCCTTTCCCGCCAGTCCGCGACATCGTTTGCGTGACGTGTCTGAATCCCGAATCCCCAATTCCAAATCCCGGCTCTCAATGGCCAAACTCTATTTCTATTATTCGGCGATGAACGCCGGCAAGACCACGACGTTGCTGCAGAGCGCGTACAACTATGCCGAGCGCGGCATGCGTACGCTGATCCTGACGCCGCAGCTCGACACGCGCGCCGAACGCCTTTCCTCATCCGGCCCTTCGGGCCANNCGGCCTTCGGCCACCTTCTCCCGCAAGCGGGAGAAGGGAATCCTGCGCGGCCTGCGGCCGCAGATTCGAATATGGGCGTGGTCGCATCGCGTATCGGACTGCGCGCGAACGCGCGACGCTTCACGCGCGAGGACGATCTGCTCGCGATCGCGCAAGCCGACATCGCCGCGCACGGCCAGCTCGATTGCGTGCTCGTCGACGAAGCGCAGTTCCTCAGCAAGGCGCAGGCGTGGCAGCTCGGCGACATCGTCGATGCTCTCGGTATCCCCGTCCTTGCGTATGGCCTGCGTACGGATTTCCGCGGCGAACTGTTCGAGGGCAGCCAGTATCTGCTGGCCTGGGCCGACAACTTGATCGAGATCAAGACGATCTGTCACAGCGGCAAAAAGGCGACGATGGTCGTGCGCGTCGACGAACACGGCCGCGCGGTCACCGATGGGCCGCAGGTTGAGCTCGGCGGCAACGACCGCTATGTCTCGGTCAGTCGCGCCGAGTTCAAGAAGATCATGTCCGGCGAAGACCGCGTCGAACTCCAGCAATCCGTACTGCCGCTCGATATCCCACGGGGACCCAAACCATGACCACACCGATCTGGCCGCGACCGCAGTGGAGCAACAGCGGCGAACAGGCGTTCCTGCTCTGGTTCGTGTTCGGCGAATTCGAGCCCGATTTCCAAATCGATGCGCCACGCTACCGCACGCGCGGCACCCCGGTGGGCATTGAGGTCGTGCGCTACGCGAACCGCGAACTCGCCAAGTGGGACGGCTATCCGCTCGCCGGCACGCTCGGTGGATTGCTCTACGATGAAGACTCGCGGTTGTTCGAGCGCGCGAAGATGGCCCGCGACTGCGTGATGCTGCGCGGCGCCCTCGCCGACCCGGCTGACCTCGATGCCTTGCGCGATCTCGTTGGCACGATCACCGCGCTGAACGATCTCGGCGGCATCGCGGTGGTCGATCCGCAGACGTTGTCGATGTTCGATGCCGGCGAATGGCGACGCCGATTCTTCGCGACCGACGCATTCGCGGCGCGCGATCACGTGCTGATCCTGTGCAACGAGGACGATCATCACGCCGGTCGCCTGCATGTCCATACGCGCGGCCTGCGCAAATTCGCGCGGCCGGATATCAGCATCCGCAACGTGCCGTCTGCCGCGGCGAGTGTCGCCGGCGAACTCGCCGAACGCTTCGTCAATTTCCAGGCACTTGGCGGCATGATCGAGAATGGCCACATCGTCGAGATCGAAGGCGCGCCGACGGGTATCAAGGTGCAGCACGCTGGCGCGCTCGACGATCCCGAGTTCAGCAACCGCCATCTTGTGCTGCGCTGGCCTGACTGAGTGCGCGGGATTCTGCTGGAACAGCGCCCCCTTCCGCCCTGCCGGGCACTGCGAAGGCAGGATGCCGAAGCGAACGGCGACAAAACGGCAGGACTGACGTTTTGCACAGCGCAGCTGCCCGAAGGGCAAGGCGCATGGATGCGCCGAGTGCACCCGGCCCGCAGGGTGTGCCGCAGGAGCCGCACGTAACGCGGAAGGGGCGCTCTTCACTGCCGCGGACGCATCGCTTGGAAACAAAACTCAGTGCTGGCAACGCGGACAGTAGAACGTCGAGCGCTGGCCGAGCGCGATCGCGCGGATTGGCGTGCCGCAGACCTTGCACGGCTCACCGGCGCGACCGTAGACGAAGAGTTCCTGCTCGAAATAGCCGCGCGCACCATCAGGGCTGATGAAATTACGCAACGTCGTGCCGCCGCGCGTGATCGCGTAGGCAAGGATGCGCTTCACCTCGTTGGCGAGGCACGCGTAGCGCCCGCGCGAGACCGAACCCGCAGCGCGTTTCGGATGGATGCCGGCCGCGAACAACGCCTCGGCCGCGTAGATGTTGCCGACCCCGACCACGATCGCCTGGTCCATCAGGAGTACCTTCACCGCCGCAACGCGACTGCGTGAACGCGCCCACAGATGATCGCCGTCGAAATCGCCGGACAACGGCTCGGGCCCGAGCCCGGCCAGCAGCGGATGGATTTCGCCGCGCGGCTGCCAGAGCTGACTGCCGAAGCGGCGCGGATCGGTGAAGCGCAGCACGCGGCCGGAATCGAGGCGCCAGTCGACGTGATCGTGCGTGCCGATCGGTGTCGCCGCGGGTAGCACGCGCAGTGATCCCGACATGCCCAGATGCAGCAGCGCGCTGCCGACCGCGGTATGTATCAAGAGATACTTTGCGCGTCTTTCCACTTCTTCAATGCGCTGGCCCGGCAACGACGTGCGCAGCGAATCGGGAATCGGCCAGCGCAGGCGCGGCTGGCGGATGTCGAGCGCGATCACGGTGCGGCCGACCAGATGCGGCGCCAGTCCGCGTCGCGTGGTTTCAACTTCAGGCAGTTCCGGCACGGCTTATTTTCCAAGGGCGGCAGGCGGGATTGCCAACTCGCTTTCCGGCGTTTCGAAAAGACGCGCGCTGAAACGATCGGGCACCAGCGCAATTGCACCATCGATTTCGACATAGCGATCGCCGTGGATCGCGTCGGTGGTGCCGAACTTCAGCAACGTCCCATCGAGATCCAAGGTCGCGTAGGCCGGATCGAGGCCGAGTTTCTTCGCGTCGAGGTCGCCGCGCGCATGGCGAAATCGCACCGGCGCGCGCGCGATCGCGGCGAGCCGATCGACGGCCACATCGTCTGCCGCTTGCGCAAACGGTTCGAGCATGCGCCAGTGCGCGCCGACTCTCTCGAAGCGACGCGGTTTGCAGGCGTTGCAGGTCACCGCAAGCGTGTGGATCGCAGCCACATCGATCTGCGTCAACGGATCGACTTCGAGCGCGCGTTCGCGACGGAGTTCCGCGACCACCGCGGCGCCGAGCAGCGCGACGGTCGCGAGCAGGAACAGATGCATGCGCGAGCGGCGTTTCATGTCAGCGCCGACGGCGGCGCCACCAGATCAGCATGCCGCTCGCCGCGAGCAGGAGCGGCAATGCGAGCAGGAACACGAGGCTGATCGCGCTCAACTGGTTTTGCGACAAGGTCAACTCGCGATCCGGCGCGCTGCTGTCCGCGACCGCGATCTGCGCGTCGTCGCCGAGCAGCCAGTCGAACACGCGCTCGCCGAATTCGCGGTTGCCGCCGTTGCCGAGAAAACTGTTGGACAGGAACGCGCCGTCGCCGATCACGACCACGCGCTGCTCGCGTTTGTCCGGCCGCGGCGACAGACGCGTGAGCGCGAAGCCGAGGTCGAGCGGGCCGGGGATCTCGCCGGCGTCGGCGTCCTGGTGAATCGTGTCCGCCGCTTCGCCGGCTTTTGGAATGTGACCGGTTTCGTTCCACGACTTGGCGCTGCTGCGCAGGATCGACTTCATGTCCCAGTGCGCGCCAGCGAGTTGCGCCAGCGCGGCTGACTGCGGGAACAGCGTGGTCAGGACGAAATTCTCGGTGATCGCCTGTTGCGGATAATGATCGAGCGCGACAAAGCTGGGGTCGCCGAGCCCGAAGGCCTGGCCGCTGCCGTCGACGACAGTGCCGGGCAACACGCGGATCGCCAGCGCTTTGGCGAGATCGTCCAGACCCACGTCCTCGCCCGGCGCGGTCAGCCAAAGCAGGTTGCCGCCACGTTCAACGTAATCGACCAGTTCCGCGACAGCCGCGGTCGGCAATTTCACCTGAGGATTGGCGATCACGACCAGATCGGTGTTCTCTGGCACCTTGCCGATATTGGCGAGCGGCAACGGCACCGTGCGCAGGCCGCGATCGGCGAGGGCGCCGACGAACTGGCCGAGGTCCGCGTTGGCCTTGCCGAGCGGCTGGCGTTCGCCTTCGCCTTCGAGGAACGCGACGATGCGGGCGCGGCTGCGCGACAGACGCAGCAGCGCGTTCGACAGTTCGGTTTCGCTGAGCACCTTGAGTCGTTCGCTGCGACCCTTGTAGCGAATGTCCAATTCACCATCGACCATGATGGCGGCCGCGCGCATCGCATTCGGGTCCGCGTCGGGGTCGACGAACGCCAAGGAAAGATCGGGCTTGACCCGTCGATAGCGCTCGATGAAATCCGCGATCACCGCGCGCAGGCCACCCTGCTTGCGCGCATAGCTGACCACTTCGACCGGCGCATCGAGGCTGTGCAGCAGAGTGATCGACGCCTCCCCGAGACTCGCGCTGTGGGCATGGCTCCAGTCGCGGTCGAAGCCGAAGCGTGTGCTCAGGAACGCGATCGCGACCGCGGCCGCGATGATCAGGAGCGCGTGCAGCGCATTGCCGAAACGCTCGCGCATCAATCTGATCTCGAGCGCAAGGTGTCGAGGCGTCGCGCGGCGAGGGCCAGCGCGACGACGACGATCAACAGGAAGTAGATGATGTCGACGCTGGCGACGAGGCCGCGGAAGAACGGCTCAAGATGGGTCGGCAAGGCGAGATAGTTGATGCCCGCGTTGCTGATGCCCTGCAGGCGCGCGCCGGCGTCGACGGCCGCGAGCAGACTGGTGATCGCGAGCGCAGCCGCGGCGGCGAGTGCCGGCTGCGCGGCCCAGGCGCTCGCGAGGATACCGATCGCGGTCAGTGCCGCGGCAAACAAGCCGAGGCCGAGCGCGCCGGCGGCGATCTTGCCTAGATCCAGCGCGGTGCCGAAGCCGAGCACGAGCGGCATCAGCAGCACCAGCGCAATCAACACGAGCACGAAACCGAGCGCACCGACGTACTTGCCGAGCACGATGCGCGCGTTGCCGATGCCGCTCGCAAGCAGCAGCGGCAACGTCTGCGCGCGGCGCTCGCCGGCGAACGCGCGCATCGTGAGCAGCGGCACGAGCAGCACGAGCAGGTTCGAGAAGCTGCGCAACAGCGGAACCGCGACGAGATCGGTCACGCCGGGTGCGTTCTTGATGGCACCGAGTTTCGGCGCGAGTTGCAGATAGCCTTCGAGCGACAGCAGGAATTGCCACGCCATCAGCGCGACCACGATGGCGGCCAGCGTCCACGCGAACGGCTGCACACCAAGGCGACGCCATTCGTGGCGTGCGATCAGCGCGGTCCGACTCATGCGGCCTCCGGCGGAGAGTCCGTGGCGGCGATCGCTAGAAAGGTCTGCTCCAGGGCGGGGCTTTCGGCACGCAGTTCCTCAAGGCCGTAGCCGCGTTCAACGACGGCCGCGGCGAACGCGCTGATCGCTGTTTGCGGACGCAGGCGCACGCGCCAATGCGTCCCGTCGATCGGCGCCACCGCGGCAACCTGCGGCAGCGCGAGCCAATCGTCGGCATGCAGCGATTGGGCAACGCCGACCCGCAGCGCGCCGTCGGTCGTGGCGTCGCTCAAGGCTCCGACATGGCGCAGTTCGCCGCGATGCAGGATCGCGACGCGGTCGCAGCACGCGAGGACGTCCGGCAGTATATGGGTGGACAACACGACCGCATGATCATGGCCAAGCCCGCGCACGATCTCGCGCAATTTCAGCGCCTGGACGGGATCGAGCCCGGAGGCGGGTTCGTCGAGCACGATCAGTTCCGGTTCGTGCAGGATCGCTTGGGCGAGGCCGACGCGCTGGCGAAACCCTTTCGACAATGTCGTCATCTGCCGGCGGCGTACGTCGCCGAGCTCGCAGCGTTCGATCGTGCGCTCCACGGCCGCCGCGACCGCGCCGCGCGCGAGCCCGTGTAGGCGCGCGCAGAAGCGCAGGAATTCCTCGGCACTGAGTTCGGTATGCAGCGGCGGCGTTTCCGGCAGGTAGCCGATGCGCCGACGCGCAAGTTCCGGGTGTTCATATAGATCGATGCCATCAATACGCACCGTGCCGACCGTCGGCGCGAGCACACCGGCGATCATGCGCAGCGTGGTCGTCTTGCCGGCGCCGTTGACGCCGAGCAGTCCCAGCACCTCGCCGCGCGTCAGGGTGAGATCGAGGCCACACACCACGGCGCGGCCTGCCAGATGCCGGCTGGCGCGTTCAAGAACGAGAGTGGGCGTTGCGGCGGTCATCGGAGGGGATTGTTCCGGTTCGATCCTGTTCCGGCAAGCGCCGCTGGATCGGGGTCGGAACGAGCGCGGTCGTGGCACTGTATTTTCGCGCTCGACCCGCGACTTTTCGCTCCGTGATGGCCGTCGCAAACCTTGACAAAGCCGATGGCGGCCCCATTCCTTGGCGCGTACAGTCATCCCTTACTCTCAAGACACATCGCCGCATCATGTTCGATACCTTGATCTCTTTCGCGTCGCGCGGGCTGACCCAGGCTTCCTGGGGCACCTGGATCGCGTATCTGCTGATGGTCACCCAGCTTACGATCCTCACGATGACGCTGTATCTGCATCGTGCCCAGTCGCATCGTGGCGTCGACTTCCATCCAGTTCTCGCGCACTTCTTCCGCTTCTGGTCGTGGTTCGCGACCGGGATCAACACGAAGGAATACGTCGCGATCCATCGCAAGCATCACGCCAAGTGCGAGACCGCGGAAGATCCGCACAGCCCGCAGATCGCAGGCATCAACAAGGTGCTGTGGGACGGCGTGGACTTGTATCGCAAGGCCAGCCTCAATCGTGCCGACATGGACAAGTACGGCATCGGCACGCCGGATGACTGGATCGAGCGCAAGCTGTATACACCCTACAGCATTCTCGGCGTCGCCCTGTTGCTGGTCGTCGACATGCTGTTGTTCGGCGTGGTCGGTGTCGCGATCTGGGCGATCCAGATGATCTGGATTCCGTTCTGGGCNNCATTGGTGGGGCTACCGCAATTTCGAAACCGCCGACACTGCGACCAATCTGACCCCGTGGGGCATCTGGCTCGGCGGTGAAGAATTGCACAACAATCATCACGCGTTCCCGAGCTCGTCGAAGTTCGCGCTGCGCAAGTTCGAGTTCGACATGGGCTGGGCGGTGATCCGCCTGTGCCAGATGCTTAGGCTAGCAAAGGTGTTGCGCGTCGCGCCCTCCCTCGATATCCGCCCAAACGTGTCGCTGCCGGATACCGACACGGTCAAGGCCGTACTCGCGCATCGCTTTCATGTGATGAGCGACTACTTCCGCGGCGTGATCGCGCCGACCCTGCGCGAAGAAGCCAGCAATGCCGGTGCCGGCATCAAGGCGCTGCCGCGCAAACTGCGCCGCGCGCTCGGCAACGGCGGCCGCTGGCTCGATGCCTCCTCGCGCGAACGGCTGACTGCGTTCACCGACAAGCACCCGCAGCTGCGCACGGTCTGCGAATTCCGCGCGCGCCTGGCCGCGTTGACCGAACGCAACGGCCGCAACGCCGAAGGCATGCTCAATGGTCTCAAGGAATGGTGCCATGAGGCCGAAGCCACCGGCATCCGCACCTTGACCGAATTCGCGGCGCGCCTGAAGGGCTATCGCCTTGCGGGTGAAGTGGGCTGATCCCGACTCCGCACGCGGCAAGAAAAACCCCCCGCCGGTTGGCGGGTTTTTTTTGGCGAACGGGGTCACCATTTCGCCGCTCCGGTCAACAGGCAACAACGAGGGCGCTCCGCGGTGGTGAGCGGAGGGAATTGAATGGCCGTGTTTCGAGTCGGCCGACGCCGGGTGTTTTCAGTGGGCTGCGGAGTGAGTCCGCGCCAGTCACCGTTCTGGATCAAGGCGCTTGTGCGCCCCTGAGCATGCGCTCCCAAACACTCGTCGGTTGCCATCGATCCGTCCCTGTGTCCGCGGTAGCGGTGCACAGAGGCATGATCTCGCCCGAGAGCGGATCAACCCAAGGTGGCTCGGTCGGTGGGCGGTCTCATCGAACACGGCGCCGACGGCAACCGCTATTCAGAGTCCTGGCTCGCAGCCAACCCCGTTTCGAGCGTGTCGCCGCCGGCATAGCGATTCATCCAAACGCGCGCTGCACGTCGAACGTGCCGCCATCGCGCAGCAAGTAGTAGCCAGCGCGCGCGAGCTTGTGCGCGACGGCCTTGATCGCGATGACGACGCTGGCGCGCGCAATGTCGCCGGTCTCCAGCGCGATCGTCAGCCCGAGGATCAGCCCGATGCCGGGCACCGTGCGCAACGCGAGCTGTTCCTTGCACCGTGTGCGAGAGGCAACGATCCAGCGTTCCACCTGCCGAACCTGCTCTTCGACAGCGCGCCAGACCTGAAGATGGGTGAGGATGGAGAAGCGCACGGACGGATCAGGGAACGCCTGCTCGATCGCTACGCCCGATAGTTGGCGAACGGCGTTGGCCGATAGGCGTTGCCCGGTATGGCGCGCCCAGGTCGATTGCACGGACAGCATCAGGCCGACGGCCATGCGCACGAGCTGGAAGCGGCGCCGCAACAGATCGCGCACGGAACGATCTTCGCGGGGGTAGATGTAGCCCTCGGGTAGAATGCCCAAGCGCAGCAGATGCGCCAGATGGCGCGCATCGGATTCGTCGCCGCTGTACTTGAGCCCGGCGTACTGCGGCACGGCCGCGGTGTTCGCCAGATGCACGTGATAGCCGTGCGCCTTCAACCCATCCACGAGCCAGTACCCGTTGTAAGTGGATTCAACGACGATGCCGGTGACCTCGTCGCGGAACGGTTCCAGCTCCTTGAGGATCGCTGGCAACTCGTTGGGCAATCGGCGTTGCCGCACGGGCTGGTCGTGCTCATCAAGCACGGCCAGCACGCTGTTGGTGGAATGCAGATCGATCGCTGCGTAAAGTGACATGGCTGCCTCCTGTCGCGTTGCGGCTATTCGAAACGTCGCGGTTTCGAACATACCGCCACGCGCAAGCGGCGGCGACATGAGTATTCAGAGTCACTTTCCGACGCAGAGTTATGAGCGATTTCTAGCGCGCGATCACGCAGACTGGGGCAATAAGGCACTCTGACCCCCTTTTCGGCGCTATTGGTTCGCGCGCGCGGGTGCGGAGCGCAGGGGCCAAGGGCGCCGCAAGGCGCCCTTGGCAGTTGCCGCCAGTCCGCTCCGGTTACGGTCGTCCCTCGAAACCGTCGGCGAAGATACGGTCGCCGAAGAACGAAGCAAACCCCTGTTGGGAGGCGAGCTCAAAGGTCTTGAAGGAGCCGCCGACATAGAGCGTCCCATCGGACGCGACCGCTAGAGCGGAGGCACGGGGTCCCCCAGCGGCGCCGGGATCGAAACTCGTGGCGGTGCCATCGGTGGGATTCAGTTCGGCAACCAGGTTGCGGGTCTGGCCGCCAATTGTGCTGAAGTCCCCGGCAGCGTAGACGTTCGAGCCCGACAGCGCGATGGCATTTACGGCGTCGCTAGCCTGGGGGTCGAAGTCCGTTGGGGCGCCATCGGCGGCGCTGATCGCCGCAATGTTCTTGCGGTTCAGCCCTTGCACCGAGGCGAAGCTGCCCCCCGCGTAGATCGTCGAACCCGAGACTGCGATTGCGAAGACGTTCGAGTTACCCGCAGGCAGCTCGGGGTCAGGGTTCCACGCGGTGGCGCTGCCGTCGGCTGTGTTGAGGGCGGCGAGTGCTCTGCGCGGTTGGCCTCCGATTGAGGTGAAGAACCCGCCGGCGTACAGGAGAGGGCCCGACACAACCAGCGCCTGGACCTCTGAGTCAGCGCTGGGGTTGAAAGCCGTGGGGGAGCCGTCGGTGAGGCTGAGCGCCGCGATTTGGTTGCGCGACTGCCCACCGATTGAGGTGAAGTTCCCGCCGACATACAGGAGAGGGTCTGATAGCGCAAGCGTTTGAACGATGCTGCTCGCGCCGGGGTTCCAACTGGTGGCGGTCCCATCGGCGGCGTTGAGCGCCGCGATGTAATTTCGCGGTTGGCCGCCGACCAAGGTGAAGAAGCCTCCGACGTAGACTGTGGAGCCATCAGCCGACACCGCGAATGCGTACACGGTGGCGCGGCTGTTCGCGCTGTAGCTGGGATTCGGGTCGAAGCTGGTCGCCGTGCCGTCGGTGGCATTGAGCGCTGCGATGCTGTGCCGCACCACGCCACCGATCGAGGTGAAGTATCCCCCCACGTAGACCGCCGAGGCGGAGACCCCGATTGCGCTGGCGGCGTTGTTGGGGTTGGGGTTGAAAGTGGTGGCGGTGCCGTTCGCGGCGTTGAGCGCAGCGAGAAAGTTGCGCGGCTGCCCGCCGATGGTGGTGAAGCCTCCCGCCGCGTAGACGGTTGCGCCCGAGCCCGACACGGCCACGCCGAGGATGTTGGAGCTAGGGTTGGGGTTGAAGCTCGTGGCGGTGCCGCTAATGGGATCTAGTCCTGCCAAGTGTCTGCGGGACTGCCCGCCGATCGTATCGAAGAGCCCTCCCGCATAAACGGTCGAGCTCGACACTGCGATTGCGGCGATGCTGCCGCAGGCGCTGCAGCCGTAGAATGAAACGTTGGGGTCGAAGCTCGTGGCGGTGCCATCGAGCGCGCCACCAAGAGTGAGCGCCGCCATGTTGTTGCGCGGCTGGCCGCCGATCGCCGCGAAGTTCCCGCCTACGTAGAGCGTCGAGCCCGAAATCGCCAGCGCGAAGACCTGGCGGCTGGAGGGACTGGGGTTGAAGGTCGTTGTGGCACTGCCGTCGGCGGCGTTGAGCGCCGCAATCGCGGCGCGGGGCTGCCCACCGATCGTGGCGAATCTGCCCCCCGCGTAAATGATCGAGCCCGAGCCCGATATCGCCAGCGCTTCAACCGACGCGTCGGCGTTGGGGTTGAACGCGGTGGCAGTACCGTTGGCGGCGTTGAGCCCCGCGATGTAGTTTCGCGTCTGGCCACCTATCGATGTGAAGAGCCCGGCGGCGTAGACCGTCAAGCCATCAACCGACACCGCCAGCGCGTGGATATCGTCATTTGCGTTGGGGTCGAAGGCCGGATCGACGCTGTGGTCGGCGCGGATGTGGGCGATGTTGTGACGCGCGACTCCGCCGACGTGCGTGAAGAGCCCGCCGATGTACCAGCCGCCCGCTCCGTCGGATGCCACCGCATGCAGAATGTCATCGCCACCTGCAACTTCCGGGAGGCCGGGGTTTTGAGAACCGTCAAGCGCGAACTCGAGACCTGGCCCAGTGCGCGGTCCCACCCTGTCGAAGAGACCGCCGATGTATATCGTGTCACCAGAGCGCACGACGGTCCGCACCTCGCCATCGGTCACGAACGTGCGGTCGGGGGCCGAGTAGGTCAGGGTGCCGCTTGCCGGTGTGGCCGCCCAAGCGCCGCTTGCGGTAGCACACAATAACAGCGCACCAAGAACACGCGAAAGACTCTTCAATGTCATTTTTCTCTCTCTCATTTGATTTCGAATCCAAAAGACGCGAGCGTGTGTGCTGTCACGGATCGCGATGAAGAGGGCGGCCTTTCGGCCACACTCTTGCAACTAAAACGGGGTCAGAGTCACTTTCCGACGCAGAGTTATGATCGATTTCTAGCGCGCGATCACGCAGACTGGGGCAATAAGGCTGACCCCCTTTTCGGTTACGGTCCCTCGAAACCGTCGGCGAAGATACGGTCGCCGAAGAACGACGCAAACCCCTGTTGGGAGGCGAGCTCAAAGGTCCGGAAGGACCCGCCGACATAGAGCGTCCCATCAGGCGCCACCGTGAGCGCGAACGCGCCGAAGCCTGGATCGGCGCCCGGATCAAAACTGGTGGCGGTGCCATCGGTGGGATTCAGTTCGGCAACCAGGTTGCGGGTCTGGCCGCCAATTGTGCTGAAGAACCCGGCAGCGTAGACAGTCGAGCCCGACAGCGCGAGAGCGTAGACACCGTCGCTGGCTTGCGGGTCGAAGCCCGTGGCCATGCCGTCGCTGGCGTTGAGCGCCGCGATATTCATGCGCGCCTGTCCGCCGATGGTGACGAAGTCGCCTCCCGCGTAGATCGTCGAGGCCGAGACCGCCAGGGCGAGGACGTTGGCGGCAGCGGTTGCATCAGGGTTCCAACTCGTGGCGCTGCCGTCGGCCGCGTTGAGGGCGGCGATCTTGTTCCGCGTCTGCCCCCCAATCGAGGTGAAAAAACCGCCGACGTAAACAAGGGGGCCCGACACCGCGATCGCTTGGACCGTGCTGTTGGCGTTCGGGTTGAAAGCTGTGGGGGAGCCGTCGGTGAGGCTGAGCGCCGCGATCTGGTTTCGCGGTTGACCACCGATCGACGTGAAGTCGCCTCCCGCGTAAATGATCGAACCCGATACAGTGAGCGTTTCAACGATGCTGCCCGCGCCGGGGTTCCAGCTGGTAGCGGTCCCATCGGCGGCGTTGAGCGCCGCGATGTAGTTTCGCGGTTGACCTCCGATCGAGTGGAAGTAGCCTCCCGCGTAGACTGTGGAGCCGGACACCGCCAAGGCGTACACGGTGGCACTGCTGCCGGCGCCGAAGCTCGCGTTCGGGTCGAAGCTGGTCGCCGTGCCGTCGGCGGCGTTGAGCGCTGCGATGCTGTGCCGCACCACGCCACCGATCGAGGTGAAGGAGCCCGCCACGTAGACCGCCGAGGCGGAGACCCCGATTGCACTGGCGGCGTTGTTGGGGTTGGGGTTGAAAGTGGTGGCGGTGCCGTCCGCGGCGTTGAGCGCAGCGAGGTAGTTGCGGGCCTGTCCGCCGATCGACGGCAGCCCGTCGATCGAGTTGAAGCCTCCGGCCGCGTACACCGTCAAGCCATCAACCGACACCGCCAGCCCGAGAATATTGCTATTGGGGTTAGGATTGAAGGCGGTGGCGGTGCCGTCCGCGGCATTGAGCGCCGCGCAGTAACGCCGGTTCTGCCCGCCGATCGTATCGAAGAGCCCGCCCGCGTAGACCGTCGAGCCGGAGCTCGACACCGCGATTGCGGAGACGCCGCCGCAGGCGTTGCAGCCGTCTGTTGTAGCGTTGGGATCGAAGCTTGTGGCGGTGCCATCGAGCGGGCCACCAAGAGTGAGCGCCGCCATGTTGTTGCGCGGCTGGCCGCCGATCGCCGTGAAGTACCCGCCCACGTAGAGCGTCGAGCCCGAAATCGCCAGCGCGAGGACGAGGCGGTTGTTGGGGCTGGGGTTGAAGGTCGTTGTGGCGCTGCCGTCGGCGGCGTTGAGCGCCGCAATCGCGGCGCGGGGCTGACCGCCGATATTACTGAAGTACCCACCGGCGTAGATGATCGAGCCCGAGTCCGATATCGCCAGCGCTTCAACCGGCGCGTCGGCGTTGGGGTTGAACGCGGTGGCAGTACCGTTGGCGGCGTTGAGCGCTGCGATGTAGTTTCGCGGTTGGCCGCCGATCGAGGTGAATAAGCCTCCGGCATAGACTGTGGAGCCCGACACCGCCAGCGCGTGGATCCCGTCATTTGCGTTGGGGTCGAAGGCCGGATCGACGCTGTGGTCGGCGCGGATGTGGGCGATGTTTTTGCGCGCGACTCCGCCGACGTGCGTGAAGAACCCGCCGATGTACCAGCCGCCCGCTCCGTCGGATGCCACCGCTTGCAGCGTGCCATCGCCACCTGAAACTTCCGGGAGGCCGGGGTTTTGAGAGCCGTCCAGCGCGAACTCGAGACCTGGCCCGGTGCGCGGTCCCACCCTGTCGAAGAGACCGCCGATGTATATCGTGTCACCAGAGCGCACGACGGCCTGCACCAGGCCATTGGTCACGAACGTGCGGTCGGGGGCCGAGTAGGCCAGCGGGCCGCTTGCCGGCATGGCCGCCCAAGCGCCGCTTGCGGTAGCACACAATAACAGCGCACCAAGAACACGCGAAAGACTCTTCAATGTCATTATCATTGCTCTCTGTCCCACTTTTGCTCTCCCACTTGACTTTCACTGTACGCTGATCAGTGGCGAAATATGGCAACTTTGTAACCTTGGCACAAAGTTGCCTAGCCAGGTGGCGGAAAGTGCGAGTATTCGAGTGGAATCGACGAATCGCCATCGCGTGCCGCCTGGGCGGCAAACCAGCCAGCCTGAAAGCGCGTCGTGGCGCCCAATCTTTTCATCAGCTCGACGATGCGTCTGGCCAGGGTGCGGTGGGAGATGCCGAGTTCGTGTTCGATCGTCTTGTCGTTGACTCCGGAGGCCAGCAGCGGCAGCAGCGCATCGGTGTATCCGGTCGCATGCTTTGCCGGATGCAGTTCCCTCCGCACGCCCGCGCCGTCCAGCGAAAACGGAACCGCAGCGCGCCACAGCATCTCGAACATTTCGCAGAGCGCGTCGAGCAGCGAGGATGAGCGCACTACCAGGACCGGGCCGTCGGGCCGGGCCAGGTTCAGGGGGATGATGCCGATGCGGTGGTCGGTCACCACGAGTTTGAAGGGAAGCGAAGGAAAGATGCGGTACTGCTCACCGGCTCGCGTCGCGATGCGCAGACGATTCAGGGTGCCGGGCACATTCAACAAGCTGCTGTCGGTGATCGTCCTGAACCGCACTCCTTTCGCGAGGCGTTGCAACTGGACGTCATCGGGCCGGTCATTAGCCGAAACGAGTCCGGGTAGCCTTTCCAGGCAGAGAATCTCACGTTCCGCTGATTGCATGACTTGCAAGAACAGCTGCACCGCCGCCTCGCGGCTCAGAATCTCGACGATACGTTCCTCGGCGTGGCGCGCGCCATCCGCGGTCTTCGCGGATTCGCGCAATTCCGTGATGGCCGCGCGGGCTTCGCTTTGGCGTCGCGCCATCAGCGCCTCGACGGCGATATCCGGAGGAGCGGCGAAGTAACGCCGGACCTGCTCCGGCGAATGCGTGATCAAACCCTTCCTCTCCAGGGCAGCGAGACATCGCTGGGTATTTCGCGGCGGCATATGGAGGCGCTTTGATACTTCCGCGGCCGTTGTCCCATTGCGAGGCAGGAGCATCCGATAGATGCGCTCTTCGGCTTGTGGAATTCCCAGCGATCGAAGCGCACCGGAACCATCGAAGCTTTGGGAAGACTTTTTCATGGCGTGTTCGTCGTGAAAGCGAAAACGGGGTCAGAGTCACTTATTGGAGGATTCAAACCGTTGTCGCGCGCACCCCAACATAGCCTTTGATCGCGGCGATGGTCAGTGGCACGGCACCGAAGATGATGAACACCAAGTCGCCGGGCAGGCGCAGCCATTCGATCAAACGCGTGGTATCGGTACCGGTATAGGCCAGGCTGCGCGCATGCCAGTAACCGTGCTGCACGACATCCCACACTTGCAGCACGCCGCCGGGGAACAGGCTCAGCGCGACCATCATCAACAGGCCAATGTTGGTGCCCCAGAAACCGACCTTGATGTATTTTTCGACACCCGGCCAGCGCGTGTCGTCGGTGGTTTGGCGCAGCACGAACACCATCAACGCGATCGCCAGCATGCCGAACACACCCATCATCGCGGCATGGCCGTGGTTGGGGGTAAGGATGGTACCGACTTCGTAATAACTGATGATCGGCAGGTTGATCAGGAAGCCGAACACTCCGGCGCCGATGAAATTCCAGAAGCCTACCGCGATCAGGAAATAGAACGTCCACTTGTGCGGCACGGCGACCGACTTGCCGCAGACGTCGCAGTCGCCGCGGGTGGTGCGAACGAAATCCCAGGCATCCAGCGTCAGCAGAGTCAGCGGTACCACTTCCAGTACCGAGAACATCGCGGACATCGCCATGTTGAATTGGCTTTGGCCGGTGAAATACCAGTGGTGACCGGTACCGATGAGGCCGCCACCGAAGTACAGGATGGCATCCAGATAAATCACCCGCAGCGCGGTGTTGCGCCGGGTCAGGCCGAGCTGGAAAAACGTCAGTGCGACCACCGTGGTGGCGAAGAATTCGAAGAAGCCTTCCACCCACAGATGGATGATCCAGAAGCGCCAGGTGTCGACCACCGTGAAGTTGGTCTTGGCGCCGAAGAACAGTGCCGGGATGTAGAACACCGGGATCGCCAGCGCCGCATACAGGAACATCCGTGCCAGTGGCCGCGCTTCCGGATTGGCCACGCTGCGTGGCCGTGCCAGCCACCACAACATCGCGAACCAGGCGAGCAGGCCAACCACCAGCAGGTATTGCCAGAAGCGGCCGATTTCCAGGTATTCCCAGCCCTGATTGCCGAACCAGAACCACCAGTCGCCGAGTAGGCCGGACATGCCCGCCCACTCGCCGAGTAGGCTGGCTCCGATCACCAGCGCAAACGCGGCAAACAGCAAGTGGATCGCGGGCGCCAACCAGCGCGGCTCATCAGCGCGTAGCGAGCGGCCCAGGAACAGCGCGGCGGCAACGTAAGCCGTGGCGATCCAGAAGACTGCCGTCTGCAGATGCCAGATGCGCAGCAGATTGCTGGGGAAGATTTTTTCCAGCTGGAAGCCGTAGAAGCTGGCGGGATCCGCGCGGAAATGTGCGACGCCGCCGCCGACCAAGGTTTGCATCAGGAACAACAGCGCCACCACCACGAAAAACTTCACCAGCGCACGCTGGCCGCGGCTGGCCTGTCCCGGAATCACTTGCGGGTGCACGTGATGACCGCGGGTGACCCAGCCCAGATAATCGAATTTGCCGAATGCCAGCAGAACCGCCGCGATGCCGCCGAGCAGGACCACCAGGCTCAGTGCGCTCCACAGCAATGCGCCCGGCGGCGGCCGATTGCCGACATCGGGATCGTAGGGAAAGTTGTTGGTGTAGGAGTAGTTGCTGCCCGGGCGATCGGCGACCGAGGCCCATGCCGCCCAGGTAATGAACGCGGTGAGCTGGTGCAGTTCGGCCGGATCGGTGATCAGGTCGGGCTTGAGTCCACCGTTCCTGGCCGGGTCGTGGAAGTAGTTTGTCCAGTAGCCGATCTGCTGGCGATAGGCCGCCGCTTCCGGCGCGGTCAAATGCAGTGTGTCGCTGGCCGCGTCATAGCGGTTGGTCTTCAACGTCACCGCGACTTGAGCGCGGATCGCCGCGGCCTGCATCGGCGTCAGGTCGGCCACGGGTTTGCCGTATTGCTGCTGCGCCAATGCCGCGGCGGTGTCCTCGCCGATGCGGTGCAGCGCTTCGGCGGAATAGTCGGGCCCGAGGTAGGCGCCATGACCCCAGATGGTGCCGTTGTCCATCAGTCCATAGCGCAGGAACAGGGCCTGGCCGTTGCTGATGTCGGCGCCGGTCAACAGCGTGGCGCCGTTGCTGTCCACCACTTGGCCCGGTATCGGCGGCGCGTTGCGATAAGCCAGCGTGGTGACCGCAAGCAGGCCGGCAAAGCCGAGCACCATCACGATCAGTACCGAACGTATCCACCAGGGCGACAGTGGGGATTCTTCGGGTTCGTCCTTTGGCAGCGCGGCTTCGGTCATGGCGATGTCTCCTTGCGTCGAAGCATCAGGCTGGATCTGCGCGGGGCATGTTATCTGAATCCATGCTTTGTCGATTCAGCATCCAGCGATCATGGTTCCGCGCGAACCTACGCGCACAAAAAAGCCCGCCGATGGCGGGCTTCTTCGCTCGACTCCGAGCCTTCGAAGTCACGCGCTGCATGCGCGGATTACTTGATCTTGCCTTCCTTGTACGCCACGTGCTTGCGCACAACGGGGTCGTATTTCTTGACCTCCATCTTGCCCGGTGTGTTCTTCTTGCTCTTGTCGGTCGTGTAGAAATGGCCGGTGCCGGCCGAGGAGATCAGACGGATCTTGTCACGCTTGGATGCCATGGTTCAGCTCTCCTCAGACCTTTTCGCCGCGCTTGCGCAGCTCGGCGATGACGACTTCAATACCCTTCTTGTCGATCGTGCGCAGCCCGTGGCAGGACACGCACAAGTGTACCCAGCGGTTCTCGCTCGGCACCCAGAAACGGCGTTCGTGGAGGTTCGGCAACCAGCGGCGCCGCGTCCTGTTGTTGGCGTGGGAAACACTGTTGCCCGATTGCGGGCCCTTTCCAGTGACTTGGCAGACTTTTGCCATTGCGAACCTCTCACTCAAGTGTTCCGTCCTTGGCCAGGACAGCGGCGGCCCAGCGGCGGCGGTGCGCCATGCGATGCTGGAAAGGCTTGGCCGGACGACGCGGGCGGACCGCATACCGGAATCCGCGTGCCCGAAAGGGCTCAAGAACGGCAAAGCTAGCCGCGCTTTATAACGGAATCAGGGGCTTGCGGCAAGTGGGGCGTGATTTCCCTGTAGGAGCGGCGCAGCCGCGACGCCCTTGGCGAAATGCGCCTTCGGGCCCAGGAATGTCGCGGTTGCGCCGCTCCTACAACTCCTCGATTGCGGTGCGCTTGGAGCGCTTGATCAGCCAGCCAACGCCGCGCAGATCGGCAATCCCGACCAGCGCTCGGCCGAGGTTGTTGTATTTCGACATGCCGGAGCCGCGCGGTCGGTGGTTGACCGGGACGCTCAACACCTGCCAGCCGGCTCGCTGCATCAGCGCGGGCAGGAAGCGGTGCATGTGGTCGAAGTAAGGCAGATCGAGGAATGCTTCGCGCTCGAACAGCTTGATGCCGCAGCCGGTGTCCGGGGTGTCGTCGTGCAGTAGGCGGCGGCGCAGGCCGTTCGCGAAGCGCGAGCCGAGACGCTTGCTCGCACTGTCCTTGCGGTTGATGCGCCAACCCGCGAACAGCTTGATCGCGGCCGGCGACTCGGCACGCATCGCGAGCAGTTTCGGAATGTCGGCCGGGTCGTTCTGGCCGTCGCCATCGAGGGTCGCGATCCATGCGCCGCGCGCGGCTTTGACTCCGTTGCGGATCGCGGTGCTTTGGCCGCTCTGCGCGCCGTGCCGGATCACGCGCAGCTCCGGGTAGATCGCCTTCGCGTGGCTGAGTGCCGCGAGCGAGCCGTCTTTGCTCGCGTCGTCGACATAGACGATCTCGAAATACGCGCGGCCGCGCAGTGCGGCCGCGATCTCGGCGAGCAGCGGCGGGATGTTGCCCTGCTCGTTGAACACAGGCACGACGACGGAAAGTTCGGGCATCACGCTGCAAGGCCTTTCGCAGAAGGCGCGCATTATCGCCGATTGGCCTTGTGATGCTCGCGGACGCGCCGTCGCGTGTAGAGCAGATGCCGAAGGGGCAAGCCGTGTGTTCCGCCACGCGGGATGGAAGCCAGTGTCAGCGGCTGCCAGCCGCCACTTGTGCGGGTCCTTCGATCGCATCACGCCACGTGTGCTCGACCGCGTCGAAACGGTTGTCGGTCTGCGCGGCGAGGACCAGCGTTCCGTTCGCGATCGGCACCTCGCGACCTTGCATGCCGTCGCGGCGGAAATCCGTGTTGGCGATGCTGCCATGGTCGACGACGTAGAGCACGCTGACTGGCGCGCCATTTTCCGGCATGACCATGTGCACCGACCGATAGGCGCCAATCGGGCATTCATGCACGTAGCTGACCTCGGTCGGCACCGACTTCAGATGCACGCCGCGATCGGCGAATGCGCGTTCGATCGAGGCCGCGGCCACCGGCGCGCGTAGTTGCAGCGCAGCGTGCTCGGGTCCATTGATGTGCGCGACGACGAGGTCGGCCAACGACGCAGGCGCGGCGCGCTCGTGGCGGACGACACCGATCGCGAGCGCCATGCACGCGGCCGCGGCGAGCGCGATCCAGCCGAAGCGCCGCGCGCTGGTACGTTGGTGCTGGCGCTCGCCGGTCAGTTGCGCCAGCAGGATGCGATCGGCGAGGCCGGTTGGAACCAGCACGGCCATGGCCTGCGCCAAACCGCTCTCGAATGCTTGCGCGCGCGCGTTCGCGTCGGTGCAAAACGGGCAGCTCTCCAGATGCTCGCGTGCGGCGCGATCGCTGATGCGCGGATCGCTGCCGAGCAGGCGGCGGAATTCAAGACAGTCCATGCAGATGCGCCTCCTCGTCGCCGCCGTCGAGCAGCGCCTTCAATTTCTGCCGGGCGCGAAACACCTGTGTCATGACCGCCGCTTCGCTGAGTTGAAGCTGGCGCGCGATTTCCTCGCAGGAGAATCCACCGAGCACCTGCAGCACCAGCGGTTCGCGATATTTCGCGTCGAGCTTCGCGATCGCCGCGCGCAGCACCGCGTCCTCGCCGCGATGCTCGGGACCCGGCGCGTTGTCGGGGAGTTCGAGCTCGCTGATATCGGTGGTCGGCATTGGTTTGCGTTCGTACAGGCGCGCGTGCTCGCGGCGCAGGATCGTGCTCAACCACGCCTTGGCCGCGACGTTCTCGCGCAGTGCATCGAGCGAGCGCCACGCACGCAGGAAGGTTTCCTGGACCAGATCCTGCGCCAGCGCATCCTGGCCGCACAGCCAGTACGCGTACCGGTAAAGCTCGCCGGAATGCGCGCGCACAAGGGCTTCGAACTGCGGCTGGCGGTTGCTCACAGCTGCAGTAGACCGGGGATTGCGGCCCTCGCTTGCAGAATCGGTCATGCGCGGGTGCGCCTCATCGAATCGTTCGCAAGGATCAAGGCGGTCCCGATACGACCGCGCGGCCGTTTTCAACGCAGGTGTTCGAGGATACCTTCAAGCTCGTCGAGGCTGTGGTAATGAATGACCACCTTGCCACGACCGCTGCGCGTATGTGCGACGCTGACCCGCGTCGCCAGTTTCTCGGCCAGTTCGCGTTCGAGCGCGGCGATGTTGGGGTCGCGCGCGGCCGGTTTCTTCGCCGTCCCGCTCGATGACGCATCGAGCCGGCGCACGGCTTCCTCCAGTTCGCGCACCGACCATTTCCTCGCTGCCGCTTCGCGTGCGAGCGCAACCGCACGCTTCTCGGGCAACGTCGCCAGCGCGCGCGCGTGGCCCATGTCGAGCTTGCGTTCGTCGAGCAGGCGTTTGATGTCAGCGGGCAGCTCCAGCAGGCGCAGCAGGTTCGACACCGCTGCGCGCGAGCGTCCGACCGCATCCGCAGCCTGCTGATGGGTCAGCTCGAATTCCTCGATGAGGTACGCGAGCGCCTGCGCTTCTTCCAGCGGCGAGAGATCTTCGCGCTGAATGTTCTCAACCAGCGCCATCGCCACGACGGCCTGATCCGCAACGACTTTCACCAGCGCCGGAATCTCGCTGAGGCCGGCCTTCTGCGCGGCGCGCCAGCGCCGTTCGCCGGCGATCAACTCGTAGCGGCCCGGCCCGATCGCGCGCACGACGACCGGCTGGATCAAGCCCTGCGCCTTGATCGACGACGCGAGTTCTTCGAGGCGCTCCGGATCCATGGTCTGACGCGGCTGGTATTTGCCAGGCTGGAGCGCGTCGACGGAAAGCGTGCGCAATTCACCTTCGTTGTCGGTCGTCGCCTGTGCAGCGTCGCCACCGAGCAGTGCGTCGAGGCCACGCCCGAGTCCGAGTCCGCGTTTCTTGGCTGCCATGCGTTGCGTTCCTAAGTGGCGTTCGCGATCGCGGCGGGCGCACGTTCGCGGCGCATCATCTCGCCGGCGAGGCCGAGATACGCGATCGCACCGCGCGATTCGCGGTCGTAGAGATTGATCGGCTTGCCATGGCTTGGCGCCTCGGCAAGACGCACGTTGCGCGGGATGATCGAGCGCAACACCTTGTCGCCAAAATACTTGGTCAGCTGCAACGAGACGTCGTTGCCAAGATTGTTGCGCGCGTCGTACATCGTGCGCAGCAGACCTTCGACCTCGAGCCCAGGATTGAGGCGCAGGCGCACCGCTTTGATCGTGTCGAGCAAGCTGGAGAGGCCTTCCAGCGCGAAGTATTCGCACTGCACCGGAATCAGCACACCATGCGCGGCGGTCAGCGCGTTGATGGTCAGCAGATGCAGGGTCGGCGGACAATCGATCAAGATGGTCTGATAGCGATCGCCGAGCTTGGCGATCTGCTCCTTCAGGCGGAATTCGCGCGCCAACGCATCCATCAGCTTCAGCTCGGCGGCGGTCAGATCCGCGTTGCCGGGCAAGAGATCGAAGCCGCCTTCGGTCGTTTGGATCGCTGCTTCGATCGTGGCTTCCTCAAGCAGCACTTCGCAGCCGTTTGGCTTGGCCGTGCGCTTGTCGACACCGGAGGCCATCGTCGCGTTGCCCTGCGGATCGAAATCGATCAGCAGCACCCTGCGCCGCGTCTCCGCGAGCGCGGCGGCGAGGTTGACCGCGGTCGTGGTCTTGCCGACTCCGCCTTTCTGGTTTGCAATCGCGATGATGCGCGTCATGTTTGTGCAGCCAGCCCCTGATCGTCCGGCACGTCGGTCCGGACCCGCTTGATTACCACGACGTGGCGTTCCGCGTCCAAACCCGGCACATCGAGCGGGACGACCGCGTCGACATGAAACCCGGCCGGCAGCGCGGCCAGCTCATCCTGCGGGAAGCGGCCTTTCAATGCCAGCCAGACGCCTTCCGGCGCCAGCAGGGAGCCGCCCCAGCCGAGCATGTCGGCGAGGCTCGCGAATGCGCGCGCGGTGATGCAGTCGAACGTGCCTTCGACCGCCTCGACGCGACGTTCCGCAACACGCACATTCGCAAGCCCCAACTCGCGCACCGCCGCGCGCAGGAAGCGCGTCTTCTTGCCATTCGAGTCGACCAGGGTCACCTGCTGCTGCGGCGCGACGATCGCGAGTGGAATGCCCGGCAAACCGGCGCCCGAGCCGAGATCGGCCAGGGTTCCACCGCGCACATAGGGCACGATGGTGAGGGAATCGAGCAGATGGCGCGTGATCATTTCGAGCGGATCGCGCACCGCACTCAGGTTGTAGGTCGCGTTCCAACGGGCAAGCAGATCGACATACGCGAGCAACCGCGCGATGGCGGCTTCGGGCAGATCGAGTTGGAGCGCTGCAAGACCCGCGCAGAGGCGCTGCCGCAGCGGATCGCGGTCAGCCATGACGGTCGCAACGATACGGGGCGCGCAGTATCGGCGCGGACGCGCCGGAAATCCATCGCCTCGCGGGCGACCGCGTGCTCAGTCAAGCGCGTTGAGATCGACGCGCGCGATCAGCAGGCCGCGCTCGCGCAATTCCTCGTTCAGCGAGCGCTTCAGCCATTGGCGGCGTGCGTCCGCAGTCGCCGGTAGCGCCGCCGCGCCGCACAGGCGCCGCGTTGCCGCACGCAGCCGTTCCTCGACGTCCTCGATGACCACCTCGGCCCGCTCGGGATCGAGCACCTGGAAATAGACTATGGCGCGACCAGGCCGATCCGCGATCGTCAATCCCTCGACCGCTACCGCCGCGCCCGTGAGGCTGATCTTGTGCGCGACGCGTTCGACCAACGGCACGACCCAATGGGTCCCGGAACCGACCACCCGCACATGCCCCCCCATGCGCCGGAAGGTATAGACATGACCCTCCGGAATGCGCCGCACCGAAGCGACAGCGAGCAGGGCAAGGGCGCAGAGCGCCGCGAGAATGATCGGAGATAGCATTTTCTTTTTCTCTACAACGAATTATCGGGCAAAGCTCAGGTACTACGTGACATCATACCGGTGTTTCACTAATGATTGCTTGACAGTTTACGTTGCGACGCAACAACTGCGGCTGACTGCGCCGCACACGGCCGCGTGTGCAACGGGACACGCATCACGCCATGCGGGATACGTGCATCGCGTTGCTCAACAAGAGGCATCTTCCGCCGTCATTGCAATGAATTCTGATGACTTATCCACAAATTCATAGGCTCCGCAGGCGCCGCGATGCGTTTTTGCGCGCGTCGATGCGCGAAGCCGTATCAACGCGACCAACTTCGCGCAGCGCTTTGACAACCGTGTATTGGGGCGTTTCGACGCGTTGGCCGGCGCGGACCCGGTAGTACAATTCCGCGTTCATCCCATCGCGGATTGCCACCGATGCCTTACCCGCAAACTCGCTTGCGCCGCATGCGCCGCGACTCCTTTTCGCGCGCGTTGATGCGCGAAACCGATCTCATGCCTGCGGATTTGATCCTGCCGGTGTTCGTGCGCGAGGGTCGCGATGTGCGCGAGCCGGTGCCGTCGATGCCGGGCGTCGATCGCGTCTCGATCGATCAGCTGCTGCGCATCGCCGGCGAGGCGCAGGCACTCGGCGTTCCGGCGCTCGCTCTGTTTCCGGTCACGCCGCCGGAGGCGAAATCGCTGGACGCGCGCGAGGCGTGGAACGCTGACGGTCTTGCCCAGCGCGCGGTCCGTGCGCTGAAGAAGGCGTTTCCGGAACTCGGCGTGATCACCGACGTCGCCCTCGATCCGTTCACCACGCATGGCCAAGATGGCCTGATCGACGACTCCGGCTACGTGGTCAATGACATCACCGTCGAAGCGCTGGTGAAGCAGGCGGTGTCGCATGCCGAGGCCGGCGCCGACATCGTCGCGCCATCGGACATGATGGACGGGCGCATCGGCGCGATCCGCGCCGCGCTCGAAGGCGGCGGCCACGTCCACACACGCATCCTCGCCTATTCCGCGAAGTACGCGTCAGCGTTCTATGGGCCGTTCCGCGACGCGGTCGGGTCGGCTGGCAATCTAGGCAAAGGCAACAAGTACACCTACCAGATGGACCCCGCCAATTCCGACGAGGCGCTGCGCGAGGTCGCGCTCGATCTCGACGAGGGCGCCGACATGGTCATGGTCAAGCCGGCGATGCCGTATCTCGACATCGTGCGCCGCGTGAAGGAACGCTTCGGCGTGCCGACCTTCGCCTATCAAGTCAGCGGCGAGTACGCGATGCTGAAGGCCGCATTCCAGAACGGCTGGCTCGACGAGCGCCTGTGCGTGATCGAGGCACTGACCGGCATCCGTCGCGCCGGCGCGGACGCGGTGCTGACCTATTTCGCGCTCGATGCCGCGCGCTGGCTGCGCGAAAAACCCTAACACAGGATCTTGGCGCACCCGCGACCATGGAGGTCAGAGCCACGGCGTCAGGTCTCGCGAATCCCGGTCGCGGCTGCGCCGCTCCTACAGAAAGCGCCTCGCATCCGCGAACTGACTCAGATTAAACATGCCTCCCCGCTACGCCGTCTTCGGCCAACCGATCACGCACTCGCTGTCGCCGCGCATCCACGCCATGTTTGCGGCGCAGTTCGGCATCGCGCTCGACTACCGCGCGATCGAAGTGGGCCGCGAGGATTTCACGAGCGCACTCGACGCATTCGCACGCGACGGCGGCCGCGGCGCGAATGTCACGCTGCCGCTGAAGGAACGCGCATTCGCGTTGTGCGCCCGCACTAGCGAGGAAGCGCGACGCGCCGGCAGCGTCAACACCTTGATCCGCAACGGCGATGAGTGGCGCGGCGACAGCACCGACGGCGCGGGTCTGCTGCGCGATCTTCACCAACGTCACGGCTTCGAGCCACACGGCCGATGCTGCCTCTTGCTCGGCGCCGGCGGCGCGGCGCGCGCGGTTGCGTTCGCACTCGCCGATGCCGGTGTCGGCGAACTCGTGATCGCGAACCGCACGCCCGAGCGGGCGAGCGCGCTCGCGGACGCAATCGGCACAGCGCCGCGTATGCGTGCATGCGCGTGGGACGAACTCGCCACCATGCGCGACTTCGATCTCGTCGTGAACGCGACGGCCGCCGGTCACGCGGGCAACCGCCTCGACCTGCCGACAACCCTGCTCGCACCCGCGACACTCTGCTACGACCTTTCCTACGGCTCACCAGCGATTGCGTTCCTGGTATGGGCGCGCGCAACCGGCGCGACGCGCGTCAGCGACGGACTCGGCATGCTGATCGAGCAGGCCGCCGAATCGTTCGCGCTCTGGCACGGCCACCGGCCCGAAACCGCGCCGGTATATGCCGAGCTACGCGCCAATCCCGATTGCCGTTCGTCCCCGGATCAGGTCCGGGGCAGGCTCTGAGGTATCGAAGGATGAATGGCAAGTCGAGCGAAAGCACGAAGGCAGCCGACCAGGTCAACGACGTCATGGATTGCCGCGCCGACTGCGGCGCCTGCTGCATCGCGCCCTCGATCTCCAGTCGCCGATTCCCGGCATGCCGCACGGCAAACCGGCCGGCATTCCGTGCGTGCAGCTCACCGGCGAATGCGCGTCCGCCATCTTCGGTCGGCCGGAACGCCCGGAGGTCTGCCGGCGCCTGCGGCCGGCGCCAGCGATGTGCGGTGCGGACCGCGAAGCGGCCCTGGCAACTCATGGCACTCGAGAGCGCGACTCGACCGCTTTGAAGCGCGCTCCGACTTTCGTCGCTGCCGCTTCCGGAAGTACGGTTCGACCCGCTCCTCCCGGTGCGCGATAATCGGCGGCGGGCGCAGAATCCCGCTGAAACGGAAAGAGCAACCCATGGAAGCCGACTTCTGGCTGCAACGCTGGCGCGAGGGCCATACCGGCTTCCACCAGGACCGGGTCATGCCGTTGCTGCAACGACATTGGGACGCGTTGGCGCTGCCAGCCGACAGCCGCGTGTTCGTACCGCTGGCCGGCAAGTCGCTGGACATGCTGTGGCTGGCCGAACGCGGACATCACGTGCTCGGCGTGGAACTCTCGCCGCTGGCCGTGGAGCAGTTTTTCGCCGAGAACAGCCTGCGTCCGCAGGTGCACGATTCGCGCTACGGCCGACACCACGTCGCCGGCAGGATCGAGCTGATCTGCGGCGACGTCCTCGACCTCGACGCCACTGTGCTGGCCGACTGCGCCGGCATCTACGATCGCGCCGCGCTGATCGCGCTACCCGCGGACATGCGCGCGCGCTATGCCGGCGAACTCTACGCGCAGCTTCCGGCCGACTGCCGCGGCCTGTTGATCACCCTGGAGTATCCGCAGACGGAGATGGCCGGCCCACCGTTCCCGGTGGACGAGCACGAAGTTCGCACTCTATACGGCGACCGCTGGACCATCGACCTGCTGGAACGCCGCGACATTCTCGCCTCGCAGCCGCGCTTCATCGACGAAGGCGTCACCGCTCTGTCCACGGCCGTGTACCGGCTGCGGCACAAGCCGTCCTGAACACCCGCAGCGTATGCGCGTCTTTGTCGTGGCCGCCGCATCACGGCAGCGAGCGATGTTCGAAATGCCAGCTCAATGCACCCCGACTCGGATGTACATCCGGGTTCTCCGCCAATCTCAGGCGCTTTCCACGCCACTGCGCGTACTCCGTACCATCCAGTCGATTGGAGACGTGGATCGCAAAAATCGCGCCGTCGATGCGAATCAGGCCAAGATCGAACAAGGTATGCAGATCAGCTCTCAGGAGCAGCCCATTGGAGACAATGTTGGTGTGCAATCCCTTGTACGGGTGGATGTGTGCGGCTTCCAGGATTTCGACGACGCTGCAACCCGATATCGCGCAGCACGCTCCGTATGCACGGAGAAGGGCGTCGCGAAAAGCGGGTTGACCTCGTCGCCGCACGATCGCACCAAGAACCCGCTGGCGCGCATCTTCCACATCCGTCGGATCGAACTCACCTGCACTGTCGGCTTTTCAGGACGCTGCCACCAGCTCACGTAATGACGTCGGCTCAGCGCAGCGACGTACGTCATACTTTCCCGCTGTGCTTTCGTAGATTTCCCAAACGCCGTGCTTGGCCCGGTCAGATTGCATGCTCGATTGGTCGCTGCGAGATGGCCTTTTACCTCGCGGATAGTCGCCCTGCCGCCCACCAGAGTCACCTCCCACTTGCGCCGTTCGCCATACTTGAACGCCATCGGTGACGATCTCCTATCCAGGTTTTCGCTCAACCGTTGGCCAAATAGCGGTTCTTGAGCTTCACGTAATGTCGCGCCGAGTAGTACAGCCGCTCGATCTCCTCATCCGACAATTGGCGCACGCAGCGCGCGGGATTGCCGACCCAGAGTTCGCCTTCGCCGACGATCTTGCCGGGGGTGACGACCGCGCCGGCGCCGATCATGCTGTGCCGGTTGACGACGACGCCGTCGAGCACGGTTGCGTGCATGCCGATCAGGCACGCGTCCATCAACGTGCAGGCGTGCACGACCGCGGCGTGGCCAATCGTGACGTCGGCGCCGATGACGAGCGGAAAGCCGCCTGCGGTGTGTTCGCCGTCGTGGGTGACGTGCAGCACGGCGCCGTCCTGCACGTTCGTACGCGCGCCGATCTTGATGGTGTGCACATCGCCGCGTGCCACCGCGCACGGCCACAGTGAGGCGTCGTCGCCGATCTCGACGTCGCCGATCAGGTGCGCGGCGGGATCGATGTAGACGTTTGCGCCGAGGCGCGGGGTGATGCCTTGATAAGGTCGGATATTCATCGTCTGAGCGTAGAGGATTCGCGCCGGCTTGGCATCCGCTGCTGTCGACGGCGTCTGCCGGGCGCTGCAACGCTTGATTTTGCGTGCGCCGCACGCCACGTTGTCGGGTCATCCCGCCTGGTTCCGTATCCATGACGACCGACAATCCGCTCCTCGCGACCACCGGCCTGCCGCGTTTCTCCGCGATCTGCCCCGAACATGTCGCACCGGCGGTCGACGCCGTGCTTGCCGACTATCGTGAACATATCGACGCGCTGCTCGCGTCCGCTACGCCCCGCGACTTCGCGAGCGTCATGCTGCTCGGCGAGGAACTCGAAGATCGCCTCAATCATGTCTGGGCGCCGGTGTCGCATCTGCACGACGTCGCCGATTCCGAGGAGCTGCGCAAGGCGTACGCCGCGGCACAGGAGAAGATCGTCGAACATGCGAGCGAGCTCGGCCAAAACCGCGAGTTGTATGCGGCGGTGAAGGCCGTTGCCGCGCGCCGCGATACGGCGGCGGCGCCGCGCGCCGCGCGCACGCTGATCGAACACGAGCTGCGCGATTTCCGCCTGTCAGGTGTCGCACTCGAGGAACCGGCTCGTTCGCGCTTTCGCGAAATCGCGAACGAGCTCGCCGCGCTCGCGACCGAGTTCGAGGAAGCCGTGCTCGACGCGACCGACGCGTGGAGCGAGCATCTGACCGATGCGCCGCAACTCGCCGGAGTTCCGGAATCCGGCCGCGCGGTGCTGCGCCAATACGCCGAGGAAAAGAAACTCGACGGCTGGCTGGCCACGTTGAAGCAACCGAGTGTGCAGGCGGTGCTGACCTATGCGGACGACCGCGCCTTGCGCGAGCGCGTTTATCGCGCCTATCAGACGCGCGCGTCGGATCAAGGTCCGAACGCGGGCACGTTCGACAACTCCGCGCGCATCGGGAAGATCCTCGCACTGCGCCACGAAGCCGCGCAGTTGCTTGGGTTTGCGGATGCGGCCGAGGAATCGCTGGCGACCAAGATGGCGCCGTCGCCGGACGCGGTCTTCGCGTTCCTGCACGACCTCGCCGCGCGCGCGAAGCCGGCCGCGGAGCGCGAGCTGGCAGAGCTGCGCCGCTGCGCCGCGGACGAACTCGGTATCGCCGATCTGCAACCGTGGGATGTCGGTTACGCGTCGGAGAAGTTGCGCGAGCGCAAATACGCGTTGAACGAAGAGGAACTGAAACCGTACTTCCCGCTCGACGCGGTGATCGGCGGCCTGTTCGCGATCGCTGAACGCGTGTTCGGCGTGTCGCTGCGCCAGCGCGACGATGTCGATGTCTGGCATCCCGACGTGCGCTACTACGATTTGCTCGATGCCAATGGCCGTGTGTTCGCGGGCGCCTACGTCGACCTCTATGCGCGCACGGGCAAGCGCGGTGGCGCCTGGATGGATGTCTGCGTCAATCGTTTCCGGCGCGACGACCACACCCAATTGCCGGTCGCGTTCCTGACCTGCAACTTCGCACCGCCGACCGCGACCACGCCCTCGCTGCTGACCCACGATGACGTGCTGACCCTGTTTCACGAGTTCGGCCACGGCCTGCATCACATGCTGACCGAGGTCGACTATCCCGGCGTCGCCGGCATTTCCGGCGTCGAGTGGGACGCGGTCGAATTACCGAGCCAGTTCATGGAGAACTTCGGCTGGCAGCGCGAAGCGCTGGATCTGTTCACTCGTCATTACCAGACCGGTGAACGATTGCCGGACGAACTGTTCGCCCGCATGCAGGCCGCGCGTTATTTCCACGCCGGATTGTTCCTCGTGCGCCAACTCGAATTCGCGCTGTTCGATTTTCGCATCCATCGCGAATTCGACCCGGAACTCGGCGCACGCGCGCTCGATATTCTCGGCCAGGTGCGCGATGAAGTCGCCGTGCTGCAGCCGCCGGCATGGCAGCGTTTCCCGCACGCGTTCACGCATATCTTCGCCGGCGGCTACGGCGCGGGTTACTACAGCTATCTGTGGGCCGAGGTGCTGTCGGCCGACGCGTTCGGGCGCTTCGAGGAAGCGGGCGTGTTTGACCGCGCGACCGGCGAGGCATATCGCCGCGCGATCCTCGCCGTCGGCGGCTCGCGACCTGCGCTGGAAAGCTTCGTCGAATTTCGCGGCCGCGAACCGAAACCCGACGCGCTGTTGCGCAGTTACGGTCTGGCTGCCCGAGAATTTGCTCCCGACACTACTGATGCACGTGGAGCTTTTACCGTTCGCCCTGAACCCTTCGACTGTACTCAGGACAGTCGAAGGGTTCAGCCGGAACGGATGCAGACATCTTCATGTCGCGATGCCGCCAAAGCCTTGAAAGCCCTCTCCCCCAACGATGAAGCTGTTGGGGGAGAGGGAGTAAAAGAACCCTCCTTCGAGCTCCAACATACTGATCGAGCGGTACGTCACGGAGCAATAAAGTAGGGAAACATCAGCATCGATAGTGCGCTCGCTACGCGTTGAAAGCAGGTCCTGGGAACGTGCGGAAGACGTCGATGACATGCGTGATCGCCGCGTCGTCAATGTCGATGTGTGTGACCAGGCGCACCGTCGGCAGATAACCGATGCTCACGCGCACGCCCGCATTACGCAGATGCGCGTCGAGTGCGCGCAGACGCGCGGCGGCGACATCGATGAAGACCATGTTGGTGAACTGGCCGAGCACGCGGATGCCGTCGATGCCGCGCAGCCCCGCAGCGAGGCGTTCGGCGCGTGTGTGGTCCTCGGCGAGTCGGGCGACCTGGTGATCGAGCGCGTAGATCGCCGCTGCCGCGAGAACCCCTGACTGCCGCATGCCGCCGCCGAGCATCTTGCGCCATCGCCGCGCTTGCCCGATCAGCGTCTCGGAGCCGAGCAATACCGAGCCGACCGGCGCGCCGAGTCCCTTCGACAGACAGACCGAAACGCTGTCGAACGGCGCCGCGAGCGTGCGTGCCGGCACGCCGCTCGCGATCGCCGCGTTGAACAGCCGCGCGCCGTCGAGGTGCACGGCCAGGCCGCGCGAGTGCGCCCAGTCGGCCGCGGCGACGACATAGTCCTGCGGCAGCACGCGACCGTGCCAGGTGTTCTCGAGCGCAAGCAAACGCGTGCGCGCGAAATGAGGATCGTCGGGCTTGATCGCCTTGGCCAGCGCATCCAGCGGCAGGCTGCCGTCTTCGGCCTGGACGATCGGCTGCGGCTGGATCGAACCGAGCACGGCCGCGCCGCCACCTTCGTATTTGTACGTGTGCGCCTCCATGCCGACGAGGTATTCGTCGCCGCGCCGGCAATGGCTCATCAGCGCGACCAGATTGCTCTGCGTCCCGCTCGGCACGAACAGCCCGGCCGCAAAGCCGAGTTCGTCGGCGAGCCGCCGTTCGAGGCGCTGTACGGTCGGATCCTCGCCATACACGTCATCGCCGACCGGCGCCACCGCCATCGCCGCACGCATCGCCTCGCCCGGTCGGGTTACCGTATCGCTGCGCAGATCGATCTCGACCATCGTTTGCTCTCCCTATTGATTCGGAATGAATTCGGATTCAGCAACCGAATCAATTCCCCCACTCTTGCCCTCCCCGCTGGCGCAGAGGAGGGCAAGCGGAGCGCACTCAAACTATTTGAGTGCCGAATCGATCGGTGCCGCCGTACAGCGTAACGAGCGCGGCATGCCGTCCGCTACAATTGCACGATGAAATTCGCGAGCTGGAACGTCAATTCGTTGAATGTGCGCCTGCCGCATGTCGAGCGCTGGTGCGCGCAGGTGCAGCCGGATGTGCTCGCGCTGCAGGAAACCAAACTCGAGGACACGAAGTTTCCGGCCGCCGCGCTGGAAGCCGCCGGCTATCACGCCGCGTTCTCGGGGCAGAAGACCTACAACGGCGTCGCGATCCTGGCGCGCACGCCGATCACCGATGTCGAACACGGCATCGCCGGCTTCGACGATCCGCAGCGGCGCATCCTGTCCGCAACCGTCGGCGACGTCCGCGTCGTCAACCTCTACGTCGTCAACGGGCAGTCCGTCGGCAGCGAGAAATACGCCTACAAACTGGACTGGCTCGCCAAGGTCACCGCATTCCTCGGTGAGGAGATCCGCCGCCATCCGCGCCTCGTCGTGATGGGCGATTTCAACATCGCGCCGGACGATCGCGACGTGCACGATCCGGTGGCGTGGCGCGAGCAGATCCTGTGCTCGACGCCGGAGCGCGAGGCGCTCCAGCGCATGCAGGACGTCGGCCTCGCCGACAGCTTCCGCCTGTTTGCCTCCGACAGCGGCCATTACAGTTGGTGGGATTACCGTCAGGCCGCGTTCCGACGCAATCTCGGTCTGCGCATCGACCTGATTCTCATCAGTGACGCGTTGCGCGCACACGCCCGCGTCGCCACGATCGATCGCGAGCCGCGCAGCTGGGAACGCGCCTCGGATCACACCCCCGTTTTGCTGGAAATCGACGATGGCCGCTGACTGGCTGGTATCACCCACCGACAATGAGCTGGAGGAACTCGACCAGTTCCTGCGCGCACACGCGAATGGCGAGGATCTGTTGCTCGATGGCGTGCACGGTTTCCTGACCGCGCTCGCGATCGGCCCCCTTTTGGCCAAGCCGGAGGAGTGGCTGCCGGAAATCCTGCACGCACCGTTCCTCGACCCGCAGCTGGGCGAACGCGTGTTGATCCTGCTCGCGCGCCTCAACGACGCGATCGCGCCGGAGCTTGAGACAGGCACCTATGAACCGATCCTCGGCGAACTCGATGCCGAGGAAGGACCGCCCGCGTTCACCGCGCACGGCTGGTGTGAAGGCTTCTCGCGCGGCATCGACCTGCGCACGTCCGCCTGGGAAGGCCGCCTCGGACACGATTCCGAACTGATGGAACTATTGGGGCCGATCATCGCGCTCGCGATCGACGATGGCGTGTTCGAGAGCGACGCGGAGTTCGCGCCGCTTGGCGATGACGACTACGACGATTGCCTCGCCCAGATTCCGGCCACCGTCGCCGCGGTGGCCGAGTACTGGCGCGACCATCCGCTGTCGGCGGATGAGCGCTCCGTGCCGCCCGCGAACCCAAATCAACCGCCCCCGCGCCACCGTGGTGGGCGCTGGGTGCATTGATCCGATAGCGTTGATCGCGCTGTCGCAGGAGCACCTAAAGAGGGTGCAAGCGGCGCAGCCGCGACCTTCTTTTCCCGACGTATTGGCAATCGGTCGCGGCTGCGCCGCTCCAAAGGCGCGCGCTTTTGTAGGGGCGCTGCAAGCGCGACCGGCGCGACGATACGGAGGGCTTGTCGCGGCTGCACCGCTTGCACCCTCTTTAGGTGCTCCTACAGAGTTCTCATCGGCACCGCGTTGCGCAAGGTCATCGTTCGCCCAACCACTCCATTGCGTTCACGCACCGGCGCTTGTGCGCGCACGGCGACAGCCGCATCTTGGGTCGCATCCGATCCAGGAGATTCACCATGAATGCAACTGCCACGACCACCAGCCGCCGCGTCGCGCGAGTGTTCCGCGGCCAGCCGACCTCGGACGGCGCCGGCGTCAAGCTGACCCGCCTCATCGGCCAGCGCGACCTCGACATGCTCGATCCGTTCCTGCTGCTCGATGAGTTCCGCTCGAACAGCGCTTCCGACTACATCGGCGGCTTTCCGAGTCATCCGCACCGCGGTTTCGAGACGGTCACCTACATGCTCGCCGGGCGCATGCGCCACGCCGACAACCAAGGCAATTCCGGCCTGCTGACGCCGGGCAGCGTGCAATGGATGACGGCCGGCCGCGGCATCGTGCATTCGGAAATGCCCGAGCAGGAAGACGGCCTGATGTGGGGTTTCCAGCTCTGGGTGAATCTGCCGGCCGGCGACAAGATGAACGCACCGCGCTACCAGGACATCGCGCCCGAGCGTATTCCGACCGTCGAAGCGGCGGACGGCGTGCGCGTGCGCGTGCTGGCCGGACGCTTCGGCGACACCGTCGGACCCGTCAGCGGCATCGCGGTCGAACCGCTTTATCTCGACATCGAACTCGCGGCCGCTGCGCACTGCGCGGTCAAGATCCCAGCCGGTCACAACGCGTTCGCCTATGTTTACGCTGACACCGCCGAGCTCGGCCCGGCCGACGCGGCGAAGCGCATCGAACGCGGCGAGCTCGCCGTGCTCGAACGTGATGGCGAGAAACTGTTGATCACGGCCGGCACCGAAACGACGCGTTTGATCGTCGTCGCCGGCAAGCCGCTCAATGAGCCAGTCGCGCGCTATGGCCCGTTCGTGATGAACACACCCGAACAGATCGTCGAGACCATCCGCGACTATCAGGCCGGCAAGTTCTAGCAGGATACCGTTCGCCCTGATTCTTCGATCCTTCGATACCTCAGGGTCAGAACGCGATCATCACGATCGATCCCGCGACGATCAGTCCGCCGCCGATCGCGACCGGCCAGGTCAACGCCTCGCCGACGAACAGAATACCGAGCAGGATCGCGAACACGACGCTGAGCTTGTCGATCGGCGCGACCTTGCTGACGGGCCCGAGTTGCAACGCGCGGTAGTAGCACAGCCACGAGAACCCGGTGGCGATGCCGGAGAGCACGAGGAACAGCCAGGTCTTCGGCTGGATCGGGCCCATGGGGCGCCACTCGTCGCGCAGCGACAGGATCGCCGCGGTGACGCCGAGGATCACGATCGTGCGAATGAACGTCGCGAGATTCGAATTGATGCCGGCGACGCCGATCTTGCCGAACAGCGCGGTGAGTCCCGCGAAGAACGCGGAGCCGAGCGCAAACAGGATCCAGCTTTCACGAACATTCATCGGCATGCATCCGCGTGTTTGCAAGGCTTCAGCATCTCGTCGAAATAATTCGCGATCAGCGTATAGACGTGCTTCTTCAGCGCCGGCGTGGATAGGCCGTGCTTGGCGCCCGGATAGGTCATCAGGCGGAACTGCGTGCCGCGTTCTTGCAATGCCGCCATCAGCTTGGTCGAGTTCGCGAACAGCACGTTGTCGTCAGCCATGCCGTGCACGAGCAGCAGCGGCGACTTCAGGCCGTCGAGCCAGTGCAGCACACCGGAAAGTTCATAGCCTTGCGGGTTGTGCTGTGGCGTATCGAGATAGCGCTCGGTGTAGTGGGTGTCGTACAGGGTCCAGTCGGTGACCGGCGCGACCGCGACGCCGGCGGCGATCTGCTCGCTCGCCTTCGCGAGCAGCATCAGAGTTTGGAAACCGCCATAGCTCCAGCCGAACACGCCGACATGTTTTCCGTCGACCCACGGCTGTGATGTCAGCCAGGCGATGCCGGCGAGCTGGTCGGCGATCTCGGGCTTGCCGAGCTGCTTGAAGACCGCGTCGGAGAATCTACGGCCGCGTCGCGGCGAGCCGCGGTTGTCCATCGCGAACACGACATAGCCGTGCTCGGCCATGTATTGCTCGAAATGGTTGCCCCAATTGCGCTTGACGTACTGGCTGCCGGGGCCACCGTAATAGGTCATGAACACCGGATAGCGCTTGCTTGCGTCGAAGCCGAGCGGCTTGTAGACACGGTAGTAGAGGTCCTGCCCATCCTCGCTTTTGAGTTTGCCGTACTCCGGCACGACGAGGCTGTCGCGGTACGGCCAGTACGGATGGCCCGGTTTCAGTTCGTTCTGTTCGATCCAGGCAATGCGGCTGCCGTCGGCCCCGTACAGCGAGACTTGCGGCGGCGTGGCGGGATTGGAAAACGTATCGATGTACGCGGCCGCATTCTCGCCGAACACCGCGTCGTGCCAGCCCTCGCCCTGGCTGAGGCGGGCGGTCTTGTCCGCATCGCTGCCGTCGAGCCGCGCCACGTAGACCTGGCTCTGCAGCGGATCGTCGCGATTCGCGGCGAAGTATACCTTTCCACTCTTCTCGTCGAGCGCGAGCAGCTTGTCGACGTCCCAGTCGCCGCGGGTCAGCGGCCGCCGCCGCTTGCCGTCGAGGCCGAACACAGTCAGGTGGTTGTAGCCATCGCGCTCGGAGCCCCAGATGAAAGCGTCCTCATTCTTGAGGAAACGCAGGCAGTCGTTGAGGTTGATCCACGTCTTGCTGGTCTCGGTCAGCAAGGTCTGTTGGCGCAGCGTGACGACATCGACCGCGATCAGGTCGAGGCGGCGCTGGTCGCGGCTCTCGCGCTGGAAACTGACGCGTTTGGAATCCGGCAGCCACTCGACGCGTGCGAGATAGATGTCCGCATTGTCGGCGAGATCGATCCAGCGCGTGGCGCCACCCAGCGGCTTGACCAGGCCGAGTTTGACCGTGACATTCGGCCGGCCCGCGGCCGGATAGCGCTGGCTGATCGTCTCACTGCGGTCCGCGTAGACCTCGGTGCGCTTGACCTCGTCGACCTTCGATTCGTCGTAGCGCTCGTAGGCGAGCGCCGAATCGTCCGGCGCCCACCAGTAGCCTGTCGAACGCGCCATCTCCTCCTGCGCGACGAACTCGGCCTCGCCGTTGCGGATCGCTCCCTTGCCGTCGCGGGTGATCTGGTAGATTAGGCCGCTCGCGAGATCGACTGTGTACAGGTTCTGCCGGCTGACGAACGAGACATAGCCGCCGCGCGGCGACACCTTCGCATCGCTGACCTCGAAGCCTTTCGGCGTCAGCGCGCGCAGTTCCTTGCCGGGTTTCGCGTCGACGTCGTACAGCCAGAGCCGCTCACCGACACTGAACAGGAGTTTGCGGCTGTCCGGCGCCCAGCGATACGAGACGATGCCCTTGAGCTGCGCGATGCGCTCGCGCTCGCGACGCGCTTTCTCGGTGTCCGAAAGCTCGTTCTGTTCGCCGATCGCGATCGAATCGACGAGGCGAAGCGACTTGCCGCTGGCGACCTCGTATTCCCAGAGATCGAGCTGGTTCTGGTCATTGTCGCGTCCGCGCAGGAACGTGACCCGGCTGCCATCCGGCGCAATCTTCAGCGTGCGCGGGCTCGGCCCGTTCAGATCGGGATCGCCAAAGATGCGATCGATGGTCAGGCGTTCGGCGCATACGAGGGGGCTCAGCGCCAGCAGCGCGGCAAGAAGCAGTCGGTACATGAAGGATTCCCGGAATGAACCGGCATTAGAACGCAGCCTCCGCGAAGCGCCAAGCGATGCACGCCGTCGAGCGCGGCCCTGAAGGACGTCGGAACTGCACGAATTGGACAGCGCGAGCCGAATGTAGGCGCGACCAGTGCGTCGCCTTCGATCTCCAGCATCGGATGATCGACCGAAGCAATAGGCCCGGCCCGGATGCGCTCGTGCGCGATCCGCAGAACCGCTTCGCCGTGAACGTGCCGAACCGGCGCGCGGGGAGCGAGGCGTGGCTCAGCGCGCGGCACCGTGGCCGAACAAGATGCGTTTTTCCTCATCGCTCATCGACGCGCCGTTCGGTGGATTGATCGCATCACCCTTCGCGTAGGCGCGCAGCGTCGCCGGACGCGCCTTGATCGCCTCAAACCAGCGCTTCAGGTTCGGGAAGTCGGCGAGATTCTGCTGCTGTGCCTCGTGCGAAGCGATCCACGGATACGACGCCATGTCCGCGATCGTGTAATCGTCACCGCAGACGAACGCGCGGCCGTCCAGACGTCTATCAAGAACACCATAGAGACGCGCAGTTTCGCGCACGTAGCGCTCGATAGCGTACGGAATCTTGTCTGGCGCATAGCGGTTGAAGTGATGGTTCTGGCCGGCCATGGGCCCAAGCCCGCCAACCTGCCAGAACAGCCATTCGGTCGCCGCAACGCGGCCGCGCAAATCCTGCGCAATGAAACGTTTCGTCTTGTCGGCGAGATACAGCAAGATCGCGCCCGACTCGAAGATACTGATCGGTTCGCCGCCGTCGGCTGGCGCGCGGTCAACGATGGCCGGCATGCGATTGTTCGGCGCGATCGCAAGAAAGGCCGGTTCAAACTGCGCGCCCTTGCCGATGTCGACCGGCTTGATTTCATAGGGCATGCCTGTTTCTTCGAGGAACAGGGTGATCTTGTGGCCGTTCGGCGTCGGCCAATAATGCAGGTCGATCATGATCATCTCCGGCGGGTTCTCCATCCGGTGTCTCTTGGTTGGGGCGTGTCGCGAGTTCTCAAGCATCATCCGCGCGCGCGACGACGCCGCTACTTGCCGATGCAGAACGAACTGAAGATCGAACCGAGCAAGTCGTCGCTGCTGAATTCTCCGGTGATCTCGCCAAGGTGTTGTTGCACCCATCGCAGTTCCTCGGCGGCGAGTTCGCCAGCGCGTTGGACGCCGAGCGCGTCCGCGGCGAGGGCAAGGTGGTGCTTCGCGTGTTCGAGCGAGGCGACATGGCGGGCGCGCGCGGTGAACGCGCCTTCGGCTTGCTCGCCGTGGCCGGCGTGGCGCTTGAGTTCGGCGATCAGGAGATCGAGGCCGGCGCGATTGTGCGCGGAGAGCCAGATGTTCACGGTGCACTCGCACACGTCGATGTGCGGTGGCACATCGCCGAGATCGATCTTGTTGTGGACGACGATGCGCGCCGCGTTTGCGGGAGGATTGGCGAGCATGGCGAGATCGCTGGCTGCGTATTCATCGTCGGTGACGAGCAACGCAAGATCGGCGCGTTCGAGTTCGGCACGCGCGCGGCGGATGCCTTCGCGTTCGACGACGTCGCCTGCTTCGCGCAAGCCGGCGGTGTCGACCAGCGTGAGCGCGATGCCGTCGAGGTCGATCGTTTCGCGCAGCACGTCGCGCGTAGTGCCGGCTATCTCGGTGACGATCGCGCGTTCGCTTTGCGCGAGCGCATTCAACAGGCTCGATTTTCCGACGTTCGGTCGGCCGACGATGACGACGTGCAGGCCGTCGGCGAGGCGCACGCCGCGCCGTGCGGCGGCAAGCAGGTCGGCAAGTTGCGTGCGGACGGTATCGAGATTTTCGGTGAGTTCCGGCGCGGCGAGGAAATCGATTTCCTCTTCGGGAAAATCGATCGCGGCTTCTATCCAGACGCGCAGGTGGATGACCGCCGCAGTCAGTGTGTGGACGCGTTCGGAGAACGCGCCGTCGAGGCTGCGTTGTGCGGCACGCGCGGCCGTTTCGGAGCCGCTCGCGATGAGATCGGCGACCGCTTCGGCCTGGGCCAAGTCGAGTTTGCCGTTCAAGAACGCACGTTCGGAAAACTCGCCCGGTCGCGCATGGCGCGCGCCGAGTTCGATCAAGCGCGCCAGCAGCAGGCGCAGCACGACCGGGCTGCCGTGCGTCTGCAGCTCGAGCACGTCTTCGCCGGTGTACGAATGCGGGGCGGGGAACCATAGCAGCAAGCCGCGATCGAGCACGGCGGCATCACGATCGCGAAACGCGGCGTAATGCGCGTGGCGCGGTTTTGGATCGCGGCCGAGTAGCGTGCGCGCGAGCAAGGCCGCTTGCGGCCCCGAGACGCGCAACACGCCGACACCACCCGCTCCAGGCCCGCTCGCCACGGCGACGATCGTGTCGGCGCGCTCGTTCATCGCATCGTTACGTTCAAGCATTCATGCGGAAAATCGACCGTCAGGCTTTGGCCTTGTCGCCCGCTTCCATGCGCTTGATGATGATCCATTGCTGTAGCAGCGAGAGTCCGCTATTGACGAGGTAGTACAGCACGAGACCGGCCGGGAAGAACGCGAACATCACCGAGAACACGACCGGCATGAACTTCATCATCTTGGCCTGGGTCGGGTCCATGCCGGCGGTTGGCGTGAGGTGCTGCGTCGCGAACGCGACGAGACCGTTGAGGATCGGCAGCACGTAATACGGATCGGGCGCGGTCAGGTTGTGGATCCAGCCGACGAACGGCGCCTGGCGCAGTTCCACGCTCTCCAGCAGCACCCAATACAGCGCGAAGAACACCGGGATCTGCACCAGCATCGGCAGGCAGCCGGCGAGCGGGTTGGCTTTTTCCTTCTGATACAGCTCCATCATCGCCGTGTTCATTTTCTGGCGATCGTCGCCGTGGCGCTCCTTGAGCGCCGCGATGCGCGGTTGCAGCTTTTTCATCTTCGCCATCGAGCGGTACTGCGTTTCGCTCAACTTGAAGAACACCGCCTTGATCAGCAGCACGAGCAGGATGATCGCGAAGCCCCAGTTGCCGGTGAGTTTGTGGAACTGGGCGAGGATCCAGTGCAACGGTTCGGAGATCACGGTGAACATGCCGTAGTCGACGCTGAGCGCGAGTCCGGGCGCGATTTGGTCGAGCGTACTTTGCAGTTTCGGACCGATGTAAAGGCGCGCGCTGTCGCTCCTGGTTGCACCGGGGGCAACCGAGATCGCAGGCGACACGGCCCGCACGAGATAACGCGGCGCGTCCTTCGTTTGCACGATCGTGGTCACGTAATCGTCGGTTTCGCCAGCAGGCGGGATCCATGCCACGAAGAAGTAATGCTGCAGCATCGCGGCCCAGCCGCCGGCGAAACTCTTGTTCAGCGGTTCCTTCTCGAATTTGTCGAATTTCAGTTTCTGGAACTTGTCGGCCGGGTTGTACCAAGCGGCGCCGACGAAGCTGTAGCGTTCGGTATTGCTGTAGCCCTTGAGGCCAGCGGTATCGACGATCGGCGGCACGCGCTGCAACTGCCGATACGCATTGCCGGTCCAAGTGGCGGCGCCCTTGTTGTCGATTTCCTGGCGCTGCTCGATCACGTAGCTGGCGCGCTTGAACACGAACATTTTCTGCACGACGATGCCGGAAGGATCGGTCCAGGTCAGCGGTACTTCGAGCGTGTCGGCGCCGTTCGCCAACGCATAGGAATTCTGCGCAACGGTGAACACCGCATCGTGAGCGGGCGCCGCGCCATTCCCACTCACGAGGCCCGTCTGCGCCTCGAAGAACGTCGCATCGCGGTAGTCGAGCAGGCGCACCGGTGGCGCCGATTTTTCCTCGGTCTGCGGATACCCGAGCAAGTCGGCAACGACGACGCTGCCGCCTATGGGATCGATCTCGACGCGCAGCACATCGGTGGTGACGACGACATGCGCGACCGGCGCCTGCGTATCCGTCGGCGTTGCCGGCACGACGTTGGGCACCGTCGGGGTGGCCGTTGTTGTCGGCGTCGGGACATCGGCTTTCGGCTCGCTGCCGGCCGGCACCGGCGTTGTCGCAGTCGCCGACGCGGGCACCGCGGTCGTGGCCGCTGGGCCCGGCACGCGGTGGTAGTCCTCCTGCCACTGCATCCAGAGCAGATAGCTGATGAACAGCAGGGCGATCAGAAGAATGTTGCGAGGACTGGTCATGGCGGAATCTGATGGACGCAAAGGGTGCATCGCGATCGGTTAGCGCTTGGCCGCGCAGGGTGCGCGTCGCCGCGGCGATATCCGATAACGATGAAAGGCGGGCGCCGTGCGCTCACGGCGGGTGCTTGATCAGGCGCGCATTGTGCCGATGCGCCCAGACACGTTCAATGTACAGCCTCGTTGAATGCCGCGATGCGCTGCCACAACCGAACCAGTTCCGCGCGCAGGCTCGCGTTGTCCTCCTGGTCGGCGCTGGAGCGCGCGATCAGCAGGATATCGACAGCGGGGAGCTCGGCGCGCGTGCGACGAAAATGGTCGCGGGCGATGCGCTTGATGCGGTTGCGGCGAACCGCGCTTTTCGACACGCGCTTGGAGATCGCAAGACCGAGGCGTGGGCCGCCCTGTTCATTGGCGGCCACCTCGGCGCTGAAATGCCGGGTGCCGACATGCCGGCTGATCCTGCGCAGTCGGGCGAAATCCTGGGGTTTGAGCAGGCGCGCCGCGCGCGGAAACGTGGCGGGCGCGATCACGTGATCGACGTCGGTCAGACAGCGAGACGCTTGCGACCCTTGGCGCGACGCGCGTTGATGACCTTGCGGCCGCCTCGGGTCTTCATGCGCGCACGGAATCCGTGGTCGCGCGCGCGCTTCAAATTACTGGGCTGATAAGTACGCTTGGTGGCCATGGGCGTTAAGCCAGTGACTTGGGGAAAAGGGCGCGGATGGTAGAGCGGCGGCCGGGTCGTGTCAACTCGCGCAACGCGCAGCGAGCCCGTCCTGCGGAAGCGGCGCCGGCAACGCTTGCCTCCCGCAAAGCCGCGCGCGGCGAACGGGCGCGATCCGCGGTTCGATGCGGCTGGCTGTTAGACTCTGGCTTCTGTCCCGGCCGCCGAAATCCTCCTCGGTCGTGACCGACATCCTGGAATACGACCGACACATGAGCGAGCTTTGGCGACGCTGTCTTTCCCGCCTGGAAACGGAATTCAGCGCGCAGGACATTCATACCTATCTGGCACCGTTGCAGGTCGCCGAAAGCGAATCGGGCTTTATCCTGTGGGCGCCGAATGCGTACACGATGGAGACCGTGCGCGAGCGCTTTCTCGATCGCATTGTCGCCGTGCTCGAACACCTTGCGGGCGGCGCAGTCGCGATCGATATCCAGGTCGGGACGCGCACTTCGCCGCGCTCGACGCCAAAAGTCGCGGCGCGCGCGCAGCCCGCTGCCGAACGTGCTGCGGCAATCCCGAACCTTGATCCGAACTACACGTTCGAGAATTTCGTCGAGGGCAAGTCAAACCAGCTCGGCAAGGCGGCCGCGACCCAGGTCGCGATGAACCCGGGCCGCGCGTACAACCCGTTGTTGTTGTACGGTGGCACGGGCCTTGGCAAGACGCATCTGATGCACGCCGCCGGCAACCTGATGCGCGCGAACCGGCCGGACGTGAAGATCCTCTATCTGCGTTCCGAGCAGTTCGTCAGCGGCATGGTGCGCGCGCTGCAGCAGAAGGGCATGGACGACTTCAAGCGACGCTTCCGCAGCGTCGACGCGCTGTTGATCGATGACATCCAGTTCTTCGCCGGCAAGAACACCACCCAGGAAGAGTTCTTTCATACNNGCCGGATTTCGAGACGCGCGCGGCGATCGTGCTTGCCAAGGCGGTGATCAAGGGCGTGGAGCTGCCCGAGGAGGTCGCCGTGCTGATGGCCAAACGCATGCGCTCGAACGTGCGCGACCTCGAAGGCGCGTTGAACACCCTGGTCGCACGGGCAAACTTCGAGGGCCGCCGGATCAGCCTGGAATTCGCGCAGGAAACCCTGCGCGACCTGCTGACCGTGCACGCGCAGGCGATCACGATGCCCGGTATCCAGAAGACCGTGGCAGACTACTATCAGCTGAGGTTGGCCGATCTTCTGTCGAAAAAGCGCAGTCGTTCGATTGCGCGGCCGCGGCAGATGGCGATGACGCTCGCCAAGGAACTGACCGAACACAGCCTGCCGGAAATCGGCGATGCGTTCGGGGGGCGTGACCATACAACGGTGCTGCATGCTTGCCGAACCATCCGCGATATGCGCGAAACTGATGGCAAGCTGCGCCAGGACTGGGAAAAGCTGTTGCGGATACTGACTGAATAGGGCGTGCTGTCGAGAAA
>PLNP01000002.1 GCA_003142815.1 Rhodanobacteraceae bacterium
AAGCCGAGGACCCAGCCGAGCGCCACTACCACATCGAACGCGCGCTCGATCAGGCACTGACCGAAGACGCGATACCGCCAGCCTCTGTCACTGGAAAGCTGCGCGACCGTGTGATAGAAATCATGGACAAGGAAGGCGTCTCGGACCCGATCGTCGCATGGGAACGGGCGGTGATGGAGCAGGACGAAAATGCCGCGCGCGCAGGCGAGATCGAACCAAGGACAGAAAGCCTCCCCGGCTGGGACGTTCCTGATGACGCCGGAGCAGCACGAGGCGCGGGCCCGGCAGCTCAAGCGGAGCAAGTCGCCCAACGGGAAGGCGCTGGCCCAGCAGCACCTGTTGCTGGCGAAGGTACTGCGCAAGCACGCGAGCTAGCGCAAGAGCCTGGTGCCGAAGGCAAACCCCAAGGACTGATACCGGGCGTCGAGCCCGTCACCGACGCGCAGCGTGCGCAGCTTGAGGCGAACCGTCCGTTGCAGGGCGGTGCTGAGCCTGCTGGCGGCATGTTCGACGAGGACGCGCGCAATCAGAAAGAATTCTGGCAGCGCGATCCTGCAGCACCGTTTTATTCCGCCGTCGATCGCGCCGTCGAGAACGTCAAACTGGAGAAGGGATCGCCCGAGCAATGGCTCGGCACGATCCGCAATGCGACCGGCGTCAAAGCCGAGGAGCTGGAATGGCTCGGCATCGCCGACTGGCTCAAGGAGCAGAAGGGTCCCGTCACCAAGCAGCAGGTGCAGGACTACATTCGCGCCAATCAGATTCAGGTGCAGGAAGTTGAACACGGTCTCGACCGAGACAATGTAAAACCAGATGAACAAGCAAGCGGCGAACATCTCCCTGCCTGGAATGAACTCGTTGGCAACGCCCGAACGCTCCGACAGCAAATAGAAGAAACGTGGACTGGTAAAAGGGAAGTCCAAGATCGTCCGGCACTTCATCTTGACCTCACTCGAACAGAGCGAGTGATGGATGATCTGCACAAGAGGATGATCGACGAAACCATCGAGCGCATGGGCGGCGAACAGCCAAAAACCAAATTCGGCTCCTACATCAAAAACAAAGGAGAGAACTACAGGGAGATGGTGCTGACGCTGCCGAAAAAAGATACCCCGACCACTGATCCATACGAGGCGCGGCGGCGCGCAGTAGAGGGAGATACTGCCGATTTTGTAAGTCCCCATTGGGAAGAACCCAATCCCGTCGCCAACATCCTCTACAGCGATAGAACGATAGGCGATAAAAAATACCTGCAAATCCACGAGGAGCAATCCGACTGGCACCAAAANNAATAGAAAGCCGCATTGCCAAAGAGCGGGCCGATCTAATCGCCGAGCGGCAAAAAATGATTGGCGACCGTGACGTTGCTACCGCACGAGATAGCATGACGCCGCAGGAACTTGCACGCGAGCAGCAAATCATAAATCGCCTCGAAGATATTGATACGCGAGAGGTTCACGGCGTTCCTGATGCGCCGTTCAAAACATCATGGCACGAATTGGCGACCAAGCGAATGGTGAGATACGCCGCCGAGCACGGCTACGACGGCGTACTTGTCGATAGCGGCGAAACGGTCGCGGGCCGCTACGATCTGAGCAAGCAGATCAAGAAAATCACATTGGAGCCACATCAACTCAATGGGGAGAAGATCGGCTATAAGCTTGAGGCCTACGATCACAACAATCGCAAGGTGATCGAAGAATATCCGAAAACACCTGAACGAATTTCGGAAATAATCGGCAAGGAACCGGCTGATAAATTATTCTCGGATGAGAACAAGGAGCGCATGGATCGCGGTCTTGGCAATTCTCTATCCGGCCTCGATCTTAAAATCGGCGGCGAGTTCCACAAGAAGCTGTACGACGAAAAGATACCGCAGGCACTCAACAAGATCGGAAAGAAGTTCGGGGCGAAGGTAGAAGAAGGACGCGAGCCAGCAGCCCAAGGCGCGGCAAAATCAGATCAGGCACCCATCCAAAAATTCGACATCACCGATGAACTGCGCGACGCAGCAACCGGCGAAGGCTTCCCGCTATTCCAGGGCGCGCGCGGCAAGATCAACCTGCTCGAGGGCCGCAAGCCGATCATCACGCTAATGAAGGATGCAAACGCGTCGACCTTCATCCACGAGACGGGCCACCAGTTTCTAGAGGAGATACTCCGCGACGCACAGCATCCAGCAGCGCCTGCGGACCTGAAAGCTGATGCGGCCACAGTCAGGAAATGGGTCGGAGCTTCACCAGACGGCAACCTCAAGACTGCCCACCACGAGAAATTCGCGCGCGGCTTCGAGCANNTTTATCAAACCATCAAAGGCCTCGGCAAGCCGATCAACGAAGACATCCGTAGCGTATTCGACCGCATGTTGGTCGAAGAACCAAAGCGTACCGTCCTCGCGCCAGAGCGTGCAGCCGGACCAACTCTAGCCGACATCCACGAAGTAGACGCCCAGCACACCGAGCCTGCCGAAGCAGAACCGGCGATGGACCGCGTTCTCGGAGAGGCGGCGCGTGCCGAGGCCGAACTACCACCACAGGTGCTGNNGCAGGACAAGGTGGCGCAAGCGCAGTCCAGCCAGCAGAAGTGGTCCCAGCTAGCGGCGGACCCGAGCCTAAGCCCGCAGGCGGCACAGGCGGCGAAGAACCTGGCGAGGTCGTACGCGGCGGCCCAGAGGCTGGGGGACAAGGCGCTAGC
>PLNP01000032.1 GCA_003142815.1 Rhodanobacteraceae bacterium
CAGCGGTTGAGGGGTATTGACCCTTGCAACGGCGGCGGTCCATGTTGATGCGTGCTGTAGAAATTCACCAGTTGATCGGCCGTCGGCGCGCCGGCCGCGGTGCTCACCAGAAGCTCGATGGTTTGACTGGGTTGTGGATCCTTGGGCACGGACGCCGAGGGGCAAGAGCGCCAGTGCAACGAGCAGCAGGCCGGAGCGTCGCGAACGCAAGGCCGAGGCGGCAAAGCCGGTAAGGGCCAGAAGTAAAAGCGATAGGCCCACGCCGCCTAGTGTCGGTGCAGAGATGGGCGTTGGCGGCGGAACGGTGGGAGACACGTTGAAAGGTAGCGTGCCTAGGTTTTGCTCCACAAAATTTCCGAAGATGTCGATGTAGCGCCAAATGACCGTGAGCGTGTAGGACCCAGCTGGGTAGGTGCCAACGCCAGAAGTCTGCGTGCCAACGGTGTAGATGCAAGACTCCGGGTCGGTGTTGTGTGCGCCAAAAAAAATAACAGTGATTGCGCTGCCTTGCTCGGTGATGACGGGAGGCAGGGGGCCTCCATCGAGGATGTCGCACGGACCGCCAAAGACGTTCACATAGATCGTGTCGCTGGGCGTCGGATGCGCTGGCGTGAGATACGGCGGGCCAAGTTGGGCGTGCGCGGTTTGCGCGAAGAAGGCGAACAAGAGCGCCAGCACGGGCGCAACGCGATGCGTGAACATATCGCCACTCCCGGGCAGTTCGGAGGTAACGCAAATATGGTCGTGACTATACGCGTGCTCACATGCGGCCTGGTTTAACGTCCGGTTAGCCGCAGCAGGCGCCAGCGCCGATATACTCGGCGCTGGCGCGGCGCGAGCTGCGGATACATAGAGACGCGGATGCCCAAGCGCGCCGTCAATCGGTTTCATACGTCGTTGCTGACCTTCCGCCATCTCCTCCCGGCCTGGCTGTGTTTCGCGCTAGCCGGCGCGATCAACCATCCGCTCGCGCTGGTGTTGCTGCTGGTCGCCAACGCGATTGCGATGACCGGCATTTGCAATGCGATCGGGTTCGGCATGGAGGCGAGCTTTGCGCGCAGCATCGCGCGTCGAGGGCTCGCGTATTTCGTGCTCCTCACCGTCTATACGGCGTTCGTCGCGGCCATACTTGCCGCACCGGCGTGGTGGCTCTCGCGAGATGGTTCGATGCCGGCTGCGCTTGCATTGTCTGCCGCGCTTGTTATCGCGCTGTTCGCACTCTGGCGCATCTGGCCCGCGTTCGCGCTGCCGTTTCTCTGGGACGACGCGTATCCCCAGGATGATGCAGATCACTCGTGGCTATTGACGGCATTGCGCCGCTCGCTCGCATTCGCGCGCCATCTCACTCGCGAGCACGAACTGTTCTTCAGCCACGGATTGCCCGCCAGCATCGGGCTTCTGCTGCTGGCGGTTGGCGCCCTGCTGCTGGCCGGACTCGGCGGCTTCCTCGCCGGCGATGTGCGCATCGCGGCGCTCGCGCTGTATGCGCTCGTTCTCGCGCCGCTGGCGCATGGCTTGCTCTTGAACCGCTGCCTCCGTGCGTTGCTGGCGAACGTGCGCAGCGCGCGGCACCCCCGTGAAAAAATTATCGACGCGCCGCAAGCGACCACTACGCAAGAAACCCCAGCGCTGCCTGCCGGCGTCACTCGCGCCGAACTCGATGCAACGCTGTTGTGCGCCGCGCACTCCGCGCAGATCAGCCTCGCGCTGGCGGCGCTTGAGCGCGGTGGCGACCCGAATGCGTTGCCAGGATCCGACCAGCGCGACCAGCGCAGTGCACTGATGATCGCGGTGACCTTGCCGGACCTGCGCCTGCTGCGCGCGTTGATCGCCAAAGGCGTCGACGTGAACAAGATTCACGGTGGCATCACCCCATTGATCGCGGCTACGCGCGACAGTTATCAAGGCCGTCCGGAAGCGGTCACGACTCTGCTCGCGAACGGTGCCGACGCGCGCATCGCGGACGCCGCCGGCAACACGTCGCTGCACCATGCGGCACGTTGCGCGGAACCGATCGTCGCGGCGCTGTTGCTCGACGCCGCCGCCGATGTGAACGCGGTCAACGCAGACGGCATGACGGCGCTCGGGATCGCTTGCAGCAACGCAAACTGGAATGTCGCGGCGTTCCTGCTCGAGCACGGCGCCAAGCCCGAGATCGAACATGCGCAGCCAGCCCTGTTGCTCGCTGCCGGCGTCACCGATGACGACCCCGATGGCGTGAAGCTGTTGCTCAAGCAGCGCGCCAGTGTGAATGTGCGTGCCGCGCTGGAACGCACGCCGCTGATGGCCGCGGCGCTCGCCGGTCATCCGCGCATTGTCGAAGCGCTGCTTGTGGCTGGCGCGGATCCCGATCTCGCCGATCACCGCGGCACCACCGCGTTGATGGCAGCGGCACGATCCGGCGCGGTCGCCGTTATCCATGCGCTCGGCAAGCGCAAGCCGAACGCCGACAGTGTCGACAGCAGCGATCGCAGCGCCTTGATTATCGCCTGCCAATCGCGCCACGCCAGTGAAGAAAGCGTGCGCGCACTGCTCTCGCTCGGCGCCGACCGCGCGCGCACGGGCGCCGATGGCAAGCGCGCGCTCGACCACGCCGCCGCCGCGGGGCGTTGGCATATCGTTGCCTTGCTGGACGCCGCCTACCCACTGCCGAGCAGCCTCGGCGGTGGACTGCCGCCGGCGCAGGCTGCCAATGCCGATCATCTGCTCGATGCGCTGCGTTTCGCGCACTGGAATGTGGCTGCCGAGTTCGCCAGCGTGCTCGGCGACTGGCCATCTGTCGCGCTTGCCGACCTCTACCTCGATCTGTCCGCCGTCGAGCACGAACAGGCCCGAGCCTGGCTGCTCAATCGCGGACTCGGCGGCGAAGCGCGGACCAGTGACGGGCATTACCTCCTTGATGGTTTGATCGACGCGCTGCCACCGTCGACCGAAGCGCTTGCGCAATGGTTCGGCGCTGGAGCACCGATCGGCGGCGCCGGTTTGGTCGCGCGCGTGTTGGCACTGGCGTCGCACGGCGCCGACGGCGATGCGATGCGTGCACTCGCGCGTGATCTGCTCGATCGTGGCGGCGATTGGTGCGGCGCTGCGGCCGGCCAGCGCAGCGCGCTGCATCTTGTGGTCGCCGATGCCGACGCGGATCTCAGCGCTCGTCTGCTCGATCTCGGCGCCGATCCGAACGCGCGCGATGCGCAAGGCCGCACGCCGTTGCACCTCGCGTTGAATGCCGATGCCGCGCGCGCGATCCCGCTGCTGCCACTGCTGATAAGCGCCGGCGCGAACCCCGAAATCGCGACCGCAACGGGGGAAACGCCGCTCGGTCTTGCCCTCGCGCGCGAACAACCCGAATTCGCGCATTGGCTGAGTTGGACGCAATGGCGGTTGCCGCTGCGGCGACTACGCGCCGCCGACCTGCCGGCGGCCGCGGCGGTTGGCGATCTCGACGCGGTCGATCGCTTGCTCGCGCTTGGAATTGCGCTCGATGGCGAAGACGCACAGGGAGCGACCGCGCTGATTCGCGCCGCAGGTTCGGGTCACACCGCACTTGTCGTGCGTTTGCTCGAAGCAGGCGCCGACACTGCGCATGCCGCGCGTTCGGGCATTCATTGCCTTGCCGCGGCGGTCAGCGCGAAACGCGAAGCGGTCGTACGCACTTTGTTGAATCACGGTGTCGCGCCGGATACGCGCATGGCCGGCGGAGGAACCGCGCTGACGGTCGCTGCCGCGCTCGGCCAGATACGTATCGCCGAGGCGCTGCTCGAAGCGGGTGCCGATCCGAATGCGGCCGATGGGCAAGGCACCACACCACTGCACGCCGCCGCGCAGCATGCGTTCGACCGCGGCGACAGCGTGGGTGCACGCGCGCTGCTCGATCTGCTGCTGCGCGTCGGCGCGCGCCTGGATGCGCGCAACCTTGCCGGCCAGGACGCATTGCTGGTTCTGCTCGGCGCGCGCGCGCAACCGGGCACGCACTGTGACGCCGAACATCTGCTGCGCCTTGCTGAGTTCCTTCTCGAACGCGGGGCCAAAACCGATACCCAGGACCAGCGCGGCGTCGGTGCGTTGCACGCCTGCGCCTTGCACGGCCTGTACGGGTGTGCGCGCCTGCTGAAGGCGCACGGCGCGCCGCTCGACCTGCTCGATGGTTTCGAGCGCAGCGCGGCCGACGTCGCCGCGTTGCTCGGCTACGTCGATGTCGCCGCCGAACTCGGCGCCGAACGAGCGCCGCTGCCGAGCGTGCGCCAGACCCTGCGTCGGCCCGCGCGGGCACCGGATTAGGAATCGGGAATCGGGATACGAATTTTGGATTCGGGAATAGAATAGATGCTCGTCGTCCGGGCCCTTCGACAAGCTCAGGACAGGCCGGGCGTCGCCCGAGCCGGGACCCAGTACCTTTCATGCAGGTCCCCGCGAAGATGCTGGGACCCGGCTTGACTCGCGCCTTCCTGGCGCTCGCCCCTCGGGCCAGCTTCGCTGTTGGCGCGCGCTCCTGCGCGCGCAGTCGCCGGGACGACGGATCAGTGGAGTTTTCGCCAGTCCTCAGCCCTCACTATCCGCGCATCCGCCGATAGATCGTCCACGGCAGCGCACGCACGACCAGCGCGATCAGCGCGAACTTGCGCGGCACGTACCAGCATGCGGAACCGTGCGCGAGACGGTCGATCACAGTCTTCGCGATAACGACCGGATCGGTCGCCGGCATGGGCAGTTGCATGCCGTGGGTCAGATTGGTCGCAAGAAAGCCGAGCTGGTAAAGATGCACACGCAGCTCGCTCGATCGATGGCGCTGACGCAGGCTTTCGTACAGCGATACGAGCCCGCGTTTCGCGCTTGCATAGACGACGTTGCGGCCGCGGCCACGGATCGCGGCGATGCTGCCGAACAGCACGACCACGCCGCGTGTTTCCAGGAGCTTCGGCAGCAGCGCATGCACGATCGCGAGTGGCGCATGCAGATTGATCGCGAGCAGTTGGCCGATGCGCGAAACATCGAGCGAGAAATCATCGTCCTCGCGGGATACGCCGACCGGCAGCAGCAGCGCGGATAACGGCGACAAACCTTCCAGCGCGGCCGCGATGCGCGCGCCGGGATCGGCTTCGCGGCCGAGGTCGAGCGCGAGCGCGCGCACGGCGACGCCATGGCGCAGGTTGAGATCCGCAGCAAGCGCTTCGAGATCGCGCGGGCCCGAGGCGACCAGCAAGAGATCGTGCTTGCGGCGCGCGAGTTCGCTGGCCAGTGCGCGGCCGAGCCCGCTCGATGCGCCGACCACGAGCGCGGTCACAGCGCGATCCTTCGCGCGAGTTCGGACGTGTGCAGGCCGCCTGGATTGTGTGCGGCGAGCCGCGCGCGTGCCGCGTCGAAGCCGGCGATCGCGCGGCGTGCGGCCGCTGCATCGAGGGTCGATTCCTTGATCAGGTTTGGCCGGCCGCCGTGCACGATCGCGAGTTCGGCCAACGCGCCGAGAAATGCGCGCTGGCGCGATTCGGCCGGCGCCGGAATCTGAATCGCCAGCGCGATGCCGGCGCCGTCGAAACTGAAACCGTCCGGCGCGCCGGCGAACAACTTGCTGGCGATCAACGCGATGAGCGGTCGATCGCGCGCGACGGTGTCGGCCAAGCCGCCAGCGAAGGCTTCGAAGCGCGCGTGCGGAACCAGCCATTGCGCTTCGACCATGCCGTTGTTGCCGTAGCCGGCGAAATACGTGCGCGCATCATTGAGCGGAAACAGCGCGTCGGCGAGCGCCAGCGGCGACTGCCCCGGCCGGCACCAGCGCAGGCCGAGCCACGTGTTGGCGACCGCGATGCCAGCGCGGTTCCACAGCGCGAATGGCAGCGGTGTGATGCTGGCCGGCAGGTCGCGCCCCGCGCGCGGCAGCATCGCCCGCTTCGTTTCGGGCGCATCGCTAGCGAGGCCGATACGGACCACGCCGCGACCGAAATGTCCGGGCCGTCCGTCGTGCCAGCCGTACAGCACCGGCGCATTTGCAGCCTCGCGCAGCACGCGCGCGGCTTCGGCGAAATCGCGCACGGGCACGCGGCGCAGCACGAGCGCAGCCGGCGGCCGCGCCAGACGCAAGGTCGCGCGCGTGACGATGCCGGTCAGGCCGAAACCGGCGAATGTCGCGTTGAAGAGTTCCGTATTCCGACTCGCGCTCGCGACCACCGTCCCGCGCATCGGCGCGGTCAGCTCGATTGCTTCCACCTGCGCGCGGAACGTGCCGTCGCGCGCCGGATTCTTGCCGTGCACGTCGGCCGCGATGCAGCCGCCGATGCTCGCGCGTGGATGGCCCGGCGCGATCGGCAGATACCAGCCATGGGCGAGCGCGAACCGTTGCACGTCGCCGATCCGCGCACCGGCTTCGACGGTCAGCCGACCGGCGTCCGCATCGAACGCGAGCAGACGGTCGAACGCGCCGAGTCCCTGGCTGATTGCGTCGCCGCCGAAACTCGCGGCGACGTAGGAAACGCCGCCGCCACGCGCGATACGTGGCGCATCGGCCGGCAGCGCATCGAGCAGGCGATAGCGATCCGGCCACTGCACGCGGCAGCGCGCGCGGAATTGGCGGTCGAAGCTGGCGAGGTCGACATCGGCGATCGCGTAGCCGCGCACGTCACGCATCCTTGTCGCGGGCGACGTCGGCCTGGAACAGGCGTTCCAGGTCCGCACGCGATTCCTGTGCGGATTGCAGCAGCGCCGCTTCGTCGTCATAGACCGGATACTGGTTCGCAAGCAGACGTTCGTCGTGTTTGCGGAAACGTTGCACGTAGTCGGCCGCCGTCGCCGGGTCATAGCCGAGGCCTTCGAATACGTGGCGGGCGATCTCGAGACTCGAGAAGAACGTGTCACGCACGATCGTGCCGATGTTGAGGTCCATCAGCTTGAACACGTGCTGGCGGTTGCGCGCGCGCGCATACACCTTGAGATGCGGGAAGTGCCGTTTCAGCAGGCGCGCCGTGCGCAGGTTCGAATCCGGGTCCTCGGTCGCGATCACGAAGATCTCGGCCTTGTCAGCCTGCGCCGCACGCAGGAGATCCAGCCGCGAGGCGTCGCCGTAGAACACGGTGTTGCCGAAGTGGCGCATGAAGTCGACCTGTTCGGGATCGCTTTCCAGTGCGGTGAAAGGGATCCGGTTCGCGTTCAGCATGCGCGCGACGATCTGGCCGACCCGGCCCATGCCGCCGATGATCACACGCGGCGGCACGGCGCCGAACGCATCGAACTCGCGTGTGGATTTGGCCTTGCCGATCGGCGCGATCTGCGCACGCAGGCGCACCAGCAGCGGTGTCGCCGCCATCGACAGGGTGATCACGAGGATCGCCAGATCGCGTTGCTCGGTACTGATCAACGCGTTGCCGGCGGCGAGGCCGAACACCACGAACGCGAACTCGCCGCCCTGCGCGAGCAGCGCCGCGAGCGCGAGCGACTGCGCGTGGCCCTCGCGCGCCGCGCTGCGCGAAACCGCGTACAGCACCAAAGCCTTCAGCGTGAGCAGGGCCAGCAGCAACGCCCCGACGAGCTGCGGCTGGCTCATCGCCATGTGCACGTCGAGCGACATGCCGATGCTGATGAAGAACAACCCGAGCAGTAAACCGCGGAACGGCGCGATCTGCGCCTCGATCTCGTGGCGGTATTCCGAATCGGCGAGTAGCACGCCAGCGAGGAACGCGCCGAGCGACATCGAGATGCCGGCGAGTTGCATCAGCCAGGCGGTGCCGATCACGACGAGCAGGGCAGTCGCGGTGAAAACCTCCGGCGTACCGACTTTGGTGGCCGCGCGGAACATCGGGCGCAGCAGATAGCGGCCACCGACCACGACCAGCGCGATAGTCCCGATCACGCGCAGCGCCGCGAGCAGCTCGGAAGCGCCATTGACCGAACTGGAGTGGCTGCCGCCGAGAATCGGAATCAAGGCAAGGATTGGAATCGCGGCGACGTCCTGGAATAGCAGGATCGCGAAACCGAGCCGGCCGTGCGCACTGGTCAGCTCCTTGCGTTCGGCCAGCAATTGCAGATCGATCGCGGTGGACGACAAGGCCAGGCCAAGCCCGATGATCAGCGCGGCTTTCCAGTCGATGCCGCATGCGTATGCAACGCCGCCGATGAGCGCCGCGGTCGCGATGACCTGCAGGCTGCCGGCGCCAAACACGCTGCGGCGCATGACCCACAGGCGTTGCGGCGAGACTTCCATGCCGATCACGAACAGCATCAGCACGACGCCGAATTCGGAGATCTGGCCGATCTGTTCGGTGTTGCCGATCAGGCGCAGCCCCGATGGGCCGATCAATGCGCCGGCACCGAGATAACCGAGCACCGCGCTGAGCCGCCAGCGTTTGGCGAGCGGCACCGCGATCACCGCGGCGAGCAGCAGCACGACCGCGTATTGCAGGAAGATGTGGTTTTCCACTCGATCTCCGACGACAAGCGCGCGAATTATGGCATGGCGGGTGCGGGCGACGATCGCGGCGAAACGCGTCGCGTGGCCGCGTGTCGCAGTCGCTGAGACCGGCTGCGGGCAGGCTGCAGCGACAACCGCCACAGGAGTCATGCCATGCTCGTCGCACCGCTCGCGCTACCCGCCCCATCCGCATCGCGTCGCCGCCGCGCATCTGCGCAACAGGCCCGGCATCCTGCCTCGCGGGCGCGCAACAACCCGCGTGTGGCGTGGGCGCCGATTCTTTTGAGCGTGTGGCTCGTCATCGGCATCGGTGGGTTGATCGCAGTGCCTGGCGCCCGCGGCAGCGCAATCCTCGGTGCAACGCTGCCGTTTTGGCTGGTCGTCGCGCCACTGCTTGATCTGGCGTGGTTGAAGCGTGCCAACCTCGTGAATGCGCTGCGCAGCCGATCGCGTTCGGCGTATTCGCGCATGGCAGCCGCACGAGTCGGCACGCCGCGGCGACATTGGCGACGCTAAGGCGTGGTTGCTATCGCAACGATGTGACAGGTGCGTGCGGCGACTTCGACGCAACCTCGTCTGCCAGCTCGCGGTGGTGCCGCGCCGAGAGGTCGAGCAGCAGATAGTTGCGGTCGTCGATACGGCGCACGTCGGCATCGGCGCCGAGCGATTCGGCCGCGTCGCCCACAGCCGGCGTGACGCCGACGAGCTCTTTCGGCACGTCGGCCTTGGGCAGAATCAGATAGTCGATGCGCTGATCGCGCAGGAACTGCAGAAAACGTTGCGGATCGTCGACATATTCGGGCCGCCAGTATCTGATCGACCCCAAGTGCTCGAATCGCGCGGGTAGCCAGAAACTCGCCGGTTCCTGTGCGTAGCCGACCGCGCGCGGTCGGCCCGGCGCCTGCTTCAGATATTCGCCGATGCGTGCCAGTCCGGCGTATTCGAGCTTTCCCCAACGCAGCCGGCGGGTATCGTGCCAGCTGCGCTCGAGGTCCAGATCGAAGGTCCGCGTGCCAGGCCACCAACCGCCGCTGACGAACGAGTAGCTGGCCTGGAACAGCGCGAAAGCGGGAAGACAGGCGAGCGCGACCGCGAAAGCGCGGGGTGCATTGGCCAGGCGCGTGAACGCCGCAGTTGCGCCGACCAGGATCGCCGGCAACAGTGCGGCGAGGAAATAGTTGCCGTCGCTGCCGCGCACGGGATAGCCGATGCCGATCGCGAGCACGGCGCCTGTCGCCATCAGTGCGGCCAACGGCAGGTGCGTGTAGAGGGAACCCGGCGTTGGTCTGCGCATGCGCACCGCCGCGGCAAGGGCCAGCAGCCCGCACCACGCCCAGACGTTGCCGACCCATGCGATGACGACATGGGCGAGACGTTGTGGCCGGAACAGCCAATCGACAATCAGCGCTGGCACGTCCATCCAGTCCACCGGGCGCGCCCAGGTCAACGTACCGGCCGGAGCAGTGAGCGTCATGCCGAGCGTGTGCCACATGCGCGCCTGCACGATTGTCGGCACTCCGGCCAGCAGCCATGTGCGTGCCGTGACGAACCCGGCCACAACGAGGCTGGCCGCTGCTGCGGCCAGCGCCAAGCGAACCGCGCGCGCATCGGTTGGGGGAGTCGCATTTGATCGGCGGCTGCGCCACGCGGCGACCAGTGTTGCCAGCAGCAGCGTGCCGACATACGGGACGGCGGTGAGCTTGGCGAGACAGGCGAGCGCGCCGCAGATCAGAACCCATGCCGCCTCGGATGTTGCGCGCGAGCGCACGAATGTCAGCGCGGCATCGGCGGCGAGCAGCACGAACAGCACCGAGATCACGTCCGGCTTTGGTTCCAGCGCGGAATTGGCCAACGCCGGCAGGGTCGCGACCAAGGCCAGCACCGGCAGCTGCACGCGTGCTGGCAAGCCGATGCGACGGGCGAGCAAACGGCAGGCGAGCAGTGCCAGCACCAGCATCCAGATCGTCATTCCGGCGATCACGCTGGTATCGCCGAGCGCACTGACTGGCAGCAGGAACACTTCGTACAGCTTGGGATAGTAGTGCACCGGTGCGACCAGGCCGAGCGGCTGGTACACCGAGTTGCCCGGATCGAGCACGTATTCCGGACGCAGGCCGTACCACAGCGAGTCGTAGCCGAACACGACATTGCTGCGCGCGTATAGCACGGCAATCCACGCCGCGAGCGCGCCGCACCAGAAACGGCCGGCCGCATTCTGTGCGCGCAGGCGTCGCCACAGGTAAAGCGCGAATGGCGTGTGGCGAGCGCCGGCAGCGGGAATCGCGAGCAGCAGGGTCAGCCAGCGCAAGGCCTTGATCGAACCGACATCCAGCGCCGAGGCGCTCCATGCGGCAATGCTCCAGACCAGAAAGCCGAGCACGAACGCCTGCAGATAATCGCGCGCATCCTGCGGCGGCGGCAGCCGGGATAGGCGCCGCACGAACGCGCCGAGTCCGATGATGATTTCCAGATACACGAGATCGATCAGCAGTGGCACATCGACCGCATGCCGGCGCAGGTAGAACGCGATCGGTAGAGCAACCAGCGCGAGGAGGGCCCAGCGCCGACCGAGCATGCAACCGGTTGCGGCCAGGCCGATCAGAACCAGCGCTTCGAGACCGCCCTGCCAAGTGAACGGCTGCTCGATCGCCCAACCGAACGGGCCATCGAGCAGCTGCCAAGCCGGCACGACGATGCAGGCGGCCGCGGCGAGGACGGCAAGAATGGCGAGTGCCGTCGCGTGGCGCGAGGACGTGTCGTGCATTGCGTTGAATCCGAGACGCGTGCAGGGAACAGCGTTTGGCCGAGTCTAACCTACGGTTCGAGCCACCTTTATTGCACCAATGCAGTATTCGCGGAGACAGGTCTGCGCTCAGCCACGCAGACCCAGCCGCTTTCTCTCCATCCGGCGCAGGAATTCATCCATGATGCGGCGATACAGATCCTTGCCGAGATACGCGTCCTCGACACCGGCGTCGATCGACGGGTTGTCGTTGACTTCGATGACCACGACGCGATCGCCAACCTGTTTCAGGTCGACGCCGTAAAGGCCATGCGCGCATTGGCGTCGCGCCATTCTTCGAGCACTACAATCATCATCGGCACTCTGGCATCGGTTTGATGACCCCGGCTGCTGTCCACTATGGGCACCACCAAGCCATTACCGAAGCGCGCGCGCTCACCTTCAGCGCCGCCTTCGACCTTCACCCGCTCCGCTGCAAGGGACGACTACCCCAGCCACCACGCGTGCCGGACAAGGTTTACATCAACCCGCCACTGACCGAGGAGACCACAGCCATCGTCGCCAATCCGAAAGCTCACTAAATTCCGACCGACCGCTGTCTCAAAGCATTGACACATTCCGCTGCCAATAAACACGCGCATGAGGCGCTGGTCCACAACCATCGCCATAGCCACGACGAACACCATCAACACACTCACGATTTTCCGCGGGATGGCAAGGAACACTGCACACGCATCCGCATGTGCACGAGCCGCTCGTCCACAGCCACCCGCACTATCCGGACATCCATCATCGCCACAAACATCCGTGACGGGATTCGTCGCGATGATCGGTAAGCGATGCACGTACACCTTGCGACGTGACCGTTTACCTGCCATGACAAGCAAGAAGCGTCAAGTGCGCTGACTCGCGAACGGGCTATCCGCAACAGGACTTCTGCTGCTGGATCGGCGGACATGGCACGCTGCCATAGGAACAGAACACGCAGCAATCTCCGGGCTTGGGCCGGAGCAGTTCGCCGCAGCCCAGACAGTCGTAGAAGAACTGGCAGGCGTTCGTCGGCATAGCTTCGCTGGCTTGATGGCCGCAATGCGGACACGTCAGCGTGCTCTGCAGAATGAACTCAACCGCCATGCGCTTCCGCCGTGGCCGGAAAACCGGCGTCCGTGATCGTGCGTGCCAGCACCGATATCGTGGTGCGATCCGCATCGAATCCCACCGTGACCATTCCGCTCTTGAGATCGACCTTTGTGCTCGTCACGCCCGGCACGCGTTCCAGCGCTTTCCCAATCGTCACGCTGCAGGTCGGGCAGGTCATGTTCGCCGCATGCAGCACGACAGTCGTGGGCGTAGCCGCACGGGCGAGACCCAGCCACAGGACTGCCACTACTCCGGGTATCCACTTGTGCATCGATCGTCTCCTACAGAAACCAGCCCACGACATAGGGAAACAGCAGCAGCACGATCAGCACGGTCGCTATCCATAGCCAGCGCCGACGCTGGCGTAAGACGCTCGGTTCAACGCACGCGCCTTCAGCGCGGCAACGCGATGACGGACCATAAAGCGTCCGGAACGCCAGACCGAGGCAAAGCAGAGTGGCCGCAATGAACGATGGGCGCCAAGGAGCGAGTGCTGTGAGATGGGCGATCCATGCACCGCTGATGCCCAGCAACACCAGCACCAGCGGCACCACGCAGCACACCGATGCGCTGATCGCGGCGAGCACCGCGACGATCATTGCTGGCAGCGAGGATTTGGCGGGCACCGTGTTCATGGGCGCATACTAACCTCCGTACCTGACTACGGAGTCAAGCATGACCTTCGCTCTCACCATCGGCCGACTGGCCCTGACCGCTGATGTGCACGTCGAAACGGTGCGCTATTACCAACGCATCGGATTGCTGCAGGAACCCCAGCGACCGCTGGGCGGCGTGCGGCGCTACAGCGAGAACGAGGTGGCGCGACTGCAGTTCATTCGTCGTGCCAAGATGATGGGCTTCACCCTCAAGGAGATTGCCGGATTGCTGCAACTCAAGGGCACACGAGCCTGCGACAGGACGCGCCGGCTGACCGAACACAGACTTCTCGACGTGCGATGCAAACTGGAGTCGCTACAACGGCTGGAGGCCGAGCTGCTGCAGCTCGTGGACGAATGCGCGCATGCCCCGCGTGGTGGGCGCTGTCCCACCCTGGACTTTCTCCGTCACGAGTAGAGCACATCGGCGCCGACGCCCCAGGCTTACGCACCTCGTGACGTGGGAAGACCACACGAACTACGCGATCATCCGCTTTACGGCTGCACAGGCTTGATCGACATCACTGTGCTGGCCATATCGGCGGGATGCCGCGTGAACTTCACTTTATCGCCAGCCCTGTTCAGTGACTGTGGGTTACGTCCGTCGCATTCATGAGTGTCGTTGCGACCTGACCCTTGATGCGACGGACGCGGCCGATGCATCGCGGCCGTATACGGGCTACCGCTGCACGCGGAGGTCGGAACGAGGCTGCGAAATTGTCATCATCCGCCTATCAGACGCGGACGACACGCAAGCGCAACGCGTTCGTGATGACCGACACGGATGACAAGCTCATCGCCAGCGCAGCGATCATCGGACTCAGCAGCAGTCCGAAGACCGGATAGAGCACGCCAGCCGCGACTGGAATACCGAGCGTGTTGTACAGGAACGCAAAGGCCAGGTTCTGGTGGATGTTCCGTACCGCCGCCTTCGACAACCGCCGGGCGCGCAGGATGCCGGCGAGCTCGCCCTTGACCAAGGTCACTTGCGCACTCTCCTTGGCGACGTCGGAGCCGTTGCCCATCGCGATACCGACGTCCGCGGACGCGAGCGCCGGTGCGTCATTGACGCCATCGCCCGCCATTGCAACGCGCGCGCCCACTGCCTTGGCCCGAGTCACCCAATCGGCCTTCGTCGCCGGCGTCTGGCCGGCGTGCACTTCATCAATGCCAAGCTGCGCGGCAACGGCCTGCGCCGTCGCTTCGCTATCGCCGGTGAGCATGACGATGCGCAGCTTTTCGTCATGCAGGGCGGCCAGGATCTTGCTTGCATCGCGCTTGATGGGGTCCTGCACGGCGATGAAGCCTGCGAGCTGTCCGTCCCGAGCGAGGAACATCACCGTGTTGGCCTGGCGGCGCAATTCGTCCGCGCGCTTCGCCAAGGGCGCCGGCTCGGCACCGACGGATTGCATCAACTCGGCGTTGCCGAGCGCAACCGCCACGCCGGCGATGCGGCCCCGCACGCCCTGACCCGTCACAGCGGCAAAGTCGCCAACCTCGGGAAACTCGACGCGGCGCGCCTTCGCCCCTTCCAGGATCGCGTGAGCCAGCGGGTGTTCACTGGGCGCTTCGAGCGCAGCCGCCATCGCGAGCACGTCGGTCTCGGTAAACCCGGTGGCCGCCTGCACGTCCGTCAACGCCGGTTTGCCTTCGGTCAAGGTGCCCGTCTTGTCGACCACGAGCACATCGACATGGGCCAACGCTTCGATCGCCGCAGCGTCGCGAAACAGTACACCGGCCTCGGCGCCGCGCCCGCTCGCCACCGTGATCGAGATCGGTGTCGCAAGGCCGAGCGCACACGGGCACGCAATGATGAGCACGGCCACGGCGTTGACGATGGCATACGCCAAACGTGGCTCGGGTCCCCAGATCAGCCATGCACCGAAAGTGAGCATCGCGATGACGACGACAGCGGGGACGAAGAACAGCGACACCCGATCCGCCAGACGCTGCAGCGGCGCCTTCGAGCGCTGCGCCTTGGCGACCAGGTCGACGATTTGTGCCAGCACCGTGTCACGCCCCACGCGCTCGGCACGCATCTTCAGACTGCCAGTGCCATTGAGCGTACCTCCGGTGACACGATCGTCGGTGTGCTTCTCGATTGGAATCGGCTCGCCCGTCAACAGAGATTCGTCGACACTGCTCGCCCCTTCGACAACGACACCATCGACCGGCACGTTCTCGCCGGGTCGAATGCGCAACAGATCACCGCTTTGAACGTGGTCGAGCGGCACATCTTCTTCGCTGCCGTCGGGAAGGATGCGCCGGGCGGTCTTCGGCGCGAGGTCGAGCAGACGGCGGATCGCTGCCGATGTCTTGCCGCGCGCCCGCAGTTCCAGCCACTCGCCGAACACCACCAATGCGACGATAACGCCCGCCGCCTCGAAGTACACGCCGGCCATGCCGTGCGCATCGCGCATCGCGGGCGGAAACCACGATGGTGCAAAGGTCGCCGCCAGGCTGAAGGCGAAGGCCACGAGCACGCCGAGTCCGATCAGCGTGTACATGTTGGGCGAACCCACGGTCACGCCTTTCCAGCCTCGCACGTAATACGAGGCGCCAGCCCAAACGACCAACGGCGTCGACAACAGCAGTTCGGCCCAGCGCATGAGATGCGCGGTCGATTCGTTCACATGCAGTCCGAAAAGATGCGGCCCCATCGCGATCAACAACAACGGAATGGCAAATGCAGCCGAGACGAAGAATTTGCGACGAACCGCTCGCAGCTCGCTGTCATCCTCATCGCCGGTCGGCAGCATCGGTTCGAGGGCCATGCCGCACTTGGGGCAACTGCCCGGACCGACTTGTTGTACCTCGGGGTGCATCGGACACGTGTAGAGCGTGTCTTCGGGAGCGGGCGCGATCGACGCAGCGTCCTTTTCGAGATAGCGCGCGGGCGCCGCTACGAACTGCTCACGGCACCGACTCGAACAGAAATAGTAGGGGTGACCGTCATGCTCAGTCCGGTGCTTCGCCGTGACGGGATCGACCTGCATGCCGCAGACGGGGTCCAGCACGTCGCTGGACGATGGCTGCGCCGGCTTGGCGCAACATGATCCCGCTGCGGCCGATGCGCGATGACTCGTCATCGTTGATGCCGGACCCGCCTTCGCATCGCCGGACGCCGAGCGCGCGCAACACGAATCGGTCGCTTTGTGCGCATCCGTCGGTGGGTCGATCGAAACCGGCGGCCTTGGATGAGGGTCATGGTGTGAATGCGTGTTCATGCGTTCTCCTTGCGCGTGAGTGCACCGAGGATCGGACACGTCTCCAATTTCCCGTGACCGGGACAGGCTTCAATCAGAACCTGCAGGCCGCGGCCGCTCTTGCGCATCCTGCGCTCGCGGCACTTGGGCATCCATACCCATCGCCGAACGCGCTGCATCTCGCGGATGCGCGCATCGAGATCCGCCAGGCGCGTTTCGGCCCGCGCCTTGATGCCTCGCACGCCGCGTTCGCGGTCGGTCGAAAGCGTCAACAGTTCGCGGATCTCATCCAACGAGAAACCGAGTTCCTTGGCGCGATGAATGAAGCTCAAGCGCTGCACATCGCCGCCGTCGTATTGGCGATAGCCTGACGGACGGCGTTCGGGCTTGGGCAACACATGACTGCGCTCGTAGTAGCGCACCGTGTCGATCCCAACCCCTGCGCGCTTGGCCACTTCGCCGATGGTGAAACTGGACATGGAAAGCATCTCCTATCGTTAACGCCAAGGCTAAACCATGGACTAGGGTCCAGAGTCAATGCCGTTCTCAAGCAATAGAGCGTCGCGTCAGATCCCGCGTCATCCACAACCATGACTTCCAGTTTACCGACCGAGTTGGCAAGTTCGATAGCATTTGACAAAGATCAAGACTGCCAGCACTTCATGGGTGCAAAAAAGAGGCCACGTCTCGCGCAGGCCCTCCGCGCAGAGTGGATGGTCTATTTTCATTGTTCGGGGAGGGCACCATGTCGAGAGTCAGGCCGAACTTGAACCGATTCGGCTGTTTCGCGTTTGCTGCAGCTGTCGCCTTGCTGGCATTGACCATGCAGAGCGCGCAGGCGACACCGAGCATGGCACGTCTGACGGGGTACGCGTGCGCTAGATGTCACACGGCCTTCCCGGAACTGACGCCTTTTGGTCGTCAGTTCAAACTGGGCGGTTTCGCGATGAGCTCCCAGAAGTGGGATGCGGCGCCGTTCTTGCAGCGGCAGCCTGTATCCGCGTTACTACAGGTGTCGCGCACGGAGACGAATAAGATCGACATGGATGGCGCGATGTCGGATCGCTTCCCGCGCGATCGCGAGACCATTGTGCAAGCGGCCGGCGTGTACTACGGCGGCAAGATCACCGACAACTCGGGCGCGCTGATCCAGTACAACTACAACGGCATCAAACGCAAATGGAGCATGGAAATGTTCGATGTGCGCTACGCGAACGGAGCAACGCTTGCGGGCAAGGAGCTTTCCTATGGCGTGACGTTGAACAACAGCCCGATGCTCTCGGACCTCTACAACAGCACGCCGATGTGGGGATTTCCCCATACGGATTCGCCGGTCGTGATGCCGGCGGCAAGTACGCTGACCGACATGGTGCTCGGGAGCCAAGTCGGCGGCATCGGCGCCTATGGCATGTGGGACGACCGCTTCTATGGAGAGTTCGCCACCTACCGCACTGCGAAGACCGGGATATTCCGATTCATGGCGTCGCGGTGCGTGGGACAGAGGATGAGGAAGTTTTCCTTTTCCTGTCGATGGTCGGAACACGTAGTCCATGGCGTCGCCATCGAGTCGGATGGCACCGGCTCAAACGGGTACTTCGCGCTTGTGTCCTCAGATGATGGTGTGCGTCCGATGACGATGCACGGCTTCATTTCATTTCGGCTCGATGTCAAGGGATGGCTTATCCGCTTTGTCCGCATTGTGATTGTCGTCGCGACGTCTGAGAGCTGGCCCCCTTTTTGGCCGACAATGCGGCCTAGTGTTTCACGTATCCTGAAATAATCAGTGACTACCATGATCTTCCGGTTCGGTCATATGAAAGCGTAGAGCTTCAGAATGTCCGTCCAACTGCAAACGCAACACGGCATCGAATTCGTGTGGCTCTTCCGGGGCCGAACTGCTGAGAAACTGGGTTTCGCCCTGCAGTTCGATCAGTTCCAGCAGCTCACCCTGTGGCCTGTCGCGTTGGATGGTTGCAACAACGTTCAAACCCGGTATCGGGCGCGAGCTTGTAAATCGCAGCCGCTCGCCTTGCAGCGTCTCGATGATGTCCACGATCCCCTGAGCCAATTCGCCGCGAACCACAACGGGGGACGGCGCGTGATGGTGCCCCGCGTGGGCGGAGGCGCTGTGATCGACCAGGGGTTCGATGGACGTTGCGTCGTACGGGCGCACACGGATGCGCGCCGACGAGAGCGCGGGCATATGCTCGGACAGTTCGTGCTCGAACTGCACTGCGATTGCATCCGCTTCGCTTAGGGGTAGCTTTCCATCGAGCACGACATCGAGCTCAGTATTCAATCGGTGTCCTAGCCAGCGGGCACGCACATCGAGCACCTGTTTGATCCCGGGGATGTGTTCCGCTGCGTGCCGAATTTCGGCGGTAATTTCGGGTTCAACGCCGTCGAGTGCCCGCGTGAAGACGGCTTTGGCGGATTGCCAAACGATGCCGAAAATCATGAGGGTGATGAGCAGGCCGATGATCGGGTCTGCCAACGGAAATCCGAAATGCACACCCAGCGCACCGATTACGACAGCCAGGCTGGTCAACCCATCGGTGCGGGCGTGGTAGCCGTCGGCGATGAGCGCCGCGCTTTCGATCTCTCGACCGACATGAATCCGGAACACGGCAACCGTCTCGTTGCCGAGGAAACCGACGACGCCCGCCAACGCAACCCAGCCCAAGGCGATGATTGGTTGCGGATGGATCAATCGGTTGGTCGCCTCGTAAGCGGCGACAAACGCACTGACAAGGATGATGAACACGATCGCTATGCCGGCCATGTCCTCGACCCGCCCGTAGCCATAGGTGAATCGCGGGCCTGGCTTGCGACGCGCGAGACGGAACGCTATCCATAAAGGGATGGCGGTCATCGCATCACCGACGTTGTGGATCATGTCGGCCAGCAGCGCCACACTTCCCGACACGAGGACAACGGCAAACTGGATAGCCGCCGTGATTGCCAGGATCACGAATGACCACTTGATTGCCCAGATGCCACGGGTAGTCGTCGAAATCGTGGCGTCGATGACCCCATGCGGGTGGCCGTGGGCTTTTGCTCCGTGGTCGTGTCCAGCAGGGGACGCCGCAGGCTTACCGCTGATATCGCCAAAGCCAAACCATGAGAGAAGCGAACAAAAGCCTGCGGATTTGTTCATCAGTATTCCCGATTAGCGTTGATCCTCAGCGCAGCATAGACCTGACGTTGCGGAGCGCGCGCTCTGGCCATGATGTGCGGCGTGCGGCAGCGACCAGAAGACGCAGTACGAGAGCGTCCAGTTGGAAGCGGCGGTTGAAGCGCGCGGCGGCCTCCCCCAGATAGCGGTCGGCACACTTGAAGAAGCGGAACGCACGATAGGGCCCGTCGAGAGATCGTTTGACGTTGCCGAGCACGATAAGAAATAGCTGCGCGAGCATAGGCACACGCTAAGCGATGGCCGTGGGCACTCGCCACTTGATCATCACGACCTTCACGGCGTCGTTCACGACCAGACACGAGACCATGGCGTAGGCGAAAATCGCGAGCGTCTGCGTCCAAGGCAATGCCATGAGTCCCGGAAGACCCACGCACGTCAGAATGGTGCCCGTGAGCGCATCCGCCATGAGGGCGGCGATGAGGGTTTTGCTGGGCATTGTCGCCCAGAACCGGCGGCGCTCGCGCGCGGACACCACGGAGAACACGGCAAAGTAGAGCAGCAGCAGGAAGCTGAAGGTGTAGAGGGCATTGTTGTTGGTCGCCAAACCGAAACGCGACCAGCCGATCCACAAGAGGAAGAGCGCCTCCGCGA
>PLNP01000054.1:0-14573 GCA_003142815.1 Rhodanobacteraceae bacterium
GCCTCGTTGACGAGGTTCGCGAGGTCGGCGCCCGAGAAGCCCGGCGTGCCGCGCGCGATTGTCAGCGGCTCGACATCGTTCGACACCGGCACGTTGCGCATATGGACTTTCAGGATCTGCTCGCGCCCCTTCAAGTCCGGCAACGGCACCACGACCTGGCGGTCGAAACGGCCCGGGCGCAGCAGTGCCGGATCGAGCACGTCGGGGCGATTGGTCGCGGCGATCACGATGACGCCTTCGCTGCCTTCGAAACCGTCCATCTCGACCAGCAGCTGGTTCAACGTCTGCTCGCGTTCGTCGTGACCACCACCGAGACCGGCGCCACGATGGCGGCCGACCGCATCGATTTCGTCGATGAAGATGATGCACGGCGCCTGCTTCTTGGCCTGCTCGAACATGTCGCGCACCCGTGCGGCGCCGACGCCGACGAACATCTCGACAAAGTCGGAACCGGAAATCGAGAAGAACGGAACCTTGGCTTCGCCGGCAATCGCCCTCGCAAGCAACGTCTTGCCAGTACCCGGCGAGCCGATCATCAGCACGCCGCGCGGAATCTTGCCGCCGAGCTTGGTGAACTTGGACGGATCGCGCAGGAACTCGACCAGTTCGGAAACTTCTTCTTTCGCCTCATCGCAGCCCGCAACGTCGGCGAAGGTGATCTTGATTTGATTCTCACCCTGCAATTTCGCGCGCGAACGCCCGAACGACATCGCGCCGCGCCCGCCGGCGCCGGCCTGCATCTGGCGCATGAAGTAAATCAGCAATCCGATGAAGATCAGGATCGGCACCCAGTCGAGCAGGATGCGCCAGAGCGGCATCACGTTGTCCATCGGCAGCTGGCGCACTTCGACATTGGCCTTGCCGAGCAGGTCCAATAACTGCGAATTGCCGTCGATCGGCACCATTGTCGACACCGTATTGCCGTCCTTGAGCTTCGCGGTCGCCTTCGACGGATTTTCCGCACTGAGCACGACCGAGGCGATACCGCCGTTGCCGATCTGCTGGGTGAAATTCGAATAGGCGACATCCGACGGCACCGCCGTATGCGGATTGAAACTCTGGAAAACGGTCAGCAATACAACCGCGATAATCACCCAGAGCAGCAGATTCTTGACCATATCGTTCATGTGGTATCTGATTCTCGTCTCTGCAACATCAAATCTCTACAACATCGGGAGCTTGCCGGTTGCCAGCGCATAAACCTCCGGACTGCGCGCCCGCGAGGCTTTCGGTTTACGGATGCTGACGCGCTCATAGCCGCCGCGCAAGCGCCGTACGAATTGATCAAAACCCTCGCCCTGGAACACCTTGGCGAGGAACGCGCCTCCCACCTTCAGATGCGCCGCCGCAAATTCCTCGGCCAATTCCACCAGATGCATCGAACGCGGCTGGTCTACCGTGGCCATTCCGCTGAAATTGGGGGCCATGTCGGAAAGCACAAGATCGACCGGGGCTCCGGCAAGAATCTGTGTCAGCTGGGCAAGCACGCTCTCCTCCCGGAAATCGCCGAGGATGAACTCGACCCCACCGATACCCTGCATCGGCAGAATATCGAGTGCGATCAGGCGGCCCTTGTCGCCAAGCCGTTCGCGCGCGACCTGCGACCAGCCGCCGGGCGCCGCGCCGAGATCGACGATGGTCATGCCGGGCTTGAGCACGCGATCGCGTTCGATCAACTCCTCCAGCTTGAACACCGCACGCGAACGCCAACCCTCGGCCTGCGCGCGCTTTACATACGGGTCGCTGAAATGTTCCCGCAGCCAGCGCGAGCTGGATTTGCTGCGTGCCATCGCCTCAAGGCTCCCAACGCGATGCCGCGCTCGTTTCTGTGGACAGTATCGCGCATGATAACCTGCGCGGCTGGCGCCGCTGTGCGCCGCCCGCCTCCATTCGGTTTCCGTTCATGACGCCAACTCCTCCATCGCGGTCAAAGCCCTCTCGCGCAACGCGCGCTCCCGCATCTGCGAAAGCAACCCCGCGACGGGTTGTCGAGACCGATTCCGCTGCCGCCAGACGCGCCGCCACACCGACCAAGCCGAAACCGTTGTCGGCGCACCAGAAACGCTATCTGCGCGCGTTTGTGCACGCGTTGAATCCGGTCACCCTGGTCGGCCAGAAAGGGGTGACACCGGCCCTGCTGAAGGAACTCGACGGCGCGCTCGACCATCACGAGCTGGTCAAGGTGAAACTCGCCGACAACGACCGCGAATCACGCGCCGAGTCGATCGAGCAGATCCTCGCCAGTTCCGGTGCCGAGATCGTGCAGACCATTGGCCACGTCGCCTGCCTTTACCGACGTCACCCGCGCGAGCCGAAGTTCGACCTGCCGAAATAATCGGATCATGCAGCTTTCGCACGAACTCCCCCAAGGCTACCTGTTTTTCCGCGCGTGTGCGCCGGATGCAGTGACCCTCGTCGATCGCGTGCTGACGCAGAGCTTCCTGCTCGCGCCCGATCGCCTGATCGAGAACTGGCCGGTCGATTCCGCCGCGCAATTCGATCTCGCCGCGGCCGAAACAGTCGCCGCGCTGAACCCTGAAGTCGTCCTGCTCGGCACCGGCGCGCGCCAGGTATTTCCGTCGCGCGAGGCGCAGGTCGCGCTGCGGCGGCGGCGCATCGGCATCGAGGTCATGGACAACGCTGCCGCCTGCCGCACCTACAATCTGCTCGCCGGAGAAGGCCGCCGCGTGGTCGCCGCGATCATGCTGCCACGCGCACCCCTATAAGCTACCTCGCTCTCGCTTCCCCGGGCGTGCGGGAACGATGGGGAACGTGCGTATCGCCGCCGGCAATCTGCTGTCGCTTCCCCCGCGCGCGGGGGGAGCAGGCGACAACGCATCGCAGTCGCAATTACGTGTCGCCTTCCTTCGCAGCCTGCGACAACTTGCGCAGCCGGCGCAGCGCATCTTCCTGGATTTGCCGTGCACGCTCGCGCGAGATGCCTAGATCGCGACCGATTTCGGCGAGTGACTGCAGCGGCGTGCCATCCAGGCCAAAGCGGCGCTCAAGCACAATGCGCTGACGTTCGCGGAGGCCAGCCATCCATACCCCGAGCCGTTTGCTGCTGATCGACGCGGAGGCACCATCGGGCGCGGCCTCGTCACCGTCCTGGATGTGGCCGATCAGCGCGCGTTCACCCGATTCCGCAGCCGCATCGAGCGAACCGATACGCTCGCTGACGAGGAAGAGTTGCGCGACTTCCTGCACGCTTTTCCCGGCCGCGGCAGCGATTTGGTCGAGACTCGGCGAGGCGCCCATGTGCGCCGCAAGCTCACGCTCTGCGCGCAGGATCTGCGCGAGTTCACGCAACAAATGTACCGGCAGGCGCACCGTGCGCCCGTGATTCATGATCGCCGCCTGCACGGACTGGCGAATCCACCAGACTGCGTACGTCGAAAAACGCAGACGCCGCGCCGGATCGAATTTTTCGACCGCGCGAATCAAGCCGAGATTTCCCTCGGCGATCAGATCCATCAGCAAAACGCCGCGACCGACGTAGGGCCGCGCGACGGTCACGACCAGCCGCAGATTCGCTTCGATCAGGCGTCGGCGCGCTTCGGCATCGCCGGCCTGCACGCGTTCGGCGAGCGACCATTCCGTGGCCGCGTCGAGCAACGCGATCAAGCCGATTTCACTGAGATAGGCGCTGGTCGAGTTGCGCGCCTCCTCATCCTGCGGTTCGACCGCGTCGATCAGGTCGAGGATTTCTTCAGGCGCGGAATCCGGCTCGTCGGGAATGGTGGCGCTCACCCGCGCAGCTTAGCGCTGTCAACGCCGTGGCAGATAGTCGGTCGGATTGGCCGGCTTGCCATTCTTGCGGATCTCGAAATGCAGTGAATCGCGATTGGCGCTACTGGACCCCATCTCCGCGATCGTCTCGTCAGCGCTGACGCGGTCGCCTTCCTTGACCAGACGCTTGCGGTTGTGGCCGTACGCCGACAGGAATGCCGGGCTGTGCTTGACGATGATCAGCTCGCCGTAGCCGATCAGGCCGTTGCCGCTATAGACCACGGTTCCATCCGCGGCCGCGCGCACCGGATCGCCGGATTTGCCGGCAATATCGATGCCCTGCCTGGTCGGATCGCCGGCCACGTAATTGCCGACGATGGGGCCGGCGGCGGGCCAGTGCCACGCGATCTCGCCGGATGTGGCTACGCTCGGCGGCGGCGACGACGGTGCGGTGATCGTTGGCGGCGCGCTGACGGGTAGTTTGGTTGCCGGTTCAGCGACCGCGACCGGCGCGACCGCCGCCGCCGTATTTGTNNGTCGCTGCGCACGGAATTTGGCGTGGGCAACATCGGCGCCCGCGCGGGGAAGCCCGCCTCGCTGCCGGCGCTGGCGGGTTCGGCACGCTCGTCGAGGCCGATTGCGCGGTCACGGTTTCGAACGGCTCCGGCGTCGGCACATCCGGCGTCGACGCTCTTGTGGCAGCAGGCGCCGACGCTGCCGCAGTCGCACGTGTTGTCGATGCGGGCGTGGTGACGGGCGGCGTACTCGTGCGCGTGGTGGCCGCAACACGAAGTTCCTGGCCGACATAGATCGTGTACGGCGCCGCGATGTGATTCCAGCCCGCCAGTTCGCGATAGTCGACACCGTGCCGGAACGCAATGCTGTAAAGCGTGTCGCCATGTTGCACGCGATAGCTGCGACCGGCTTGCGAGAGGGATCCCGATTCGCTGCGCGCGACGCTCGGCGTGCGCTCATGCGCGCCGATGCTGAGGTCGTCGACCGGCGCCCGACCCGTCGACGCGCACGCCGCCAGCAGCATGGGCAGCGTGGCCGGAACGACGGCCAGCGCAATCCTGAAATATCGTTGCATGCCAATAATCATCGGATGAACTTGAAGTAGATAGACACACCAACGAGCAGCGCGATGCCAGCCCAGCCGATCCATTCGATCCAGCGGTGCATCGCATCCTCGACACGCGTGCCGCCCATCCGGATCAGCCACGCCAACAGGAACACGCGCTTGCCGCGCCCGACTGCGACGCAACCCAGAAATGGCGCGATCGGTACGCCGACCACACCGGACGCCCAGGTGACCACCTTCATCGGCACGAACGGCTGCAGCGCGGCCAGCACCAAAAACGCCAGCATGCTCAAGTAGTGCGTCGCCATCTGTGCCTGCATGGTCGCAATCCACGCATTGATCTTGTCCAGCATGTGGATGTCCGCGAGCAGCGGCTGCACCCAATGGAACGCGTAGTGCCCCAGCGCGTAACCCACCAGGGACCCGAGCAACGAACCAGCCAGACTGATGCTGGCGTAGCGATATGCGCGTTTTGGCTGCGCCAGCGCCATCGGCGCCAGCATGATCTCGGGCGCGACCGGAAATATGAACGCCTCGATGAAGCTGAGCACGGCAAGATAACGCTGCGCCTGTGGATGCGCGGCCCAGCGCATTGCGCGCTCGTACAGCGGACGGAACAACTTCATCGCGCGCAGACCTCGCGCCGCGCTCGCGTCGACACGATCATCCAACGCCTCCGAGCAAGGGTACGAAACTGACCGCGCCGAGCGATTCGCGCACCCAGCCATCCGCGCCGGCGCGTACACGCAGCAGCGTCTGCTTGCCGGCCGGCCCGACCGGCGCGACCAGGCAGCCGTCCGGCGCAAGCTGGTCGAGCAGGATTTCCTCAAGTTCGGTACCCGCTGCGGTCAGGATGATCGCGTCGAACGGCGCTTCCTCGGCCCAGCCGAGGCGCCCGTCCGCATGCCGCGAGCGCACGTTGTCGATCGCGACCTTGCGCAGACGCCGGCGCGCGTTGCGCAAGAGCTCGTCGATGCGCTCGACCGTATAGACCTGCTCGATGAGCTGGGCGAGCACCGCGCATTGATAACCCGAGCCGGTGCCGATCTCGAGCACGCGACGTGGCAGCTTCGCCTCGATCAACGCCTCGGTCATGCGCGCGACGATCCACGGCTGCGAGATCGTCTGGCCCTGCCCGATCGGCAGCGCGGTGTCTTCGTACGCGCGCGAAGCCAGCGCTTCGTCGATGAACAAATGGCGCGGCAATTCGCGCATCACATCGAGCACGCGTCGATCGCGGATACCGTCGGCGATCAAACGCTCGATCAGGCGATCGCGCGCGCGCTGCGAGGTCATGCCGGCTCCGCGTGCTGCCGGATCGCGTCGCGAAGACATGCTCATGACAGCGAACTCATGCGGCGCTGTCCAAACCGGGCTGCAACGCGGCGACCCAGCCGCTGACCTTTTCCAGCGCCTCGAAGCGCGTCAGGTCGACATGGATCGGCGTGATCGACACGTAGCCGTCGCGGACCGCGTTGAAATCGGTACCGGGGCCGTCGTCGTCGACATCACCGGGTGGCCCTATCCAGTAGATCGGCCGTCCGCGCGGGTCGAGCTGCTCGATGCACGGCGCCGAGCGATGGCGACGACCGAGCCGGGTCACCGCCAAGCCGCGGATTTCGCTCCACGGCCGATCCGGTACATTCACATTGAGAATCGTGTCGGCCGGCAACGGGTCGATCAACAGGCGCCGCATCAGCAACAGCACCGCGTCGGCCGCGCTGTCGTAATGCTCGCCTTTGTGGTCCTTCGTCACCAGCGACACCGCAATCGCGGGCAGGCCGAGGAAACGACCTTCCATCGCTGCGGAAACGGTACCGGAATAAATCACGTCGTCGCCGAGATTGGCCGAATTGTTGATGCCGGAGACGACGATATCCGGCTCACGATCAAGCAGGCCGGAGAGCGCCAGGTGCACGCAATCGGTCGGTGTACCGAACACCCGGTAGTGCCCGTCGTCCTGGCGAATCGCACGAATCGGTTGATCCAGCGTCAATGAATTGCTCGCTCCCGAGCGATCGCGATCCGGCGCGACGATGGTGACTTCGCCGAACGCCGCGAGACGCTGCGCGAGCACACGGATGCCCGGTGCGTCGACGCCATCATCATTGCTGACCAGAACTCGCATGCGGCTTCCTGCACCCGTTCGCGCCAGCGCGGCCGTTGGGGCGTTACGCGATCGCCGATTTCGTCGGGTGTACTCGTGGGGATGTGCTCGTGGGAACGGTGAATGATAGCGGATTCACTCGAACCCCCGCAGCGCGAGTCGCCATCGCACCAGCACGTCACAGGATGCCCTGACCCGACAGGCGCAGGTCTTTCGCCGGCATTGGCGCGTACATCCAGGTTCCTTCTGGAGAATCTGCGCAGACTTCCGCCGCCGCCGTGCGACGCCATGTTTCTGCTAGCCTGCACCGCGATGAACGCACGCAACGATTCCGACGAGGCGGCCCGCTTGTTCCGCGAGGCGATCGGCTGCGTGCGCCCAATCAAGGGGCCGGCGGCAGGCGCTCCGACGTCGCCACGACCGCAGCCGGAACCGGCCCAGGCCTTGCGTGATGAAGCGAACGTGCGCGACGAACTGCTCACGCACGCGTTTGACCCCGCCACGATCGAAGTCGGCGATGAGATCAACTATCTGAAAGCGGGCCAGTCGCCGCACTTGCTGAAACGATTGCGCCGCAGCCAGTTCAGCGTACGCGCGGAAATCGATCTGCATGAGATGACCCGCACGGTCGCGCGCGACGCGATTCGGTTGTTCCTCGACGAATGCCATCGACACGACGAACTCTGTGTGCGCATCGTGCACGGCAAAGGCTTGCGCTCGAAGGCGCAGGGCCCGGTGTTGAAGCAACTCACCGATTCACTGCTGCGCCGTCGCGGCGATGTGCTCGCGTTCACCTCGGCGCGGCCAGCGCAGGGCGGCACCGGCGCGGTGATCGTGTTGCTGCAGCGGCGCTAAGCAGACGTGGGGCGGCCGGAGTCCCGGGCGGTCAACCGCCGCTCGGCCTGTCGCGGCTCTGACGCACCGGGTAGTTCACCCAGACCACGGTCGCGCCGCGCCGCTCCGCCCACTGGTTCACGGCGACCACCTTGCCCAAATCGATTTCGCGGCCCAACGGTTCACTGCGGGAAATGCCATTGCGGCCCATGCTGCCCGCGCACGCCGACAGCCCGAGACAAACAACGACAGCTGCACCCACTGCCAACGGTTTCAACGGCTTCATGACGACCTCCGCGTTGCGCGGTCGCTGCACCGATCGCATCGGCCGCAGGTGCACTCTAGGCCTCTGCGCAGCGCCTGGTATACGTCGTTTTTTGCAGAAACGTGGCGCCGGACGCCTTACGCCGTGTCCGCATGCCAGTCGCACAACTCCCGCAATACCGTGGTCGCGAACGCGCCCGACGCAAGGTGGAAATCGAGAACGATGGAATCATCCGATTCCCAAACGTGGTTGAGGTCGTTGGCGCGCAGCCGCAGGGCGCGACGCTCCTGTTCAAGGCCGACCCGCTCCAGACCGCGCGCGAGCGTCGCGTGCGCTGCGATCGCGGCGAGTTCGAGTTCGCGCACGGCGGCAGTGCAGCGCAATTCGCCCTTGCCCCAGAGCGGCCCGGTTGGATGGATATCCAACGCGGTGAGCCGCGTCGCCAGAGCCTCGCTCCACGCCTCCGGTCCGAAAATCGCGTTTGAACCGCCGAGCATCCAGACCTCTCCGTCGAGCGCCTGATCCCAATTCACGTTTGCAACGCGCGCCGCGAGTACCGCATTGAACAATTGCGCACGCGCCGCCGACAACGCAAAACCGCGTTGCGGGCGCGGCATGCGGCGGCCGGCGAACAGCGCTTCGGCGAGCGCGACGTTCTGCCCATCGCGACCGAAACGCTGTTCGCCGAAATAGTTCGGGACGCCGCGCTCGCGAATCGTCGCCAGCCGCGTTTCGACTTCTTGGATTGAACCACGCACCCGGCGCAAGCGAATCCGGAACCGGTTGCCGCGATGTGCGCCGCGCTTGATCTTGCGGTTGTGCCGCGTCGCCGCGAGTACGCTGACGCCGGCAATCGCAAGCGCGCTCCAATCCGGGGCGGCACGGCCCGGCATCTGCACGCTAAACGTCTGCCGCGTGATCGCGTGACGATCCTTCAAACCCGCGTAGCCAACCGCCATCGGCACGACACCCGCCGCGGCGGCTAGCTGACGCGCGACCCATTCGGTATTCGCATCGGTTTTCTCGATCAGCAAGAACGCGTGTTCACCTTCCCCACTCGGCTCGAAACCGAGGATTTCGTCGACGCGGAAATCGGCGGGTTCAGCGCGCAACACGCCGCTGATCGGCGGTCCGCCATGCGCGTACGGCAGCGCCACCGTCATGTTTCCGGATCCGGTTCGAGGCGGCCAACCAGCGCGCGCAACTCTGGATCCGCGCCAGGCCTGACCGTCTCGGCGTCGCGGCGACGCTGCAGCAACACGATTGCGAATGCGGCGATGCCCTCGTCACGACCGATGAAAGCAAGCTTTTCGCTGGTCGTCGCCTTGACACTGACTTCGCCGATCGCGCAGCCGAGATCGGCGGCGAGATTGCGCCGCATCGCCTCGACGTGCGGCGCTACCTTCGGGCGCTCGCAGACCACGGTCACGTCCATATTTCCCAGCACGTAGCCCTGTTCGATCATCAATGCCGCGCAATGCAACAGGAAATGTCGGCTGCCGACGTCCTTCCAGCGTGGATCGCTTGGCGAAAAATGGTGACCGATATCGCCGAGCGCGAGCGCGCCGAGCAGGGCGTCGCAGGCGGCGTGGATGACGACATCGCCATCCGAGTGCGCGACGAGGCCGCACTCATGCGCAATACGCACGCCCGCGAGCATCACGTGATCGCCGGGTCCGAATGCGTGTACGTCGATGCCTTGGCCTATGCGCATGGGTTGATGTCAGGAATCAGAAAGAGAATACATGCTCGTGGTCCCGGCGAAAGCCGGGCCCCAGCGTCGTTGCGAGCGCATAAAAGGAACTGGGTCCCGGCTTTCGCCGGGACGACAAGCTGATGAAACTTTCGCCAGCCCTCAACCCTCAGTCCCCAGCCCTCTCAAGAGAAACTCCGCCAAGGCCAGATCCGCAAGCGTGGTGACCTTGATATTGCTCTCGGTGCCTTCCACGAGCAAAGGCCGATGGCCGGCATGCTCCATCGCCATCGCCTCATCGGTGATCGCGACACCGTCGTCCGCCGCCCGCGCGAGCGCCCGCATCAATTCGCCGCGACGGAACAGCTGCGGCGTCAATGCGCGCCAGCGCGACTCGCGCGGCTCGGTCGCGACGACACGCGCATCGCGGCCCCCGAGTTTCAGCGTGTCGCGCAAAGGCGCCGCGAGCAAGCCGCCGCCCGCCGCAGAACCCACCTCGATCAAGCGCTCAATGTCATCCACCGCCACGCACGGACGCACCGCGTCATGGACCAGCACGAACGCCTCCGCTCCGACCGAATCGGGCAACGCACGCAGGCCGGCGAGTACCGAGCCGCTGCGTTCAGCCTCGCCGATCGCGGTCAGCACCGGTTTGCCATCTATTGTTGCGACACTCAAATAATTTGAGTACCCCTGCGCGAGCGGAGGGCGCCAAGGGTGGGGAATTGATTCGGTCGATTGGATCCTGAATTCGTTCCGCATCAATAGCGCATCGAGTTTCGGCCAATGCGGATCGTCGGCTGCGAGCACGACCATCAGGCCGGCGATCCGTGGCGTCGCGGCCAGGCGCTGCAATGTCCACAGCAGCAGCGGTTGGCCGGCAAGCGCGACGTATTGCTTCGGCAGCTGCGCGCCCAAGCGCACACCGCGTCCCGCCGCAGGCACGACACACCAGAGCCGTTCAACGACGGCCATTGGCGTTCGCATCCTTGCCGGAGTTATCACCCGCGGCATCGGGTTCGACCACCTGATAGAACGTCTCGCCGGGCTTGATCAAACCGAGTTCGGAACGTGCTCGCTCTTCGATCGCCTCGTCGCCATGTTTGAGATCGTCGACTTCCGCCGATAGCGTTTCGTTGCGTTTCTTCAGCTCCGCGTTCTCGGCCTTCTGTTGCTCGACCTGTTGCTGCAGGCGCCAGACATCGCGCATGCCGCCGTGGCCGGTCCATAAATGAACCTGCAGGGCAATCAGCACAATCATCAGAACCAGCGCGAGAAATCGCAACACGCGCGCGGAACCTCAGCGGTTGAATGGCGGAAGGTTTGGAAATGCGTCCTTGCCCGCATACATCGCCGCCGCGCCGAGCTGTTCCTCGATGCGCAGCAGCTGGTTGTACTTGGCGACCCGGTCGGAACGGCACAGCGAGCCGGTCTTGATCTGGGTCGCGGTGGTCGCGACCGAAAGATCCGCGATCGTGGTGTCCTCGGTTTCGCCGGAACGGTGCGAGATGATCGCCGCGTACTTCGCCGCGTCGGCCATCGCGATCGCCTCGAGCGTCTCGGTCAAGGTGCCGATCTGGTTGACCTTGATCAGGATCGCATTCGCGATGCCATTCGCAATGCCTTCGCGGAAGATCGCGGGATTGGTCACGAAGTTGTCATCACCGACCAGCTGGATCTTCCGGCCGAGCGTGTCGGTCAGCAGCTTCCAACCGTGCGCATCGCCTTCAGCCATGCCGTCCTCGATGCTCAGGATCGGGTACTTCGCGCACCAGCCGGCCAGGAACTCCGTGAACTGCGCGGAGTCAAGCACCTTGCCCTCGCCGTCGAGGTGGTAGGCGCCGTCCTTGAAGAACTCAGAACTCGCGGCATCGACGCCGAGATACACGTCGCTGCCGGCCTTGTAGCCGGCTTTCACGATCGCTTCGAGGATCGTCTCGATCGCTTCCTCGTTCGATTTCAGGTTCGGCGCGAAACCGCCTTCATCGGCGACCGCAGTGGACAGGCCGCACGCCTTCAACACCGCCTTGAGCGCATGGAAGATCTCGGCCCCGGCGCGCAACGCCTCGGCGAAATTCGGCAGACCGACCGGCAGGATCAGGAACTCCTGCAGATCGACATTGTTGTCGGCATGCGCGCCGCCGTTGACGATGTTCATCATCGGCACCGGCAGCCGCGCCGCGCGGTTGCCAGCCAGTTGCTTCCACAGCGGCACCTTGTTGGATGCCGCGAGCGCATGTGCATTCGCAAGCGAGACACCGAGCAGCGCATTCGCGCCGAGCCGGCCCTTGTTCGGCGTGCCGTCGAGTGCGATCAGTTTCGCGTCGAGGCCGCGCTGGTCGCTCGCATCGAAACCCGCGAGCGCACTCGCGATCGGACCGTTCACGTTCGCGACTGCGTTCTTCACGCCCTTGCCGAGATAGCGCGCCTTGTCGCCGTCGCGCAACTCCACCGCCTCGCGCGAACCGGTCGAAGCGCCACTCGGCACCGCCGCGCGGCCGAACGAACCGTCGGCCAGGGTGACTTCGGCTTCAAGCGTGGGATTGCCGCGCGAGTCGAGGATTTCGCGGGCGTGAATTTTCGTGATCGTGCTCATGTCGGTTGGACGTGCCTGTCGTGAAGGTCGAAATGAATGTTCCGTCATTCCGGCGCAAGCCGGACTGCGGAAGCAGGATGCTGGAGCGAACGCCGAAGGCGGTCCGAAGGGCTGGCCGCAGAAGCGGCCAGTAATCCGGCGTTTTCAACGATTGGCATAGACACTGGATCCCGGCTTGCGCCGGGATGACGGCAATTGGCCACCTTGTTTCAGCAATCACTTTCGAGAAAACCGGCGCGCTTGGTCACGCGATCCAATTCGAACAGCGTTTCGAGCAAGGCCGCCATCTTCCGCAGCGGCCACGCGTTCGGCCCGTCGCTGAGCGCCTTGTCCGGGTCTGGATGGGTTTCCATGAAGATGCCGGCGATGCCGACCGCGACCGCGGCGCGCGCGAGCACCGGCACGAATTCGCGCTGGCCGCCGGATTTGCCGCCGGCGCCACCGGGCAGCTGCACCGAATGGGTTGCGTCGAACACGACCGGGCAGCCGGTGTCGCGCATCACCGCCAGCGAACGCATGTCCGAGACGAGATTGTTGTAGCCGAAGCTCGCGCCACGCTCGCAGACCATGATCTGCTCGTTGCCGGTCGCCTTCGCCTTTTCGGCAACGAACTTCATTTCCCACGGCGACAGGAACTGGCCTTTCTTGATGTTGACCGGCTTGCCGGCGCGGCAGACGTTCTGGATAAAATCGGTCTGGCGGCACAGGAACGCCGGCGTCTGCAGCACGTCGACGACCGCCGCGACTTCATTCATCGGCGTGTATTCGTGCACGTCGGTAAGCACCGGCACGCCGATCTGGCGTTTCACTTCGCCGAGGATGCGCAGACCTTCCTCAATGCCGGGGCCGCGATGGCCTGACACCGAGGTGCGGTTCGCCTTGTCGAAGCTCGACTTGTAGATGAACGGGATGCCGAGCCTGCCGGTGATCTCCTTGAGCTGGCCCGCGGTGTCGAGCGCAAGCAGCTCCGACTCGATCACGCAGGGACCGGCGATCAGGAACAGCGGCTGGTCGAGACCGACTTCGAAGCCACACAACTTCATCCCGCGATCACCTCATTCTCGTCGTTCCGGCGAATGCCGGAACCCAGCGCCTGTACCGTCGAACACAGCCACTGGGTCCCGGCTTTCGCCGGGACGACGAAGGAATAAATCGAGCCGCTCACGCCACCGCCTCCTGCGCCAGCCGCGGCGCCTCGCGCACCGCCCTCTGCTCGCGTGCGGCACGGATGAAACCCATGAACAAGGGATGCCCATCGCGCGGGGTCGAGGTGAATTCCGGGTGGAACTGGCAGGCGACGAACCACGGATGGTTCGGCAGCTCGATCATCTCGACGAGCAGGTCGTCCATCGACTTGCCGGCGATGATCAGGCCAAGATCCTCGAACTGCTGGCGATAGCGGTTGTTGAATTCGTAGCGATGGCGATGGCGCTCGCGGATCACGTCCTGGCCGTACAGCTCGCGCGAGAGGGTGCCGGCCTTGAGGCGGCATTCCTGCGCACCGAGGCGCATCGTGCCGCCCTTGTCGGAGGTCTCATCGCGTTTCTCGACGTCGCCGGCGCCGGTCTTCCATTCGGTGATCAGCGCGATCACCGGGTGCGCACAGGTGCGGTCGTTCTCGGTGGAGTTCGCACCTTCGAGACCGGCGATGTTGCGCGCGAAGTCGGTCACCGCCGCATGCATGCCGTAGCAGATGCCAAAGTACGGCACGCGATGTTCGCGCGCGTAGCGCGCCGCCGCGATCTTGCCCTCGAAACCGCGCTTGCCGAAGCCTCCCGGCACGAGAATCCCGTCGGCGTCCTTTAACAGATCGGTGCCGCGGCGCTCGATCTCCTCCGATTCGACCCAGCGCAGGTTGACGCGCGTTTTCTGTTTGAGGCCACCGTGGCGCAGCGCCTCGCCGAGCGATTTGTACGCGTCCTTGTGCTCGACATACTTGCCGGCGATCGCGATGTTGACCTCGCCTTGCGGATGCGCCATCGCGTCGACGACGCGATCCCATTCGGAAAGGTCGGCCGGCTTCGCGTTGAGGTGCAGGTGGTCGATCACGATCTCATCGAGCCCCTGCGCGTGCAGCCACTGCGGCAGCGAATAGATGATGTCGACATCGACCGCGCTGATCACGGCCTTCTCGGGCACGTTCGTGAACAGTGCGATCTTGCGCCGGTCCGATTGCGGCAATGGCTGTTCGCAGCGGCACAACAGCACGTCCGGCTGGATGCCGATCGAACGCAGTTCTTTCACGGAATGCTGGGTCGGCTTGGTCTT
>PLNP01000054.1:14640-14847 GCA_003142815.1 Rhodanobacteraceae bacterium
CGGTGATGTGCGGGATCACCTGGACGGTCGCGCCGAGGTAATCGCCGCGACGCTCCTTGGCGATCACGCTTTCGTAGATCTTGCCGGTGGTGATCGAGTTCTTGCCGGTCAGACGCGTGCGCAGGAAGCGCTCGTAGTGGCCGAGATCGAGGTCGGTCTCGGCACCGTCGTCGGTGACGTAGACCTCGCCGTGCTGGAACGGGCTCA
>PLNP01000030.1 GCA_003142815.1 Rhodanobacteraceae bacterium
GAGGCGACCAGTGCGCTCGACACGCGCACCGAGAAGATCATCCAAGGCGAACTTTCCGCGATCGCGCGCGGGCGTACCACCCTGGTCATTGCGCACCGCCTGTCGACGATCGTCGATGCCGACCAGATTCTCGTGCTTGAACACGGCCGCGTGGTCGAACGCGGTACCCACGAGGAGCTGCTCGCCGAACACGGCCGCTATGCGCAGCTGTGGGCCATGCAGCAGCGCGAGCGGGCGACCGTCGCGGAGCCGGCCAGCGCCGTCCAAGCTTGACATTCATCGTCAGTTTCGCCCTGGCGGCCGGCCTGGCGCGCTCGTTCTCGCCTGCAATGCCGACTTGATGCGGACGGCATGGTCCTTGCTAAGAACCCATTGCTCGCTCACTGGGGGAACCCCTTGAATACTCCCAAAGTACTGACCGTTTGCGTGGCTGGCGCCGAAGCCGATGTCGTTGCGCACCTCAATGCGCTGCTCGAAGAACAACGCGGTCGCCTTGACGCGCGCTGGCGGACCGCCGACAGAGCGAACGCCGACCTGCTCGTGATCGACACCGACTCGTTATACGGCCACATGGACTGGCTGAAGGCGTGCGCCAGCGGGCGCCTGGTCGCCAGCTGGAGCAGCGTGCCGGAAACCGGTGATGCCCAATTTCGGCTGCACAAACCGATCGTCGCCAAGGATCTGGTTGCGCTGCTCAATCATGTCGGCACGCAACTGGGCGGTCACTCCTCGCCGAGCGGCAAACCGGAACAACCGCCTGCGCCGGTACGCCCGATCTCCGAATCAAACGCGCCTGCTCGCCCGATGCCGGAATCGGCTGAACCGCTGCGCGTCGTACCTGAACGCGCCGTACTTGAATCGGTTGCGCCGAGTGTCGAACTGGCGCCGGCTGCAGCACGCGTGGCAGCGCCGCCGCGGGGCATGCAACTCACCGACCTGCTCAAAATTGATTCGCCATTGAAAGGGCGTTTGCGTCTAGCCGCCGATGGCTTACCGGCGCTGCTGCTCGATCCGCATCATCGCGCCTGGCACACCGCATCGACGCTGAAGACGCTGTCCGACTGGTGTACCCGCACACTCAGCAGTGCCGACGTGCAGAGCATCGATGACGCGCAATTCACAGCCGCCGTGGCGAAGATGCCGGCTCAGCCGTATGCGCGCCTGAAATGGCTCGCACACCTGGTTCGCGGCGAAGGAAGGCTCGACCCGGGCCTGGATGTGAACGCGCGCTACAAACTCACGCGCTGGCCGCAGAGCGAACGCGAGTTCCCCAAGCATTTCCGCATCGCGACGATGATGCTGAAGCAGGCGTCGACACTCGACGAAATCGCCGCACGGGGCGGCGCGACCATCGCCGACGTCGCCAACTTCATCAACGCCTACCACGCCATTGGCTACATCGAACACGATCAGCCCGAACCCGCACAGGAAGAGCTGCATCGCGGCGGCNNTAGCTCAGCTGGGAGAGCGCTACAATGGCATTGTAGAGGTCGCCGGTTCGATCCCGGCTGGCTCCACCAGAAAAAGCGTCGGTTTTCCTACGCGTCCCCATCGTCTAGAGGCCTAGGACACCGCCCTTTCACGGCGGACACAGGGGTTCGAATCCCCTTGGGGACGCCAAAGGTGACGCGCGAACAGGATAGAATGGACGGGATATGCATGCTTGAGCAGCAAGTAATGTGGAGCGGTAGTTCAGCTGGTTAGAATGCTGGCCTGTCACGCCGGAGGTCGCGGGTTCGAATCCCGTCCGCTCCGCCATAAGAACAAGCAAAAGCCTCGCTTTCCGCGGGGCTTTCTGCTTTCTGTTCGACTGGATTCGTCTACAGATGGTCTGCCTTTTCGTCTGTTTTTCTGATCGCCGGTCACGACGCCTCCACGCCCACCATCTTCCGCAGTGGACTTGTATACGCTTTTCAAGGACGTGGCCGCATTCAACCAGGTGGTCATGCGTCGGAGCAGGTGCCGGCCTGTTGCTGGAAGCCCGTCAGACGGCGCTGGCGAAACGCGCACCGGTGCATTTGAGCTTGCCGGTGGATATTGCCGGGCATATATTGTTCAATAACGTCAAACTGGGGTTGATCCAGGTGGAACAGGAAACCGAGGGTCTGCCGAATTTCCAGACCAGCCTGCACAATCCGGGTTTTGCGGTATATGCCAAGCTTGGCGGCGGCCAAGGTTTCCATATCAGCGATCTGGCGGAACTGGAACCGACACTAAAAATGGCATTCGCCTCCTGCAAGCCCTGCGTGGTGGACGTGGCCGTCAATCCGGACGAATTGTCCATGCCGCCCAAGATCATGTGGGACCGAATGTTCGGCTATGGCGTGACCAAGGCCAAAGAGTTGCTGGGTGAATAATAAGGAAAAACGTCTGGTCGACGCCGTGCGCGCGGCCTGCCTCAAGGCGGCCCGTGAGGGCTATGAATCGGCGGGAATCAGCGGCTTGTGCCACGTGGGCGCCGTGGAAGCCTCGCTGGATGCCATTCGCATGCTCGATTTGGAGGCCGTCATGCGGACAGCGGAGTCCGCGTCAGGCAAAAAAACCTGAGTGGACGGCGTCAATCAGCATGGCCGGTCGAATGACATTCATCTTGGCCGGTTGGACGGGGATGAATGTCGCTGTTTAGTGGGTCATGGATGCTGCTCCTGGGGATGGTTGTCGTTGTCCTTGGATGATTGATGCCGGCGCTGCACCTTGTCGTTGTCGCGCTGAATCTTCTGTTGGCGAGCGGCCTCTTTGCCTCGATAGCTCTCACCCTTGTGCCGCTCGAAGATCGTCGAGTGGTGAACCAGGCGGTCGATGGCGGCTACCGTCATACCCGGGTCGGGGAATACGTTGTCCCAGCCGGAGAACGGCTGGTTGGCCGTGATGAGGATGCTGCGCCGTCGTAGCGCTCGGCGATCAGCTCGAACAGCACGCTGGTCTCGACCTGGTCCTTTCGGACATGCGAGAGGTCGTCAAGAATGAGCAGGTCGTAGCGGTCCAGCTTGGCCAGTACTTGCGGCAGTTGCACGCTCTGGCCGGCGGCCTGCAGGCGCTGCACCAACTCGCTGGTGCGCATGGTCAGCACCCGGTAGCCGGCGTCGATCAACGCGTGGCCGATACCACACCCGACGTGGCTCTTGCCCACACCGGGTGGGCCGAAGATCAGAATCATCGCCCCCTTCCGGGCGCCCATCCGTGGACGCCCGTTGATAAGCCTAACGGTCGTATCGCTAAAAGCGATAGATAGCGCTGAATGAGAGCTGATTACCGCCCGTAGAGCTAGTGGTGATACCGTCGGTGGTGCTATCCAGGACCGCGTGCATCCACTCAACACCGAGACCATAGGGACCATCGGCGTAGATCAGATCCAGAGCATATTGCTGGCTCTTGAGCAGTCCGTTGGAACCATGGCTCATCCAGGTAATCACGTCGCCTTTGTCTGGACGGCCAGTGGCATATTCGGCATACAGAGCCCAATTGGAAGTAAACTTGTAGCCGCCCTGCACATAACCGCCAAACTCTTTGATGTCGCCGAATTGCGCCAGCGCTCCGAACACTTGGCCAAGTCCTTTGCCGTCATAGGCAGCGGCGCGCAATGACCATGGACCGGGGTGCCAGGTGGTACCCAACTCCACGGCCCAAGAGGTGATCTTGTCGGTGATCGGGGTGGCGGCGCCGCCTCCCACACCACTCAGATCCTCGGTGCTGTAGTGACCGACCAGGTAGCCGAGCCAGTCGCCGCTCTGTGCGCGCAACCGCGCCTCAATCTGTGGACTGAATTTGGCATTAGCGGCGGTGTCAAAGTTGGTGTTCGAGCCTGGCCCGTTCCAGGAGCCTGAGAACGCGCCAAGATCCAGCCCCAAAGCCATTGCATCCTTTGTCTGGCTTAGGTTCTGGGACCACACCACGCCCGGGAAACGCCAGCCGATCATGCCGCTGGCATAGCCGAGCGGAAATGCCATATGGGTGAGGGACTCAGGCACACTCGCACCGGGAAAGAGCAAATCCCACTGTTGCCCGATGGTAACTGTACTGCCATTGTCTGCATTGGACAGTTTGATGAATGCTTGGCGCAACCGTGGCGTTTCCTGCTGTGCGCTATAACCGCCGGTACCGTTAAAACCACCGAAGAAATCACCCTCCAGATGGCCGCCAATGCCCCAGCCATTGGAAAGCGGCGCACCCTCGATATCTATCCAGGCACGCGTATTGCGCACATCGAGCCCGGAGAGAGTGTGATTGCTGCCGGTGTTGGGCACCGGAAACTCGGCGTTCTGCCCGTTGCCGAAGGTAAAGTCCTGACTCTGCAAGAAGAAACTGGTATCGATAAATCCGTGCAGCGCGATGGTCAGAGCCGGAGCGGTGCTTATGTTGCTGCCCAGCAGCGTGCCGGAACGGCCCCCGCTGACCGGTTTCGGCGCCACGACGGCATTTTGTGCCGATGCCGGCGGGGCAGCTTTTTGCGCTTGAACCATGCTCTTCAACTCCGCCAGCTGCTGCTCCAGCTGGACCACGCGCTGCTCCAGCTGCTGCTGACGGCCATTACTGTCCTGCGCAGACACGGCTGCCGCAAACGAAAGCAAAATGCATGCAAGGACGAAAACCAAACCAGTATTAAAACGGTTTGTGCTCATGGTGGATCCCCCTCGGCAAAACGGATTGCAGATTCATGCTGTCAGACTGGCGCCCGGCAGCGTGGGCATAGCTTCTACCCCCCACGGCCCACGCCTGTCAAGCTCGTGGGAGGTTCTCATCGCAACAGCCTAAGCCACTCCTGCTATGGGATGTTGCAGCTTCACTTGACATCGTTTTATTTTGGTGCTGTTGTCAAAATGGTGCTGTTGTCAAAGCATGTTCATCAAGCGCACAGTCTTCAAGTGGGGTGACAAGACTTATACGTGAACCACCTGCTGGTGGAGTCCGTCCGTCGTCACGCCCGCGGGGCCGCGGGAGGATTGGCTGAACTGGCTATCCGCTCGAATTTCGAGAGAGAGCAATGAGGAGTACGGGACAATGACAACCCCTGACGCATCCGCGAGTACTGCAAGCGAAGCTCACATCAGCCGATGGTGGCGCGTGGTGGGTGGAGTTTTGATGAATCTGGCTCTGGGCTCGCTGTATGCCTGGAGCGTTTTCGTGGCGCCCCTGGAGAAGGAGTTCGGCTGGAAGCGTGCGGATACGTCCCAGGTATTCACCTGGGCCGTCGTGGTCTTCGCCCTCTCCTTCATCATCGCGGGGCGCCTCCAGGACAAGCTCGGCCCCTTCAAGGTCTCAATCACGGGCTGCATCCTCCTGACAGTGGGCTTCCTCCTTTCCGCCCACACCGACAGTTTGACGTACCTGATCGTCTGCTTCGGCGTCGTGGTCGGCATCGGTAACGGTTTCGGCTACGCGACGCCGATCCCGGTCATGGCGAAGTGGTTCCCGGACAAGCGCGGCTTGGCCGTCGGTCTGGCCGTGGCCGGCTACGGCGGCGGGTCGGCGATCTTCGGACCCATGGCGAACCTGTGGCTCATCCCCACCTACGGCTGGCGCACCACCTTCACCATTCTCGGCGCTATCTTCTTCGTCATGACTCTCGTCGGATCGTTCCTGCTCAAGAACCCTCCGGCCGGGTACCAGGTGCCGGGCTGGGCGCCTGCTGCAAAAGCCAAGATCGTGGCGACGACCCACGAGTTCACCCCGGGGGAGGCGTTGCGCACCCCCGCGTTCTATTTCATGTGGGTCGCGTACGCGCTGGGCACGGCGGCCGGCCTGATGGTCATCAGCCAGCTGGTCCCGTTCGCCAACAGCATGAAGATCCCGGGCGAGGCCCTGGCGGCGATGACGCTCGTCATCGGCGCCACCGGGAACGCCTCCGGCCGGATCTTCTCGGGCTGGATGTCCGACGCGCTCGGGCGTCTCAATGTGTTGCGCCTCATGATCGGCATCTCGGCGGTCGCCATGCCGCTCCTGTTCCTCACCGGGAGCAACGTGGCCATGCTCTATGTGATGGTCTTCGTCGTCTTCTGGTGCTACGGCACCCAGCTTTCGGTGAATGCCTCCACGACCTCCGATTTCTGGGGGACGAAGAACGCCGGAATCAACTACGGCTTGCTGTTCACCGCCTGGGGCGTGGCGGGCATCATCGGGCCGCGGATCGGCGGCAAGCTGTTCGACCATTACCAGAACTACGAGGCCGCCTTCTACTGGGCCGGGGGCCTAGCGGTGGTCGCGCTCATATTCGAGTTACTGGCGCGGCGGCCGTCGCCGCCCGCGACGGCGAACGCATAGCGGCGCGGATTAAGGTCGTGAAAGCGAACGCTTTTCGACAACGGACAGGGGAAGAGGATAGCTAGCACCCCGTATCCGAAGAACTAAGGTCCTGCCTATCCACATTCAGCGTTTCGGGCCTTTATTTTACCTATCCACTCTCTGAAGGAGGCCCATGTCATGGCGTCTAAGAAATCCAACGAAGCCAACGAAGCCAACGAACCCAATGAAGCCCAGCTCGCGGTCCACTGGAAAGAAGAGGAACACTATCAGCCTCCCGCTTCGTTCGTCGCCCAGGCGAACATGGCCGATCCAGCCATCTTCGAACGATTCAGCGAGAAGAACTTCCCTGAGTGCTACAAGGAGTACGCCGACCTCCTGACCTGGTACAAACCGTGGAAGCAGACCCTGGACACCTCCAATCCCCCCTTCTGGAAGTGGTTCGTGGGAGGCGAGATCAACGCTTGCTATAATTGCGTGGACCGGAACCTGTCCAAGAACAGGAACAAGACAGCCATCCACTTCGTCCCCGAGCCGGAAAACGAGCCCATCCAGCACATCACCTACCAGGAGCTCTGGGTGCGGGTGAACGAGTTTGCTGCGCTCCTTCGCGATTTCTGCGGCTTGAAGCGGGGCGATCGGGTGACCCTGCACCTGCCCATGACCGCCGAACTGCCCATCACCATGCTGGCTTGCGCCCGCCTGGGCGTCATCCACTCCCAGGTCTTCAGCGGGTTCTCGGGCCAGGCCTGTGGCGAGCGTATCGCCGATTCTCAGAGCCGCGTGCTCATCACCATGGACTCCTATTACCGTAGCGGGACACTGCTGGACCACAAGAAGCTGGCGGACATCGCCGTGGAGAAGGCCAAGGAGGAAGGCGCGCCCCCCGAGATGGTCTTGGTCTGGCAGAGGCATCCGGGCAAGTACTCCGCAAAGGCCCCCCTGATCAAGGGCCGGGATTTTGTCGTCAACGATCTCCTGCCAAAGTATCGGGGTCATCGCATCGAACCCGAGCACATGCTGGCGACGGACCCGCTATTCCTCATGTACACGAGCGGCAGCACGGGTCGCCCCAAGGCTTGCCAGCACAGTACTGGCGGTTATCTCGCCTATGTGACGGGAACATCCTTGTACATCCAGGATATCCACCCCGAGGATGTGTACTGGTGCATGGCCGATATCGGCTGGATCACCGGACACTCCTACATCGTTTACGGGCCCCTGGCGCTGGGTACCTCCTCGGTCATCTACGAAGGGGTGCCTACCTATCCCGATGCGGGCCGTTCCTGGCGCATCGCGGAGGAGCTGGGCGTCAACATCTTCCACACCTCCCCCACCGCCATCCGCGCCCTTCGCCGCGCAGGAGAAGACATCCCCAAGAAGTACAACTACCACTTCAAGCACATGACCACGGTGGGCGAGCCCATCGAACCGGAAGTCTGGCGCTGGTACTACAACGTCGTCGGCAAAAAAGAGGCTGTCATCGTAGACACCTGGTGGCAGACGGAGAACGGCGGATTTCTCTGTAGCACCGTCCCGGCCCTCCAGTCCATGAAGCCCGGTAGCGCGGGGCCCGGAGTCCCCGGAATCTACCCGGTGATTTTCGACGACGACGGGAAAGAACTATCCGCCGGTACCGGAAAAGCCGGGAACATCTGCATCCGGAACCCTTGGCCCGGCCTCATGCAGACCATCTGGGGCGACCCTGACCGGATGACCAACGTGTACTTCCAGCGCTACTGCAAGGACAAGAACAGCAAGGACTGGCACGATTGGCCCTATTTTGCCGGGGACGGGGCGGTCTATGCGGCAGATGGCTATTTCCGCATCCTCGGGCGCATTGACGATGTCATCAATGTGGCGGGACACCGTCTGGGCACCAAGGAGCTGGAGAGCGCCGCCCTCACCGTGCCAGAAGTGGCGGAGGCCGCGGTGGTTCCGGTTCTCGACGAGCTCAAGGGGCGCGTCCCCGAGCTGTATGTGTCGCTGAAGCCCGGGTTTACCGCAAGCCGCGCGTTGAGCGCCAAGATCGCCAAGGCACTGAGCGACCACATCGGCCCTATCGCCAAACCCAAGAACGTGTGGATCGTTCCGGACATGCCGAAGACCCGTTCCGGGAAGATCATGCGCCGGATCCTGGCGGCCATCTCGGCGAGGGGCGCCACCGGGGACATCACGACCCTCGCCAACCCTGAAATGGTCGAGATCATTCGCAATACCGTTCAAAAGGAGGAATGGCCTTCTTCCTGAAAAAACCCTTACTCTGGGGCGGGAGGAGCCTTTGCTCCACCGCCCCTTTTTTTTCTTCCATTATGGTTGTCGTTCCACCGGCCAACTCCGCCGCGTCAACGCGAAAGTCCAGCACGCGCGCGTGGCAGCCAACCGCCTGACTCTGGCAGCAAGCACGAGTCAACGTGCCTAGGCCGGTCGCTTACGATGCGACGCGGCATTAACCTTCTGCCAATGCTCGCCGAAGTATCTTGTCATCCCGTGGCGACCGTGCGCGGGCCCGCTGTGCAAGCGCGCGGGGGGCGCGGCGGCGTCGCGGACCATTTCAAAAAAAAGCAGCGTAGTGCGTGATTTTGCTACGCCGCGTCTACGGCGCATCGCCCCTCAGCAGGGCGAAGGCTGTCCACACGATTGCAACGCCGCCGGCGCTGGCTGCGGCTCCAGGGTGCCGATCGAATGCCCCTGCTCGGCCAGATGCTCGACCCAGCGATTCAGGAACGAGCTCATTCGCACACGCTGCTGGAAGATACTGCGCGCCGGTCGCCGCGGATCGATCGCGCGCGCGAATCGGCGATCCGCGCGGCAGTCGATCACTTCAGCCATGTGCGCGTCGTGGTACATGCGCAGCTGCGCGGACGGCGCGCTCTCGCCGGTTTCGCTATCGATGAAGCAATAGGTCAGATGCAGGTCGAGCGTGTAGCGATGGCGTTCGAGCACGTCGAGGCGCACGTCGAGACCATCGTCGAGCGAGGAGATGTAGGTCCCGATCGCGAGATCCTGCGGCGCGAACAGGCGTGCGAGGCGATGGTAATTTTCCGCATACAGGCCCATCAGCCACGAGAAGCGGCTCGGCAGCAGCGATTGCGGGCGTTCGAGTATGGCGGACATGCGGCGATCATAAGCGGCGGGTGCGCAAGCCGATAGTCTTACGCAGCTTGCAGCGAGCCGGGTAAGATGGGGTTCCCCGCCCGACTTCCAAGCGACCATGCTTCTGTCGGTCATACCCGACATTCAGCCGCCGCCGTTCGCTGGCTGACAGGACATGCTCGAACAAGCTCGTCGGTTTCGGTCGCGGCTGCGCCGCTCCTACAACAAGCTCATCTGGTCTCGGTCACGGCTACGCCGCTCCTGAAACGGCAACGCGTTTGTAGGAGCGGCGCCGCTGCGCCCCGGACTTGTGCGAGTTTGCGCTAGAACAGATGTTTCTCGATGCCGAGCTGCGACAGGATCTTGCTCGCGATCTCCTCGATCGACGTGTGCGTCGTGTTCTGCACTGCGATGTTGTCGCGGCGGAACAACTTGTCGGCCTGCTCCAGCTCCCAGCGGCACTGCTTGAGTTCCGCGTAGCGGCTGCCGGGACGGCGCGCCTCGCGCACCTGGGCGAGGCGCTGCGGATCGATCGAAAGTCCATACAGGCGAGCGCGATGCGGCACGAGACGCTTCGGTAGTTCGAGACGTTCCAGATCTTCCTCAGTCAGCGGATAATTCGCCGCCTTCACAACGTAATGCAGTGCCATGTAGAGGCAGGTCGGCGTCTTGCCGACGCGCGACACACCGACCAGAATCACATCCGCATCCGCATAGTTCACATCGATGCCGTCGTCGTGCGTCAGCGCGTAGTTGGTCGCGTTGATGCGCGCCTCGTACTCGTTGAAATCGGTCAAGCCGTGCGCCTTGCCGACGCGCGACGATCGCGGCGAACCGAGTTCCATTTCGAGCGGACCAATGAACGGCGCGAACACGTCGAGCATCAGCGCCCCGCTCTCGGCGACGATGTCGCTGAGCTTCTTGTCCATGATCGTGTTGACCACGATCGGCCGCGCGCCGCTCTGTGCGTAGAGCGTCTTGATGCGCACGGCCGCCGCGCGCGCCTTGTCCTCGGCGTCGACGAACGGAATACGGTAGGTATCGAACGCGACCGCGTCGAACTGGGTCAGCACGCTATGACCGATCGTCTCGGCGGTGATGCCGGTGCCGTCGGAGACGTAGAAGATGGTGCGGCGCATGGGTTTCCCCGGTCTGTGAGCGAGCACGAGTCTACGGGAAGGCGCGCTTTTACTCCTCCCCTTCAAGGGGAGGGCTTCAAAGCACCGCAAGCTTGCCCGATCCCGCGCAAAGCCCGAAAATCACCAGCCTTGCCGGACCTGCACCCGGCCCTCTCTTCACATCCTGGAGTATTCCCTTGAGCGACCTGGTCCTTTGGCTCGATGAGCTGCGCATGTCCGACCTCGGCAAGGTCGGCGGCAAGAATGCCTCGCTCGGCGAGATGATCGGCAACCTGGCCAAGCTCGGCGTGTCGGTGCCGGGCGGCTTCGCGACGACTGCCCAGGCGTTCCAGGACTATCTCGAAAAGAGCGGCCTGGCCAAGCGCATCCTGGATCGGCTGGCGACACTCGACGTCGAGGACGTCGATGCGCTGACCGTCGCCGGCAAGGAAATCCGCGGCTGGATCGTTGCCACCGCGTTACCCGCCGATCTCGACCAGGCGATCCGCAGCGCCTACGCGAAACTCTGCAAAGACGCCGCTGGTGATGAGAAGTGCGGCCAAGGAGGGCCGCTTCTTGATTTTCGCGATAAGGGACGATCGCAAGAGAACAACATCGCGGTCGCCGTGCGTTCGTCGGCGACCGCCGAGGACCTGCCCGACGCCTCGTTCGCGGGTCAGCAGGAAACCTTCCTCAACGTCGTCGGCATCGAGGACGTGCTGCACAAGGTCAAGGAAGTCTTCGCCTCGCTCTACAACGACCGCGCGATCACGTATCGCGTGCATCACGGCTTCAGGCACGAAGACGTGTTCCTCTCCGCCGGCGTGCAGCTGATGGTGCGCTCCGACCTCGGCGCGGCCGGCGTGCTGTTCACGCTCGACACCGAATCGGGTTTCCGCGACGCGGTGTTCATCACCGGCAGCTACGGCCTCGGCGAGATGATCGTGCAGGGCGCAGTCAATCCCGACGAGTTCTACGTCTACAAGCCGACACTCAACGCCGGCAAGCCCGCGATCCTGCGCCGCCAGATTGGTGCCAAACAGCAGCGCATGGTCTATTCGGACACGCCCGGCGAGCGCGTGCGCATCGAAGAGACGCCGGCCGCCGACCGCGCGAAGTTCTGTCTCAGCGACGCCGACGTACACGAACTCGCGAAGCAATCGCTGATCATCGAAAAACATTACGACCGCCCGATGGATATCGAGTGGGCGAAGGACGGCCACACCGGCAAGCTCTACATCGTGCAGGCACGCCCGGAAACGGTGAAGTCACGAGCACGCGCGACGCAGATCGAACGCTTCCAGCTGAAATCACGCGGCAAGGTGCTCACCGAAGGTCGTTCGATCGGCCAGAAGATTGGCGCCGGCACCGCGCGCGTGATCCGCTCGCTGAAGGACATGGCACGCGTGCAACCCGGCGACGTGCTGGTCGCCGACATGACCGATCCCGACTGGGAACCGGTGATGAAGCGCGCGGCCGCGATCGTCACCAACCGCGGCGGGCGCACCTGCCACGCCGCGATCATCGCGCGCGAGCTCGGCGTACCCGCGGTCGTCGGCACCGGCAACGGGCTTGACGCGATCAAGGACGGTCAGGAAGTCACCATCTCCTGCGCCGAAGGCGACACCGGCTTCATCTACGAAGGACTGCTCGACTTCGAGCGCATCACCGCCGACCTCGACAAGATGCCGCCGGCGCCGCTGAAGATCATGATGAATGTCGCCAATCCCGAGCGCGCGTTCGATTTCGCGATGCTGCCGAACGCCGGCGTCGGTCTCGCCCGCCTCGAAATGATCATCGCGAGCCATATTGGCGTGCATCCGAAGGCGCTGCTCGAATACGACAAGCAGGACGCCGAGACCAAGGCGAAAATCGACGAGCGCACCGCCGGCTACACGAGCCCGGTCGACTTCTACGTCGACCGCCTCGCCGAAGGCATCGCGACGATTACCGCCGCGTTCGCACCGAACCCGGTCATCGTGCGCCTGTCCGACTTCAAGTCGAATGAATACGCGAACCTGATCGGCGGCAAGCGCTACGAGCCGCACGAGGAAAACCCGATGATCGGCTTCCGCGGCGCCAGCCGCTACGTCGATCCGAGCTTCGCCGACGCGTTCGCGCTGGAATGCCGCGCGATGAAGAAGGTCCGCGACGAGATGGGCCTCACGAATGCCTGGGTCATGATCCCGTTCGTGCGAACGCTTGGCGAAGGCCGCAAGGTTATCGAAGTGCTGCGCAAGAACGGACTCGTCCAAGGCGAGAACGGCCTCAAGATCATCATGATGTGCGAGGTCCCGTCGAACGCGCTGCTCGCCGACGAATTCCTCGACATCTTCGACGGCTTCTCGATCGGCTCCAACGACCTGACCCAGCTCACCCTCGGCCTCGACCGCGACTCCAGCATCGTCGCGCCCCTGTTTGACGAACGCGACCCGGCAGTCAAGAAACTGCTGTCGATGGCCATCCAGACGGCCAAGGCCAAGGGCAAGTACATCGGCATCTGCGGCCAGGGGCCGAGCGACCATCCCGATCTCGCCGAATGGCTGATGGATCAGGGCATCGAGTCGCTGTCGCTGAATCCGGATACGGTTGTCGATACGTGGTTGAAGTTGGCGAAGAAGAAGGCGAGCTGAGGGATTTGCTAGCGCGCTCGTTTGACTGGAAGTTTGGAGGACTAAAAATGCGGCTATTGCACGCGACGACGTTAGCGGTCTGCCTTGGTCTGTCATTCATGGGAAGCATCACGCACGCCAAACAAAGAAGCCACGCCAAAGCACCCATCGCATCCACCGCAGTAACATACCTGCCCGCGCGCGCCGCAATGCCAGAGGAGCTTGAGAAGATACGCGCGGCCATGAAACTGAAACTAAAGGACGATGAGGGCGCAAGGTACGCAAACGTAGAAGTAGCGGAAAGAGTGGGCGGCAACGGGTCAACGCAAATTTATGGCCTTGTGAACGCAAAAAACAGTTATGGCGCATATGCGGGCAGCGTTTAACGCCGCATGGATGACCTTTCCACAGGAAAGCGGACTCAAGTCAGAAATGCTCATCCTTTCAATGGATGAGCCTGTTGTGAGACGTGCTTGCAGGGACTACGGCATCGCGTTGCCGTAAACATAGGATTGGGGTGAACTTGCGAGCTCAACTCGAACTCCTCTGAGCTGAGATAGCCGAGCGTGGAGTGGAGCCGCTGTTGATTGTAGGACAGTAGGTTGGGGTGAGCCTGCGAACCCCAACACCACGCGCCCACCGACGTTGGGCATCGCTGCGCTCAGCCCAAACTACCCCTCGCCAAAACGCCCGCTGCCCGTGACGGTTAACTCCGGTTCTGCGGACCAATCCGCCTCCAAATCACCCGTGCGGATGTAATGGTGAATCGACGAATACAGCCAATCCGATGCGTGAATTGCGTGGCCGTGCTTGACCGGGTTGATGTGGATGTAATCGACATGTCGCTGCAGGTCATCGTCGTCACGAATCGGATGTTCCCAGAACCGCCATTGCCAGATGCCGCGCTCGCCTTTGTGGCGACGACTTTCCCGGATCGATTCGCCTTGTTCGATACGTCGCGAGAAGCCGGCCTTGATCAATATCCAAGGCCGTAGGTTGGGGTGAGCCTGCGAACCCCAACTTCACGCGCGTGCCGATGTTGGGCATCGCTGCGCTCAGCCCAACCTACAACAGCGTCGCTCGGATCGACACGTGACAACGCACCACATCACTCGAAACGTTCGGCGCCCGGGATGACGAGTCCCGGCTCGGCGGACCAATCGGGCGTCAACTCACCCGCGCGAATGTAGGGCCGTAGGTTGGGGTGAGCCTGCGAACCCCAACGCCATCACCTGCATGTTGGCGTTGGGCATCGCTGCGCTCAGCCCAACCTACCCTTCCCCAAAACGCCCGCCATCCGCAACGGCCAGCCCCGGCTCCGCGGACCAATCGGGCGTCAACTCACCGGCGCGGATGTAGCGATGGATCGACGAATATGGCCAGTCCGACGCGCGGCTCGTGTGTCCATGCTTGACTGGGTTGATGTGCACGTAATCGACGTGACGCTGCAGGTCATCGTCATCGCGGATCTGGTGCTCCCAGAAGCGCCGTTGCCAGATGCCGCGCTCGCCTTTGCGCACGCGGCTCTCCCAGATCGCCTCATCGCGTTCGAGGCGCCGTGAAAAGCCGGACTTGATCAGCATCCAACGCGTGGAGAAATCGACATCCCCTTGCGGCAAAGTCCACACCGCGCGCAGGTGATCAGGTAGCACCACCCACGCGACGATCTCGAACGGATGTCTGTCTCTCATCGCCCGAACGGCGAACCGCAGATCGTCGACGCGTTCGACCAGCAAGCGACGTGAACGGTCGGCGAGATTCACCGTGAAGAAATACGTGCCGCCCGCGGCGTTGGCTCTCCGATAACGCATGCCGCGATCATCGACCGGCACGTGGGGGTTCGCAAGCTCACCCAACCTACACAGCTACGCCGCAATCGCCTTCACAACGTTCTTCGGATCCTTGTCGAGCGCCTTCAGCAGCGCCCTCGCCGGCCCCATCGCCTCGCGTCGGCCCTGCTCCCAGTTCCGCAGCGTTCCCAGCGGCACGTCGATGAGCAGGGCGAACTTCGCCTGCGACAGGCCGGTTTTCTTGCGGATGCTTTTGACCTTCAGCGCATCGGCGTGGAACTCGCGCGACGGCGCGCGTTCGCCGCGGAGGATCTCGCCCATCTCGGTCATGCTTTCGACCAGATCGGCGAACAGCTTCTTATCCATAGTCACCACTCCTCGTTGAGCTTGCGCAGGATCGATTTCTCCTGAGCGTTCAAATCGTCTTTCACGCCTTTGGCGTAGATCAGCAGCAGGCGAATCTGACTGTCGCGCGAGACGTGGAAATAGATCACGCAAGCACCGCCGCGCTTGCCTTTGCCTCTCGCCGCAACGCGCACCTTGCGCAGGCCGCCACTTCGATCACATCACCCGATGGCGGATTACTCTTCAGCTGCGCCTGAAACTCGGCGTATTCATCATCACTGAGCAACTCGATAACCTGGCGAGTGAACACGCTCGTTTCGATGAAGATCATATCCACGAAATACGCCATTGGCGTATGCACGTCAATGGCGTAGGAGCGTTGGCATTCAAGACCCGTTCGTCGATTCAGGCCAGTAATACGAATCTGGATACGGGCGATTGCCAAAGATCGCCGTGCCGATTCTGAGCTCGGTAGCGCCCTCGGCGATGGCGAGTGGGAAATCGCCGCTCATGCCCATCGACAGCCGAGCCACATCATGATGGCCTTGAGCGATCGCCTGGTCGCGCAATACGCGCAGTCGGCGAAAACAGCCGCGCACCTCGGTGGGCTCGGTGGAATGGATCGCCAGGGTCATCAAGCCGCGCGCGCGCAACGTGTTGAAGTCGCGCAGGGTGTCGAGAAAAGCTGGTAACTGTTCCGGCGGAAGGCCGTATTTGCCTTCTTCGCTGGAGGTTTTCACCTGCACCAGCACGTCCAGCGTGCGACCTTCCATCTGCAGTCGCCGATGCAGAGCTTCGGCCAGTTCCAGCCGGTCCAGTGATTGCATTTCGCTGGCCAGGCGCGCCACGTCCTTGACTTTGTTGGTCTGCAGGTGGCCGATCATGACCCAGTCGATCGCGCAGTCGGCCAGCGGTTCAAACTTGCTGCGGATCTCCTGCACCTTGTTTTCGCCAAAGCGATGCAGACCCAGCGCCACCGCAGCGCGGATGACCTCCGGGCCAAACGTCTTGCTGACCGGCAGGATGTCGACCTCGGCCGGATCGCGCCCAGCCTCGCGGCAGGCGGCGTCGACGCGCTCTCGAATCTGCGTCCAGCGCGCGGCCAGCCAATCGTAATCAGTGCCTTCATTCATGTGTGCAAGCCCAGAAGGAGCAGCAGGCGCGGGATGCGCGCGGCGCGCGCGGCCGGGTCGACGTCGATGCGCGTCTCCAGCTTGCCGCGGAAACGTTCTCGCATCAGCTCGAAATAGCGCTCCAGCCAGACCACGTCAGCGGATACGCGCACACGCGTGGCGCCGGTTTCGTTGAGCGCCACACGCAGCGGCACCGTGAATGCGGCGATCATGCGATCAGCCGCGTCGATGTCCTCGTGCATGCGATTCGAGATCGCATTCAGCGTGTTGAACATGAAATGCGGCTCGATCTGCGCGGTCAGTTGCACAAGGCGCGCCTCGCTCAGGTCGCGTTCGAGCCTGATCACGGTTAGTTCGCGCTCGCGACGTGCGCACACTGCGCGCCACGCGACGCAAAAGCAGACGATGACCGCGTAGGTGATCAGATCCTTCTGCAGCTCGTAGGCGAAGCCGAGCCACGGATCGCCGAAGTCGTAACGCGCGCCATACGCGGCGTAGACGAGCTTGCGGATGCCGACCATGCCGACGGTATGGATCGCCGAAAACACGATCGCCGCGGGAACATGGATCGGCAGACGGCGCAGCCAATCGGCGCCAGACAGCGGGAAGCGGCGCTCGAAACGGTACACGAACACGGCGAGCGCGCCCATCACCAGCGCGCTGCTGAGCTCCCAGGTCAGCGGTTCCCAGGCCGCGATCGGCTGACCGCTATTGCGATGGCCGATGATAACGTTGAGGCCGAGCCAGGTGCCGAGCGCGAGCCGCGCGCCGGCATAGGCGATCCAGAACAGGATTGGACTGCGATCACGCGATGGCCTGTCCACCACGTCACCATGACCGGAAGCCGTGCCGGGAGCCTCATCCGTTCGCCCTGATGCTTCGACGAGCTCAGCACAGGGTACGCTTCGCGTATCGAAGAGTGAACGGACATCACGCCGTTCGTGCTTCGATTGCCGCAGGCAACCCTGCCCTGAGCCCGTCGAAGGATCAGCACGAACGGTATGGGAGGCATCGCGAGGGATGTTCACCAGCTTTCAATCCTCCACATCCGGTTCAAAAAACGACCAGCGGATCTCCGGGAAGCGAGCCTTCAGGTCCTTCTCGACCGCGTTGATCGCATCGACGATGCCGCGCGTGGGGACATCGCCGCTCATCTCGGCCTTGACCGCGACCATCACGTCGGCGCCGAGTTGCAGCGTGATCAGGTTGAACACACGCGTGATCTCCGGGCGCGCATCGAGAAAGCGCAGGACCTCGGCCTTCATTTCCGGATCGACGCTCTGCCCGATCAGCAGCGCCTTGACCTCGATCGCGATGAACACCGCGATGACGACCAGCAACACACCAATTGCGAGCGTGCCGAGTGCGTCGAACAGCGGATTGCCGGTAACCAGGGTCAGCAGCACCGCGAGCAGCGCGAACGTCAGGCCGAGCAACGCGGCGAGATCCTCACCGAAGATCACGATCAGCTCGCTCTGCCGGCTCTCTCGAAACCAGCGCCAGAGGCTGCGCTCGCCGCGGGTCTTGTTCACTTCGCGAAGGCAACCCCACATCGACATGCTCTCGGCGACGATACCGAATGCGAGCACACCGATCGCCAGCCACGGCCATTCCAGCGGCTCGGGCGAACCCAATTTGTGGAGACCCTCGTAGATCGAGAACGCGCCGCCGACCGAGAACAGCAACAGCGCGACCAGGAACGACCAGAAGTAGATCGCCTTGCCTTGGCCCAGCGGATGATCCGGCGACACCGGTGCTTTCGCGTTCTTGAGGCCGAGCAACAGCAGGCCCTGGTTGCCGCAGTCGGCGAGCGAATGCACGGCTTCGGCGGTCATCGCGCCGGAGCCGGTGACGAACGCCGCGAACGCCTTGGCGAGGAAGATCGCGAAGTTCGCGCCGAGCGCGAAGAAGATGGTCTTGAGCGAATCGGCGTTGCCGGACATGTAGAGTTCTGTTCCTCGAAAGAGTCAATCGGTGTTCGCGTCGGCGCCGTCGAGCGTGACGGCCAGTTTCTTCGGCGCGACATTTCGCCACGCGGTCGCGAGTACGTCACGAACGATCGCAGGTTTCGCGCTGCGAAGATGCAGCAGCGTCCAACCCTTGCGGCCCCAGCCGCCTTCGACCGGCGCGAATGCCTCGGGCTCGACCCGCATGAACATTTCTTGTTGTTCGAGCGTGAATTTCACGACGCAACGGCCTTTGTGCTTGACCCCTAGCGTCGCGAAAATCTTCCCGTGCACGCGAAAGTCCGGCGTGCTCATATGCGCGCTTTCGATAGCCTCCGGCACGGAGAGCGCGAGGCGGCGGAATTGCTCGGGTGTCATGGCGATGCTCCGCAGCGGGCGATGGTCGAGTCTAGCAGCGGGTTTAGCGGCAGGCGCGCACCCCTCCCCTTCCAAGGGAGAGCTTCAGGCTGAGGTTTCCCCCACGTTTTGCGATGTCGCCAGAGCCTCGAAAGCTCTCTCCCCCGAGCATCGCTCGGGGGAGAGAGCACAAGACGCACCGTCCTGATTACAAGGGTTTGATTGAGCCGGAATTCGTAAAGCAAAACGTGGGGAAACCTCAGGCTTCAAGCGCAAGCCCCTCCCTTTAAAGGAGGGAGGGCTTGGCTATTCGCCGAGCGCCGCCTGCGTCTTCTTTGGCAAATTCGCGCGCACGAGTTCGTAGGAGCGCCGCACGAACGCCGCGAGTTCGGTTTGCGCGAACCGTTCCGGTTCGGTCACGCTGATCCAGAACACGCGTGCGGTGTATGGCGCCGGCGCCATGCCTGGCTGCTCGGTCAGCTCGACGAAACGATCGGGCTCCACCTTGAACGAGAGGCGGCCGCGCTCGGGGCCGAGCGTGCACATGACCGCGAACATCTTGTTGGCAACGCTGTAGACGAGATCGACCTCCCACTTGATCGAACGCGCCACACCCGGCCAGTCCGCGCAGAGCGCATCGAGATCGGTATCGCGCATGCCCATCGCCGGCTTGCCCATCGCGCTGTCCCCGTTGCCAAACGCACATCGTAGCGGGCCGCGCGGCGAACTGGAACTCTGCTGGCCACGACGAGAGCGCTCGCCCGGTTTGCGTGGTGCGCCCGAAATCGCCGTGATGTCGATCGTCGATGCCGGGGATAACCAAGAACAGTTGCCCCCGGCGTAACATGCGGCAAGAAGCGCGCCGAGCCGTTCGGCCCCGCCGAGGCCGCAGCGATGAACGACGAGCCGATCATTCCCGATCCGCCGCATCCCGGGTACGCGGCCGCAAGCCGTCGCGGCACCCCCTTCGCGACGGCGGACGGCCGCGCGCTGTTCCTACGTCCGATCCGGCCCGACGATGTCGATGCACTGCGCCGCGGCTTTGCGCGGTTGACGCCGGAGCAGGTGCGCCTGCGCGTGTTTCACCGCATGAACGACCTCTCGCCCGAGGTCGCCGAGCGCCTGTGCAACGTGGACCAAGCCGTCGGCGCGGCCTTCGTCGCCACCGATGCGGACGGCGAGATCCGCGGCGAGGCGCGCATGTATGTCGAACCTGCTGCCGAACGCGCGGAATTCGCGCTGGTCGTCGATCCCGCGCTGGTCGGAATCGGTGTCGGCCACGCATTGATGCTGCGTCTGCTCGCGGAGGCGCGGCGCCGCGGATTGTCCGAACTCTGGGGTTCCGTACTCACCGAGAACGCAACCATGCTCGACTTCGCGAGCCGGCTCGGCGCGGAACGCGAAGCGATCCCCGCTGAACCTGACCTGGTGCGAGTGCGTTTCGATTTGCGCGACGGGCGCAGGGAAGATTGAGTCCGCACGTGCCGCGCATGTGCAAACCAACGCTGCAGTCGCGGCTGCGCCGCTTGCACCTTTTTCCGGTGCTCCTACGAAAGCTGCCGTGCTTTTACAGGAGCGCTGCAAGCGCGACCGGACTGCCCGGATTTCGCTAAGCCAACGGCGATATGGCCGGAACCGCGGATACGTGTCGCCGACGCAGGCGTTCCTGCAATCGATCGAAGTACATGAAGATCACCGGCGTGATGTAGAGCGTCAGCAGTTGCGAGGTGACGAGGCCACCGACGACCGCGAGTCCGAGCGGGCGGCGCGCCTCGGCGCCGGCGCCGAAGCCGAGCGCGATCGGCAAGGTGCCCATCAGCGCCGCGAACGTGGTCATCATGATCGGCCGGAAGCGGATCACGCTGGCATCGAGGATCGCGCGCTCCGGCGCCTCGCCCTCGCGCTGCTTCTCGAGCGCGAAGTCGATCATCATGATCGCGTTCTTCTTGACGATGCCGATCAGCATGATCAAGCCGACCGCGCCGTAGAGGTCGAGATCCTTGCCGAACAGCATCAGGGTCAGCAGCGCGCCGAACACCGCGGTCGGCAGGCCGGAAAGAATCGTCAGCGGATGGATGAAGCTCTCGTAGAGAATGCCGAGCACGAGATAGATCACGAACACCGCGAGCAGCAACAGCATGCCCATGCCGGACAGTGAATCCTGGAACGACTGCGCGGTGCCCTGGAACGAGGTGCTGATCGTGTCCGGCAGTTTCAGCGCCTGCACGGTCTTTTCGACGCCGGCAACCGCATCGCTGAGCGCCATGCCCGGCGCGAGATTGAACGACGCTGTGACCGCCGGCACTTGGCCGAGATGATTGATCGTCGCGGGACCGACCGAATGGCTTTGCTTGGTCACCGCGGCCAGCGGCACCAGTTGCGGCGCGGGCGTCACGGCGCCAGCGGCTTTCGGCGGCGGATTGCCGGTCAGATAGATCGACGACAGCACGTTCGGATCGGCCTGGCGTTTCGGATCGACCTGCATCAATACCCAGAACTGGTCGGTCGGCGTGTAGATCGTCGACACCTGGGCCGGCCCGAAGGATTGATACAGCGCGCTCTCGATCGCGTCCGGCGTGATGCCGTACGCAGCCGCCGCATCACGGTCGATGGTCACGTTGAGCTGCGGGTTCGCGATCAGCATGTCGCTGGTGACATCCTGGAAACCCGGCAGCTTTGCGAGCGCGGCGACCAGTTTCGGCGTCCACTCGAACAGCTGCTTCGTGTCGGTGTCCTGCAGCACGAACTGGTACGTCGAATTGGTCAGATGGCCGCCTATGCGGATAAGCGGCAGATTCTGCAGGAACACCTGCAGGCCCGGGATGTCCTGCAGTTTCGGCCGCAGTTCCTGGATCACGTCGTCGGCGCCCGGACGCTGGTTGAACGGTTTCAGGCGCACTATCATGCGGCCGACGTTGAGCGTCGAGCTGCTGCCGCCCGCGCCCATGAACGCGAGCACGTTCTCGACATTGGGATCGCGGCGGATGATGGCTGCGGCCTCGTGCTGTTTGGCGACCATCGCGTCGAAGCCGATGTCTTGCGCGGCCTGAGTGAACACGAACAGCTGCCCGGTATCGTCGCTGGGCAGGAATCCCTTCTTGATGGTCGCGCCGAGAAAGACCGTCGCGACGAGCACCAGGACGAACACCGCCAGCACGATCGGTTGATGGTGCAGGCAAGCCGACAGCGTGCGCCGATAGAACTGCTGGACTCGGTCGAACCCGCGCTCACTCCACTGGTAGACGCGCCCGTGGCGCGTTTCGTGTGCCGAGCGCAGCATGCGACTGCACAGCATCGGGGTCAGGCTGATCGCGACGAATCCCGAGACCAGCACCGCGGTCACGATCGTGATCGCGAACTCGTTGAGCAGGCGGCCGATGATGCCACCCATGAACACGACCGGGATGAACACCGCGGCCAGCGACAAGGTCATCGACACGATCGTGAAGCCGATCTCGCGCGCGCCGTCGAGCGTCGCGGTCATCCGGTCCTTGCCCATCTCCATGTGCCGCGCGATGTTCTCGAGCATCACGATCGCGTCGTCGACGACGAACCCGACCGACAGGGTCAGCGCCATCAGCGACAGGTTGTCGATGCTGAAACCGAGTGCGTACATGACCGCGAACGTACCGACGATCGACATCGGCAACGCGAGTGACGGGATCACGGTCGCCGACAGGTTACGCAGGAACACGAAGATCACCATGACCACCAGCGCAAGCGCGAGCAGCAGGCTGAATTTCACGTCATTGACCGATTCGCGGATGCTCTCGGAGCGGTCGTAGACGACCGTGAAGTCGGCGCCGGCCGGCAGCGACTTCTGGAATGTCGGCAGGATCTTGCGGATATCCTCGACGACCTTGATCGTGTTGGTACCGGGTTGCTTCTGGATCGCCAGCACGACGCAGGGTTCGCCGTCGACCAGCGCGCCGCCCTTGTCGTTCTGTACGCCGTCGCGGACATCGGCGACGTCTTTCAGACGCACCGGTGCGCCATTCTGGTAGGTGACAATCAGGTTGCCGAACGCCTCGGCTTGCTTGAGCTGGCCGTCGACCATCACGTTGTAGATACGATTGGGCCCGTACAACGTTCCGGTCGGCAGGTTGACGTTGCCGTTGGCGACCGCCTTGGCGACCGTATCGATGCCGATGCCGCGCCCGGCCAACGCATCGGGATTCAGATCGATGCGCACCGCGTATTTCATCGAGCCGTAGACGTTGACTTGGGCGACGCCGCTGACCATCGAAATGCGCTGCGCGAGTATGTTTTCGGCGTACTCGTCGACAGTCGACAGCGGCAGCTTCTTCGAGGTGAACGCGATATAGATCACCGGTGAATCGGCCGGATTGACCTTGCGGAATGTCGGCGGCGTGGTCATCTGCGTCGGCAATTGGCGCAGCGCCGACGAGATCGCGGCCTGCACGTCCTGCGCGGCCGCGTCGATGTTGCGGTCGAGCGCGAACTGCAGCGTGATCGAGGTCGAGCCCAGCGAACTGGTCGAGGTCATCGAATCGATCGCCGGAATCGTCGAGAACTGCTTTTCGAGCGGTGTCGCGACTGCGGAAGCCATCGTCTCCGGCGACGCGCCAGGCAGGCTCGCCGACACCGAGATCGTCGGAAAGTCCACGTTCGGCAACGAGGCGACCGGCAGCAACCGATAGCCGACGATACCGAACACCAGCACGCCGACCATCAGCAGGGTCGTCATGACCGGCCGGCGGACAAAGATCTCCGAGACATTCACGGCGGCGTTTCCGTCACCTTGAGGAGGGCGCCGTTCTCGACGCGCGATTGCCCGTCCAGCACGACGAATTCACCAGCGGCGAGACCCTTCGCGACCACCGCGGCGCCGTCGACGACACGGACCACGTCGATGTTGCGTTGTTCGGCGTGCTGTTTGGCGTCGACCACGAACACGTATTTGCCGTCAGGCCCGTTCTGCACAGCGCGATCGGGCACGACGATCGCGTTCGCATCATGGCCGAGGACCAGGCTGACGCCGACCAGTTGTCCCGGCCAGAGCAGATCCTCCTTGTTCGCGAATTCGCCGCGCAGCTTGATCGTGCCGGTCGCGCTGTCGACCGCGTTGTCGATGAACGCGACGTTGCCTTCGACCGCTGCGGCAATGCCGGTGATGCTGGCGCTTACGCTAAGCGGCGCCGAGCGTTGCGCAGCCAGCACCTGGCCGAGCAGCGGGCCGGGCAGCGCGAACGTCACATAGATCGGCTTGATCTGGTTGATGACGACCAGCGCATTGGTGTCGTTCGCCTTCACCAGATTGCCGGGCTGGACGAGGATGCGCCCGATCTTGCCGGCGAGCGGCGCACGGATGTCGGTGTAGGCGAGTGTCAATTTGGCAGAAGCGACATTTGCCTGGCTGACCTTGACGCTGGCCGCGGCCGCGTTGAGATTGGTCCGATACTGCTCCATCTGGTCGGCCGAGATGTAGTGCTTCTCGGCGACCGGCGCGTAGCGCTGCACCTGCGAGTGCGCCTGGCTCAGCGCGGCCTGGTCCTTCGCCAGCGAGGCCTCGGCCTGATGCAGCGCGGCCTCGGACGGTCGCGGATCGATGCGGAACAGCGGCTGGTTCGGCGCAACCGTGTCGCCGTCCTTGACGAACGAACGCTCCAGTTGTCCGTCGACCAGCGATTTCACCGCGACGCTGTTGATCGCCTCGACCGTGCCGATCGCGGTCACAAGTTCCGGCATGTCGCGCGCAATCGCCTTGACCACCGTGACCGGCGCCGGCGGGACGGGCGGCGCCGCGTGTTCGCGCGAACACGCGGCGAGCGCGAAGCCGAGCGGTATCGCAACCACGAGAACGCGCCGGCTTCCTGCTACAGCGAATATCATGCAGCCACTCCAGATTGCAGCTGCGCATTTTGACGCATCGCGCAGGCAGCCGTTCATACATGTGCCGTAAACATCCGGTAAAGACTTCGTGTGACCAATGGCCTACCGCGGCCGGGCAGCGGTGGTTACACTGCGACTCCTCGCGCTTGCGCACGTCTGCGTTCCATTGTCCCGCTTGCGGGGAAAGGTGCCTAAGGCGGATGGGGGAGGAAGCTCTTTTCTCCGTTTACTCACAGGCTGTAAAGCCGCCCCCTTCCGCCCTCCGGGCACTTTCTCCCGCTTCGCAGGGGAGGAAAGCAGATGCTGCGGCGCTGTCGCCTATTGTTGTCTCCGCACCGCTGTCTCCAATGACGCCCACGCTGATCAAACCTCCCCTGCCAACCTCGGCCAAGCAGCGCCGTTACTGGTCCGCGCCGCATGGCGCCGCACTCGCACTGGCACTCGCCGAGACCGGACGCGCCTACGACGGCATCGTCGTCGCGGTTGCGCACGATACGCATGCAGCGCACGCGCTCGAAGCGGAACTGGCGGTGTTCGCCGGCGGCGATCTGGAGGTGCTGCAGTTCCCGGATTGGGAAACCCTGCCCTACGACCTGTTCTCGCCACATCCGGAAATCGTCTCGCAACGCATCGCGACGCTGTATCGCCTGCCGACGCTGAAACGCGGCGTGCTGGTCGTACCGGTGGCGACCTTGATGCAGCGACTCGCGCCGCGCAGTTATATCGCCGGCTCCGCGCTGGTGCTCGCGCTCAAACAGAAGCTCGATATCGCCAGCGAGCAACGCAGGCTCGAAATGGCCGGCTATCGCAATGTGCCGCAGGTGCAGGAACCCGGCGATTTCGCGGTGCGTGGCGCGCTGCTCGACATCTTCCCGATGGGCAGCGTCGAGCCGTATCGCATCGAACTGTTCGACGACGAGATCGACTCGATCCGCACCTTTGACCCGGAAACGCAGCGTTCCGACCACAAGGTCGATTCGGTGCGCCTGTTGCCGGCGCGCGAGTTCCCGCTGACCGAGGAATCGGCGAAGGCGTTCCGCAACACTCTGCGCGAGCGCTTTCCGATCGACCCGCGCCATTGCCCGCTGTATCAGGACATCAAGGAAGGCGTGACGCCGGCCGGCATCGAGTTTTACCTGCCGTTGTTCTTCGAACGCACCGAGACCCTGTTCGATCACCTCACCGGCGCCACAGGCGCACTGTTCGTGCTCGGCGAACGCGTGCTCGATGCAGCGGAAAGTTTCTGGAGCCACGCCAGCGAACGTTATGACCAGCGCGCGCACGATGTCGAACGGCCGATCCTGCCGCCCGCCGAACTCTATCTGCCGCCGCAGCAGCTGCGCGAACAGCTCAACAACGAGCTGCGTGTCGACATCGTCGCAAAAGGATTGAACGAGCATGCGATCGACCTCGGCACGCAGCCTGCGCCGAACCTGCCGCTGAACCGCAAGGGCGAGGAGTTCGCCGAAGACCTGAAGCGCTTCATTGCCGCGTATCCGGGCCGCGTGCTGCTGGCGGCGGATTCGGCTGGACGGCGCGAGGCGCTGATAGAACAACTCGCGATCGCGCATTTGCGACCGACCACGGTTGCCTCTTGGCACGACTTCGCCTCCCCCTCTCCTTCTCGTCATTCCGGCCCTTCGAAGGGTCGGAATGACGAGAATAGAGATGGCATCGCATCCCTGACGCGCTTCGCGATCACAGTAGCCCCGCTCGAACAGGGCTTCGCACTGACCGACCCCGCGCTGACCGTCCTCACGGAACGCGAGCTGTTCGGTGAGCGCGTGCAGCAGACGCGGCGGCGCAAGCGCGCCGCGCGTGATCCCGAAGCGATCGTGCGCGACCTTGCCGAGCTGTCGATCGGCGCGCCGATCGTGCATGTCGATCACGGCGTCGGCCGCTACCAGGGTCTCCTCAAGCTCGATGTCGGCGGCGAGAACACCGAGTTCCTCGCGATCGAATACGCCAAGGGCGACAAGCTCTACGTGCCGGTCGCGCAGCTGCATCTCGTATCCCGCTATTCCGGCACCGCGCCGGAGCTCGCGCCGCTGCACGCACTCGGTGGCGATGCGTGGGAGCGCGCAAAGAAGAAGGCGTCCGAGAAGGTCCGCGACGTCGCCGCAGAACTCCTCGCGATTTACGCTCAACGCGAGGCGCGCCAAGGCACCGCACTCAGCGTCGACCGCGAGATGGTCGAGCAGTTCGCCGCCTCGTTCCCATTCGAGGAAACGCCCGACCAGGCGACGGCGATCGAGGCCGTGATCCGCGATCTCGCCGCGCCGCGGCCGATGGACCGCGTCGTCTGCGGCGACGTCGGCTTCGGCAAGACCGAGGTCGCGCTGCGCGCCGCGTTCGTCGCTGCGACCGCCGGCAAGCAGGTCGCCGTGCTGGTGCCAACCACCCTGCTCGCGCAGCAGCACTACCAGAACTTCCGCGACCGCTACGCGGACTGGCCGATCAGGGTCGAGGTGTTGTCGCGCTTCAAGTCGAAGAAGGAAGTCACCGAAGCGCTCGCCAAACTCGCCACTGGTCAGGTCGACGTGATGATCGGCACGCACAAGCTCTTGCAATCGGACGTGAAGTTCAAGGATCTCGGCCTCGTCATCATCGACGAGGAACAGCGCTTCGGCGTGCGCCAGAAGGAGGCGCTTAAAAAACTGCGCGCCGAGGTCGACTTGCTCACGCTGACCGCGACGCCGATCCCGCGCACCTTGAACATGGCGATGGCCGGCCTGCGCGATCTCTCGCTCATCGCGACGCCGCCGCAGCATCGCCTCGCGGTGAAGACCTTCATCGGTCACCACGATCCGGCGCTGATCCGCGAGGCACTGCAGCGCGAGCTCGCGCGCGGCGGTCAGGTCTACTTCCTGCACAACGAGGTCGAGACGATCGAGAAGGCTGCGCGGGACTTGAGCGAGCTGATGCCGGAGGCGCGCCTGCGCATTGCGCATGGCCAGATGCCGGAACGCGAACTCGAACAGGTCATGCTCGATTTCTATCGGCAGCGCTTCAACGTGCTGGTCGCGACCACGATCATCGAATCCGGCATCGACGTGCCGAGCGCGAACACGATCATCATCAACCGCGCCGACCGCTTCGGCCTCGGCCAGCTGCACCAGCTGCGCGGACGCGTCGGCCGCTCGCACCATCGCGCCTATGCCTACCTGATCATCCCGGACCATCGCTCGATCACCGCCGATGCGGAGAGGCGCCTCGAAGCGCTCGCCTCGCTGGAGGAACTCGGCGCCGGCTTCACGCTGGCGACGCACGATATGGAAATCCGCGGCGCCGGCGAACTGCTCGGCGAGGAGCAGAGCGGCCAGATCGAGGAAGTCGGCTTCTCGCTGTACACCGAGATGCTCGACCGCGCCGTGCGCGCGCTGAAGAGCGGCAAGGTGCCGGACTTCGATCTGACCAGCGAGCACGAGACCGAGGTCGAGCTGCACCTGCCCGCGCTGATCCCGGACGACTACCTCGCCGACGTCAACACGCGCCTGACCCTGTACAAGCGCATCGCCAGCGCGCGCAACGAGGACGAACTGCGCGAACTGCAGGTCGAGATGATCGACCGCTTCGGCCTTCTCCCCGACCAGGTCAAGCACCTGTTCGCTGCGACCGCGCTGAAACTCATTGCGACCCCACTCGGCATCCGCAAACTCGAAGTCGGCCCGAACGGCGGCCGCGTGATCTTCCGCCCGAAACCCGCCATCGAACCGATGACCGTGATCCGCCTGATCCAATCGCAACCGCGTGTCTACGCGCTGGATGGCCAGGACAAGCTGAAGTTCAAGATGGAACTTGCGGGCGCGGCGGAACGGCTGCGGGCGGCGAATGATCTGCTGGCGACGCTGGGAGCGCGCAAGGCCGCCTGACACCGCGTTTTGGCGAAGTTATTGCGTCGGCCGTTTGCCCCTTCGCGGCAGTTGCAAGCAAAGCGTCACGCTTGACGTATTACGTTTAACGTAATATCGGCCACCGCCGGGCAACCAGCTCGAAGCGTTGAAACACGATCGCAGCGGCCAGCACAGTATCCGCATCAATCGGCAGTGGCGCGTGTGCTTTATCTGGACGGCCACCGGGCCGGGAAACGTCGAAATCGTGGACTACCACTGAGGAGGCAGCATGAATCTTCCCGTCAACCGAATGCGGGCCGTGCATCCCGGCGAAATCCTGCGCGAAGACTACCTGGCTCCATTGGGCATGAGCGCCAACGCCTTGGCCGTCGCGTTGAACGTACCGGCCACGCGCATCCATGAAATCGTCAACGAGCGGCGCGGCATCAGCGCCGATACCGCCGAGCGCCTTGCGCGCTACTTCGGAGGCGACGCCGTGTCGTGGCTGAACCTGCAGGCGACGTACGACCTCAAGATCCTGCCCGCGCGCGAGGAAATCCTGCGCCGGGTGGAACCGCGGGCGGCGTGACCGGGGAATGTACCGTCTCGATTGCCCCTGTCTCTTTCGTATCCCACGCTAACCCCAGACGATCACCTGCCCGATGTCAACACGCGCCTGACCTTGTACAAGCACATCTCCGCGCAATGAGGACGAACTTCGCGAGTTGCAGGTCGAGATGATCGACCGCTTCGGCGTGCTCCCCGATCAAGGGCCGTAGGTTCGGGTGAGCCTGCGAACCCCAACGCATCCGGCGATGTTGGGCATCGCTACGCTCAGTCCAACCTACAACATTGGTGTCTCCTGCATAGCGGACAAGGGAGCCAAGAATGGTGGGCTGGAGGGAGCATCCGACGCTCAGGGACGGCGACGCGCGGCCATGCCAAGGCGACTCCGGCGGACTGGTGTTCGAGCTGGCTGCAAATGCGCTCCCGGTCGTGTACGGCGTAACTTCGGCAGGCGAGACCGGGTGCGGCGACCTCACCTGGGCCGACCGCGTCGACACGGTCGCGCTTTCATCGCCGCGCACGTCGCCGATGTCTACGTGTTCGGTCCGGCCGAGACGACAAACTGCGATGCGATCTCCCGCGACGGCCACGATCCGCCGCTGGGCTGGTCCCGCTCGCGCCGCGATCGACCTCATCTGTTCGGCAACGCAGGTAGCCGGCCCGGTCGTTATGCGGCATTCACACGCAGCCGCGCAGCCTTGCGTCCGAATGCCGCGACACGTCCGTTTTCGACGTCACGCAGCTTTTCCCGAAGTGACACAAAGGAGAAACCATGAACATGCGCCACAGCATCATCACAGCGACAGCAATCGCGATCGGCTTTGCAGCAGTCATGCCGGCGATAGCCCAAACGACCGAGACGACCGAGACGACCGTTACGGTCAAGAAGGGTCAACATCACTACGTCTACTATGGCGATCACGACATTTACTTCGCGCCGGAGACCAAGACCTATTACTGGCAGGAAGGCGGCGCATGGCGATCCGGCGAAGAGCTGCCAACGGCAAGCCGGGGTTACGTCACAAGCGGTGGCATGAAGATCGATCTGGACACGGAACGTCCGTACGAGCGCAACGATCTGGTGATCAAGCAATACAAGCAGGGTCACGTTCGTGATAACCGCGACGATCAGGATCACGACCACCGCTGATCCGTCGGGATCCGCGCAGGATGCGGAAGCCGGTGGCTGTCTTTGCTGCCGGCGTCGTCGGTTCATTTTTCAGGGCCTTCGGGTGAGAGTCTGCGAACCCCGACGCATCTCCCTACCGATGTCGACAAAGGGGACGGAGGTAATTAAAACGCGCGCTGCAGACACCGCCTTTGTGCGGGTGCGGAAAACGGGGTCAGAGTGCCTTCGCTCATAAATCGCTTAGTCGAGCGCGGGCTTCGGCCCACAATACGGCTTTCGTGGCTCCCGAGCGCAGGTCGGTTTTGCGCTGGCGAATTTCGTCCGCCCAAGCCTTCGTCACCGCAGCCTCATCGTCACCGTCGAGGCTGTCGAGCAGCGCAAAGACGACCACGGACCTTTCATCCAGAGCGAGCGCAAGAGCTTCGTCGGTCAGATGGTCAACACGTGCATTCATGCTTGGCAGCGTAGCCGTTTCGGCCCGCTTAAATGAACCTGACCCCGTTTCTTGTGGATCGACGACCTTCCAGGGGCGGTGGGATGACTGTCGTCGAACGGTGTGCGCTTCGCGCCCGATTGAACCGCTCCGGCTTTCCCGG
>PLNP01000053.1 GCA_003142815.1 Rhodanobacteraceae bacterium
CGAGCATGGTCTTGCCGGTGCCGGGCGGTCCGACCAGAAGAAGATTGTGTGCCCCGGCCGCGGCAATTTCGAGCGCACGTCTTGCCTGCTGCTGGCCACGCACTTCGGCGAGGTCGGGCAGCTGCGCGGTCGTTGGCGCCGCTTCCGGCGTCGCCTGCGCAACGGGCAGTTCGATGCGTCCGGACAGATACGCGCAGACCTCGAGCAGAGAACCGGCGACACGTACGTCAGCGCCGCTGACCAATGCGGCTTCGGCGCCGTTCCCGTGCGGCACGACGACTCGGCGGCCGTCCCGTGTCGCGTGCAACACCGCCGGCAGCACGCCGCGCACGGCGCGCAATTCACCGGAAAGCGCGAGTTCGCCGAAGAACTCGGATGCGTGCAATGCCTCGCGCGGCACGCTGCCGTTCGCGGCGAGGATGCCGAGCGCGATTGCCAAGTCGTAGCGGCCGCCGTCCTTGGGCAGATCGGCCGGGGCGAGGTTCACCGTGATCCTGCGTTGCGGATAATCCAGTTGCGCGTTCAAGATCGCCGCGCGCACACGGTCGCGCGCCTCCTTCACCGCGGTTTCCGGCAAACCCACGATCGATGTCCCCGGCAACCCGCCCGAGAGATGCACCTCGCACGCGACCAGCGGTGCGTCGATGCCATCCTGCGCGCGGGTATAGACGACGGCGAGGCTCATCGGCGCGCCGTGCCTATTGATCCGGCACTCAAATCGTTTGAGTGCCCTCCGCTTTCCCTCCCCTGCGCCTGCGGGGGAGGGCAACGGTGGGGGATTGATTGGGTCGACTTGAATCTGGATTCGTTCCGAATCAGCGAAAGAAAGCCCGCCACCCGCGCAGTGGGGTGAACTGCGCAAGACAGCGGGCGTCCCGGGAAAGCGTTGGAAGAAAGGATGTGCATGCCTCGCGATCTCCTGGCAGCGGACGCGCGTGCCCGCACGAAGTCGCCGAGTGCGGCGCGTAGTGGTCGAAAAACGACGGGGAGCGGCAGCGGCTGGCCAGGGGATACTCGGAGGAAGTCCCTGACCGACCCGGCGCGGCGATCGCCTAGTGCTTCGGCTGCGTGCTGGGGCTGCCAACAAAGCGTTCGAGCGCGAGGACCTGCTGTTCGAGTTCCTCGACTTTCTCGCGCGTGCGCAGCAACACGCAGCGCTGCACGTCGAATTCCTCGCGGGTGACCAGTTCCAGTTCGCGCAGGCCCGACTGCAGCGCGCTGCGGAACGTCGCGGTCATGTCTTCGCGGGCCTGCTTGAGACCCGGCGGAACCAGCGCGGCGAGCCGCTGCGCAAGTTCATCGATGGTATGCACATTGATCATCGCTCACCCCGGCGTTTTGCTTGACGGAAATTCTGCGCGGATCCAACCGCTTGTACTGACGACATCGCGCGGCTTGTCCCGGTTCACCGCGATGACCCTTTTTTTGCGTGGCCCATCCGCAGCACAGCGCGAAGAGTCTTTATCCATGGGGTCGACCGGTGGCGAGCGCAATGCATTCGCCACCGGTCGGAGCCTCCCTGCAACGTCTGTCCGTCGACGCATCTCCCCGTGCAAACAGTGTAGCGACCGCCTGGCGCGGCGCCAGCCGGCGGATTCGGAAATTCCTGTACGAAACTTCCTACGCGAAGTGATCCGGTATAGTCGCGGCTGCTCGCATAGCCAGGAGAAACTCCGTGCAAATGGTCATGGCGATCATCAAGCCGTTCAAGCTCGACGACGTCCGCGAGGCGCTCGCCGAAGTCGGCGTGCAGGGCATCACGGTCACCGAGATCAAGGGTTTCGGACGCCAGAAAGGCCACACCGAGCTGTATCGCGGCGCCGAGTACGTGGTCGACTTCCTGCCCAAGATCAAGCTTGAGGTCGCGGTCGCTGACGACCAGGTCGAGCGCGTCGTCGAAGCGATCACCCAGGCCGCGAACACCGGCAAGATCGGCGACGGCAAGATCTTCGTCTGGCAGCTCGACCGTGTGATCCGCATCCGCACCGGCGAACTCGACGCGGACGCGTTGTAGGCGGCGCTGGTGTCGGGGCAGCGGTTTGCCTTGAAGCTGCAGGCGCCCCACCACGAAGCTTGAGTGTGGCGAAGGTTCAGGTGCCGCGATCGGTGCGCAGGGTCTTGGTCGCGCGTTCGTCGCCGGCTGATTTGCTCCCGACCAGCGCGCCGAGCCCGACGATGCCGGCGACGACCAGCAGTGCGCCGCCGGCGGCGAACCCGCGCGGCATGTGTTCGCCGAGAAATGCGACCCCGAGCAGGGTCGAGAACAGCAACTCCGCCGCCTGCATCGCCTCGACCGCGCCGAGTGCGGCGGGATCGTCCTGGACCATGGCGGTTACCTGGAAGAACAGAATCGTTGCCCGGCAGGGCGGAAGGGGGTAAGCGCCGAAGGCGCGTCGGCGCAACGGGGGCGCTTCGACGCAAGTCATCACGTCAACGCCGCCGACTGCCGCGCAGGCTTTCGACCGAAAAACTCGCGATATCGCCGCCGTGTCCGCGACGCGGCTGGCTCGGGGCTGGCGCAAGTGCGTGCGCGTAGACCACCTCGTAGGTCGCCGGCAGCACGCCGTCGCGGCGGAAGGTTTCATAGGCCGCGATGACTTGTTGCAGATGCGTCTTGCCGGTCAGTGCGCGCGAGCGTTTCGCGTCGGCGTTGGTTGCGCCGATCGCGCGCAACTCATGCATCAGCGTGCGTGCGTCCGCGTAGGTCAGGGTGAAGTCGTCGCGTTCGAGCACCGGATCGCGAAAGCCGGTCGCGAGCAGCGCATCGCCGATGTCGTGCATATCGACGAAGCGGCTGACGTGCGGCGCCGCGTCGACGCTTGCGAACGCACTGCGCAGTTCCTGCAAGGTGCCCGGGCCGAATGTGCTGAACAGCAGCACGCCGCCGGGTTGCAGCACGCGACGGAATTCGTCGAGGGCGAGGCCGGGGTCTTCGCACCATTGCAGGCACAGGTTCGAGTAGACGAGGTCGACGCTCGCATCGGCGAACGGCAACGCCTGCGCGTCGGCGCAGATCGGGGAAAAAGAAAAAGGGGACGGAGGAATTTNNAAATTCCTCCGTCCCCTTTTTCAGCATCGGCAACGCAAGATCGAGCGCGATGAATTCCGCGTTCGGGTAGCGCGCCTGTAGCGCCATAGTGCCGCCACCGGGACCGCAACCAACATCGAGCACGCGCGCTGGTGCGAACGTGGTGTCCTCGTCGATGCGCTCGCGCAGCCGCGACGCGACTTCGGCCTGCAACACCGCGTGCGCCTCGTAGGTTTGCGCGGCGCGCCCGAACGCGCGGCGGATCTGGTCCTGATCGAGACCTGCGCTCACGCCGGCAACTCCGCCGCGAAGGCGCCGATCGCCGCCGCGATGTTGGCCGCGCGGCTGATGAAAGGCGCATGCCCGCTATTGAATTCGAGATAGCGGCCGCGCGGCGCCTGCGCCGCAGACCATGCCATCGCGGCAGGCGGCACCAGGCGATCGCATCGGCCCGCAATCCACAGACTCGGCATTGCCAGATGCGCGATGTCCGCGCGCAGGTCGCCGACGTCGAGCGCGTGCAAGCCGTCCGCAAGCGCGTCCACGTCCGGATTGCCGCGCTCGAACGCGTGTTTCTTCAGATCGCGCAATTCCGTTTGTGCATGCGCAGAGCCCATCGTCTCGAGTGCAAGAAAACGCTCGACCGCGTGTTTGTAGCGATTGCGCAATTCCACGTCGAACTCGGCGAACACACTGGCCGCAACGCCATACGGCCAGTCCGGCGCGCTCACGAAGCGTGGACTTGATGCGAGCATCGTGAGTCCGCGCACATTCGCCGGGTGATCGAGTGCCGCGCGCAGCGCGACCAGACCGCCCAGCGACCAGCCGATCCAGAGCGCACGCGGCGTCGCGCTGGCAATGCGGCGCGCGCAGTCGGCGACGTCGAAACGCGCGTCATCGCGGCTGAAACCGTGGCCGGGGAGATCGACGACGTGCAGACGAAAGTGTGTCGCCAGCACATCGGTCAGCGGCGCGAAAATACCGCCATGCATCGCCCAGCCGTGGATCAGCACGAGATCGGGCCCGCTTCCTTGAATATCGATATGCATGCTGTTCCTTGCCGACTTCCGACCAATGCCCACAACATGGCCGTCATCCCGACGAAAGCCGGGATCCATTTTGATCTTGTCCATCAAGAAGGAAGATGGATTACAGGCCGCTCGTGCGGCCTGTCCTTCGGGCGCCTTCGGCGTTCGCTTCGGCGTCCTGCCTTCGCAGTCCGGCTTTCGCCGGCATGACGAACAAGGCAGCTGGGTGGCTTCCTCACTCTGATATGTGCTCATAGGGAGAATGAGGAGCGGATGATATTGCACGTACCGCCGCGCCCAGCGCATCAAGCAGCCGCTCGACATCACTCTCGCGATGCAGCGCCGACAGCGCCACGCGCAGGCGTGCCTGACCCGCCGGCACCGTCGGCGGTCGGATCGCCGGAACGAAGAAACCCGCTTCTTCGAGCGCTGCGGAGGTCTGCAGCGCGGCTGCACTTTCTCCGATCAGCACCGGCTGAATCGCGGTGCGCGAGTCGAGCAATGCGATGCCGCGCTCCGCCGCGCCGACGCGAAAATGCCGGACAGCGCACATGAGTGCGTCGCGGCGCCAAGGTTCAAAACGCGCAATATCGACCGCTGCGCACGTCGCCGCGGCGAGTGCCGGGGGCATCGAGGTTGTGTAGATGAACGTGCGTGCACCTTGCACGAGGCCGTCGATCAGTGTCGCGCTGCCGACGACGAACGCGCCGGCGACGCCGAGTGCCTTGCCGAGCGTTGCCATCAGGATCGGCACGTCATCGTGCGACAAGCCCGCTTCGGCGACGCTGCCGGCACCCTCGGGACCGAGCACGCCGAGGCCGTGCGCGTCGTCGACCATCAGGGTCGCATGCTGTGTTTTACACAATGCGACCAATTCCACCAGCGGTGCAAGGTCACCATCCATGCTGAACACGCCGTCAGTGGCGAGCAGCGCGGCGGCATCGGGCCGCGTTTCGAGCTGGCGCCGGGCAGCGTAGACATCGGCATGCGGATAACGTTGCAGCTCGCACCCGGCGAGACGCGCGCCGTCGAGCAGGCTGGCGTGATTGAGCTTGTCCTGCACGCACACATCTTTCGGCCCCAGCAATGCGGACAGCACGCCGAGGTTCGCCATATAGCCGGTCGAGAACAGCAACGCGCGTTCGCGGCCGGTCCAGCGCGCGAGCGCTTCCTCAAGCGCGGCATGTTCGTCGCGATGCCCGCCGAGCAGATGCGCTGCCGATGCGCCGACGCCCCAACGCGCCGCGGCGATGGTCAGTGCTTCGACAAGCGCGGGATGCTGGGCGAGGCCGAGATAGTCGTTGCTCGCAAAGTTGAGCAGGCGCTTGCCGCCGATCCAGACCTGCGCGCCCTCGACCTCCTCGACCGCGCGAAGACGCCGCAGCAGTGACGCGCGTGCGCGTTCCGCGTGCACGGTGGCGAGGCGGTCGAGCAGGTCCGGCCGCACTTGTGCTCCCTCTCCCCCAATGGTTTGTTCATTGGGGGAGAAGGCTGGGGTGAGGGGGCGGAGAATCATGGTCGATCGGCGCTGCAGTTATTCCGAATGAGGTGACGTTATGGGCAATGCTGGTATTCGCTTCGCCGGTTTCTCTCCGCCGAGCCCACGCCCCTCACCCAACCCTCTCCCCGGGCGCAGCCGGGGGAGAGGGCTTCAATCACGCGATCGCTGCGATTGACGGTGCGTCGGCATCGTTGCAGTCATGTTCGACAATTTCTGCATGCGCCGTACGACTGCTTTACCCGATCCGTTCCACCTCGACTTCCATTGCATGAATCCCGAGCCGCGCAAACAAGGCCTGGTCGCGTTCGGTATCCGGGTTGCCGGTGGTCAGCAGCTTCTCGCCATAAAAGATCGAGTTCGCGCCGGCGAAGAAACACAATGCCTGCAACTCGTCGCTCATCTCGGCGCGGCCCGCCGAGAGGCGGACCATCGAGGCCGGCATCAGGATGCGTGCGACCGCGATCATGCGCACGAACTCGAACGGATCGAGCGGCGCGGTGCCGGCCAGCGGCGTGCCTTCGACCTGGACGAGCCGATTGATCGGCACCGATTGCGGATGTGCCGGCAACGTTGCCAGCGTGTGCAACAGGCCGGCGCGTTGCGCGCGCGTCTCGCCCATGCCGACGATGCCGCCGCAGCAGGTTTTCAAGCCCGCGTCGCGCACATGGCCGAGCGTGTCGAGGCGATCCTGGTACTCGCGCGTATGGATGATCTCGCCGTAGAACTCCGGCGCCGAGTCGAGATTGTGGTTGTAGTAGTCGAGGCCGGCCTGCTTCAGCGCATCGGCCTGCGGCTGCGAGAGCATGCCGAGGGTCGCGCAGGTTTCCATGCCGAGCGCTTTGACCGCGCTGACCATCGCGGCGACTTTCGGGATGTCGCGGTCCTTCGGCGAACGCCATGCCGCGCCCATGCAGAAACGCGTCGCGCCGGCGGCCTTGGCCTGTTGTGCGCTGGCGAGCACTGCGTCGAGGCTCATCAGTTTCTCGGCCTCGACACCGGTCGAATAGCGCGCGGCCTGCGGACAGTAAGCGCAGTCCTCGGGACAGCCACCGGTCTTGATCGAGAGCAGGGTCGACACCTGCACCGCGTTGGCGTCGTGGTGCGCGCGATGGGTCTCGTGGGCGCGCTGCAGAAGATCGGCGAACGGCAGGTCGATCAGCGCGAGGACTTCGGCGCGGGTCCAGTCGTGGCGAATGGCGGCAGCGGGCATGCGGGTGATCCAGCTTGTAGAGTGAGGGGGGAAGTCTGGTCAGGCGCCGGGAGGCTGTCAACTTGAAACAGGCGCGAACGGTTGACGGGATCGCGGCCCGCCTCTTGCGCATCGCGCTGCCGCCGCGCTGCCTGCTCTGCGGCGCGCCCGGCGCCGACGGTCGCGATCTCTGCGCCGGTTGCACCGGCGACCTTGCGATCAACACACCGTGCTGTCCGCGTTGTGCGTTGCCACTGGAAATCGCGGCGCCTCTGTGCGGCGAATGCCTGCAGCGCGAGCCGCCATTTGCGGCTGCGTGGGCGCCGTTTCGCTATGGCCATCCGCTCGACCTGCTCGAAACGCGCTTCAAGTTCGGTCGCGACCTCGCGGCCGGGCGCGTGCTGGCCGAGTTGATGATGATGCGAGCCAGCGTCGATGCGCCGGCGCGCCCGGCATTGCTGATTCCGGTGCCGCTGCACGTTGCGCGGTTGCGCGAACGCGGCTACAACCAGGCGCTGGAATTGGCCAAACCGCTCGCGCAGGCGCTCGGGATTGCGCTGCGTCACGATCTGCTTGTGCGTAGCAAGGCGACGCCGCCGCAAACCGGCCTCGACGCCAAGGCACGCCGCAGGAATCTGCGCGGCGCGTTCGCACTCGTGCCCAACGCGGCGCTGCCCGGGCACGTCGTCCTGTTCGACGACGTGATGACGACCGGCACGACGTTGCGCGAGGCGGCGCGCGTCTTGCTGCGCGGCGGCGCGACGCGCGTTGACGTCTGGGCGCTGGCGCGAGCTCCAATGCGCTGAATCGCGGTTTCAGCGGAGCAAAATGGAGACGCACACGACATTTCTGGTGGTAGTCTAGACCTCGCGCCGAGCCGCATTCGGCGCCGAGGGGCGGGCATGGTCGCTCAGCAGCCAGACGCGGGCTTCCGCTACTGGGCCTTCATCAGCTACAGCCATCAGGACAAGTCCTGGGGGCGCTGGCTGCATCGCGCGCTGGAAACCTACCGCGTGCCGCAGCGCTTGGTCGGCATGCCGATCGATCGATATCGGTTGGATCCGCAATGTGATGCGCGCTGCCGCCCTTGATGCCGCGTCAGCGGCAGCACGCGACGCCGATCTCGGTGGCGTTATCGACGAGTGGGTCGGCGAGTCCGGCCGTTTCGGACAACTGCATTACTACGAGCGTCGCCCCGAGGAACGCACGCGAACGCACCGCCTGACCCGCAGGATCGGCGCGATCAGCCTGTGGGTCGGCATCGCGATCAGCGTGTTCCTCGCCGTGTTCGTGTTCAGGCTGCCGCACGGCGTGCAGAACATGCTCGTCTCGATCATGGCCGTGCTCTCGATCATCGCCGCCATGCGCGAGGCGTATGCGTACCGCAAGGCCGACAAGGAACTCATCAAGCAATATCGCTTCATGCGCCGCATCTTCGCGAATGCGCGCGCGGCGCTGGACCGCACCGACGATCCGGTCGAGCAGCGCGAGATCCTGCGCGCGCTCGGTGAGGCCGCCCTCGCCGAACATGCGGAGTGGACCCTGATGCATCGCGAGCGGTCGCTGGAGCGGGCGCGCATGTAGGTTTCACGTGGCGTCTACGCCCACCCGGGTCGCAGCTGCGCGGCTCCTACAGAAAGATGCATTGTAGGAGCGGCGCAGCCGCGACCGGTACGATGCAGAACTTGTCCGGAATGCCCTTACCGGATTGCCAGCGCCAGCACCAGCCCGACCCAGAGCGCGAGGCCAACCCAGTTGTTGTTGCGGAACGCGACGAAGCAGTGTTCGCGCGAACGGTCGCGGATCAACCATTGCTGGTACGCAAGCAATCCGCCCGCGACTGCGAGGCCGACGAAGTACGGCCAGTGCAACACCGCGCGCGTGCCGGCCAGCAGCATCGCGAACAGGAAGGTTGCCATCAGCACGCCAATCGCGGCGCGATCCGCGTCGCCGAACAGGATCGCGGTCGACTTCGCCCCGACGCGGATGTCGTCGTCGCGGTCGACCATCGCGTACTCGGTGTCGTAGATCGTCGAGAACAACACATTGGCGAGAAACAGCAGCCAGCACAGCGGCGGCAGCGAGTTCGTGACTGCGGCGAACGCCATCGGGATCGACCAGCCGAATGCGGCGCCGAGCACGACCTGGGCGAGGTGGGTGACGCGCTTGGTGAACGGATAGATCGCGGCGAGCGCCGCGCCGACGAACGACAGCTTGACCGTCAGCGCGTTGGTGAACAGCACCAGCACGAACGCGAACGCGAGCAGGCCGCCGAACAGCAGCAGCGCCTCCTTCTTCGACACGCGCCCCGCGGCCATCGGCCGGCCGCGGGTGCGTTCGACGTTCGCGTCGAGCCAGCCGTGGTCGGCGTAGTCGTTGATCACGCAGCCGGCGCCGCGCATCACAAACACGCCGAGCGTGAAGATCAGCAGCGGGCCGATCGGTGGAAAATCGTTCGCCGCGAACCACAGCGCCCACCAGGTCGGCCACAGCAGCAGCAACGCGCCGATCGGCCGGTCCATGCGCATCAGCACGAGATATTCGCGGATGCGGCCGCGATGTTTCCCAGGTAGGTAACCGAGCAACCAGTCGATGACCTTGACCGAGCGCGTCGAGGTGTCGGCCGGCCGCGACGCCGGCGCGCGTGGCGACGGTGCGGGCTTGCGCGCGAACGACGGGACCATCGCGGGTGCTGCCGTCGTTTCCGGCTCCGCTCGGCGCGGTGCCGTGCGTGGCGACGGCGCGATCGGCGCCGCGGTTGGCGGTTTCGGCGCAGAAACAGATGCGCGCGAGGGCGTCGGACCGGGCGCTGCCGCTCCGCGCGGCGGCGTTGCGATCACGGGGGTCGCCGCGTTCGTGGCCGTTGCAGCGCGCGCGGATGCCGAAGCCGGCGTCGAAGCGGTCGGACGTGCAGGCGCGCTCGATGTCGGAGTCGCGATCGGCGCAGCGGGCCGGGCACGTGTCGATGTTTGCGCCGCCGTCGTGGAGGCGGGTGGAGGCGCCGCGGCTGGCGGTTGCGCGATCGGCGTCGACGGTTTCGGTGCGGCCGCGCCTGGCTGCGCGGAGCCTGCGATCGGGGCGACCGCCGGAATCGCGCCCGGCTGGGCGACCACCGATGACTTCGTGGTCGACGGCGCGGGCCGTTCCTGCTTCGCGCTGCTCGTCGGCGCCGGCGCGGAGCTGGCTGCAGGGTTCGGCGTGTTCGTCGGCGGAATCGGCACGGTGGGCATGGTCTGCGACGTATGTACGCGAGCGTCCGCGGGTGTCGCGGCGTTGCCCGCAGGACGTTCCGTGGGTGTTGGTTCCGGCGTGTGCGGTATGGGCGACAGAGCGGGCGATTCTGCAGGTGGCGTCGGGCTGACCGGTTCTGCAACGACCGCATGCGAATCCCGTGCCGATGGCGCATCCATGGCCGCGGCAGGTGCCTCGCGCGAATGCCGCGGTGCCGCGGGCTTGTCAGTGGCCGCGGCTTTCGGCTTGGCCGGCGTACGCTTCGGTCGCGGCGCAACTTCGGTCGTCGTAATCTCACTGTTTTTCGGCGCGGCTCGCCGCGTTGCCGGTTTGGCCGGCGCCGACGCATCGTCCGGCGCGGCCGGGTCGGCACTTGCGACGGTCGCTGTGCGCTTGCGCAGCGGTTTCGGGCGATCGGCTTCTTCCATAGTCCGAGTTTAGCCGCCAATGCGTATCGCGAAACGTCGGCTATGCTGCTGTTTTCAGCACGCGTCGCGACGCGCGGCGCCAGTCGACAAGGAGTGGCCGATGGATCGACCTCTACCCGCACGCCACCTCGCGTTCGCGCTCTGTGGGGTGATCTTCGTGCTCGCGCTCGCCAGGTGGCGATACGGTACGGCAATGCACGTGCTCGGCGTGGTCTCCGGCGCACTCGTCGCGGTCGGTATCGCCGATCTCGTGCAAAGACGTTCGACCTTGCGCCGCAACTATCCGCTGCTGTCACACATCCGCTTCTTCTTCGAGACGGTACGGCCGATGCTGCGCCAGTACATCGTCGAGTCGGACAACGAGGAGGTGCCGTTCTCGCACGTGCAGCGCGCGGTCGTGAAGCAGCGCGCGAAGGACGCGCTCGACGTGCCCTCGTTCGGTACCGGGCTTGACGTCTACGCCGAGCGCTATGAATGGCTCAACCACTCGATCGCGTCGAGCCTGATCGACAGCCACGATTTCCGCAGCGCGGTGGGTGGGCCGCAATGCACGCAGCTGTACTCGGCCAGCGTGTTCAACATCTCGGCGATGAGTGATTGCGGTGTCCTGTGCTGTCGTAGGCCGCGGCTTTAGCCGCGGCGGTGCGCATGGTTGGGAAAGGAGGCTCAATGGCTGAGTTTCGACGCTAGTCAGGTCGAACTATGAGCGAAGCAACTGCGCATCCTCGAGTTGCCCCAGCGGCTTGTCGAACGTGCCGAACGGCAGGTGCCCGGCGGTGCGTGCGATTTCCAACATCAGGCAGTCGCTGAATCCCGGCTTCGACTTTCCGCGATAGCGCGCGAGCGCCGCGGAGGCGATGTCGCCACATTCCAGCACCAGATGCTGGTGGTTGAGCAACATGTCGATCGCGACCGCGATCTGCGCGGGTTTGCATGCGTAGACGGTGTCCAGCGCCCAGACCGTCTCGACGAGCGCAAGCAGGCGCACAAGAAAATTCGTGTCAACTGCGCGCATGGCGTTTGCGGATGTGCGTGGCGATGCCGGCCTTGAGCTCCTTCAGCGTCTTGCGTGGGTGCGCGTCGGCGAACAACGCATCGTGGATCGCGGTGGAGGTATGCAGGCCGACGCACCAATGCAGGCAGGGCATATTCAAGTGTTCGTCTTTGGGGCTGGCGCAGGGCGAGACGCCGAGCGGGGCAGCGATCAGAATCATGCGGATGGCGCGTGCGGGCTTGCGTGTTCCGATCACGAGATCAATCTCCCCCCGGACATGCGCCCGCGGTCGGGGCAGTCGCGCGGACTGCACGTCGCCGATCGATATCGACGCGACACGCAGTGCGCCCCATGCCACGCGGGTGAGTCGGAAGCGGGGTTGCGAAGATACGAGGGGTAACCTTGAAAAGAAGAAGCCCGCCATGCGGCGGGCTTCTTCTTTGCTGCGGGTCGGCGCGCAGCCGGGGATCACTGCGGCGTGCGTGCCTGGCACTTCAGCAGATCCTTGTCGCTGATTCGCCAGATCTTGTCGCTCGCACACAGCGCAATGTTCCTGACGATACATTCGTCGCCGTCCTCGTCGACCAGCTTGGCGTCGTACTTGTCGCAACGAATGCCGGTCAGCGAGAACGAGCCACCGGTGCGGACCACGTTGTGGCTGAGCTGGTCGGGACCCCAGCGGTCGCTGTCGATCGGTGCGAAATACAGTTGCTGAATCGACCATTTCGATTCGTTGCGCAGTTCGACCTGCGAATCGGGCGCCCTGTCCGCGGGTTTGAGGTCCGACTGCATATCCTGCTGGGCGATCGCCAGCATCGGGGCCACGAAAAAAACGACGCCGATCAAACCGGACTTGAATGCGGAACGATAGCTAAGTTTGTGCATGGGGGTCTCCTCGAATGGTCGCGGGACACGACGTGGCGATTCGATACTCGTCTTCGGTGCGGCGCAAGAAACGCGCGCTGAACGTTCAGCGGGGGGATAGTGGGGCCTGCGTTCAGGGGCGGAGGAATTATTCGTTTGCTCTCTGGTTACGAGCAGGGTGCTGTAGCCGAGCTGGAGGAGCGCAATCTTCACCTGCTGGCGCACCCACGCATTCGGGTCGTTGCTCAGCTTGCGCAGTTCGGGGATCGCGTCGGCAAGTTCGATATCGCGCAGCGCATCGGCCGCGTCGGCGCGGATCTGGTCGTTCGGATCCTTTAGCGCAGTCGCGATGCGCGGGAACGCCGTTGGGCGAGTGCATGCAAGTTGGTCAGGATGGTCAAACCGTCTTGTTTCCCGCTATCGAGCTGCGCGTAGGCTTTCTGCAGGGCGGCTGGCTGCAGGCGCTTGAGCTCGGAGCGCGAGCGCGGCGTGTCGATCTCCTTCAGCGAGTGCAGGATCTCGGTCTGAGATTGGGTATTCGCCGTCGGAAAGATCCTGATGAGCTGCGCAATGCCTTTGTCGCCGCGCGCGGTCAGCGCGTGCAGCGCGGCGGTGGCGCAGTAGTCATCCGGCCCGAGGATGTTGTCCGCGACGACGGCCAGCGGGTGCGGCAAGTCCGTCTTGGTCAGCGCTTCCAGCAATCATGGTTTCCCTTGGGAGTGTGCGCATCATGACGGCAGACGCAGCGTGCGCGATTCGGCCGTGGGCGTTTGCAACGCAAGCCGGGCGAAACCGGGGTTACGAAGCCGGACAATCGCAATCGCGTGCTCACGGCTTACGCAGACGGCCATGCATCCTGCTCGACGGCTTCGCCGTACAGTCAGGTGCGTTCGCGATCGACGCCGCTGTGCTGCACTGCCGCTGAGCGAACGGCGCGCGAGCCGCTATGATCGGCGCCTTTCCGGGGGAGCGCCGCATGAGCCTGATCGCGCAACTGACGCGTCACAAGTCGATCGAACAACTGCAAGCGGAGGTCGGTACGCGGCGCGATTTCCGGCGCACGCTCGGCCTCTGGCAGCTCACCGCGATCGGCCTCGGCGGCATCATTGGCGTCGGCATATTCGTGCTCGCCGGCCAGCAGGCCGCCGCGAATGCGGGTCCGGCAGTCGCGCTCGCGTTTGTGATCGCCGGCATCGCTAGTGCGGCGGCAGCGCTGTGCTACGCGGAGTTCGCCGGCCTGATCCCGGTCACCGGCAGCGCCTATACCTACGGCTATGCGGTGCTGGGTGAGGGAGTCGCCTGGCTGATCGGCTGGGATCTATTGCTCGAATACGCGCTGATCGTCGCCGCAGTCGCGAGTGGCTGGTCAGGCTATCTGCAGAATCTGCTCGCAGCGGGCGGGGTCGAGTTGCCGGTGTGGGCACAGGGCGCGATCGGTACTGGCGACGGGCGCGTGTTCAACGTTATCGCAGCCGCAGTCTCGCTCGCGGTCTCGGTTCTGTTGACCGTGCGTACCGAATGGGGCGCTCGGTTCAACACGGTCATCGTCGCGATCAAGGTGGCCGGTGTCGCACTGGTGATCGTGGTTGGCGTGTTCTACATCAATCCCGCGAACTGGCATCCGTTCATTCCGGAACGAATCTTCGACGCAAACGGCGTCGGTCATTTCGGCTTCAGTGGTGTGGTGACCGCCGCGGCGGTCGTCTTCTTTGCGGTGTTCGGTTACGACACGCTGACCACGGCGGCGGAGGAATCAAAGAATCCGCAGCGCGACCTGCCGCGTGCAGTGCTGCTCTCGCTCGGCGTATCGATGGGGCTGTATCTGACGATCTCTTTGGTGTTGACCGGCATCGTGCCCTACGCAACGCTTGCGAACGACGCGCCGGTTTCGAACGCGTTCCAGGCGCTCGGACTCACTTGGGTGCGCGTCGCGATCTCGATCGCCGCGGTCTGCGGCATCATCAGCGTCGTGTTCGCGTTCATGCTCGCGGCGGCGCGGATCTGGTTCGCACTTGCGCGTGATGGCCTGCTGCCGGCGTGGTTCGCGAAGGTGCATCCGAAATACGGTACGCCGTACCGACCGACCCTGATTCTCGGCGTGGTCACCGCGCTCGCGGCGGGTGCACTGCCGATCGGCGAACTCGCCGAGCTGGTCAACATCGGTACGCTTTCCGCGTTCATCGTGATCTGCGTATCGATCCTGGTCTTGCGTCACCGCCAGCCTGACCTGTCGCGCACATTCCGCACGCCATGGGTGCCGTTCACGCCGCTAGTCGGGATAGGATTCTCGATCTGGCTGGTTTCGCAGCTGCCGTGGATCACCTGGGAGCGCTTCCTGATCTGGATGGCGCTCGGCCTGATCGTGTACTTCGGCTACGGCATTCGCCGCAGCAAGCTGGCTGCGCAACGCTGAATAGGGATTCTGCCGCAGCGTCGCAACGCGGCGCGTTCCATGCGAAAATGCGTCTTACGCGCCCGTAGCTCAGCTGGATAGAGTACTTCCCTCCGAAGGAAGGGGTCACAGGTTCGACTCCTGTCGGGCGCGCCAATTCTTCCCTGTGCGGTGTTGACGCGCGCGGGCCCCCGACTGGCTCGCCCGCGCACTGCGCTCCTATCGGCGCCGCGCCAGCAAAGTCGCGGGTGCCGTGTATTCGTGGTGGCAGTGACAGCCGACAGCGGAGTGCTGGCGTCGGTTCGGCCTACCAGTCCGTGGGTCGATAATCCTTCAGGAATTGTCCCCAGACGTGCGCGCCGGTGTTGATGCCGCTGATGATCGGATCGACGATTCGCGCGGCGCCGTCGATGATATCGAGCGGTGGGTGAAAGCGTTCCTCGACGACTTTGCGTGCCGCGATTTCCACTGGATCCTCGTCGGTCACCCAGCCGGTGTCGACGCTGTTCATGTGGATGCCGTCGCCGTGATAGTCCGTCGCCGCGGTGCGCGTCATCATGTTGAGCGCGGCCTTGGCCATGTTCGTGTGCGGATGCCGCGTGGTCTTGAAGTTCCGGTAGAACTGGCCTTCCATCGCGGACACGTTGACGATGTGCTTGTCGCGGTCGGGCGTGCGCAGCATCAGCGGCTTGAGGCGCGCGTTGATGATGAACGGCGCGATCGCGTTCACGAGCTGCACTTCCAGCAATTCGACGGATGGCACCTCGGCCATCAGCAGCCGCCACGAGTTGCGCCCGCGCAAGTCGACCTGCTGCAGATCCTGGTCAAGGCGACCGTCGGGGAACAGATGTTTTTGCGCCAGCAGTTCTTCCGGCAGCAACGGCATCTGTGACAGTTCGGCGGCGCGGGCCAACCCGGGAATCTTCGAGGTGCGGCCACCGAACGCCGTCGGCGCGATCGCCGAGTCGGCATCGGGGAGCATGTGCGAGTCGCGCAATCCCTCATAACTACCCACCAGCCTGCGCACGCTTTCCGGTGTGTCGTGCAGCGCGGCCGTTTCGCCGGCCATCATGTGCGCGTAGAAGTCCGGCGGGCGGCGCACGGTCTGGCAAGCATTGTTGATGATGAAATCCAGCCGCGGCCGCGTTGCGATCAACTCCTGACAAAACGTCTCGACGCTGGGCGTATGGCGCAGATCCAGGCCGAAGATCTGCAGGCGATGGCCCCATTCACCGAAATCCGGTTCCTCGGCATAGCGCGCGGCCGAGTCGCGCGGGAAGCGCGTGGTGACGATGAGTTCGGCACCCGCGCGGAGCAGCTTCAGGCCGGCTTGATAGCCGATCTTCACGCGTCCGCCGGTCAACAGTGCGACGCGGCCGCGCAGATCCGCAAGCTCGGTGCGCTTGGCGAAGTTGAAGGCGGCGCACGTGGGGCACAGCTGGTCGTAGAAAGGGTGGATGACCGAGTACTTCTGCTTGCAGACATAGCAATGTTGCGGCTCGATCGATTCGCGCGGCTGCACTTCATCCATGTCGACGTCGTGCGGCTCGAAGCCCTCCGGCGGAAACACATTCGGCGTGGTCAACACCGGTTTGCGGCGCAGCGCCCGAATCCCGGTCTGGTTGAGCACCGCGTCGTCGGAACGGATTTGCGCGGCGTTGCGAGCTCTCTCGGCGGCTTTCAGTTTTTGCCGGCGCGCGACGGGGTCGGGATGGTAGACCCGCGCAACCGCCTGGTGCAGACGCTGCCTGTCGTCGGCCGGCAGCCGCTCCAGCAGCTCCCTGTCGGCGGCGACCGATTCGAGCAGTTCCGCCGCGGCGCGCAGGCGCTCCAGCAGCGCCAGGTCCGCATCGTCCGGCGGTTGCAGGGGGGCAGTCGTCATCGTCACAAAGCGTCATCCGTATTCAAGCGGGGCAAAAGCGGTGGTGCGCTCTTGCTGGAAACAGCATTCAGGGTCGGCGCTTCGCCAACTGCGTATTTTGCTCGCTTTCGAGCGATCTTCGGCGATTGCGCCGCGTGGCTTCGGTGTGGCGCCAGCGCGGCCGACGCCACCGCACGGGGATGGATTGAACGGCCGCGAGCGGGGCTCCCGATCGCGTCGGTGGAGCATGATTTTAGGCCGGTGCGGGATCGTTGCGCGGGGCCGGTCGCCTTCCGCGCTCCGGACGCGACCGCTATACTCGCCCGACTTTTTTGTGCGAACCAGCGGCACGCCCGTCGGATTCGCTTCCGCAGAGGTGGTTTCGTGGCCAATCCCATCACCTACACCGACTCGGTGTTCCTCAAGCGTTTCGCGATGTTGATCGGCTTTCTTGCCATCGTCGCCGTGTTGCTGATCGCACTCTCGACGCACATCTACAACGCCAATCCGCCGCCGGAGAACCCGGACAAGGCGAAGATCGTCGATCAGCGCATCGCACCGGTCGGCGACGTTTATGTCGGCAATACCGGTCGCGCGGCGATACAGGCGGCGCAGGAAGCGGCGTCGACGGCAGCTGCTTCCCAGGTCGCCTACGGCGGCACCACCGACGGCAAGGTAATCTTCGGCAGCCTGTGCCATAGCTGCCACGAAACGGGCGCGGGCGGCTCGCCGAAGATCAGCGACAAGGCCGCGTGGGCGCCGCGCGTCGCCCAGGGCGTCGACACCTTGATCAAGCATTCGACCGACGGTTTCACCGGGAAATCTGGCGTGATGCCTGCCAAGGGCGGCAATCCGGCGTTGAATGACGCACAGATGAAGGCCACCGTTGAATGGATGGTGAGCCAGGTCAAGTAACCCGCGGTCGCTGCGGATTGCGCAAAACGCCGCCGTCGAGGCGGCGTTTGCGTTTGCGGGCCGGCTCAATCCGGAATATTCAACGCGAACCGCGCGCGTTCGCGCTCGGCGTGGGCAACAAGGTCGGGAAAAAACGCGGCAAACGCGTGATCGAGCGCCCCCGCGTGGGCCTGCAGGACTGGCAGTGCTTCCGCGAGCGGGTTGGCGCGGTTCAATCGCTGCGACAGGCCATGCAGTGCAGCGGCAATCGTCGCTGCGTCGCGATACGCTTCAGGCAGGTCATGCGCACGCAGGTAGCGCGCGAAATGGTGCATGCGTGGCGGCAGCTCCGCTGGTCGCGTGCCGAGTAGATCTTGCACAACGTGCGAAAACGCGTGCAGCGAACCGTCGGCATATTGCGGCCAGTCGCGCGCGAGCAGATGGTCGAACCAGACATCGAGCACGATGCCGGCGTAGCGCCGCAATGGTGGGTCGAACAATGAGCGCGCCGCGACGACCTGCGGGTGCGCGTCGGTGTAGCGGTCGACCGCGCGGTGCAGCGCAATCCCGGTGCGCACGCCGTGCGGCAAGGCCGGGTCGACCGCACCGCGCAGGAAATCGGCGATCAGGCTGCCAAACATGACGTCCGCATCCGGCGCGCCGAGCAGAGCGTGGGCGAGATGATTCATCGCGATGTTGCGAAGCGGCGCACGCGGTCACGGTATCATGTGCGCCCATGAGCACCCGTGGATTGGCCATGTCCGTTCCTCCGTTTCCAGACCGCGATGGCACCCTGTTGCTGCCGGGTCCGGCCGGCGCGATCGAGCTCGCCTGCGCGCTGCCCGAGGCGGGCATTGCGCGTGCCGGCGTTGCGATCGTTTGCCACCCGCATCCGCTGCAGGGCGGCACGATGCACAACAAGGTCGTCACCATCGTCGAACGCGCGCTGCTCGAACTCGGCCTCGCCGTGGTGCGCTTCAATTTCCGCGGTATCGGCAAATCCGAAGGCGAGCATGACAACGGCATCGGCGAAACCGAGGATCTGGTCGCTATCGCCGCATGGTTGCGTAAAGTCGGCCCCGGCGACGTGTTGTGGCTGGGCGGATTCTCGTTCGGCGGCTATGTCGCGTTGCGCGCGACCGCACGCCTCCAGCCCGCGCAGCTGATCCTGGTCGCGCCGCCGGTCGGGCGCTGGGATTTCGCCGAGTTCGCGGCGCCCACTTGCCCGTGGTTGATCGTGCAGGGCGAGGACGACGAAGTGGTCGATCCGAAAGCCGTGTTCGCGTGGGCCGAATCGGTGAAACCGGCGCCGCATCTGGTGCGCATGCCGGAGACCGGGCATTTCTTCCATCGTCGCCTGATGGATCTGCGCGGCGTGCTGAAGAATGCGCTGGGCGCCAACCTGCCGCCGGTCCGCGCCGGCGGCGCATGAGCGCCGTGCGCGACGAAACAGCGCGTGGGCAATCACCGGAACAGCGCTGTCACGCCGGCGTAGCGGCCGGCGGCTGGCAGGGCGATCCCGCGCAACGCGCCGCGCTGGCCGCGTTCGAACGGCTTTGGAACGAACTCGCCGACGTGCGCCTGCCGTCGTTGTGGCAACGTCTGCGCAAACCCGACGCGTCGCGTGGTATCTATCTGTGGGGCCGGGTCGGGCGCGGCAAGACCGTTCTCTGCGACCTTTTCTACGCGGCACTGCCGCTGGTCGAACGCGTGCGCAGGGCGGCCGCTTCGCCATCCGTGCGCCGCAAGACGTAAGTCGCGGCTGCGGGCAAGCGATGCGTCCACTGCCATCGCTTCATGCAGGACGTCCACGCCGAGCTGCGCACGCTGGAAGGGCACAGCGACCCGCTGGTCGAGGTCGCCGCACGCATCGCGGCCGAGGTGCGCGTGCTCTGTCTCGACGAATTTTTCGTCGGCGACATCGGCGACGCGATGATCCTCGGCAACTTGCTGCACGCGTTGTTCGCGCAGGGTGTCGTGTTGGTGACCACCTCGAATACGCCACTGCCGCAGTTGTACCGGGGCGGCTTGCAACGCGAGCGCTTCCTGCCGGCGATCGCGCTGATCGAACGCCACTGCGAAGTGGTCGAGCTCGCCTCCCCGCGGGATTGGCGACTGCGCGCGCTGAAACAGGCGCCGGTCTACTACACGCCGCGGGGCAGCGACGCCGAGCGCAGGATGCAGGCGATGTTCAACCGCGTCGCACCCGGCCCGGCGCGCCGGGATTCCGAATTGATCGTCAACGACCGCACGATTCCGGTGCGCCGCGAGGCGGACGGCGCGATCTGGTTCGATTTCGACGCGCTCTGCGAGGGTCCGCGTGGTGTCACCGACTACATCGAGCTCGCCAAGGCGTATCACACGATACTGGTCTCGAACGTCCCCGAATTCACCCCGCAAACCGAGGACGCCGCGCGGCGTTTCATCGAACTCGTCGACGAGTTGTACGATCGCGGCGTGAATCTGGTCGGATCCGCCGTTGTGCCGATCGTCGAGTTGTACGATGGTAAGCGCCTGCGCGCCGAATTTTCGCGCACTGAATCGCGGCTGATCGAGATGCAAAGCGAAGACTACCTCGCGCGCGAGCATTGTCCGTGAGCGTTGTCGCGCTGAATGCGCCGACGCGCTGGCGCGTCTTGCTCATCGTCGTCGGCGTGCTGCTCTACGCTTGTCTGCTGCAGGGCGTGCGCCCGTTGTATTCGCCGGATGAAGGTCGTTACACCGACGTCGCGCTGCAGATGCTCGATAGCGGCGATTGGCTGCACCCGATGCTGCATCACAAGGTCGCGCATTGGTCGAAACCGCCGCTGACCTACTGGAGCATTGCGGCCAGCTTCGCGATGTTTGGTCGGCACGAATTCGCGGCGCGTCTGCCCGGCGCGCTCGCGTTCGGCTGCACGATCCTGCTGGTGCTGCGGCTCGGTCGACGCTTCGTGCCGGTGCAACCGTGGTTGCCGGCGCTGGTTTACGCGAGCTTTGTGTTTCCGTCGCTGGCCTCGAATCTGGTCACGACCGATACGCCGCTGGCATTGTGGGAAACCTTGCAGGTCGTCGCGTTCGTCGAGCTGTGGTGGGCGACGACACCGTCCGCGGCGCGGCGCGCGCGCTGGTTGCTCGGCGTCGCTGCGGGCCTCGCGTTCATGACCAAGGGACCGCCGGGACTGCTCGCGCTGGCCGCCTGTCTGGTGTTCGCGGCGTGGAGTGAAGGCTGGCACGGATTGCGCCGAGCCTTCGGTTGGCAGGTGTTGCTCGCGTTCCTCGTCGTCGGCCTCAGCTGGTACGCGGTGGTTAGCCTGCAGGACCCGCACGTGCTGCGCTATTTTCTGGTCGAGGAAGTGGTCAACCGCGTTGCCAGCGGCAAGATGCACCGCAATCCCAAGTGGTATGGGGCGTTCAAGGTGTATGGGCCGACGTTGCTGCTCGGCACGCTGCCGTGGTTGCCCGTGCTCGGCAGGGCGGCGTGGCGGCATCGGCGCGATGCGTTTGCGCATGTGCGCACGAATGCCGACGCGCGCCTGCTCGCTTGCTGGTTTCTGCTGCCGCTGCTGGTGTTCGCGCTCTCGCGTTCGCGCCTGCCGCTGTATGTCATTCCGTTGTTCGTGCCGTTGGCGTTGCTCGCCGCGCGTCAGCTCGTGCCGTGGGCGGCCGCGCCGCGCTGGCGATTGGTACTGATCGGCGTGTGGTGCCTCGTCTTGGTCATCGCACGCGCGGTTCCGGCTTGGCTCGATATCGCCGCCGACGACAGCCGTCTTGCCAATGACATGCGTGCGCAGCTCGCCTCGGCGCCGGACGAAATCGCGTTCGTCGGCGCGGCACCGCGCTTCGGTCTGCGTTTTTATCTCGGCAGCCAGATCGAGCGCCTGAGCCTGCCCGGTGATCCGGCCACGCCGCAGACCCAGGATCTCGCCAGCGAATTGCAAGAGCGCGAAGGCTGTCGCTTGCTAGTGGCGCGCGACGTCCGATTGGACGATCTCGAAGGCGCGCTTGCGGCGCACGGCGTCGCCTACCAACGGCTGCACGATGTGCGCGGCTATAGCCTGCTTGCGCTGTTCAGCAGCGATTGCGCGTGGCGTGCTGATTCGCTTGGCAGCGGGCAGCAGCCATGACCACGCCTGCGCACGGCCCGCTCGGCAAACCGGTCGCGTATGCGAGCCGCTACGACGCCGGCCTGCTGTTCGCGATACCGCGCGCGCCGCACCGGGCCGGCCTCGGTATCGGAGCGGCGTTGCCGTTCCACGGTGTCGACGTCTGGAACGCGTACGAGCTTTCCTGGCTCGATGCGCGCGGCAAGCCCATGGTTGCGCTGGCCGAATTCCGCATTCCCGCCGCCTCGCCGAACATCGTCGAATCCAAATCATTCAAGCTCTATCTCAACAGCTACAACCAGGAACGCGTGGCCGGCGTCGATGAACTGCGCGCGCGCTTGCAGCGCGATCTTGCGACCGCGACTGGCGCCGAGGTCGCGGTGGCGCTGCGCTTGCCAGGCGAATCGGCGCAGATCGAGTGCAGCGAACTCGAAGGCGAGTCGATCGACGCCTGCGCGATCGACATTGACGACTACGGACCGCCAAATGCGGCGCACTTGCGGCTCGCCGCGGACGCGCGCGAGGTCGAGGAAAGCCTGACCTCCAACCTGCTGAAATCGAACTGTCCAGTCACCGGCCAGCCGGACTGGGCCAGCGTGCAGGTGCACTACGCGGGCGCCGCGATCGACCGCGCCGGTTTGCTGCGCTACCTGATTTCGTTCCGCGAGCACGCGGAATTCCATGAGCACTGCGTCGAGCGCATCTTCGTCGACGTGATGCGACGCTGCACGCCAGCGCGCCTCTGCGTGTACGCGCGCTACACGCGCCGCGGCGGCCTCGACATCAATCCGTGGCGCGGCACAGCGGCGGTCACACCGCCCAACCCGCGTGGCGCGCGCCAATAGCGCGTGCGCCGCATGCCGGGCCGGCGCGAGCGCCACTACACCCATTGCGGGCGGATGCGTCGTCACGATGCGATCTGTAACATCTGGCCGCGACGCTGCACTCATTCGCCGTTAAGCACGGGTGAGTGTAATGTGCGGTTCTCGTAAATGGAGGAGAGCGGTGCGATGGGCAACGAGCCGAACAAGCCGAATTTCTCGAATGTGCAAAGTGGCGTCGGAAGCACCGCGCCGAACCCGCCGCCAAAGGCGAGTTTCGGCAACGTCAATTCCGGGGTCGCGTCGACCGCGCCGGTCGCGAAGACGTACACGGTCGTATCGGGCGACAGTCTTTCCAGAATCGCCAAGCATGTTTACGGCGATGTGAATCGCTGGCACGACATTTTCAACGCGAATCGCGATCTGCTCGATAATCCGGACAAGATCCAGCCGGGTCAGGTCCTGAAGCTCCCCCGCTGATCCCGCTTCCCACGCCTGAGACCCAAGGAGTACACGACGATGAATAAACCACGCAGCCAATACCTCACTCTGGCCGTCGCCATGGCCGGCGCGCTTGCGCTGTCCGCCTGCGGCAAGAACGAAGAACCCGCGCCGCCGCCGGTCGCCGCACCGGCGTCGGCACCAGCGCCGACGCCGGTCACCCCGCCGCCTGCTCCGGTTCCGGTCGCCGTCAGCTCGGTCGATCTCGGTAGCGCGGTCGGCCCCGACCAGAAAGTGACCGCAGCGACTACGACGTTCGCGCCGAAGGACACGATCTACGCAGCGGTTTCGACCACTGGCATGGCGCCCAGCGCGGTGCTCAATGCGAAGTTCACCTACCAGGACGGCCAGACGGTGAACGAGTCCAGCCAGACCATCGCGCCGAATGGCGCCGCGGTCACCGCGTTCCATATCAGCAAGCCCGACGGCTGGCCGACTGGCAACTACAAGGTGGAAATCTCGCTCGACGGCACGTCGGTCGCGAGCAAGGATTTCAGCGTCCAGTAATCGCGCTGATTCGATGCGAATGAAGACGGGCGCGGAGCAATCCGCGTCCGTTTTTTTGTGAGGGGACTTCAGCGTCTTTTTTGTGGGAGGAACTTCAGTCCCGATGCTCTTCGCGATCGTCTCAAGGCATCGGGACTGAAGTCCCTCCTACGAGCCCTCAAGAGAACGCGTGTTCCTCGGCCGCAAAACCGAGCGCGACTGCGCCGGTGCCGACGTTGATCATGCCGGTCATGCTCATCGGGCTTTGGTACACCTCGATCGCGTGCTCGGCGCACGTCGTCTTCAGTGCGGCGTAACCTAGCAATGCGTCGAGTTCGGCGAGATTGCCGCCATAGCTGAGGCAAACGGTCGGCGTGAGCAGGCCGGCGCGCACGCGCCTCGCGGCGTAGCCGAACAGCAACTCGGCGCCTTGTTCGAACCTGCGTTGCAGCGAGGACCATCGCCGTACGAGATTTGAGGACGGGCGCATGGGCGACGCGTCGTCACTTCATTGATCGGCGCGAACGCGCGACAATAGGCGACTGCCTTTGCCGCGAATCCTGCCTCGGCCCGCGGCGCCGTACCACCCCCGGAGAATTCAATGACGGAATCCGCATCCACGCCGCCCGCTGGCGGCGCCAAGATCAGCATCGCCAATGGCGTCCTAAACGTGCCGTTCAACCCGATCATCCCGTTCATCGAGGGTGACGGCACCGGCCCGGACATCTGGCGCGCCACGTCGCGCGTGCTCGACGCCGCGGTCGCCAAGGCCTACGGCGGCAAGCGCAAGATCCACTGGATGGAAGTGCTCGCCGGCGAGAAGGCGTTCAACCAGGTCGGCAGCTGGCTGCCCGACGCCACCGTCGCCGCCTGCCGCGAATACCTGGTCTCGATCAAGGGTCCGCTGACCACGCCGGTCGGCGGGGGCATCCGCTCGCTGAATGTCGCGCTGCGCCAGATGCTCGATCTCTACACCTGCCTCAGGCCCGTGCGCTGGTTCAAGGGTGTGCCCTCGCCGGTGAAGGATCCGTCCAAGGTCGACATGACGATCTTCCGCGAGAACACCGAGGACATCTACGCCGGCATCGAATTCCAGGAAGGCACCGACGACGCGAGAAAGTTCGCCGCGCTGCTCAAGGAGCACTTCCCGGACCACTACAAGAAGGTGCGCTTCCCGGACACGTCGGGCTTCGGCATCAAGCCGGTCTCGAAGGACGGCACCGAACGCCTGGTGCGCGCGGCGCTGAAGTACGCGGTCGACAGCGACAGTTCCTCGGTGGCCCTGGTGCACAAGGGCAACATCATGAAGTTCACCGAGGGCGCATTCCGCGACTGGGGCTATGCGCTCGCGCAGAGAGAATTCGGCGCGGCCCCGCTCGATGGCGGCCCGTGGATGACGTTCAAGAACCCGAAGACCGGCAAGACCATCCTGGTCAAGGATGTGATCGCCGATGCGTTCCTGCAGCAGATCCTGCTGCGACCGGCCGACTACGACGTGGTCGCCACGCTCAACCTCAACGGCGACTATTTCTCCGACGCGCTCGCCGCGGAGGTCGGCGGCATCGGTATCGCGCCCGGCGCCAACATCAATTACGTGACCGGCCACGCGGTGTTCGAGGCGACTCACGGCACCGCGCCGAAGTACGCGAACCTCGACAAGGTCAATCCGGGTTCGGAGATCCTGTCCGGCGAGATGATGCTGCGCTACATGGGCTGGACCGAGGCTGCCGACGCGATCATCACGGCGATGGGCAAGGCGATCGCCGCGAAGCACGTCACCTACGATTTCGCGCGACTGATGGAAGGCGCGACCGAGGTGAAGTGTTCGGAGTTCGGCGATGCGCTGGTCGCGGCGATGTGACCATCACATTCCAAGAAAAAAAAGGGGCGCCATGCGCCCTTTTTTCTCGACAGTAGATCCGCGGCCGTCCGTGGCCGCTCTTCGAGGCGTCATCGTGTCGTTACACCTTCGGTGAACGGCGACCCATCACCAACGCGGCGATAAAAAGAATGATGAATACAGTGAACAGGATCTTTGCAATGCCGGCGGCAGCACCGGCGATCCCGCCGAAACCGAGCACGGCGGCGATCAGGGCGATGACCAGAAAGACAATGGCGTAGTGCAGCATGACAATCTCCTTTGCAGTCTCGATGTGCGCGAAAAAACTTCTTTTCTGCAGTGGAAAAGATGTAACTTCCCGCTGCATCCTGTGTGCGGTTTGAGCTTGCGCCGGCGCAAATGAATCCCTGATAACGATCGATGACTCGCATTACGAATGGTTTGGGAAATCGCAGTTGACGACGCTGTGTTAGGCTCGCAGTTGGCGAGCGCGTCGCTATTTTAGAAGGTGAAACGCATGAAAAGGCCAGTCTTGCTGTTGTCGCTCTCCATTGCGCTTGGCGCATGCGGATCGAATGAGTCGATGCGCACTTCTGCCACCGCACCGGACGTTCCCGCGCCTGCGGATCAGCCGGCGGTGCCACCACCGCCGCAGAGTGCGAATGATCTCGCCGCCGCCAAGCTCGAACCTGTGATCGCCGGTAGCTGGCGCTCGGATGCGAACAAGGCACGCGACCAGTACCGCCATCCGAAGCAGACGCTCGAGTTCTTCGGCGTGAAGCCGGGCGATACATTGATCGAGATCACGCCCGGCGGCGGCTGGTACGCCGAGATCCTTGCACCGTTGATGAAGAGCACTGGCACCTACATCGCCGCGATGGCCAAGCCGGTCAAACCCGATGGCGAGGCCGCGGGCGACAAGAACGCGCTGCAGGTGAAGTTCGCCGGCAACGCGGCCGAGTACGGCGAGGTGAAGACGATCGAGTTCGATCCGAAGGCGCCTGTGCTCGGCGCAGCGGGCTCCGCCAACACCGTGTTGACGTTCCGCAACGTGCACAACTGGGTCATGGCCGGTACGGCGCCAGTGATGTTCAAGGCGTTCTTCGATGTGCTCAAACCCGGAGGCACGCTCGGCGTCGTCGATCATCGCGCCGCGGCCGGCGCGGACTTCGACAAGATCAAGAAGTCCGGCTATCTGCCACAGGACTACGTGATCAAGCTTGCCACTGACGCCGGCTTCAAGCTCGTCGCGCAGAGCGAGATCAACGCCAATCCAAAGGACACCAAAGACTACGCGAAGGGCGTCTGGACGTTGCCGCCGACGTTGACGCTCGGCGACCAGGACAAGGACAAGTATCTTGCGATCGGCGAATCCGACCGCATGACGCTGAAGTTCCAGAAGCCTGCGGGCGACCAGATCTTCCAGCAGAATGCGGACCACGCTGCCTCCGGCGACACCGGGAAGCACTGATCCGTGGCGAGGGCGTTCGACCCCGATATGTGCCGGGTCGAACGGCAACGGATGAGCCCCAGGCGGCCGCGAGCGGCTGCGTCCCGTTCAGGCCGATGCTGATCCTGCTCAACAAGCCGTTCGGCGTGCTCTGCCAGTTCACCGACCGCCGTGTGCCGCCGCGCCGCACGCTGGCCGAGTTCATTGGTGATTCGGACGTCTATCCGGCTGGACGGCTCGACTACAATTCCGAGGGCCTGCTCGTGCTGAGCGACGACGGTGCACTCCGCACCGGTTGACCGATCCGCGCCACAAGCTCGCGAAGACCTATCTCGTGCAGGCCGAAGGCGAGCCAGCGCCGACGGTCTGACACCACTCGCTTCGGTTATTGTCGATCCGCCGCGCATCGCCGAATGTGCGCTGCAGCTGGAAGCGCGCGTCGTACCGGGCACTCATCTCATGTTTTAGGCGGTGCCCGCACGTTGTTGCGAATAGAAGAAGCGGATCATCTCGGCTGAAGCGTCTGGCCCGCAAGCGTCGGTGAACGATCCGTTCGGGCTACCCCCCGACCATGCGTGACCGGCTCCATGCAATACCCACTGTTCCACGACGGGCTGATTGGCAGCGTCGGTATAGACGGTTCGGCTGTATGTGCGGCCACCCGATGCCGTACCTTCGTGCACGTTGGCGCGCAGGTGTGGCTCGTCTGGGCGACCAACGGCGGCCTGCTCAGTGATTGCGGCGCCGTTTCGGGCATCCACCGTGGGGTCACGGTCGCCATGAAAGACGATGGTTGGCACTCTGTGCTCAGCTTGTGGCAGACGTGCCATTGGCGCGGCCCGCAGATTGGGTATGCTGGCAAGTGCCCCAGCGCCTTTCATCGCGTCGAAGGCAGAAGGGATGTCGTGAGCAGCACCGTAAGGTAAGCCCGAGTGGGCACCGACCGCGGCATACAACTCGGGATGGGTGGCGCCGAGAATGACCGCCATGGCAGCGCCGGCGGACAGGCCGGCCACGAAGATGCGACGCTCATCGACTCGATAGTTCGACGCGATCTCGCGAGTGATGCCGGCTATGAGCGAGGGCTCGCCGCGGTCGCGCGTTTGATCTTCCGATCGGAACCAGTTCCAGCACTTCGATCCATTCGCATTGGCGGCTTGGGCGGGATAGACCACCAGAAAGCCATGTTGCTCGGCAAGCGCATTCATCCGCGTGCCGGCGGCGAAGTCGTCGGGCGATTGCGTACAGCCATGCAGCATTACCACCGTCGGCACAGGGTCGCCCACGTCGTCCGAATAGCTCCCAGGGACGTAGAGCTTGTAAGTGCGCGTCCCGGCATTATTGGTGAACGACCGAGTGATGAATTCGCCGGAATGTGCGGGTTCGACTGGCGCTGCCGGCCCGATCGGTGTGCCATCCGTGTTGTCGTGCAGCGTGCCAATCCCGCGTGCAGCCCCATTGAGGGGCGCGCCGTGTTCGCTCGGGGCGGTGCGTTGGTTCAGCCCTGCGCCCGATAGGGCTTGCTGGATCGTATCGGTGGCGCTCTTCATCGGGCCCGCCTGCGTCTTCAGTCCTGCAGAGGCGAGCGCACGCTGAATTGTGTCGGTGATTGCACATACAACCGAGCGAACCGAACGCGATGTTCCAGGCAGCGGGGTTGCTCTGAGCAATCGAGTACGCAAATTATCGAAGATTTTCAAGATGAATTTCTCGTAGAGAAGAAGGCTTCAAAGAATGCGATCGGCAAGTGCGCTGCGCACTGCCGCGTTGGCGTGAAAGGCGCCCAAAACAACGATGGATTGGATGGTGGCGCGGGCCAGCTCAGGCGAGACATCGTCCGCGATCCGCGCCAAGCCGACCACTTGGATCTGCAGCATTTGTCCTGCAGCCAGGGCACGCTCGAGGTCCGTACGGCTTAAGTGCTGCAGACCCAGCAGAAGGGTGCGGCGGGTGAGCGTCCGCTTGACCGCGTCGGCATGCACTGACAACTGGTTGCGGATCGCGGTTCGAATCAGGTCGGTGCGGTTCGAATAGAACCCCTCCTGCACTAGCAGGTCGATCTGCCCTAGATCAACGACCCCAAGATTGATCGTTATCTTCTCGGTCCCGCCAACGGACGGCCTCGCTTCTAAGCTAGTCGTCGACATCTGCTCGCCATCCATAAACCATCTATATGGATGGTATCAGTGCTTGAAGCAAAATTCAATCTCGCCCCCAGCCTGCTTGTCGATAGTTCAGGACGACTTCGCCGCCGGCCTCCATGAAGGCGTTCAATTTAACGCCTCGGCTTCGCGCGGTGCGTCGGCGTGGCAGTCCACGGATCGTCGGGCCAGGGATGTTTCGGATAGCGTCCCTTGAGTTCCTTCCGCACTTCCGGATAGGTCCGCTCCCAGAAGCTCTTGAGGTCCTGGGTGACCTGGATCGGTCGTCCGCCGGGCGAGAGCAGGTGCAGGGTCAGTGCAACGCGCCCGTTCGCGATGCGCGGTGTGTCGGCGAGGCCGAACAATTCCTGCAATTTCACCGCGAGCACCGGCGGCGCGTCGGTGGCATAGTCGATAGGGCGTTCGAGTCCGCTTGGCACGCGGACCGCGAGCGGTGCTTGCTCGTCGAGCGCGCGGCGCATCGCATAATCGAGTTGCGCGGCGAGCGCATCGGACAGTTCTGCCGGTTGCAATGCGTCGAGCCGTCGTTTGCCGGTCAGCGCGGGGGCGAGCCATGTATCCAACGTAGCCAGCAGGGCGGCATCGGAAAAATCCGGCAGACCGAGATCCGGACACCAACCACGCAGCGCCATGACGCGCAGGCGCAATTGGCGTGCGTGATCGCTCCAAGGCAATGCATCGAGGCCGAGATCGCGCACCGCGGCGAGCAGCGCCGGCACCGCGTCCTCGGGTCGGGCCGGCACCGCGCGACGTTCCAGCACGATCGCATCGAAGCGATGTTCTTCGAACGCATCGACCGCGCGCGTCTCGCGATTCCAGCGCACCATGCGCGTCCGCGCGAAGCGCTGCGAAAAATCGCGTTCGAGTCGGTCCGCGTCGAAGGGTGCGGCGGCGAGGATCAGGCTGTCGCGTTCGTCATAACGCAGGTCGACCACGACCAGCCATGGCTCGCCAAACAACGCACTCTCGTCGAGCAAGCGCGCACCGCGCCCGTTCGCGAGTTGGTAACGGCGCGGGTTGTTGGGATCCTGGCGCCCGATGCGGTCGGGGAACGCGTGGATGAGCACGTCCCCGGCCGCGGTCGCGTTGCTTGGAACCCTCTCCCCCCGCTTGCTGGGGGAGAGGGAGTGAATGCGTCGGCGCCACGCATCGGCTGCCTGCGCGATCACCGCGAGCGCACCGACGTCTGCACCGAGGTCGCGTGCCGTGGCGCGGTCGCGCGTACGCCATGCTTGCAGCGCGCTGACTCGGGTGCGGAAATCGTCGCTGCGACCAGCGTCGCCGCGCAGCGGATTGCGCGCCTCGATCAGCGCGGCGAGGTCGCAGGCGAGGCTCTGCTGGTCGGGGCGGGTACGAAGCACCGCCGCGGCGAGGCGCGGATGTGCGCCAAGGCCCAGCATGCGCCGCCCGAGTTCGCCGATGCGGTCGTCGCCGTCGATTGCGCCGAGTCGGCGCAGCAGGTCACGCGCCTGTGCGAGCGCCCCCGTCGGCGGCGCATCGAGCCAGCGCAATGCATCCGAGCCCCAGCCACCCAGTTCGAGAGCGAACTGGGACAATTCCACTTGTGCGATCTCGGGCGTGCGTTCCGCTTCAAGGCGCCGGCTCTGTGGCCACAGGCGATAACACGCGCCGGGACCGAGGCGTCCGGCTCGACCGGCGCGCTGATCGGCCGAAGCTTGCGAGATGCTCACGGTGTCGAGCCGCGTGAAACCCGAATTCGGATCGAAACGCGGCTCGCGTGCTTGCCCCAGATCGACGACCGCGCCCACGCCGGGCAGGGTCAGGCTCGATTCGGCGACATTGGTCGCGAGTACAACGCGGCGTGTGCCGGGCGCGGCCGGCGCGAGCGCAGCATGTTGTTCGGTGAGCGCAAGTTCGCCGTGCAAGGGCACGATCTGGATCCTCTCCCTACTCTTTGCTCGCGATACCTCGTCACGCGGCGCAGTCGCTGCAGCTCGCTCTCCCCCAGCGGTGGAGCTGCTGGGGGAGAGGGAAAGATTGGCCAGCGCATCGCGTGCGCGTTCGATCTCGCGCTTGCCCGGCAGGAACACGAGCACGTCACCATTATTCTCCGCGAGCGCGAGTTCGACCGCGTGGCGTAGGTGAAACGGCCAGCCGCGATCGGGCCACGCCTCGTTCGCACGCGTCGGCGGATGCACGACGCGCACCGGAAAGCTGCGGCCTTCGCTCGCGATCCGAGGCGCGTCAAACCAGCGCGCGATACGTTCACCATCGAGCGTCGCCGACATGATCACGAGACGCAGATCCGGGCGCAGGTTTGCCTGCACGTTGAGCGCGAGTGCGGCACCGAGGTCGCCATGCAGATGGCGTTCGTGGAATTCGTCGAACAGGATCGCGCCGACGCCGGCCAACTCGGGGTCGTCCTGGATCATCCGGGTCAGGATGCCTTCGGTGACAACTTCAATGCGCGTCGCCGCGGATACCTTCGCTTCGAAGCGGATGCGATAGCCGACCGTCTCGCCGACGCATTCATCGCGCTGCGCGGCCATGAACTCGGCTGCCGCGCGTGCGGCGATCCGGCGCGGTTCGAGCAGCAGGATCTTGCGCCCGGCGAGCCAGTCGGCATCGAGCAACGCGGGCGGCACCTGCGTGGTCTTGCCGGCGCCGGGCGGTGCTTCCAGCACCACCCGTGTAGTCGAGGCCAGCGTCGCCAGAAGATCCGGCAGGATCGCATCGATGGGCAGGGCGATTCGGTGCATGCGCGCGAACATTTGTCGGGGCCGGCATCCACGCGGCGCGGTCGGGGGTCACGCCATTTGGCGGCCGATCATTGTAGGAGCACCTAAAGAGGGTGCAAGCGGCGTAGCCGCGATCGCGAAAACAGCAGAAAAGAAAACGGCGCGGCCAGAAACGCCCGCGCCGTTCGGGACGACCTGCGGCAGCCTATTCGCAGGGCATGCCGTTGTTGTCGGCGACGCGTGACCATATGCGGCTGCCGTTGCCGCCGGGGCCATTCGTCTGCGCATCGGTCTGGCCGTTGTAACTGAAGTCCATTTTGCCGCAGTTCGGGAAGCTGAACGTCAGCGTGCCCCAGATATGCTGCGTGGTCGAGCTGCCGAAGTTGCCGGCGAAGCCACCACCGGTCTGGTAGTAACCCGTCGCGTCGACCGAGGCCGCACCGATCGCGAATACGCCCTGCGCGGTAATCCAGAACGGCAAGCCGCTCGGGTCATAGGTGTACCAGGAGGCGAAGAACGTGCGTGTGCCGTCCGCGTTGTCGATCACCTCGGCGAGCATGCCCTCGCCACTGTGGGTCGGGTCATACCAGGACGTCCCCATATAGCCATCGATCGGCAGCGGATTGAACGCGTCGGGATAGGTGCTCTGGGTCGGGCTGTAAGCGGGAACGCTGATATCGACCGGCGCGACCCCGCTGACCTGCGGATCGATGCGGAGCGTGAATCCGTCGCTATACGTGAAATACCCGGAGCCTTGGTACGGATCATTCTCCAGCACATAGGTCGTGCTGTCGACGATCGGGCTGTCGAATGAAGTGTCCGAGATCACCGTGTTCGGTTCCATCGCGACGCGCACTAGGCTCGCCTGGGTGCCGAAACCGGAGCCACCCTGTGAAGCTTCGACCAGCGGAAATGTCGGGAAAATCGAGGTGTCGTGATCAAAATTCGAATCGCGGTCGATGCGCATCAGCGTGATCGCGTTGTCGGCGCCCGTCGGGTTGTAGGTCATTGCGTGGCCGCTGCTGCTGCAGGCGAGACGCCACACTGTGACGGTCACATTTTCCGTGTATAGGGTGCCATTGTTGTCCGTGGCCAGAAGCGGCACACGCGCGGACCAGGTCGTACCGCTCGCCAAGTCCGGCAACGGATCGGCCGCACAGCTTGGCGGATAGGCGCGGAACGGATTGGCCGTGGGCGAGCCCGGATAGGTCTGGCTGCCCATGACCTTTGGGTGCATGGCGTTCGTTTCTTTCGCGTTGGCCGGCTGCGCCGCGCGGACGCGCGAAACGTGCATCGCCGAGAGGGCAGACGCGTGGCCGGCGATTGCGCTGGCCGGCAGCGGCACACGCGCATCGCTGGCGAGCGCGGGCATGGCAACGACACCGGTCGCGAGTGCGAACGTCAAACAAGTCAGGTATTTCATCGGATCATCCCCATCGTTGGATATGCGCGAGCATGGCCGCGCCGCAATGAATTCGCAGTGAACCGCACAGATGCGGGCGCTGCGCGGTGCCCGCATAATCGCGCGTTTGGGATCACGCGATAAACCGCATGCACCTGATCGACATTGGCGCCAACCTTGGCCACGAATCATTCCGGGCGGATTTCGACGCGGTCCTCGAACGCGCGCGCGCACATGGCGTCGCCCGGATCATCGTGACCGGCGCCAGCGCGGGCGGCAGTCGTGCCGCGCATGAACTGGCGCGTTCGCACCCGGACTTCCTGGTTGCGACCGCCGGCGTGCATCCGCATCATGCCCGCGAATACGACGACGCGACCGATGCGCTGCTGCGTGAACTGAGCCAAGCGCCGGAGGTGAAGGCGGTCGGCGAGACCGGGCTCGACTATTTCCGCGATCTGTCGCCGCGTGCGGCGCAGATCGCCGCGTTCGAGCGCCAGCTGACTATCGCGATCGACTGCGGCAAGCCGCTGTTCCTGCACCAGCGCGACGCGCACGCGGATTTCCTCGCGTGCATGGACAAGGTTCGCGGCCGGATCGGCTGTGCGGTCGTGCACTGTTTCACCGGCGAGCGCGACGAACTGGTCGCCTACCTCGATCGCGGGTTTTTCATCGGCATCACCGGTTGGATCTGCGACGAACGCCGCGGCGCACATCTGCGTGACCTGGTGAAACTCATCCCGGCCGATCGCCTGATGATCGAAACCGACGCGCCGTATCTGCTGCCGCGCGATCTCAAGCCCAAGCCGCCGCACCGGCGCAACGAGCCGATGTACCTCGCGCATGTCTGCGCGGCGGTTGCGATCGCGCGCGGCGAAGCGGTCGAAACGACCGCGGTGCTCACGAGTGCAAACGCGCGCATGTTCTTCGGCTTGTAGGCCGGCTGAACCGAGCGCGGCCGGCATGCGATCGGACTATTGTTCCGGAACGAATCCAGATTCAAATCGACCAAATTGATTCCCGCACCCTCGCCCCGTTGGCGCAGGGAAGGGAAATCGGAACCGGCTTTCTAGCGGCCCATCAATGCGGCTTTTTGGATGTGCGCCTGGATAACCTGCTCGAGTTGTTGCAGGGCTCCCGTGCGAGCCGGAGCGCCCAGTGACTTTGCGGCGACTGCGCTGCCCAGTTGTGATGGCATCAACATCCGGCTACCGATAGCCGGGGACCCGTTCCCCGAGATCGGATCACCCGCCAACTCGAGCCAGCGTTGCCCGGACATGCGTGAGTTGTCGCCACCCATCACATAGATAGACGTGTATCCGTCCCCGTGGTCAATCCCGACGAAGAAACTATCCAACGATGGATCGTAGGCACCCAATGCGATGGTCGATGAATCGCCATCGCCGAAACCTTCCGAGTAAACGGTCCCATCAGAGCCTGTGTAGTAGCCGTTGAAAACGATCCACTGCCCACTGACGATGGTGCCGAGGTTGAACGAAAAAGCCCACTCGCCTTGGAAATAGCCTACCTTGCCGTTGTAGCCGAAGTTGAAGTGTTGGATCGGTGTGCTGCCGCCCTGGAAGTAGAGGACGCCAGACTCAAACGACGTAAACACGATGTGCATCGGGCCGCCAGCATTGCCCGATAGCGTCGGTGAAACGTACGAGCATCCCAGGCATTGACCGCCAATGGCGCTGCCAAATGCGCCCGTGAACGTTTCTGTTCCTTCATTGAAGGTGCCTGCCGAGGTGTACCAAATTGGCGTTCCGCTTTGGCTGTACACGTACGACGCCACCGCCATCGTGTTGTTCTGAATTTCAATGTTGAACCCGCGTCCTGACTCGCTCGGGTTGTACCAAAGCCCCGCTGAAGGGGTGAAAGCATTCGCGGCACTGGAGGCTACAAACCACAGCCCCGCAACGATCAAGCGCCTCATACATCCCCCGTTTCCAGCTTCCGATCCAACGAACTCGCCCGTGGACTGTGACGGTCAACTCTGGCTTGCGCCACTTCGGATCGTCCTTGTTCAGCGACACAATGAACCAGCGGCTGCCGCGCAAAGAGAGTGGTTTGGCGAGCAGCTCGTTGCGGTACGGGAAGGAAAAGGGCCTGCAAACAATTGGCGTGCCGGTCACTGACCGGCCGGCGGCGCAACGACAAAACTCCCGGCATCGCCCGGAAACGCGACCGGACTCGCGAAGCCGTCCGCCGACACTGCGCTGACGCCGAACAGCCCGTCATCGATGACGACATTCTTCAGTGTCAGCGTCGTCGCGGCGCCGGCAGCGAAGCTGCGCTGCCACTGCGGCGCGGTCGTGTCGCGCCACCAAACCCGGTAGCCACTGGCGCCGGCGACCGGCTGCCACGTGATCGTGGTATCGGATTTGACCGCGCCTTGGATGGCGACGCCGTTCGGCGGCGCCGGCGCGTACGCCATCGACGCCATCGCGAGCGCGTTGAGGCGCGCGACCTGGGCCAGATACGCAAAGTCCACACCGTCGATCGTGTCGCCGTAGTGCACGCCGTTCTCAACGCGCAGATCCTGATGCTGGCGCGTGTAGTTCTCGTGCGCCTCGGTCACGCGTATCGCGGGATAACCCGCTTCGAGGAACGGCACCTGGTCGCCGCCGCGGCCGTAACGATCGGTGCGATAAACCATGCGCACGCGGAAGTTCGTCAAATAGTCTTCAGCGAGACCGCTGAGATAACGCGCGATATTGCGCGAGGGCGAATCGACCTCGCCGCCGTGATAGCGGCGGTACTTCGCCTGTTCCAGCGTTTCATTACTCTTGGTGCCTTCGGAAAATACACGCACCACGGTGTTGTCGACGACGCCGTCCTGCCCCCGCGTGTTGCCGACGATGTCGTTGTTGAGATCGGCTTCGACCTGCCAGTGACGATCCTTCGCGTATCCGGCGAGCACTTTGCCGCCGTACAGGCCCCGTTCCTCGCCGGAGAGAACGGCATAGACCAGGGTCGCTCGGAACTTGTATTTCGACAGCACACGTGCGGCTTCGATCACCGCCGCGGTGCCGGAGCCGTCATCGTTCGCGCCGGGTGCGTCGTGCTTGAAGTCCATGATGTCGGTCACGCGCGAATCGAGGTGGCCACTGATCACGATCACGCGCTCCGGATCGGACGTGCCGCGCTGGATCGCGACGATATCCATGATCTCGGTTGGCTGCGGAATGCGCGGCCCGGTGACGGACTGCGCAGGCGTCACGATCTCGAGGCAGCCGCCGCATACCGTGGAGAACGTCGCAAAGCGCGCCTGTACCCAGCGCCGCGCCGCACCGATGCCGCGTGTGTTCGATGCCGTGTCGGACAACGTGTGGCGCGTGCCGAAGCCGACCAGATGCGAGGTCGTCGCGTGCAATTCGTCCGCGCTGACCCGACCGACGATCTCGTGCAGCTGCGACTGTGCGCCGGACTGGACGTCTGCGGCCGCCAACGGTGCACACGCGAGTGCGAGCGCTGCAAGCAGGATCGTCGTACGCATCGGAAATCTCCGTGATGATGACGTTGTGAGGGCGAGCCACCGATCTTACACTCGCGATGCATACGCCAAGCGTCGCGGCGGCGGCTGTCTGCCCGAGCATCGAAGCGTTATGCCGAGCTACGAGCGCAACCCGATCCCGCGCTTGAGTAGGTACAGGGCGAACGCCGTCAACACCACGACGAAGCCGATCATCAACGCATACGCAACGCCGACTGGCACGTCGCTCATGCCGAGCAAGCCGTAGCGGAACGCGTTGACCATGTAGAAGATCGGGTTCGCATGGGTCAGCGCCTGTGCCCACTCGGGCAGGAGCTTGATCGAATAGAACACGCCGCCGAGATAGGTGAGCGGGGTCAGGATGAAGGTCGGCACGATGGTGACGTCGTCGAACTTGCGCGCGTAGACCGCATTGATGAAGCCGGCCAGCGAGAAGATAGTCGCGCCGAGCAATACGGTGGACAGCATGATCCACGGATGCGGCATGCGGACATGGGTGAACAGCATCGCAATGCCGAGCACGATCACGCCGACCATCAGCCCGCGCAACACGGCGCCGGCGACATAACCGCCGAGAATCACCCAGTTTGGCATCGGGCTGACCAGAAGTTCCTCGACGTGGCGACCGAACTTGGCGCCGAAGAAGCTCGACGAGATGTTGCCGTAGCTGTTCTGGATGATCGACATCATGACCAGCCCGGGCACGATGAAGTCCATGTAGTTGAAGCCGCCCATGTTGCCGATGCGACTGCCGATCAGACTGCCGAAGATCAGGAAGTACAGTGTCATCGTGATCGCCGGCGGCACCAGGGTCTGCGCCCAGATGCGCAGGATGCGCACGATTTCGCGGCGCGCGACCGTGTAGAGCGCGATCAGATTCGGATTCGCGATGGCGTGGCTCATGCCGCCTTCTCCGCTGTGCCAGGCCTATCGTCCGAACCGGTGAGGCGCACGAACAATTCCTCCAGCCGGTTCGATTTTGTGCGCATCGAGCGCACCCGGATGCCGGCTTCGCCGAGCACGTCGAAAACGCGGTTGAGATCCATCGCGCGCGGCATTTCCAGATCCAGCGTGTGCGCATCTGCGGCAAGCAGCTTCGCGCCCTCGAGCGCAGGCAGCACGATCGGCAGATCGCCGTCGATATCGAGCAGGAAACTCTCGACGTCGAGCTTGGCCAGCAGCGTCTTCATCGGACCGTTCTCGATGATGCGGCCGTGATTGATGATCGCAACGTTGCGGCACAGGCTTTCCGCTTCCTCCAGGTAATGCGTGGTCAGGATCACCGTGGTGCCGGCCGCGTTGACGTCGCGCAAGGTGCGCCACATGCTGCGGCGAATTTCGATATCGACGCCGGCAGTCGGTTCGTCGAGGATCAGGAGGGGCGGTCGCGTCATCATCGCGCGCGCGATCATCAAGCGCCGTTTCATGCCGCCCGACAGCGTGCGCGACATCGTGTGCGCCTTGTCCCACAGCTGCGCACGCTTGAGCTCTTCCTCGGCGCGGAGCATCGCCTCGGCACGGGGAATGCCGTAGAAACCGGCGTAGTTGACCAGGATTTCGAACGGCTTCTCGAACAGGTTGAAGTTCATTTCCTGCGGCACCAGGCCGATCAGGCGCATCGCCGCCTCGCGCTCGGCGTGCAGGTCGACGCCGAACACGCGCACGCTGCCGCCGGTCGCATTCACCAGCGAACTGACGATGCCGATCAGGGTCGATTTGCCGGCGCCGTTGGGGCCGAGCAGAGCAAAGAAATCACCCGGCTGCACGCTGAGGGAAATGCCTTTCAGCGCTTCGACGCCGGTCGCGTAGGTCTTGCGCAACTCGACGACGTCGAGGGCTGGAATAGTGCTCATGGATGGGCCTTGCAGAGCGGACGGCTGACGACAGCCTGCTAGTATAACGGGCTGTTCCTCATCTGATTTACCGACGTGGCCGAACAATTCCCGCTCCGCCTTGCCGCAAGCCACATGTTGGCTCCCGCCGTCCGCCAGCTTTCGTTTGAGCGCGCCGACGGTCATCCGTTCGCGTTCGTGCCCGGCCAGTTCATCCAGATCCATTTCCACTACGCCGACGGCAAGCCGACCAAGCGCAGCTACTCGGTCGGCACACTGGGCGACGGCAGCGGCGCGGTGCAGCGCATCGAGATCGCGGTGTCCTATGTCGATGGCGGCGCGGCGACCGAACTGCTGTCGCGGATCGACGAAGGAGGCACGCTCGAAGCGAGCGGACCCTACGGGCGCTTCTGCCTGATGGACGCGGACACGAACAAACGCTATCTGCTCGTCGCGACCGGCACCGGCGTCACCCCATACCGCGCGATGCTGCCGCAGATCCGCGCGCTCACGGAAAAGCGTGGCTGCACGTTCGCGCTCGTCTACGGCGCGCGCAACGAATCGGAACTCCTTTACGGCGACGAGTTCGAGGTCTTCGCGCGCGAGGTGCCTGGCTTCTCGTTCCATCCCTGCTTCAGCCGCACGCCGCGCGCGGTGCCGCGCCCGCACGACCGCAACGGTCGCGCGCAGGTCGCGCTCGGCGAGCTTGGCCCGAATGCCGAACACGATATCGCGTATCTCTGCGGCAATCCGGACATGGTCGACGAGACCTTTGCGATGCTCAAGGAAGCAGGCTTGCCGGTGCCGCATATCCGGCGCGAGAAGTACGTGTCGTCGCGCTAGGCGCGCGCCGTTGGTTGGCCCGCGTTCCCGCACTCGGGCGCGGCAGGCTGGCAGCGCGTGCTGGTCGCGCTGCTGCCGTTGCCGGCCGTTGTCTGGACCGTGATCGCGTTGCTGCGCCGGCTGTTGCGCATGAGTTCGAGCAGCGCGTCGAGCTTGTCGCGATCGCGGCATCAGGCGTCGGAATCACCAGTTTGGGCGGGGGTTTGCTGGAGGATGGACGGCCTCGTTCCAACCCTCTCGCTGTTTTACGTGCTGCCGGCGCTGGTCGGCCTGTACGGGTTGGCCAAGTGTGTTATCTGGATCTGCTATCGATGAACAACCGCGTGTGCGAGCTGCGCGCCCTACACGGTTGGTCGCAGGGCGATCTAGCCGAGCGCCTCGACGTGTCGCGGCAGACCGTGAACGCGATCGAGACCGGCAAGTACGATCCGAGCCTGTCGCTCGCATTCCGCATCGCAAAACTGTTTCGCAAATCGATCGAAACGATCTTCGATCCGCAGGAGTAGGACACGATGGACAAGCGCAACCTGTTGAAGATCGCGATCGTCGCGGTGGCGCTCGCCGCGCTCGCGGGCAAACGCTGGCTGCTGCCGCACGACGACCATCCTGACGCGCCTGCGTCGATGCAGGGCGCCGCGATCGTGCAGAAATCCGGCGAACGCGGCTTCACGCTCGGTACGCTTGCGTTCGCGCCGTGCGAGCTCGGTCAGCGCAATTCCGCCGCGACCACGGCCGCGTTCTGCGCGCCGTTCCAGGTGCCGGAGAACTGGGACAAGCCGGACGGACGCAAGATCGATCTCAAGCTCGCGCTGGTACGCAGTGCGGCGGCGCTGGCCGAGCGTGATCTCATCGTGCTGCTCGCCGGCGGTCCCGGTCAGGCTGCGACCGAGGTTTATCCGAGCGTCGCGGCCGGGTTCGCGCCGCTGCTCGAACATCGCAACGTGCTGCTGCTCGACCAACGCGGCACCGGCGGCTCGCATCCGCTCAGGTGCAAGGACGATCCTGACGATTTCACCGCGGCGACAGGCGGCGACATCGATTTTGCGAAAGTGCGCAAGCAGATCCAGACCTGCCTCGACGAGATTTCGCGCACGGCCGATCCCGCGCAGTACACAACCAGCGCCGCGCTGCGCGATCTCGAAGCGGTGCGCCAGGCGCTCGGCGCACCGCAATTGGATCTGGTCGGCGTCTCCTACGGCACGCGCGTCGCGCAGCAGTATCTGCGCCGCTATCCGGACGCGGTGCGCAGCGTCGTGCTCGATAGCGCGGTGCCGAACGAGCTCGTGCTTGGTTCGGAATTCGCGATCGATCTCGATGCGGCGCTGAAGGCAGGGTTCGCCGAGTGCACGCGCACGCCGGCTTGCGCGAATGCGTTCGGTGATCCGTATGCGAGCCTGTACCGGCTGCGCGATGCGCTGGCCACGAAGGCGCCGACCGTCGCGTTCCGCAACTCGCGCAGCAATGTCGAGGAAAGCAAACCACTGGATGCTTATACGTTCGCGAGTGTCGTGCGCATGTTCGCGTATTCGTCCGAAACCAGCGCGTTGTTGCCGCTCGCGATCGACCACGCGCTCAACGGCGATTACGCGCCGCTGCTCGAGCAGGCCAACCTGCTGACGGATGAACTTTCCGATCTCAGCGGCAACGGCATGCAGCTGTCGGTGATCTGCGCGGAGGATGCCAATCTCCTCACCGATCGCCCCGAGGACGCGCAGCTGATCCTCGGCGACGCGTTCGCGAAGGTATGGCGCGCGCAGTGCGCAATCTGGCCGCATGGATCGCGTCCGGCCGATTTCCATGCGCCGATCAAGAACGACAAGCCGGTGCTGCTCCTATCCGGCGAGTTCGACCCGGTCACCCCACCCCGCTACGCCGAGCAGATCGTCAAAGGCCTCCCGAATGGTCGTGTGCTGGTCGCCAAGGGCCAGGGCCACAGCGTGATAGGTCGCGGCTGCCTGCCCAAACTCGTCAAGCGTTTCGTCGAGAAGCTCGATCCGAAGAACCTCGACGCCGGCTGCATCGCCAATTTCGGACCGACCCCCGCGTTCACCAGCTTCAACGGAGCCGCGCCATGATCGAAGTGAAGGATTTGCGCAAGGCGTTCGGCGCCGTGAAGGCGGTCGACGGAGTTTCGTTTGTCGCGCGCGACGGCGAGATCACCGGCCTGCTCGGGCCCAACGGCGCCGGCAAGACGACCACGCTGCGCATGCTGTACACCTTGATGCGACCCGATGCGGGACACGTCCTGGTCGACGGCATCGATGCGGCGGTCGATCCGCTTGCCGTACGCCGGCGTCTCGGCGTGCTGCCGGACGCGCGCGGCCTGTACAAGCGCCTCAGTGCGCGCGAGAACATCGAGTATTTCGCGCGCCTGCAAGGCCTCGACGCGCCGACCCGGCGCAGCCGGATCGATGCGCTGATCGCCGCGCTCGACATGGCCGATATCGCCGATCGCCACACCGAAGGCTTCTCGCAGGGCCAGCGCGTCAAGACCGCGATCGCGCGCGCGCTGGTGCACGATCCGCGCAACGTGATCCTCGACGAACCGACCAACGGCCTCGACGTGATGGCGACGCGCTCGATGCGCGCGTTCATGCGCAAGCTCAAGGACGACGGTCGCTGCGTGCTGTTCTCCAGCCACATCATGCAGGAGGTCGGTGCGCTCTGCGATCGCATCGTCGTGATCGCGCACGGCCGCGTCGTCGCGGACGAATCGCCGGATGCGCTGCGTGCCCAGACTGGCACGGCGAGTCTCGAAGATGCGTTCGTGAAGATCATCGGCTCCGAAGAAGGACTCGCCGCATGAGGTCTTCGTATCCCTCTCCCCCTACGATGAAACCGTCGGGGGAGAGGGAGCACACAACACCGACTGGATTGGCAAGCCATGAAATCCTCACTGATCGTGTTCTGGAAAGAAATTCGCGAAAACCTGCGCGACCGCCGCACCGTGATCAACACGTTGCTGACCGGCCCGCTGTTCGCGCCGCTGGTGTTCGTGTTGATCATCAACACCGCGGTCACGCGCGAGATCGACAAGGCCGAGCAGCCGCTGCCGGTGCCGGTCGCCGGCGCCGCGAACGCGCCGAACCTGATCGCCGAACTCAAGCAGCACGGCGCCCTGATCAAGGACGCACCGGCTGACCCGGAACACGCGGTGCGCGAAGGTGACGCCGATCTCGTGCTGCGCATTCCCGCCGACTATGCCGATGCGTGGCGCAAGGGCGAATCGGCGCAAGTCGAGCTGATCTACGACCAGTCGCAGCGCGACGCGCAGGCTTCGGTATCGCGCCTCGAAAGCCTGCTGGAAAGTTACGGCCAGCGCACCGGCGCACTGCGCCTGATCGCGCGCGGTATCTCGCCTGCGGTGACCCGCCCGCTGGTGGTCGCAGCGCGCGACCAATCCACGGCACAAGCGCGCAGCGGCACGATGTTCGGCATGCTGCCGTATTTCTTCATCCTCGGCGCGTTCATCGGCGGCATGGCACTCGCGATCGACACCACGGCCGGCGAACGCGAGCGGCAATCGCTGGAGCCGCTGCTGGTCAACCCGGTCAGTCGCGGCAAAATTCTGATCGGCAAGCTCGGCGCGACCAGCGCGTTCGCGGTCACCACGCTGCTGCTCAGCATCATCGCGTTCTCGATCGCAGGCCAGTTCCTGCCGGTCGAGAAGCTCGGCATGAGCCTCGAGATCGGCCCGCGCTTCGCGTTGCTGACTCTGTTTGTGATGCTGCCGCTGGTGGTCGTGCTGGCGACGCTGCAGACGCTCGCCGCGGCGTTCGCGAAAAGCTTTCGCGAGGCGCAGACCTATCTTTCGCTGTTGATGTTCGTGCCGGTGATCCCGACCTTGCTGATGTCGGTGTTTCCGCTGAAGACGCAAACGTGGATGTACGCGGTGCCGCTGATGGGCCAGCAGGTCGCGATCATGCGCCTGATGCGCGGCGATCCGGTCACGCCGGCGCAGTTCGGCCTGTGCTTCGCGTGCAGCGCCGTCGCGGCTTTTTTCATCTATCTGATCACGGCGCAGGTCTATCGCAGCGAACGCCTCGCGATTTCAGCGTGAGGCAGCCGGCGGCGCGCTGTATGCCGCGCCGGCTGCTTCCGCGCGACCCGGTTCTGCTCGTAGGTGGTATCGGGCGAGACAGATTCGAGCCATCTGCGCCCAGTGATCCGCGCGCCGTCCGACGTTGGAAGTGCGGCGCGCGGGCTGGTCGGGCGCAAATGGATCCTGGTCGCGACCGGATTATCGAGGTCGCCCCCCGATCAGAAGAAGATGATGCCGCCGATCGAACCGCCGAACTGCTTGGCTTCGTTGCCAAGGAAGTCCTTCGAGCGCGTCTGTCCGAGCTCGCCGGCCAGGGTCACGCTCTTGGTCAGCGAGTAGTAGAGACCTCCGGTCAGGTTGCTGTTGGACTTGAAGCTGCTGTTGTACACAGCGGTGTACACGCTGTTGTCGCGGTTCTTGCTGAGGCCGTAGTTCAATCCGAACTTCAGTTTCTCGGTGAGCTTGTAGGTGCCCTGGACGAGGTAGTTGAGGCCTTTTACATCGCCCTGGTCGCCATCGGACAGGATGCCGATACCCTTGCCGGCCTGTACGTTCGCGAGAACGCCAAACGGGCCGGCGTTCCATGACACACCAGCTTCCCCGGCGGCTTCGTTGAAATTACCGCCGCTATCGTTTGCTCCATAGAATTTTTGTGTCTTCGCGCCGATCCACGCCTTGAACATGTCGTTGCTGTAGCTCAGCTGCGCTTGCATCTGCGGGTACGATTTCGACACGAACGCGCCGACGTCGACGGGGCTGAACACGCCGCCGGTGAAGCCGAAGCCGCCGCCGAACGTGGGCGACGCGTAGCTGATCTGGCCGTAGTTGTCGAGGTAGGTATAACCGGCGCCGATGTGACCGAGGGTGACGCGACCGCGCTGGGTCGCCTGGGTCGGAACGCCGGCGCCGAGCAGGGTCATGTCGGTCAGGATCGCGTTGGCGCCAAAGATGCCGTAATCGCGACCGATCTTGACCGTACCCATGTCCGCGGTCCCCAAGGTGAAGAATGCCTGGCGTACATCGACGCTCGAGTTGCTGTCGAGGCCGGACGACGCGGCGGCATTCACCATGATGCCGACCGTGCCGCCGATGTCGATGCCTTCCTGAGTGGTCTTGAACTTCGTGATCACGCCGCTCGGCAGGAGGCCGTTGCCGATCGTCGTCTTGTGGCTTTCGCCGGAGCAGCCGAGTGCGCGGCTCGCGAGCGCCGGACCGCCGACCGTATCGCCGGAGCAATTCGTCGCGGTGTAGAAGGCGCTGACGATGCCGCCGACATCGAGTTCCCAATTATCGCCCTGCAACGAAACCGCGCCGGCAGTGGACGCAGAAAGGGCCAGCCCGAGCGCGGCGCAACCGAGCGCGACGAACGGGAGTGAGGCTCGATTCCTGCTTCGAGATACGGCTTCGCGCTGACATGGGTCGAGCGACCGCTTGGAAATCGGGTACATGGGTGTGCTCCTCCGCTGATTTATCACGAGCAAGAGCAGGTTGTGTGCCATCGCCGGATATGCTGCGCCGAAGCACGGCGGCTGGTATGGTAATCAGTGATTCGGCGCTCACTATTGCTGCAACGCAGCACGTCAAGCGGATGGCGTATGCCATGCGGCTCGATCGCGATTGTTAGCTTTTCATCACAAACTGCCCGCGTACTGTGCGTTTACGGAACAGTCAGGAATGGATGTCAGAACAATTCCGCCTGCGGCGACGGTTGGCGCGGCGGCTTGAAGCGCGCGCAGTCGAGGTCGAGATCGCCTACCTGGTTGATGCCGTACCGGCGGCAGGCCAGCGTGAAGCGCTGACGGATCAGCTCGGCGAATTCGCCCTCGCCGCGCATGCGCGAGCCGAAGCGTGCATCGTTGTCGTTGCCGCCACGCATCTGCCGGATCAGGCTCATCACGTGCTCGGCACGTTCGGGCACGTGCAGCTCCAGCCATTCGCGGAACAGGTCCTTCAGTTCGTACGGCAGGCGCAGCACGGTATAGCCCGCGCGCGTTGCCCCAGCCGCGGCAGCTTTTGCAAGGATCCGCTCGATGTAGCGGTCGGTCACCATCGGGATGATCGGTGCGACCATCACGCCGCAGGGCACGCCAGCCGCGTTGAGATTCGCGACCGCTTCGAGGCGCCGATGCGGCGCGCTCGCGCGCGGCTCCAGCGTGCTCGCGAGGCGGTTGTCGAGCGAAGTCACCGACACGAACGCATGCACGAGATTCGCGCGCGCCATCGGCACGAGAATGTCGAGGTCGCGCTCGATCAGTGCATTCTTGGTGACGATCGTGCATGGATGTTTGCACTCGGCGAGGGCTTCGAGCACGCTGCGCGTGATCTTGTAGCGCCGCTCGATCGGTTGGTACGGATCGGTATTCGCGCCGAGGTTGATCGGTGAGCAGATGTAGCCGCCCTTGCCGAGTTCCAGACGCAAGAGTTCCGCCGCGTTCGTCTTCGCAAACAGTTTCGTTTCGAAGTCGATGCCTGCGGAAAGATTGAGATAGCCGTGGGAGGGCCGCGCGTAGCAATACACGCAGCCGTGCTCGCAGCCGCGGTACGGATTGATCGACTGCTCGAAGCGGATGTCCGGTGAATCGTTGCGGCTGATGATCGAGCGCGCGCGTTCCTCGGTGACGACAGTCGGCGGACGCGGCACGCTTTCGTCTTCGCGATGCCAGCCGTCGTCTTCGCTCGTGCGCTGCAGTGACTCGAAGCGCCCTTCCGGGTTCGACGCCGCGCCGCGGCCCTTGATGCGGGCTGGCTGATCGAGGCGGAGCGGGTCGGATTTCATCCAGCCAAGTATGCGCGGTCATGTCTCAGGGATTGCGAAACCGACCGTGCCGCGCCACCAGCGCGGCGCAATTGGCCCATGTCAACGTATCGGCCGATGCCCGCGCGTACGCTGGCCCGATAAATTTGGGAGATAAGCGCGGGGCCGCTTGGTATCCGTGGGTTGTATTGTGCCGGTGTCGGCGCGCGCGTCGTCCCCATGGTTCGGGGCACCGCGATTTTGCTTAAGCCCCATAAAGGGTTACCTTGTTATCGGGGGAATCGGTGCCGCGGGCGAATGCGCGGCACCGGCTTATCACCAGACGAGGTATCGCACATGAAGAACGCCGCAACGAAGAAGGTCGCAGGCAGGAAACCTGCGAAGAAATCCTCAGCAAGGAAATCCGCTTTGGCCGCACACGCGCGAACCGCGCCGAAGAAGGCCGTGAAAAAGGCCGCGGCGCGCAAGCCCGCGGTGAAGAAGGTGGTGCGCAAGGTGGCCACCAAGCGCGCGATCGCGAAGTCGACCAGGAAGCCGGCGGTGAAGCGGGTCGTCGCGAAGAAGGCGTTGCGCAAGACGGCTGCGGTGAAGAAGTCAGCCGTGAGCAAGGTCGTCGCGAAGACGGTCGCCGTAAACAAGGTGGCTGCAAAGACGGCGGCGAAGAAAACGAATGCGGTGGCGGCAAGGAAACCGGCTGCGCAAGCCCAACCAGTCGTTGCGCGCAAGCCGGTCGCGACGGCGCCGATCCAGCACGCCGCGGTGCCCGGGAAGTCATCGACGGCGCCGGCACACACGGGACCGGTCAGTCCCGAAGTCGCGATCCAGCATTTCCGGGAAGTGTTGCGCGCGAAACTGGAGCGCGAGAGCCAGGGGCCGAGCTATCCGAGCGCAAACCCGTTCAGCGGTCGCATCGACAGTGCCACGGCAACCCAGCACGCGGATACCGAAGGACAGCCACCGCCGGCGGCCGGCACGCCGGAGCCGGAAGCGTTGACCGGCTCGAACAGCATCCACGGCCGCGGCAATCAGGGCATGCGCAATCCGAAGTGATCGCGCCGAAGTGATCGCGGGCCAGTAAACATCGCTCCCGCAGCCGCAGAGGGTTGCGGGAGCGCCGGCAGCCACGATGTTTTTTCCTTGGAGCGATCCCAGGGCAGCGCGCTTTCCGACGCTCCTGCAATGCCCCGGATGCGCCTGCCGGCGCGCCGCGGGATCGCTCAATGGGCGGCGTACACCTGCATCGCGTCGCGGCGTAGCGCGGCCTGGCTGTCGCCGCGGCTGTAGAACATGTGTCCGCCCGGGTATTCCTTGACCTGCACGCGGTTCGGATCGCCCATCACCGGCATCTGGTCGACGATCAGCTGGGAGGCCATGAACGGGCAGGACAGATCGGCCCAACCATGGGCGATCAGCACGCGCAGCTTCGGATCGAGCGCGACCGACTCGCGCAACTCCTGCACCGAGCCCTTGTTCTCGTCCTTGCCGCCGTCCCACAGGCGGTTCACGTCGTAGCTGAGCGCGTTGTAGCGGCCGTCGTATTTCCAGCCGGCCTGGCGCGTGATGAAGTCGACCATCGCAGTCGTGGTCGGCGCGATGATCGCGTCAAGGAGCGGATCGTTGTTGCGCTGGCCCGGCGCGAATGGAAACGGATCCCACGCGGTCACGTTCGAGTCGTAGCGGCTGCCGAGTTTGCCTTCATCGCGATAGACCTCGCGTAGATACGCCTGTGTCTCCAGGCGGCCACCGGAGCGACGCACGAATCCCGCGTCGAGTCCGCTGAGTTGGGTCACGCGCTTGACGATGCGCTCCAGCGCCTGCGGATCGGAACGCCCCTTGAGCAGATCGGTCACATAGTCGCCGCGCGTGTAGGCGATGATGTCGGCCATCGTCGCATCGGTCAGCTTGCCGTGGCGTTCGAGATTCGCCGCCGCGATGCTCGGCAGGGTCAGCATCCACGGCAATGGGGAAAGGTCGCCGTTTTTGGAGGCGGCCGGCTCGAGATACGGCGACACCAGCACCAATCCGTTCATCGCGACGCCGAGCCGCGTCTGCAGATAATGCGTAATGCGCGGGCCGCGAAAGCCGCCATAGCTCTCGCCGACCAGATATTTCTTCGCGATCAGGCGGTCGTTCTTGACCAGCCAGTCGTAGATGATCCGTGATAGGTAATCGATGTCGGCTTGGGTCGAATAGAACTTCTTCTTTGCCTCGTCCTCGCCGACGAGCGCGCGACTGAAGCCGGTGCCGACCGGGTCGATGAAGACGAGGTCGGTAAAGTCGAGCCAGGTGCCCGGATTGTCGATCGCGATCGCCGGATCGGACGGGCTGTTGCCTTCCGCGCCGAACTGCACACGCTTGGGACCGAGCGCGCCGAGATTGAGATACACCGACGATGCGCCCGGTCCGCCGTTCAACGCGAACGTGACCGGCCGATTCTTGCCCGGCACCGTGTAGGCGATGAACATCACGTCGGCGATCGTCTTGCCTTTGTCGTCCCGCACCGGCAGCGAGCCGACCGTCGCGTCGTAGCCGATCTTCCTGCCGCCGACCTCGGTACTCTGGCGCACGCTCTTGTCGGCCGGAAACGGCGGCAGCTTGAACTCCGCCTTGGCCGCTTCCGCGGCGTCCTTCGCAGCATCTTTCGGACCGTCGTCGGCGGCGAACGCGCGCAACGGCGACCACGCGCCAATCAACATGCACGCTGCGAACAGGGCAGCCATTGAACGCTTCAACATGTCGGGGCACCCGTTGATCAGGAGAGTCGCCGAGCTTAGCGCCGACGATGGCCGCGCGGCGATGTGCCAAAAGGGGGGAGGTCCGGGCAGCCGGCCGCGAGCCGGCCGTTGCGCTCGAGATGAGCTTCGTGACCGCGCAGGTCCGCGACAACCGCGCCAGCGACCTGAACGCGCGCGACGCGATGGGTGGTCTGCGCATCCTCGCGAGTCAGCGTTTCTACGTCGGCAATCATTCGATCACGCTGCCACTGAACATCGGACTCACCGATGCCGCGCGGAGAACGCCCGACATGCCGCTGTACACGCTGACCAACAACATTACCGGTGAAACCGTGCAGACCACCGATCCCGGCAAGGCGCTGCTTTCCGGCAAGTGGAAGGACATCGGCAAATTCAAGGACCCGATCCTGCGTGGCCTGGCCGCGCGCGCTGTAGCACCCGGCGCGGCCCTCGCGGTTATTGATCCGGCACTCAGAGTTTGAGTGCCTCCGATTGCCCTCCCCTGCGCCAGCCGGGGAGGGCAATCGGAGGGCTGATTCGGTCGCTGACTCTGAATTCGTTCCGAATCAATAGCCGCAACGGCCGCCGCGATTGCATCGGCACCTCCGCGTCATCACGCAACCCGGGCTTGTTTGTCGGCTGATCGCCGCAACGTCGTGCAAGCGGCGTAGCGGCGCGCATCGCGTGCGTTCGCTGGCGACCGATTGAACACAATCTCTGGAGACTTTCATGACGCTGTCGATGTATCAGGCTTCGGTTCCGGTATTCATCCGCGGATTGACCAATCTTGCGACGATCCTGCAAAAAGCAGCCGCGCACGCGCAAACGAAGAAGATCGACCCGGCGGCGCTGGTCAACGCGCGCCTGTATCCGGACATGTTCCCGTTGCCGCGCCAGGTGCAGATCGCGACCGACCACGCCCGTGGCGCAGCCGCGCGTCTGGCCGGCATGGAGCGGCCGTCCTACCCGGATACCGAAACCACGTTCGAACAATTGCAGGCGCGCATCGCGCGCACGATCGCTTACCTCGAAACGTTCAAAGCGGCGCAGATCGATGGCAGCGAGGACCGTGCCATCACGGTTCCGATTCGCGGCAACGACGTCCCGTTCAAGGGCCAGCCCTATCTGCTCGGCTTCGCTCTGCCAAACTTCTACTTCCACACGGTGACCGCGTACGCGATCCTGCGCCACGCGGGCGTCGAGATTGGAAAGGCGGACTACATCGGGCTGCCGACTTGATCCGTGCGGCACAGGCGTTTGTGGTTCGCCGGCTCGGTGGTCGTCGGGATCGGGCGAGCCTGCGCTGTACCGCGCGCCAACGTGCGCTCGCCGCCCATGGGCACGAATCCAACGCGACGCTGGACTAGAATCAGTGTCGCCTCTTCGTTGGAGTAGGCTGCCACTTCCGCCCGGCTGCGGGCATGTGCAGACTCAAGGGAACCACGGCGATGCCATCGGGAATCCAGGAGCTTGAGACATTCGTCCGCAGCGCGCTGGCGAAGGGTTCAACCAGACAGAGTGTCGAAAAGGTGTTGCTCGACGCCGGTTGGTCGGGCGAACAGGCGCGAAGTGCGCTCGCCGCATTCGCAGACGTCGAGTTTCCGGTACCGGTACCAAAACCTCGGCTGTATCTTTCTGCGCGCGAGGCATTTCTTTACCTGATTCTTTTCACGACGCTGTACCTCAGCGCGTACTACTTTGGTTGCCTGTTGTTTGAGTTCGTCAATCGCGCGTTTCCCGATCCGGCTGCGACCGAGTACAGCTGGCAGACGCCGATGGAGCGCATCCGCTGGGCGGCGTCGTCGGTCGTCGTCGCGTTTCCGATCTTCCTGTTCGTGTCACGCCGCGTGTATCGAGAGCTGGCGCGCAATCCGGTCAAGCGGCTTTCGGCCGTACGCCGCTGGTTGACCTATCTCACTTTGTTCGTCGCCGCGGGATTCCTGATCGGCGATCTGACGACCTTGGTCTACAACGCTCTCGGCGGCGAACTGACGATTCGATTCCTGCTGAAAGTGATCATTGTCGGCGCGATTGCGGGCGCCGTGTTCGGCTTTTACATCTGGGATCTTCAACGCGAGGAGCATGAGGCGTGAGCCGTATTTTCGGCGTGCAATTACTCGTTGCGACCGTTTCGCTGGCGATGGTCGCGGCTGTTGTCGCGGCGATTGTCGTGATCGGACCACCAAGCCGGCAGCGCCTGCTGCGGCTCGACGCGCGCCGCGTCACCGATCTGACCGGCATCGCCCAGGCGATCGGCTTGTACGCGAATCGGCATGAGGGATTACCCAGCGAACTCGCAACGTTGACGAAGGAGCCTGGTCCGCGCATCAACAGTGTCGATCCGGAAACGCGAACGCCCTACGAATACGCGATCACCGGCGAAGAATCCTATCGCCTGTGTGCGGTGTTCAGCGCGGCATCGCGCGACACGCCATCGGTACACACTTACCTGGGGGAGGACGGTTGGACGCACGACGCGGGGCGACAATGCTTCGAGCGCAAAGAAAAAGTCGGCAAGCAATAAGCGGACTCGCATGCCGTAGTCATCGATGCAGTGCGTGGTGCGCTATTGGTAGCCTGTCCGGGCGAAGAAAGTACAATAGTCGCCATGCTTGAACTGTGGTCCCCCTGCGTTGCCTGGATGAACAGCCATGTGGTGACGCCGCTGCTGGCGCTCTTGCATCTGAGCGGCCTCGCCGGCGATCCGAACGAGATCGCCGAGGCGTTGCTGATCGCGATTGCGCAGATTGCCGTGATCGGGCTGATTTTCCGTCCGCTGGAAAGCCTCGCGCCCGCGGAAAAGTGGGCAGGCCGCCATTACACGCGCATCGACCGCACCTACACCCTGGTCATGTTGCTTGGCCTGAATCCGCTGTTCGCGTATCTCGTGTTGACGCCGCTCGCGAACTGGTTCAGTGGCGGCGTGGCTGCGGTGGGCGACACCGCGAGCAGCGGCCTCGCGCATTGGCTGCCGTGGTTCGGTCAGCATCCGCTCACGCTGTTCTTCATCTACTACCTGATCTACGACTTCGTCTACTACTGGATGCACCGCACCCAGCACGCGATGCCGTGGTGGTGGGCGCTGCACAGCATGCATCACAGCCAGCGCCAACTGAGCTGCTGGACCAACGACCGCGGCAGCTATGTCGATGGCTTCCTGCAGTCGATGGTGCTGGCGACGGTCGGGCTCTTCATCGGCGTCGAGCCGGACCAGTTCGCGCTGTTGATGTTCATCGGCGAGCTCGCGCAGAACTTCTCGCACACCAACGTGCGCTTCGGCTTCGGACGGCTATTCGAAAAAGTATTCGTCGACCCGAAATTCCATCGTCTGCACCACATGATCGTCGACCCGGATCGTCCGCGCCTGCACGACTGCAACTACGGCCAGGTGTTCTCGGTCTGGGACGTCGTGTTCGGCACCGCGCTCTATGGCGAGCCGCCACGCGTCACCGGCGTCGGCGATCCGATGGTCGATATCGACAACGAGCGCGGCCTCGTAGCGATGCAATGGGGCGCGTTCCGACGCTTCTGGGGCGCGGTCTGGAAGCCGGCCGGCTGGAAGCTCGGCGATGTCGCGTTCGGCACGGATTACACGCCAATCCCGTCAGCCCATGTGGATTTGCACGCGTTCACCCATGCGCCGACCACCCAAGCGCTACCCTCTGCCTGCGATGAGGGCGGCACCGAATCGCTGGTTGCCGGGCGCTGACGTCCGGCACGGACCGGACCCGCCCGGTCACTCCAGACAAAGTCACGCAAAGGGTCAGGGAGAGCCTCTGGACAACCGATTTCTCGTCATTCCGGCGAAAGCCGGAGGCCCTTTACAACAGCGAAGCTGGTCATCCAGCGTCTTCAACAGGTTACGAAGGCGCTGGGTCCCGACTTTCGCCGGGACGACGAGTTGTTCAGAGACTCCTTGGCATAGCGCAAAGCGCGCGAAACAGGCGCACACCGCACACTGCACGAACGCCTCCGTAGTACACGGGGGAGACCTGCCGGCCTATTTGTGGACTCCGCGAATGCTTCCATCCGGATCCAATGATCGGTTGCAGGATCTCCAGAAAGAGATTCTGGAAGCGATCGCCTGCGGAGAGCCACTGAAGTCGATTGCGGATCTCCTGTGTTTGCGCGTGGAAAGCCTGGCGCCGGATGTCATCCGCTCTATCCTGCCGGTCGATGTCCACGGCTTGGTGCATCCGCTGGTTGGCGCGAGCATCGGTATCGCCGACACCCAGGCGCACCATCTGGACCTCGTGGAACTGTCCAAACGCGCCGACATGGCGCTCTACATGGCCAACAGCGGGGGGGGCGCAGGACGCTCGATGATTTCGGAACCGGCTACTCGTCGCAGCGTTCGCTGCGCGCATTCCTTCCCAACGCATGTTTGACGCACCTGGGCATCAAGGACGATGCCGCGCGCCTCAGCGAGCAGCCAGCTGCAAATGCGCGCGCCTGTTCGCCCTGCGCGTGCGCATGCGTTCACGCAGGCACGAGAAGATCAGATAGATCGCCGGCGTCGACAGCAGGGTCAGGCTTTGCGAGATGACCAGACCTCCGATCACCGCGATGCCGAGCGGGCGGCGCAGTTCCGCACCGGCGCCGATGCCGATCGCGAGCGGCGCCGCGGCGAGGATCGCGACCATCGTGGTCATCATGATCGGCCGGAAGCGCGCGATGCAGGCCTCGCGGATCGCGTCGAGTGGCGCCATGCCTTCGCGCTCGGCGACCAGCGCGAAGTCGATCATCATGATCGCGTTCTTCTTGACCAGGCCGATCAGCAGCACGATCGCCATCATCGCGACGATCGAGAGTTCCGTGTTGGTCAAAAGCAGCGCGAGCAGCGCGCCGACCCCTGCCGAGGGCAACGTGGACAGGATCGTGACCGGATGGATCAGGCTCTCATACAGCATGCCGAGCACGATGTAGACTGCGAGAACCGCGCCGAGCAGCAGCCACGGCATCGTCGACGTGCTTTGCTGGAAGCGCTTGAATTCGCCGCCGAAATCCATCCGGATATCGCCGGGCAGGCGCATGTCGTTGATGGTTTTCTGGATCGCCGTGGTCGCCTGGCCCATGCTGATGCCCGGCGCGAGATTGAAGCTCAAATCCATCGTGGTGAACTGGTCCTGGTGCAGGATCTGCACCGGCGCGAGCCCTGGCTCCTGCCGCGTGACCGCGGTGATCGGCACCATCGCGCCGCTGTTGGAACGCACATAGATCCGGTTCAGCGCTTGCGGCGTCGCGGTCTGCGAAGGCAGCGCGTTGACGACCACCTGGTATTCGTTGACGTCGGAATAGATCGTCGAAATCTGGCGCTGGCCGAATGCGTTGTAGAGCGCGTCGTCGATCGCGGCCACGCTGACGCCGAGTCGGCTTGCGATGTCGCGGTTGATCACGAGATTCTGGCGCAGGCCGGCTTCGTCGACGTCGCTGCCGACGTCGCGCAGGATCGGATTCTTCTTCAGCTCCTCCTGCAGTTTCGGCAGCCAGGTCTCCAGCTCGCCGAGGTCGTTGCCTTTCAGCGAAACCTGGTACTGCGCGCCCTGACTGGTGCCACCGCCGCCGCTCGGCAAATCCTGATGCGCGCGCAGGCGCAGGTTCACGTCGGGGAAATGCGCGGCCTTGGCCGACAGGCGTGCGAGCACGTCCTGGGTCGATTCGGGGCGACCCTCGCCAAGCGGCTTCAGCTGGATGCTGAATGCGCCGCTGGTGCCGTGACGGCCGCTGCCGAGACTCGCGCCGACGAATTCGACGGCCGGATCCGCCAGCAGCATCTGGGTGACGCGCTGCTGGCGCTCCTGCATATCGGCGAACGAAAGCGTGGAGCCTGCGCTGGCGCGGCCCCAGATCAAACCCGAATCCTGCGGCGGGAAAAAGCCGGCCTTGACCGCGCCGAACAGGAACACGGTGGCAACGATCAGCGCGAGCGGCGTCAACGCGAGAAGCAGCGCGTGCCGCAACGACCAGTCGAGCGTGCGCCGGTAGGTGTTGAGCATGCCGGCGTGGAACACATCGAGGGCGTGGCCGATGAGGGATGGCTTGGCCTCGTCAAACGGTTTCAGGAACACCGCGCATAGTGACGGCGTCAACGTCAGCGAAACGATCGCCGACACCGCGATCGCGGCAATCAGGGTGACCGTGAATTCGCGGAAGAACATGCCGATCATGCCTTGCGCGAACAGCAACGGGATGAACACCGCGATCAGCGACAGGGTGATCGAGACGATCGTGAAGCCGATCTCGCGCGCGCCGGCGAGCGCCGCCTGCAGGCGTGTCTGTCCCGCATCGAGGTGGCGGATGATGTTCTCGATCACGACGATCGCGTCGTCGACGACGAAGCCGATCGCGATCACCAGTGCAAGTAGCGACAGGTTGTCCAGCGTGTAGCCGAACACGTACATGACCACAACCGCGCCGGCCAGCGACAGCGGCACCGCGATCGCGGCGATCAGGGTCGGCGCTAATCGGCGCAGGAACAGCGCCATCGTCATGATCACCATCGCAAGGCTGATCAGCAGCGTGATCTGCACCTCGTTGACCGACGCGCGCACGGTCGGCGTGCCGTCGAAGAACGGGGTCAGTTTCGTCGCCGGTGGCAGCAGCGCGCTGAGCCGGGTCAGCTCTGCCTTGACGCCGTCGACGGTGGAGATCACGTTCGCTTCGGGGCGCCTGTAGACGTCGATCTCGATCGAGCGCTTGCCGTTGAACCAGGCCGCCTGGTAGCTGTCCTGTGCGCCCTGGTAGACATGGGCGACGTCGCGCAGGTAAATCGGCGTGCCGTTGCGCACCGCGACGACCAGATTGGCGAAGTCGTCGGCGCTGTGCAGCTGATCGTTGGCGGTGACCGCCAGTGTGGTCTTGCCGTCGCTCAAGAACCCCTGCGGCGAAGTCACGTTCGCGGCGGTGAGCGCGTTGCGCAGATCGTTCGACGACAGCCCCATCGAGTTCAGCGCGTGCAGGTTTACGTCGACGCGAACGGCCGGCTGCGCGCTGCCGGCGACATCGACCGAGGACACGCCGGGCAACTGGCTGAGGCGCGGTTTCAGCAGCGTGTCCGCGCTGTCGAACAGCGCCGACAGCGGCTGCGTGTCCGAGGTCAGCGCGAGTTGGAGCACCGGGTCGTCATTCGGATTGGCCTTCTGGTAGGTCGGCAGCGAGGTGAGCCCGGAAGGGAGGTCCGGCGCAGCCGCGTTGATCGCGGCCTCGACGTCGCGTGCCGAGGAATCGATGTCGATGCCACCCTGGAACATCATGAACACGAAGGTGCTGCCTTCGGAACTCGACGACCGCATCATGTCGATGCCGGGCACCTGGCCGAGATGGCGTTCCAGCGGCGCCGCGACGGTCGAGGCCATCGTGGTTGCGTCCGCGCCGGGTTGGCTCGCGATGACGAAGATCGCCGGGAACGAAATCTGTGGCAGCGCGCTGATGCCGAGCAGCGAGTAGCAGATCGCGCCGGCCACGAGCAGGCCGGCCGCAAGCAGCGAGATGCCGATCGGGCGGTCGATGAACGGGCTGGAGATATTCATCCGCTGCCCCGAGCATCGCCGCGCCGCCATTCCTTTGTAGGAGCGGCGACAGCCGCGACCGGCACGTCACTGATCGCGACGACAGTTGTGCATGTTGAACCCCTTGTCGCGGCTGACGCCGCTCCTACACGGGAAACGATGCGACGGATGTGCATCACGCCGCGCTCTCGCCCGGCGCCTGCGCCAGCGCATGTCGCTCACGCCGCGAATGCACCCAATCGGAAAACCGCTCCATGTACAAATAGATCACCGGCGTCGTGTACAGCGTCACCAGTTGCGACAGCAGCAGGCCGCCGACGATCGACACGCCGAGAGGCCGCCGCAGTTCCGAGCCGATGCCGGTACCCAACGCCAGCGGCAACGCGCCGAACAGCGCGGCGAACGTGGTCATCATGATCGNNTCGATCATCATGATCGCGTTTTTCTTGACGATGCCGATCAAGAGCACGATGCCGACGATGCCGTCCACCGACAGGCTCATCCCGAACAGCATCAGCGCGAGCAGTGCGCCGACGCCGGCCGGCGGCAGCGTGGAGATGATCGTGAGCGGATGGATATAGCTCTCGTAAAGCACGCCGAGCACGATGTAGATGACCACGATCGCGGCGAGCAGCAACAGCACCTCGTCGCCCATCGATGACGAGAATTCGGCGGCCTTGCCGATGAATTCGCTGCGCACCTGCGCAGGGAATTTCATCTGCGCCTCGACCATGTGGATTGCGTCGACCGCCTCGGACAACGAATACCCCGGCGCGAGATTGAACGAGATCGTGACCGCGGGCAGCTGGTTCTGATGGCTGACCACGAGCGGCGCGTTGCCGACCTTCGCACTGGCCAGCGCCGAGATCGGCACGGTGCCGCCGCCGCCGAGCGGAATGCCGGTGTTGCCGACGCCGACGCCGGTCGAGGTGGACGAGTTCGACGACTTGACCTGGCCGTAACCGGTCGCATTGCTGCCGGTCAGCGCCCCGCTGCCGTTGCTGCGCACGTTGAGCTTGTCGAGCAGATCGGCGCTGTTGCGAAACTGCGGCGCGACTTCCAGCACCACCCGATACTGGTTCAACTGGGTGAAGATCGTCGAGATCTGGCGCTGGCCGAATGCGTCGTACAAGGTATCGTCGATGGTCTGCACCGGCACGCCGAGGCGACTCGCCTTGTCGCGATCGATGGTCAGCTGCAGCGCGTTGCCCTTGTCGGCGAGGTTGTTGTCGACATCGGCGAGTTCCGGGCGCTGGCGTATCGCCTCGGTCATCTTGCCGGCGAACCCCGAAAGCTCGTCTGCGTTCACGTCCGACATCGCGTACTGGTATTCGGTCGCCGACACGCGACTGTCGAGGATGATGTCCTGCACCGGCTTCAGGTACAGCGCGACACCCGGAATGCTGGCCACCGTCTTCTGCAGGCGCGGCAGCACCTTGCCCAGACCATCGCGCTCGCCACGGTCCTTGAGCACGATGCTGAGCTGGCCCTGGCTCAAGGTCGGATTGATCGAGCCGGCGCCGATGAACGCGGCGACGCCCGCGACCGACGGATCCTTGCGCAGCGCGGCGGCGACCGCCTTGGTGCGTTCCTCCATCGCCGGAAACGCGATGTTGTCGTCGGCCTGGACCACGCCGGTGATCAGGCCGGTGTCCTGCTCCGGCAACAGGCCTTTCGGGATCGCGATGTACAGGAAAATCGTGACCACGACCGAAATCGACGCGACCAGCAAGGTCAGACGCTGATGCGCGAACACCCAGTCGAGGCTGCGTGCGTAGGCATCGACCGAGCGCGTCCACAGAGTGCGTTCGCCGGCCACCGCGTGGCGCTCGTGCGCGTCGTCGCCTTCGGGCAGTGCATCGGCCTTGAGCAGATATGCGCACATCATCGGGGTCAGGGTCAGTGACACCAGCAGCGAGATGCTCACGGCAATCGTCAGCACCCACGCGAACTCGTGGAACAGGCGCCCAGTCACGCCCGGCATCAGCAGCAGCGGCAAGAACACTGCGATCAATGAGACGGTCAGCGACACCACGGTGAAGCCGATTTCCTGCGCGCCGATCTCGGCCGCTTCCTTGCCGTCCTTGCCCTGCTCGATGTAGCGCACGATGTTCTCGATCATCACGATCGCATCGTCGACGACGAAGCCGGTGGCGACCGTCAGCGCCATCAGCGAGAGGTTGTCGAGCGACATACCGGCGAACGCCATCACGCCGAACGTGCCCATCAGCGACAGCGGCACCGCGACCGATGGGATCACGGTCGCCCACAGCCGGCGCAGGAACACGAAGATCACCGCGACCACGAGGAAGATGGTCAGGAGCAGGGTGAATTCGACGTCGCGTACCGAGGCGCGAATCGTCACCGTGCGGTCGGCGAATACGCCGAGCTTCACGTCGGCCGGCAGCACGCTGTGCAGTTCCGGCAGGATCGCGCGGATGCGCGCGACGGTGTCGACGATATTCGCGCCGGGCTGGCGACGGATGTCGAGCAGCACCGCCGGCTTGTCGTTCGCCCATGCGGCGAGCTGATCGTTCTCGACGCCGTCGACGACGCTGGCGACGTCGCCGAGGCGGACCGGCGCATTGTTCTTGTAGCTGATGATCGTGTTGCGGTATTCGGTGGCGTCGGACAACTGGTCGTTGGTGCCGATCGAGTAGGTCTGCACCGCGCCGTTCAAGGTGCCCTTGGCCGCATTGACGTTGGCTTGGGTCAGCGAATTGCGCACGTCTTCCAGGGTCAGGCCGAGATTGCCGAGCTGGGCCGGATTGACCTGCACGCGCACCGCCGGGCGCACGTTGCCGGCAATCGAAACGAGGCCGACCCCGCTGACCTGCGACAGCTTCTGGGCGAGGATCGAATCGGCGTAGTTGTTGACCTCGCGCAGCGGCAGCGTGTCCGAGGTCATCACCAGGGTCAGGATCGGCGCATCGGCCGGATTGACGCGGTTGTATACCGGCGGATACGGCAGGCTGCCGGGTAGGCGCGCCGAACGCAGTGCCGACTGCACGTCCTGCGCGGCGACATCGATATCGCGATCCATCGCGAACTGCAGGATGATCGTCGAGAGGCCCGCCGAGCTGTCCGAGCTCATCATCGTGATGCCGGAAATCTGCCCGAGCTGGCGCTCCAGCGGCGTGGTCACCAGGGTCGCCATCGTTTTCGCGCTGGCGCCCGGATACTGCGTGGTCACGACCAGGCTCGGCGCGTCGATCTCGGGCAGTGCCGACACCGGCAGCACGCGATAGCCGAGCACGCCGAGCAGCAGCACCGCCGCCATCAGCAGCGAAGTCGCGATCGGACGGTGGATGAAGATCGAGGAAAAGCCCATCGGGTCACGCCATCGCTAAAGTGCGAAAACTCCATTCCGTTCGTCCTGAAGTATCGAAGGACGAACGGGCGCGATGCCGTTCATGCTTCGATACCTCAGCACGAACGGCGGGAAAGGCTGTCGCGGAACTGCACAAGGCTTGCACGTGGTTTCTCAACCGATCAATGCCGTCCGCCACGACCGCTAGTGACCTGTTTCGCGGCCTTCTGGATGTCCGCGGCGGTCGGCGCCGGCGGCACTTCGCCTGGTGCCAGCGGTTGCACCTTGCTGCCGGGTTTGAGACGGAACTGGCCCTCGGTCACCATCTTGTCGCCGACCTTGAGGCCGCTGCCGATCAATATGTGGGTGTCGTCGGCCTCGCCGGCGGTCTGCACCGGCTGCATCTTCACCGTGTTGTCGGCTTGCAGCAGGTAAACGTAGTCGCCGTCAGGGCCACGCTGCATGGCCTGGGTCGGTACGACCAGACCATCCTTCACGGTGCGTACCAGCATGCGCACGTTGACGAACTGGCCCGGCCACAGTTCGCCATTGGCGTTGGGAAATTCCGACTTCAGCTTGAACGTGCTGGTGCTGACGTCGATCTGGTTGTCGATCACCTTGAGCACACCGTCGCCGGCGACCACATGGCTGTCGGTGCGGTCCAGCGCCGCCACCGGCAGCGCGCCGCCGGCCTGCGCCGCGCGTACCTCGCCGAGATTCTGCGCCGGCAGGGTGAACATCACATTGATCGGATGGATCTGCGTCAACACGACGATGCCGGTGCTGCCATTGGCCTGCACGAGATTGCCAACATCGACTTGGCGCAGGCCGGCGATGCCGGTGATCGGCGCGACGATCCGGGTGTAACCAAGCTGGGTCCGCGCGCTCGATGCGGCCGCCTCGTCCGCAGCGACCAACGCTTCTTGCTGGCGTACGGTCTGGCGCTGGTTCTCCAGATCCTGCGCGGAGACGAAGTGCTTGACGATCAGGTCCTCGTAACGCGCCAGCGTGCTCTTCGACGCGGACAGTTGCGCGGCGTCCTGTTTCTTTTTCGCGTTGGCCTGGTCGAGTGACGACTGGAACGTGCGCGGATCGATCTGCGCGATCAGGTCGCCCTGCTTGATCTGCTGGCCTTCGGCGAAATGGAGCGCCTCGAGCTGGCCGCTGACCTGCGCGTTCACGGTCACTGTATTCAGCGCCTGCACGGTGCCGAGCGCGGTCAGGTAGACCGGCACATCCTGGGTGACGGCAGGCACGACGGTGACCGGAATCGGCGCGTCGGCCGCGCTGCTGCCGTCCTTGGCCCCGTTCTGCGCGCGCTGCAGCAGACGCCAACCCAGTATCCCGACTACCACCACAACGACAACGGCGAGCGCGAGTTTCCAACGCGACATGGAGATCTATCCTTCAATTGAAACGATGACGGCCGGGTCCGCGACCGACCCATGCCCGCGATAGGCTAACAGTCGCCAGCTCAATGCGGCGTTACTGTCACGTAAATGCCTCTTTACAGGCATTCCACGCAGTCATTGCGGTTGGTTTTTGACGGGGATGGGGCGGCTGAGTTCCCGCTTACGCCCTTGTGTCTGTCGCGGAAGCCGCCATCTGCAAGAACATCCGCCGTCGAGCTGTCCTGACAAGGCAGGACGCGAACGTTGCCCTTCACGCTGCGTGCCATCGCGTGCCGAAAGTATCCCGGTTGATTCGGAGCGGATTCAGATTCAGCGACCGAATCAACGCCCCCACCCTTGCCCTCTCCCGCTGGCACAGGGGAGGGAAACCGGAGGGCACTCAAACTCTGAGTGCCGTTTCAATCAGGGAAAGGAGCGTGCGATGAGTTTTGTTTGCGAACTTCCCGGCAGCAGTCGCGTAGGCGACCGTTCGGGTTTCCCCGATCCGGCATTCGATCCGCCTGCCGATGCGACGCTGCGCGAGCAGACCGCGGTCCTCGCCGGCGGCTGCTTCTGGTGCACCGAGGCGGTGTTCCGCGAACTCGATGGCGTGCTGGCGGTGAACTCCGGCTACAGCGGCGGCAGCGCGGCCACGGCCAATTACGATCGCGTCTGCAGCGGCGCCACCGCGCACGCCGAGGCGATCGCGATCCGCTTCGATCCACGGAGAATCAGCTACGGCCATTTGCTGAAAGTGTTCTTCGCGGTCGCGCACGATCCGACCCAGGTCGACCGCCAAGGCAATGATCGCGGGCGCCAGTACCGCTCGGCGATCTTCGTCGCCGACGCGCACCAGCGCGACATCGCCGAAGCGTATATCCGCCAGCTCGACGCCGCGAAGGTTTTCAACGCGCCGATCGCGACCGAAGTCGTTGCGCTCGAAGCGTTCCACGACGCCGAGGGCTACCACCAGAACTACGCGGCCTTGCATCCGGAGCAGGCGTACATTGCGCAGATCGCCGCACCCAAGGTCGAGAAACTGCGCAAGCAGTTCGGCGATATCCTCAAGAACACGCAGCCGACGTGAAAGCGCTCAGCTCTTTTCAACTCGTCGTCCTGGCCCTTCGACCCTTCGATACCTCAGCGCTCAGGACAGGCCGGGCTTCGCCCGCGCTGGGACCCAGCGCCTTTTGCGCGCTATCGCGCAGCGAGAACCAAGATGACTGCAACAATCGAAAGCGCACGGCAATCGGCATCCGGCTACGATCTGATGCCGCTCTCTGCCGAGGAGCGCGAACGACTCGCGGCGAAACTCACGCCCGAGGAACGCCGCGTGATGATCGACCACGGCACCGAACCACCGTTCTGCAGCGGCCTGCTCGATCACACTGACGATGGCGTCTATGCGTGCCGCCTGTGCGCGCTGCCGCTGTTTCGCACTACGGCCAAGTTCGAATCCGGCACCGGCTGGCCGAGCTTCTACGCGCCGTTCGACCCGGCCCACGTCCGCGAGATCCGCGACATCAGCCACGGCATGATCCGCATCGAAACCCGCTGCGCGCGTTGCGACGGCCATCTCGGCCACATCTTCCCCGACGGGCCGCCACCAACCGGAAACCGCTACTGCATGAATTCGGCGGCGTTGGAGTTTGTGGCGAGCTGACTGGGTGCGCTCGAGAGATCGAGCGCCGGTGGGAATGACATCGGCGCCGCACACATGCCAAGCGCCCTACCAGCGAGCCTCTGATCAAATCCTTGTTCGTCATTCCGGCGAAAGCCGGACTGCGTTTGCCGGAGCAAACGCGAACGGTGAAGCCGGGCCGAAGGCCGAGCCGCAGGACGCGGCGAGTCATCCAGCTCCTTCAACGAGTTGCAAAGACGCTGGGTCCCGACTTCTGGCGGGAAGACGAGTAAATCAGGCCTTCCCTGGGTGTGTATCTGCAGGCCGCGCTGGATCAAATACGCACCGTGGAAAGCACAGCAACCGACAATCGATAACGACTGGCTGCAGACCGCCATGCAGGACAGGATCGCGGCGATGGACTGGAACGCTGCCGCGGAAGACGTCCGGCGTTTCCTCGATACGGCGCAGCAGCAGAGCTTGCGGATTTGGAGCGAAGCGTTCTTTTCGGCCAAGGTCGCTCAATTGGCAGCGTAGAATGTGTGCAGAACGTTGTCTCGCAGCGCTGCTGCATCGCAATGACCAGGTTCCACTCGCCGGCCGAGGCCTACCGTCCCATGCATTCAGTCCAGCGGAACACGAGACCTGCGTCGATTGCAGGCTGGCGCGCGTACCTGTCCGCGGCGTTGCTGTGCGGCATTTGCGCTCCGTGCGCCGGCGCGATTGCCGCGGACGAAGGTACCGATCTGCCTGCCATTGTCGTCACCGCGACGCGTGTCGCGCAACCCGCGTTCGACGTGCCCGCGTCGATCGACTCGGTCAACCTCGACGACAACCGCGACACCCTCGGCGTAAATCCGTCCGAGTATCTCTCGGCGATTCCCGGCCTGCTCGCGCGCGATCGGCAGAACTACGCGCAGGACGAACAGATCTCGATCCGCGGCTTCGGCGCGCGTTCCACGTTCGGCGTGCGCGGCGTGCGCCTGTACATCGACGGCATCCCGGCGACGATGCCGGACGGGCAGGGCCAGGTCTCGCACTTCAATCTCGATTCGGCCGATCGCATCGAGGTGCTGCGCGGACCGTTCTCGGCGCTGTACGGCAACTCGTCCGGCGGCGTGATCCAGATTTTCACCGCCGACGGCTCCGATCCGCCGCAGATCGGCCTCGGCCTCGCCGGCGCGAGCTACGGCACCTTTCGCGCCAGCGCGAACGCGCGTGGCGCATCCGGGCCGTTCGGCTACAACCTCGACGTCACCCATTTCCAGACCGACGGCTACCGCGACCACAGCGCGGCGAAGCGCGAATCGGGCAACGCGAAACTGACCTGGAAGATCGGCGAGGGCGGCCAGCTGACCCTGCTCGGGAACACGATGGCGCTGCCCGGCGCGCAGGATCCGCTCGGCCTGACCCACGCGCAGTTCGACGCCGATCCGACCCAGGTCGCCGCGTCCGCGCTGCAGTTCAACACGCGCAAAAGCGCGCACCAGACCCAGGGCGGCGCGATCTATGATCAGGATCTCGGCTCCGGCAACAGCCTGCGCGTGCTCGGCTATTACGGTCATCGCAACATCGAGCAGTTCCTGTCGGTGCCGGTTGCCGCGCAGGTCAATCCCCTGCATTCGGGCGGCGTCGTCGATCTCGGCAGCGACTACGGCGGCACCGACGCGCGCTGGGTTTGGCAGGGCGAACTCGCCGGGCGCGCGTTCGAAATCGCGGCCGGGCTCGCGTGGGATCGCCAGCAGCAACAACGTCTCGGCTACGAGAATTATATCGGCGACGTGCTCGGCGTGCGCGGTGCGCTGCGTCGCAATGAAGAGGACACGGTTTCCGATTTCGACGAGTACGCGCAGGCGACCTGGCACATCGCCGATGCGTGGTCGCTGACCGCGGGCCTGCGCCACAGCGACGTGAAGTTCGATTCGGTCGACCACTACATCACCGCGAGGAATCCGAACGACAGCGGCCGCGTCGACTACGGCGCGACCACGCCGGTCGCAGGCATCCTGTATCGCGCGGCGAGCTGGGCGAACTTGTATGCGTCCTACGGCAAGGGCTTCGAGACCCCGACCTTCAACGAACTCGGCTATCGCAACGATGGCGGCGCCGGGCTCGCATTCGACCTGAACCCGGCGCGCAGCCGCAACGGTGAAGTCGGCATCAAGCTGCGTCCCGCGAACGGCATCGAGGCGAATGTCGCGGTGTTCCGCGCCGATACCCGCAACGAGCTTGCGGTCGCGACCAACAGCGGCGGCCGCAGCACCTACCAGAACATCGGCAAGGCGCGTCGCGAGGGCGCCGAGGCGTCGCTGTCGATACGCTTGAACGACGACTGGAAACTGCAGGTCGCCTATACCTTGCTCGACGCAACGTTTCGCTCGGCGTTCCTGGCCTGCTCGGGCTCGTGCACGACGCCGGATACGCCGGTCGCGGCCGGCACGCAGATTCCCGGCATCCCGAAGACCGATCTCTACGCCGCCCTGCGCTGGGGCCGCGACACCGGCTGGCGCGCGTCGTTGCAAGGCGATTACGTAGGCGCGGTGCCGGTCAACGACCTCGGCACCGATGCGGCGCCGTCCTATTTCGTCGCCGCTGCGGATGTCGGTTACGGCTTCGATGTGGCGTCGGGCCAGTTGCGCACCTTCGCGCGCATCGACAATCTGTTCGACCGCAAGTACGCCGGTTCGGTGATCGTCAACGATGCGAACGGCCGCTACTTCGAACCGGCGCCGGATCGCACGCTGATGCTCGGCGTGCAGTGGCAGTGGTCGCGCTGACACGAAGGCACCGACTGACATGAAGACAAAACGCGAGCTTGGCGCACGTGCGCGCGCAGCGGACGAACTCATGAGTCAGCATGACGCGCCTGGCGCGTCGTTGTGTGAAGCGCCGGCGGATCTTGTCGCGGCGGCTCGCTGCCCCGATCCACGCGGTGCTGACGCTCTCGAAGAGGCGAATGCGCGCGCCTCGCACGAACCGCCAGCCATTCCCTGATCGCCGCGAAACAGCAGGGATTGCGTGGCCGCCACTATTGCTCCGGCACTCAGAGTTTGGGTGCCTTCCGCATTCCCTCCCCTGCGCCAGCGGGGCGGGAATGGGTGGGGGGATTGATTCGGTCGCTGGATCTGAATTCGTTCCGAATCAATAGCGCGGTCTTGCGCGATGGGCCGTGACGGCGCGCCAGATTTCACCGATCATGCGCGCCCGTCCCTGTCCAGGAAGGAAGCCACGAGCGGGCGCTGGGTGCCGAGTCGCCAACCGTGCTTCCGGAGTATCCATGCAGACTATTCGTCCGGTTTCACTGATCGGCGCGCCGACCGATATCGGCGCCGGTCATCGCGGTGCATCAATGGGCCCGGAGGCGCTGCGCGTCGCCGGTCTCGCCGAGGCGCTGACTGCGCGTGGTCTCGATGTCGTCGACCGCGGCAACCTCAGCGGCCCGCCCAATCCGTGGCAGCCGCCTGTCGAAGGCTATCGGCACCTGCCTGCGGTGCTGGCCTGGAACCGCGCCGTCATGCAGGCGATCGGCGCCGAGCTTGCAAACGAGCGCCTGCCGATCCTGCTCGGTGGCGATCACTGCCTCGCGATCGGCTCGATCACCGCCGCGGCCCGCCACTGCCGCGAGAGCGGCAAACGCTTGACCGTGCTCTGGCTGGACGCGCACGCCGACTTCAACACCAGTGCGATCACACCCTCGGGCAACATCCATGGCATGCCGGTCGCGTGCCTGTGCGGCTTCGGGCCACACGAACTGACCGAGATCGGCGGGCACGCGCCGACGCTCACACCCGACTGTATCCGCCAGATCGGCATCCGCTCGGTCGACACCGGCGAGAAGAGACTCGTGCATGACGTCGGCCTCGACATGTACGACATGCGTTACATCGACGAGGTCGGCATGAAGCGTGTGATGGAGGAAGCGCTGCAGAACCTCGGCGCGAACGACCATCTGCACGTCAGTTTCGACATCGATTTCCTCGATCCGGCGATCGCGCCCGGCGTCGGTACCACGATCCCGGGCGGCCCGAACTACCGCGAGGCGCAGCTGTGCATGGAAATGATCGCCGACAGCGGCTGCCTCGGCTCGCTCGACATTATGGAATTGAATCCCGCGCTCGACGTGCGCAACCAGACCGCGCAGCTCGCGGTGGATTTGGTCGATAGCTTATTCGGGAAATCGACTCTCATGCGGGATTGACAGAGACAACCCGTAGGAGCGGCCCTCGAGGGGGCGGGGCGCTAGTCGAATCCATCCCTGAAAATGAGATCGCCGAGCACGTACGGATCGATCACGATCACGTCGTAGCCGATCCTCGACGGTGCACCGCCGCCGGTGATGCCATTGATCGTGACGTGATAGGTCACGTCCGCCGCCGGCTGCGCGTAGGTGACTCCCTGCGGCTGCCAGACCAGCGTGTTGTCGCCGTAACCGTTCTGGATCGTCTCGTAGCTCGGCACACCAAGCGGCACGCCGTCGCGCGTCATGCTGACCGTCGCAGTGGTGAAGTCCGCTCCGTTCCATGAGAATGACCAGCGGTTCGAGGATTGCGGCAGCAGTTGCCACGGGACGTAGCCGCGCGAGGGCCATGTCACGCCATTCGGGGTCGGTGGGCGGGAGCCCCATCCGGCAAACACCCACAGCGCGTTCGCGGCCCACTGCGGGTTGTACGGGATCGAGCCGGAATCCATCTGCGCCTGTGGCGGATAGAGAACCCAGCGACGGTGACCGACTGCCGTGTTGTTGGTGCCCAAGTCGTCCATGTACAGATCGACCGCGCCTGTGCCGGCGGCCGCGTTGTTTCCATAACCTAGCGCGATGTTGGAATTGCCGGCACCGTCGTGGCCCGCCTGGGTCCAGCAGATCCAGCTGCTTGGCGGGTCGTGGCTGAGGTTCTGGTTTGCACTGAAGATCAGGGCTGCGGCTTGCGTATCAGCTGCGTCGGTGCCTCCGAGCAGCGTGATATTGCCGGGCAGGCCAGCCAGTGCGCGGTAGAAATTCACACGGTCGATCGTCGCTTGACGGTAGGCCGTGCTGGTCGTGCCGGGCGAGCAGGCGCCGATATTGCCGTTCCAGGCAGACGGCACCGCCGCTTGCGGCAGATACACCGTCTGGTAGGCGCCTGCGACTTGGCTGCGGTTCTGCGGATCGATCACGACGGTTGCCGGCGCGTAAGGTCCCGGCACCATCGCGACGTACGAGGATGCGTTGAGTTGCGGCGCAGGGCCGAGCTCGGCGAGCTCGTTCGTGGCGATCGCGGAGCTGGCTGTCGCACAGAGTGCGAGCGCAAGGAGGTGGCGCATCATCGCTTCCTCGGGAATGCGGGAGCGTGACGCTTGCAGATTGACCGTTGCGATTCCGTCAACGCGGTCTGAAAAACCGGTTATCCAGAGCCGCTGCCGAGCGATTCGGCGTCGCGGAACAGCGACCAGCGCCGGGGTAGCCGCGCACGCGCACGCCGAACGCGACGTTCTCGAACACGGAGAGGTGATTGAAAAGTGCGTGGTGCTGGAACACGAAATCGACGCGGCGCTTGCGCGCGCTGACCGCGGTCACGTCGCGGCCCTCGAAGCGCACCGTGCCGCGATCCGGGAACTCGAGGCCGGCGGTCACGCGCAGCAGCGTGGTCTTGCCGCAACCGGACGGTCCGAGCAGGGCGAGCAGCCCGCCGGATTTGATCGAGAGGTTGATGCCGTCGAGCGCGAGCGCGCGAGATAGCTCGGCGAGAACGCGGGCTTGTTGCCGAGATTGGCCGGATTGCGCGTCGAGGTGAATTCGGCGTTGAGCAGGCCCAGGTTCGCGAACACGGAAAGATGGCGCGTCGTGTGCGGATCCTGCACGGCGAGGAAATCATAGTCGATCTGGCCTTCGAAACCGCGATGCCGGGTGTCGCCGGTGTTCACGTTGATCGTGTTGCCGAGTTCGGCCGCCTAGACCCGCACGCGCTCCCAGCAGACGCAAATCGCGGCGTCTGCCGATTGCAGCGTTTTCAGCGCGACGCAGGCGGATCGGGCACGAACGCGCCCGGAAACGGTCGCGACTCGTTGCGCACGATCGGTCGCTCGATGATGCCCTGCGCGACGAGGTTCGCGTAGCTGTCGTACCAGATTGCGACGGTCTCGGCAGGCCGGTGCGAAGCGCGCTCGAACGTGGTCGTGTCGACGTGCGCGTATTCGCGTGCGCCGTGGCCAGTGCCGAGGCGTTCGTCGCGGCGCGCGAAGGCTTCGGCCTTCGCCTGCGGCTTCGGTTGCGCCGGCGACGCCGGCATTGCGGCGCCCGCGGCCGCGGAATCGGCGCGCTGTGCTTCGGCGTCCATCGGCGCAGACGCCGGCGCAGGCGGTGCCGCCTCGCGCACGATCTCCCCGCGCTGGCGCCAGACCGGCGTGCGCTCGGTGAACACCGCGACGCCGATCACGCCGACGTTGGCCGGCCGGCCGGTGCGCGCCGCGTAGCTGTTCGGCAGCGCGGTGAAGTTGAATTGCGCGACCTCGTCGAGATTCTTGCGCCAGCCACTGATTTCCGCCGACTCGAAAGGTGCGAGCACGTAACCGGTCTGGTCCGGGCTGCCGGTCTCGCCGCTGACCGCATTGACGCCGTCGACGCTGAGCACGGCAAGAACCCGCCCGCCGCTGCGGTTGGTCAGGCGCACCGAATAGCGATGGCCGGGCGTGCCAGCGACATAGAGCTTGCCGCGGTCGGCATAGGTGGACAGCGTCGCGCCGGTGTCGCGGTCGACGACAGTGAGATCGAGCAAGTTGTCGGCGCGCGCGGACGCGGCGATCGAAGCGGCAAGCAGGGCGGCACAAAGCAGGATACGCATGGTTCACCTCCGGGTTGGTGAGCCATACAACGCGGCCTCGGGGCGCACGGGGTTAAGCCGGCACACGGCTTCCCGTACACTCGCAGGCCGTTTCCCTTGAAGTTCCCCGCGATGACCGAGAAGCGCCGGATCCTGACCGGCATCACCACATCCGGCACGCCGCACCTAGGCAACTACGTCGGCGCGATCCGCCCGGCGATCGCGGCGAGCCGTCGCGATGATGTCGAATCGTTCTACTTCCTCGCCGATTACCACTCGCTGATCAAGTGCGGCGAGCCCGAGCGCGTGCAGCAGTCCACGCTGGAGATCGCCGCGTCGTGGCTCGCCTGCGGACTCGATCCGGACAAGGTGTTCTTCTACCGCCAGTCGGATATTCCGCAGATTCCGGAACTGACCTGGTTGCTGACCTGCGTGACCGCGAAAGGCCTGCTCAACCGCGCGCATGCTTACAAGGCCGCGGTCGATCAGAACAACGATGCCGGCCAGGACGCAGAATCGGGAATTACCGCAGGCCTGTACATGTACCCGGTATTGATGGCCGCGGACATCCTGATCTTCAACGCGCACGAGGTGCCGGTCGGGCGCGACCAGATCCAGCATATCGAGATGGCGCGCGATATCGCGCAGCGTTTCAATTACTGGTACGACGTGGAACTCCTTAAGAAGCAGGCGACGTTCACGCTGCCCGAAGCGAAGATTGAGGAGAACGTCGCGACGCTGCCCGGCACCGACGGGCGCAAGATGTCTAAGAGCTACAACAACACGATCCCATTGTGGCTGCCGGCGAAGGATCTGAAGAAGGCGATCCTCGGCATCGTCACCGACTCGCGCGCTCCGGGCGAGCCGAAGGATCCGGACAGCTCGAACATCTTCGCTATCTATCAGGCGTTTGCGAGCGCGGACGAGACTGTCGCGATGCGCCAGGCCTTCGCCAACGGCATCGGTTGGGGCGACGCGAAGCAGAAGCTGTTCGAGCGCGTCGACGCCGAACTCACTGTGCCTCGCGCACGCTACGAAGAGTTGATTGATAAGCCCGAATTCATCGAACAGCAGCTGCGGGCTGGCGCGGACAAGGCGAAAAAACGCAGCGAACCTCTGATGGAGAAGCTGCGCTGGGCGGTTGGCGTACGCAGGCTGAGTGATTCGGCATTGCCCACGACTGCTGAACGTGAATGGGTCAATTTCAATAAAGCTTTGTCGCCGCCGCAACTCAAGAGCTATCGCGAAGCCGACGGCAAGTTCTATTTCAAGCTGGCTTCAGGCGATGGCACTTTGTTGTTGCAGAGCCGCGCGTTTGATACACCCAAGGAAGCTGGCCGGCTCAGCGCGGCGTTGGTCGATGCCGGGGACGATCCGCGGGAGGTTGACGCGTTGTTGCGGCAGAGTGCACCGCTGGGCGAACCGGCGTTGCCTACCGACGTGATCAAAGCCGCACTCACGCATCTGAAAGCCGACAAGGTCGCGAAGGAGCGTGCAAAGTCGGGTTGACGCCGACCGGCGTATCCTGCGCTCTTCCGCAGCGCTATCCACACTATTCACCGTGCCACATCTCTCGCTGCGCCTGATCCTGCTCGCCTTCGCTGTGCTGTACGTGCTCAGCGTGCTCTACGTACACCTGCGCGGGCGCGTGCGGCTGCATTTCCGGCGCCAGTTGTTCGGCCATTCGGGCCTGTTCGCGCCGTACAACGTGCTGATGTATGCCTTCTCGGCGGTGCGCGGCAAACCGATCCTCGATCGCGCGCAGTTTCCGCAGCTAGATCCCTTGCGCGATGGCTGGCGCGCTATCCGCGAGGAGGCGTTGCACTTGTTCGACGAGGGTTACATCCGCGCCGCGGAAAAGCACAACGACGCGAGTTTCGGTTCGTTCTTCAAGGAAGGCTGGAAGCGTTTTTGCCTGACGTGGTACGGCGACCCGCTGCCGTCCGCACACGCGTTGTGCCCAAAGACGGTCGCGCTGCTGGTGACGATTCCGCAGGTCAAGGCCGCGATGTTCGCGCTGCTGCCGCCGGGCAGCAAACTCAATCCACACCGCGATCCGTTCGCCGGTTCCCTGCGCTATCACCTCGGCCTCATCACGCCGAACTCCGACGACTGCCTGATCTTCGTCGACGGCCAGCCGTATTCCTGGCGCGACGGTGAGGACATCGTGTTCGACGAGACCTTCGTGCACTGGGCCGCGAACAACACCGACCAGACCCGCGTGATCCTGTTCTGCGACGTCGAGCGGCCACTGCGCACGCCGATCGTGCGCGGCATCAACCGTTTCGTCAGCGGTGTGCTCGGCCGCGCGACCGCGACCCAAAACGTCGCGACCGAGCGCGTCGGCGCGGTCAACCGGCTGTATGCGTTCGCGCACCGCGCCGGAGAATCGAAGAAGCGATTCAAGCGCGCTTATCCGCGCAGTTATCGCGTAGCGAGGATCGCGCTGATCGCACTCGTGCTCGGCTGGCTGCTGCTGCCGCTCAGCATGCTGCACACTTGAGGCATCTGCATCGCGACGAAAGAAACATCGTCGTCCTGGCGAACGCCGGGATGACGAGAGGTGGTGAAGCGCGTCAGGCGGCGACAGCGAAGCTCGGCGAAGCCGCTTCCGCCAGCGCATCGAAATACTCACGCGTCAGGCGCAGCTGCTCGGCCGCGCTCTCGGCGCGATTGACGATCGCGCGGAATGCGGCATTTTCCGGCCGATCCTTTGCGTACCAGCCAAGATGCTTGCGCGCGATGCGCACGCCTTGTGGTTCGCCGTAGAACACGTAGAGATCATCGAGATGGTCGAGCAGGATGTCGCGTACCTCACGCGGCTCCGGCGCCGAAATCTTCTCGCCGGTCGCAAGATAATGCACGATCTCACGGAAGATCCACGGCCTGCCCTGCGCCGCGCGGCCGATCATCACGGCATCGCATTTCGTATAGTCGAGCACGAAGCGTGCCTTTTCGGGCGAATCGATGTTGCCGTTCGCGAACACCGGAATCCGGCTCGCCGCCTTGATCGCCGCGATCGTGTCGTATTCGGCTTCGCCCACGTAAAGGTCCGCGCGGGTGCGTCCGTGCACCGCGAGTGCGGCGATGCCGGCGTCTTCGGCGATCCGCGCGATGCGAATGCCGTTACGGTTATTCCGATTCCAGCCGGTGCGGATCTTCAAGGTCACCGGCACCTCCACTGCTGCGACGACCGCGGCAAGGATTCGCGCGACCAGCGCCTCGTCCTGCAGCAGCGCGCTGCCCGACCACACGTTGCAGACCTTCTTCGCCGGGCAGCCCATGTTGATGTCGACGATTTGCGCGCCGTGGTCGACGTTGTAGCGCGCGGCCTCGGCGAGCATCGCCGGGTCGTAGCCGGCGATCTGCACGCTGACCGGATCGGGCTCGCCGACATGATCCATGCGCTTGAGGGATTTGCGCGTCGTCCACAAGCGCGGATCGGCCGTGGTCATCTCGGACACGGCCAAGCCGGCGCCGAGCCGCTTGCACAGCTGGCGGAACGGCTTGTCGGTGACGCCGGCCATCGGCGCGAGCATGACTGGCGGGGTTATGGAATAGGGGCCGATGCGCATCCGCGCATTCTAACGTGCCCCGTCCGCGCGCCAGCCTCAGCGCCCGTCGAAGCCGTCGGCGAACACGGTTTCGTGGTCGGCCAGGATGCGCATCACCGCGAAATGCGGGGTCGTGTCCGGCCCCGGGTTCGGCAGGCTGCCGGCGACGACGAGTTTGCCGTCGGGCTGCAGTACGACGCGACCCGCGCTGAAGTGGCGGCCGTCGCCGATGTCGATGATGACAGCGCCGCCATCGCCGAAGTCCGCCTGCGGATGGCCTTGCGCATCGAAACGTGCGAGGACGACGCCGAGACCACCGCCGTAGGGCTCTGTCAGCCGGCCGGCGACCAGCCATCCGTCTTCGCGCGTCGGCGCAATCAACGAAGGTTCCGGATAGCCCTGCGCCAGCGGGATTGTGGCGATGCCGTCGGTGCCGAAACCGGTGTCCGGGCTGCCGTCGTCCAGACGCCGCGCCAAGAACAGCGCGTATGCGCCCGATCCGGTTGCATAAGCACCGGCGACCAGCATGCCGCCCGCGGGCAATGGTCGTAACGCGGAGGCCTCGCCCTCGCTCAAGCCGAGTTGCACCCGCGAATACTGACCGAAGCTGTCGTCATAACCGCCGTCGACGGGTGCTCGGTAGAGAGCGGCGTCCTGCGGAATCGGCTGCGCGACGACTCCTGCGGTCAGGATTCGCTGCGAAGCATCGAACGCGAGCGCCAGCGGAGAGTTGAACAGGCTGTTGTCTCGGTGGAGGAATATTCGGATCGGCCCAGAAAATGGTCAGGTAAGAACCGCCGCCGAAGAAGCTGGAATCAAGTTGTCCTTGTGACGTCAGTCGCGCCAGACCAAGCCACCAATCCAATGTTGACGAGCCGTTGTGCAGCTCTGCGACCATGCCCGCCACGGCGATGCGTCCCTGTGCATCGACGGTGAGCAGTCGGCCGTAGTCGATGTTGGCGAACGAGCCGAGGCTGAAGTGCGCGCTGCCGTTGCGACCGAAGCTTGGATCGAGCGCGCCGGTCGTGTCCACGCGGGCCAACGCGAACTGCGAATTGACGCCGTAAAATCCAAAGTGCGCTTCGCCGAGACTTACGACGGAGCCATCGCCGAGCACCGCGAGGTCGTTGATCGTGTCCGCGCTGTTGCTGCCGATACCGTCGAGATCGAAGTCGATCAGGCGGAAGCCACCACCATCTGAGGCGTAGGTCGCATCGAGCGTACCGTCTGGCACCAGGCGGAACAACGCGAAGTCCGCATTGCCATAGACGCCGATCGCGCTGCCGCCGGCGAGGATGCGGCCCGCACTATCCAAGCCGACCGCGTTGGCGGAGGCCGAGCCCGCAGGCCAGCCGATCTCCACGATCCCGCCATTGCCGAACGTGGGATCGAGCGCTCCGTCTCCAGCGTACGCCACGCCAGGGACCAACGCGATCACAAGGATCAGGCCGGTGATGCGCATGGGTCACCTCCCGGGCAGCACACTCATGACGCCATATTAGCGCTGCATTGATCGCCGCGTTGGCGTGGTTCTGGTGGCGTCGCACAAGCCGGCGCTAGGAGCGTCTGCGCGCGCGCGAGAAGCGGACTGCGCCTACGCGCCAGCCAAACGCGAGCGTGCTGCCGCGACGCGCTCTGCGTATGTGCGGAACGCGAAAACGTCAGCGTGCAGGCGAGGTCGTCTGGAACCGCGCGATGACGTCGCCGAACCGCGGCATCGCGGGCGCGGTACCGACGATTTCAGTCGACATCGCGGCGGCGCGGTTCGCGTGCACGACGGCGTCGCGGAACGGGCGGTCGGCGAGGCGCACCAAGGCCGCGACGAGCGTGCCGGAGAACGCATCGCCGGCACCGGTTGAATCGACCGCTTTCACGCGTTCGGGAGCGAGTCGGTAGAACGCGTCGGCGTCACCGCGGCGTTCACCACTGGCATGCGAAACGAAACACCCCTGTGCGCCCAGCGTGATCACCACCGTGGCGACGCCGAGTTGCCGCACCAGCCTGTGCAACTCGGCGTTACCGCGCTCGGCGAGTGTCGCGGCCGCGATGCGCTCGCCGGTCACGTGTTCGAGCAACAACGCAAACTCGGTTTCGTTCGGCGTGATCAGGTCGCACCGTGCGAGCAGCGCCGCATCGAGATCCGGATGTACCGGCGCCGGATTCAGCACGCGGAGCAGCTTGTGGCGTGCGCCGAGGTCGAGTGCGGCGCTGACCGCGTCGAGGTTGTTCTCCAGTTGCAGCAACAGGACTCGCGCGCCGGCAAACGCGTCGGCCTGCGCACTCACAAAGGCCGGATCGAGATGCTCGTTCGCGCCGAGATTGACCACGATCAGGTTCGACCCCGTGCGGTCGACGACGATGCTCGATGCCGCGGTCGGCACGTCGCTGCGCACCTGCCAGCGGCACGGCAGCTTTTCCTTGTTCGCAAACTGCTGCGCGATCGCGCCGAGGTGGTCGTCACCGATCGCGCCGATGAACAAGGTCGCCACGCCCTGACGCGCGCAGACGACCGCTTGGTTGAAACCCTTGCCGCCGGGGCCGCTGTTGAAGCCGAGCGCGCGACGCGTCTCGCCCGTTTGCGGAAAACGATCGGTCAGCCATGCGTGATCCTGCACGTATGAGCCGACCACCACCACCTGCGCCTCGCCCATGTGCCATCCGCATGCATTGCCGTGATGGCGGACAGTTTAAACGCTGCGGGCGCTCGCGCCGGTCGGCTCGGGAACGCCGGCTTCAACGGCGGTCGACGCGAATCACGATGTCGACGCGTCCGTGATTGTTGCCGGCAAGTCCATCGTCGGTCCTGCGCGTGTCAATCCGCGTGCCATCGACTCCCCGATCGACCAGGTAATCGCGCACGCTGGCCGCGCGCCGCGCCGCGAGGTCGCGGTCGTCCGCGGAACCCGCATATCCCTCAATCGACAACTGCGCTGCCGGATCGTCGCGCAGCGCGCTCACGAGCGTGTCCAATGCGCGCGTCGTCGAGGACCGCAGCTGTCTGTCGTGATTCTCGAACATGAAATCACCGAGTGTGACAACCAGGCCACGCTCGTCCAGATGCGATTCGAGACCACTCAGCCGCGGCTGGATCGCGGCCAGCTCGTCGTGCGCGAGCCCACCCGGTGCGGTGGCGCGCGCGAGCGGATAGGTTTCGTGTCGCGAACCCACAGATCGGGCCAGCAGACGTTCGCGTTCGGCGGCAAGATCCTTGCCGCGCTGCTCCTCGTAGCGCGCCAGCCCGGAGGCTTCGGCGAGCTGGATCAGACGGTCGGTGATGTAGACGCCGTGCCGGAAGGTCGGTTCATCGAGACGCCGGCGATTCTTGGCGAGTACATCCATCGCGGCGTCCGCGTTCTGCAACTCCGAACCTGCATTCGGCGCGATGCGCGGATCGCCATGCAGGCGGGCGAGCTGGTCTTGCAGACGCTGGATTTCGGGCGGAGGCCCTGGCGGCACGCTGACGCAGCCGGTGAGCAGCAGGGCGAACGCAAAGCCGACATTTCGAATAGACGATTTCATGGCGCATCTCCCGGCGGCAGACCGAGCTGTGCGCGCAGATCGCGCACGCTGGCTTCTATCTCACGGGTCGCGGTCGTGGCACGTTGCTGGCGGCTGCGCGCGGCCGCGAGATCGCCGTCCACCTTGGCCTTCTCCGAATTCATCGCGCTTTCGGTCCAGGCACCGCGGTCGAATGCGCCCTGCGCGGCCGCAAGCATTTCATGCGCGGTGTTCATGTCGGCACTGGCGTAGGCGCCGGCATCCGAGCGCTCCGCACTCTGTACCGCGGTTGCCGCCTGGGCGAGTTCGAGTTCGGCGTCCCTGCGATCGGTCGCGTGCGACAAGCTGGGCAGTACCCCGATCAGCATGGCGATTGAGCAGCGTGCAAGTAGCATGGCGTCCTCCTGCGTGGTCGAATGACATGGGCTGCCGACCTGCATCCATGGAACGGTTGGCGCACAGCCGACCGGCGCGGATCGACTATGCGCAGCGTGCGGTGAACGAAGATGAAACCGGACGCCTTGCGGCAGGGCGCCGTTCATCGGCGGGATCGAGCGGCGTCGCGACGCTCAGAGCTGTTCGAGCACGCCGGCGATGGTTGCGGTCATGAACGTCGCGATCGAGCCGCCGAGCACCGCGCGCAGGCCGAGCCGGGCGAGATCGGCGCGCCGGCTTGGTGCGAGGCCGCCGATGCCGCCGATCTGGATCGCGATCGATGAGAAGTTCGCGAAGCCGCACAGCGCGTAGGTCGCGATCAGCTGGCTTTCCTTGCTCAGTTGCGGCAGGTGCCTGGAAAGGTCGACGTAGGCGACGAATTCGTTGATCACGATTTTCTCGCCGATGAAGCTGCCGACCAGGGTCGCGTCCTGCCACGGCACGCCGATCAGCCACGCCAGCGGCGCGAGCACCCAGCCGAACAGGGTTTCCAGTGAAAGCGCCACCGGACGACCGGCGCTGGCCGACAGCCAGCCATTGATCGACGCCGCGGCATCGCTGCCCCAGGCGTGCGCTCCGAGCCACTGGAGCGGTCCATTCACGAGAGCGATCAGCGCGATGAAAGCAAGCAGCATCGCGCCGACGTTGAGGGCGAGGCGCAGGCCATCGCCGGCGCCGGTCGCCGCCGCGTCGATCACGTTCGCCGTGGTCCTCTCGACTTCAAGTTTCACCGTGCCGCGGGTCAACGGTTGCTGCGTTTCCGGCACCAGGATCTTGGCCAGCATCAGCGTCGCCGGCGCGGCCATGATGCTGGCGGTGAGCAGGTGCTTGGCGAAGAACTGCCGTTGCACCGGATCGTCGCCGCCGAGCAGACCGACATACGCCGCCATCACCGAGCCGGCGATATGCGCCATGCCGCCGATCATCACCGTCATGAGTTCCGATTGCGTCATCCGCTCGAGATACGGCTTGATCGTCAGCGGCGCCTCGGTCTGGCCGATGAACACGCTCGCGCAGACGCTGGTCGTCTCCGCGCCGGACACGTTCATGACCTTGGTGATGATCCAGGCCATGCCCTTGACGATCTTCTGCATGATGCCGAGGTGGTAGAGCACGCCGGTCAGCGCCGCGAAGAAGATGATCGTCGGCAGCACCTGCACGGCGAACACGAAGCCGAACTTCGAGACGTCCATGAAGCTGCCGAAGATGAATGTCGAGCCGACGTTGACGAAATCGAGCAGCTTGACGAAGCCGGTCGCAATCGCGTCGAACACGTCGCGGCCGAACGGCAGCTTCAGCACGAGTGTCGCGAACACGATCTGCAGCGCGACGCCGGTCGCGACGAGCCGCCAGCTCACCGCGCGCTTGTTGTTCGAGAACACGAATGTGATGCAAACGAGCACGGTCAGGCCGAACAGTCCGAACGCGATATGCTCCAGTGCCCCTGCCATCCGTTGTCTCCCCGCGGCGCCTTCCGATCCGCCGCAGCGTAGAGCAGCCGCGAAGCCGCGCGCAAGGCGCGGCACGGACGCTGCCTGTATGCTTGCCGGCGCGCGCCGATGTGCCGCTCCGGCAGCGCCTGCTGTCGCAGGCCGGGAGGAGGGCTTCGTCAACATCATGACGCCGCGACAAGTACGGTTCCGCAACGGTGCAGGCGAGGGTTTTCTGCCGGTCGCGATCGCGCTGGTGATCTATGCGTTGGTGGCGCTGACGCTATGCGGTGCGATGGTCGGATGGTTCGATCCGGCATTCGCGCACGAGGGCGCCATCGCGACTTCGATCGGGTCGATCATCGCCAACGCGATCCCCGCATTGATGCTGGCGCTGCTGGTGCTCGGTCTCAGCCGCAGGCCGTTGCTCTCAGCGTGGACGAGTTTGCTCGTGCTGCATACGCTGTATGTCGCCAATGCGCTCAAGCTCGCTATCCTCGACACGCCGTTGCTGCCGGCCGATTTCGTATTGCTCGCGCACTTGGGCGATGGAGGCACGCTGCTCGTTCGTTACCTCCCGCACCATTCAAAGGTCGCTATGGCGATTGGCCTCACAGGGATCGTCCTGCTGCTTTGGCGCGAACGCCCATGGAAACGTCTGCGCGGCGCGGCGCGCGGGCTGCTGGTGTTCGGGGTGCTCGCGGCGTTTGCGACCCTGGCCATGAACATACAGCCGTGGCCCGCCGTTTACGCCGGGGATGACGCTGATTTCCTCACCTGGTCGCCGACCGTCTCGGCCGGCGAGAGCGGGCTGACGGTCACCTTCCTGCGCTACGCCTGGAGCACCATGGTTGCGCTGCCGACGCCGGACCGCGAAGCGGCCCGGCAGCTCGAGGAGCGCCACCCATCGGCGCCGCCGGCACCTCCGCCAACGGCGCCCGAGGATCTGCCGGACATCGTGGTGCTGCAGAGCGAGTCGTTCTTCGACCCGGCGCGTCTGCGCGGCCTCGAAGAGGACCAGGTGCTGCCGCAGTACCGGCGCCTGGCGGCCACTGCGTGGCATGGCGACTTGTGGGTTCCGACCTATGGCGGGGGCACGATCCGCACCGAGTTCGAAGTGCTGACCGGCATCGCAATGCGCTATTTCCCGACCGTGCAGTACCCGTATTTCCAGTTGACTTCGGAGTCGCCTGCAAGCCTTGCCAGCGTGCTCGCCGGGCGCGGCTACCGCACCATCGCCGTGCACCCGCATTCGCGCTCTTTCTGGAATCGCGCGACGGCGTTCGCCCACCTCGGCTTCCAGCAGTTCGACGGCATCGAGCAGTTCGGCGACGCCAAACGCAGCGGCTACTACGTCGGCGACGACGCGCTCATGGACCACATCCTGAAGCGTCTCGACGATGCGCCGGGGCCGACGTTCATATTCGCGATCAGCATGGAGAACCACGGTCCGTACGAGGACTTTCCGAACGCCGACGCGCAGCGACGCGCGGCGGAACCGGTTCCGCCGGGCTTGGGCGATGCCGCGGCGAGCACATTGCGCGGCTATCTCTATCATCTCGAGAACGCCGATCGCGCGCTCGGTCGCCTTGCGGATGCGCTGCGCGCGCGTCCGCGGCGCACCCTGCTGCTGTTCTACGGCGATCACCTGCCGGCGTTGCCGGGCGCGTATGCCCACGCCGGTTTCGACGACGACGCCCAACCCTGGGACGAGCCGGTGCCGTGGCTGCTGCTGGATACCGCCCACGTGCACACGGAACCACCCCTCGATACGGCCGCATTCTATTTGCCGGCGCTTCTGCTCGACCTGGCCGGCATCGACGGTGGCGGATACTTCCGTCTGCTCGAAGCAGTGCGGCGCGAAGACCGGCCCGGCCGTGGCTGGACGCCGACGGAGGATTACGGTTTGCGCGCGATCATGCAGCTTCGCGAGCAGGGAAAGTTCGAAGGTCGGATGGCCCGCCCAGCGCAGACAGCGAATGCGCGAGCCGGGTAAAATTCCGCTTTTCCTGCGCCCGCCCGCCATGTCCGCCGCCGCCATCGAAAGCCCGTCCATTGACGAGAGCTACACGCTAGAACACAAATACACGCGCGCCGAAGGCCGCATCTACCTGTCCGGCGTGCAAGCGCTGGTGCGCCTGCCGCTGATGCAGCAGATGCGTGATCGCGCCGCCGGCATCAACATCGCGGGTTTCATCTCCGGCTATCGCGGTTCGCCGCTCGGCGGTTTCGACCTGGAGCTGTGGAAGGCGAAGAAACACCTCAAGGCGTCGAACATCGAGTTCCAGCCGGGCCTCAACGAAGACCTCGGCGCGACGATGGTCTGGGGCACGCAGCAGGCGAACCTGTTCCCGGGCGCGAAGTACGACGGCGTGTTCGCGATGTGGTACGGGCAACGGTCCCGGTGTCGACCGCTGCGGCGACGTGTTCAAGCACGCCAACGCGGCCTGCGCTGCCGGAAGACTTCGCGTTGCCGCCGGGTGGCCTCAACATCCGCTGGCCGGATCCGCCGTTGAACCAGGAAATGCGCCTGCACCAGTACGCGGTGTTGGCCGCGACCGCGTTCGCGCGCGCGAACAAGATCGACAAGGTCGTCATCGATTCGCCGAACGCGCAGCTCGGCATCGTGACCACCGCCAAAAGCTATCTCGACGTGCTGCAGGCGCTCGAATACCTGGGGCTAAGCGAGAGCGACGCGCGCGAGATCGGCATCCGCGTCTACAAGATCGGCATGGCCTGGCGGCTGGAACCGGTCGGCATCCGCGAGTTTGCGCGCGGCCTCGAGGACAGCATCGTCGTCGAGGGGAAGCGCTGCTCCATCGAATCGCAGATGAAGGAGCGCATGTACAACTGGCCCGAACAGCGCCGCCCGCACATCGTCGGCAAGTACGACGAAGCCGGCAACGGGATCCTGCCGAGCACGAACGAACTGACCCCGGCGATGATCACGCTGGTCATCGCGAAACGCCTGTCGCGGTTCTTCGACGATCGACGGCGGCAATGCCGCGCCGGCCGCCGAAATCGCCAGCGTGCCCGAGCGCATCCGCGGCTACGGCCACGTCAAGCACGCGCATCTGATCCAGCCCAAGCGACGCGAGACGGAGCTGTTGGCACTGTGGCGGCACCCGACTGTCGTGCCGGTGGCAGCTTGATCGACGCGACTGCCTCTGTGCGCGGCGTCGGCTGTAGACGACAACGAGCAGCCAGGCGACTGTTGCGGGTGAGGGCTGGTGTACAGATTCACGACCAATTGTGGTAAATACCAGTCGTACGCGGTTTCCACTGGGTGGCATCATCGATGGGTCAGACAGGCACTAGCGGCTCCACTACGGCCACCCCGGCTCAGCAGCTCGAACTGCTGAACCGCCTGGCTGATGCAGGCACCCCGCGGGAGGTCGCCGCCGTGATCGTGCGCCTGGCGCAGGCCGAGCCCACCTGCAAGGCGGCCACGGTGTTATGGGGACTGGACGGGACGCACGAGCCCGAGAGCGAGCCGGTGTCGCAGTTGAGCGGCGCCGAGCTGGAGTTGGCGCGTTCCGCGGCCGCACGCCAGCTCCCGGTGTTTTCGTCCGACGGCTGCCATGTTGCAATTCGGTTGTTCGAGGCGGACCCGTCGGCGATCCTGTTGCTGACTGCGGCCGCGCCGCCGGACGCACTGCATTTGGTCGAGGGAACGGCGGCCCAGTTGAAGGTCGCCGGACGCCATCTGTGCCGCGCGCTGGAGTCGGCTGCGCTCGAGCGTTCCGAGAGCCTGCAGCGCGCGCTGTTTGCGATCTCCGACCTGGCAGGCTCCGATCGAGACATGCCCGAAATGCTGCGCGGCATCCACGCCATCGTCGGCACGCTGATGTATGCAGAGAATTTCATCATCGTGCTGCACGACGCCGAGCGCGACAGCCTGCGGTTCCTGTATTACGCCGATGTCGAGGATCCGGCGCCGCCCGATCCCAAGCTCGAGATCCCGATGCATTCGCAGGAGCGCTCGCTCACCTGGTATCTGTTGCGCGACGGCAAGCCGCTGATGGGCAGCACCGAACAGCTGCGCGCCCAAGTCTCCGGACCACTCGCCATCATCGGACCCGACAGCTGCGACTGGCTCGGCGTACCGATGCTGCGGGACGGCCAAGCGCACGGTGCGGTCGTGGTGCAGAGCTATCAGGAAGAAATCGGTTTTTCGGCCGACGATCGGACGCTGCTGGAGTTCGTTGGCAACCATATCCTGATCGCGCTGGAAAGAAAGCAGGGCAAGGAAGACCTCGAGCAACGGGTGCGTCTGCGCACGATCGAACTGGCGGACGCCAACCAGGTGCTGCAGCTGGAAATCGTCGAACGCCAGCGCGCCGAACGCCTGCAGGCGGCATTGTTCCAGATCGCCCAACTGGCCACCGTCGATATCAGCCAGACCGAGTTCTATCGCCGTGTGCACGCGGTGGTCGGCGAGTTGATCAATGCGCAGAATTTCTTCATCGCGCTGCTCTCCGACGGCGACCAATCGCTGGACTTCGCCTACTTCGTCGACGAGACCGAGCAAAGCCATCCGTCGCGTCCGCTAGGGCCGGGGCTGAGTGAGTATGTGCTGCGCCAGGGCAAGGCCCTCCTCCTGCGGACGGCGGAGATCGTGAAGCTCGCCCGGCAAGGCGTGATCAAGCAGGAGACCGCCGGTCCGCCCGCGGTGTGCTGGCTGGGCGTTCCGCTGAGCGTCGGTGAGGAGGTGATCGGGCTGGTGGTGGTGCAGAGCTATACCGCCTCGGTCATTTACGGACTCGCTGAGCTGGAGCTGCTGAGCTTCGTGGCCTCGCAGATCGCCAACAGCCTGCATCGACGCCGCTCCGCGGAAACCGTGCAACGCGCGTATGCCGAGCTCGAGCAACGCGTGCAGGAACGCACTCAGGAACTGAGCAAGGAGATCGTCGATCGCGAGCGCATCCAGGAGCAACTCAAGCATCAGGTCATGCACGACGCACTGACCGGCTTGCCGAATCGCGGCTATCTGCGGGATCGGCTCGAACGGGTGCTGGCCCGCCTCAAGCGCGAACCTGAACGGCGCTGCGCGCTGCTGTTCATGGACATCGACCGCCTGAAGGTCATCAACGACAGTCTCGGTCACTTGGTCGGCGACGAAGTACTCAAGGAAGTCGCGCGTCGAATGCTGACCTGCGTGCGCGAACCGGATCTGGTCGCCCGACTGTCCGGCGACGAGTTCGCGATCCTGCTGGAGGACTTGGCCATACCGGCGACGGCGGTGAAGGTGGCGCAGCGCGTCCTCGCCACACTGGGTGCGCCCTTGCTGCTCGGTGGCGCGGAGTTGGCGCCATCGGCGACCATCGGCATCGCCATCGGCGACCATCATTACCAGCTGGCCGACGAAGTTCTGCGCGACGCCGACACCGCGATGTATCGCGCCAAGAAACTGGGGCGCGCGCGCTTCGAGTTGTTCGACGCTTCGCTGCAGCAGACCGCCGTCGACGTGCTGACGCTGGAGAGCGAACTACGCATAGCGCTGCAGCACGACGAGTTCGAGCCGTATTTCCAGCCGATCGTCCGCCTGGATACCGGCGAAACAATGGGCTACGAGGCGCTGATCCGCTGGAACCATCCGACGCGCGGCACCCTCGGTCCGCCCGACTTCCTGAAGATCGCCGAAGACAATGGCAGCATGGAAGCCATCGACTGGCGGATGTTCGAACTCAGTTGCGGGCTGACCGCCAGATTGGGCCGCAGCGATACTTTCCTCAGCATCAATGTCTCGCCGCGACATTTACGCCGTGCCGAATTCGGCGTCCAGCTGCTGGCGATGCTGGAGCGAACCGGACTGCCGCCGCAGCGCCTGCTCCTCGAGATCACCGAAGGCTCGCTGCTGGATAATTCCGAGCAGGCCCGCGCCACCCTCGATCGACTGAACAATGCCGGCATCGGTGCCGTGCTGGACGATTTCGGCACCGGCTATTCCTCGCTCAGCTACCTGCATACGTTCCCGCTGCGGATGCTGAAAATCGATCGCTCCTTTGTGGCCGATCTCGACAAAAGCGGCAAGGACAACAGCGGTCCCGTGGTGGCGGCCGTGCTGGCGCTGGCGCGGGCGCTGGGCATGGACGTGATCGCCGAGGGCATCGAGACCCACGAGCAGCGCAACGCGCTCATGGCGATGGGTTGCGAGCTCGGGCAAGGCTATCTGTTGGGACGCCCGGCGCCGATTGGGCATTGGCTCGCAGGCGAGGCCGAACGCAGCTGATCGGACGTCTTTGTGTTCGATCGACGAAATCGCGCGACGGCGTCCGCGTCCGGAAAACCCCGACCCGCGCCAACGCTGATGGTCAGTTCATGGCGGCAATTTCAAGCTGATGGCCTGCAAGGACGAATACGACGTTGCGCCGCTGTACACCTCCGGCGAGTTCCAGCGCCGCATCGCGCAGACGTTGGACGGCGATTACAGATTGCGCTTCCATCTCGCGCCGCCGCTGCTCTCGAAAAAAGACGCCGACTGCCACCTGATCAAGCGCGAATTCGGCGCTTGGGTGCTGCCCGCGTTCAAGCTGCTCGTGAAATTCAAATTCCTACGCGGTGGCGCGCTCGACATCTTCGGTCGCAGTGAAGAGCGGCGCACGGAACGCCGCTTGATCGAGGAGTATTTCGCGACGATCGACGAATTGCTCGCGACGATCGACGGCGACAATGCCGCGTTGGCCGCCAAAATCGCCAGCGTGCCCGAGCACATCCGCGGCTACGGCCACGTCAAGGCATGCCACCACGCCGATGCGATGAAACGCCAGCACGACCTGCTCGCGGCGTGGCGCAATCCGGCGGCCGCGCGGACCGCCGCGTGAGGCGGGATCAGGGCGCGGTGGATAGTTGATAAATCTATTCATTATCCATGCGTAATATCTCCAGAGAGCCCGCGCAACAGCGCATGGTTGCTGAGGATATTTCCATATTTTTCTTGATTATCTATTCATAAGTCTATTCAATCGCTCGCATGAGCGATACCAGAACCGTGCGCTTGGAAGCCCTGTTGCGCACGCGCGGTGCGCAGCCGGCGGCCGCGATCGCGGCCGAGCTCGGCGTCAGCCAGCCCACGATGTCGCGGCTGCTGTCGGCCGCGGATGCGCGCGTCGTGCGCATCGGTCGGGCGCGTGCGTCGCGCTACGCGCTGGCGCACGAGATCGCGCGCGCCGGCAGCCATTGGCCGCTGTATCGCATCGGCGCGGACCGCAAGCCGGAGACGCTCGGGGAGCTGCACGCGCTGCACGGCGACGCGTTCTATTTCGAATCCGCCGGATCGCGGCCAGCCCTCGTGCACGGCGACTTCGCCTCCGGCTTGTTCCCCGGTCTGCTGTGGTTTCTCGACGACCAGCGTCCGCAAGGTTTTCTCGGCCGTGCCTTTGCGCGCCGCGTCGCGACCGACATCGACGCGCCCGAAGATCCCCTGCGCTGGCGATCCGACGACATCGTGCTCGGCCTGCTGCGCCACGGCGACGACCTGCCCGGCGATCTGGTGCTCGGCGAGGCTTCACTGCAGCGCGCGTTGCGGAACATCTTCACGCCCATCGACGTGGTTCCCGCCGATGAACGCGTCGCGCGCTATCCGCAGCTCGCCGCCGCCGCGCTGCGCGGCGAGGACGTCGGCTCCTCCGCCGGCGGCGAGCAGCCCAAATTCGCGATCACCATGCAGAGCGGCGGCGACTACGTTCCGGTCATCGTCAAATTCAGCGACCGCGTCGGCTCGCCGAGCGGGCGGCGCTGGGCGGATCTGCTGGTCTGCGAGCATCACGCCTGCGAAGTACTCCATGCGCACGCTTTGCCTGCCGCGCGCAGTGAGGTGATCGAAGCCGATTCGCGCATCTTCCTGCAGTCGACGCGCTTCGACCGCACCGCCTCGCTCGGCCGCCGCGGCCTCGTCTCGCTGGCCGCACTCGACGCCGCGTACTACGGCCACGGACGCATCGACTGGTGGCGCTTCGCGCCGCAGCTGCAACGCGATGGCTGGCTGGACGCAGACGACGCGCGCCGACTGCGCCTGTTTGGTTGGTACGGCGCCCTGATCGCGAACACCGACATGCACCTCGGCAACGCCGCGCTGCAACTCGCGGATGACTGCCCGCTGCCGCTCGCGCGCGCCTACGACATGCTGCCGATGCGCTTCCGCCCCGCCGCAAGCGGTGAAATCGTCGTGCGTAGATACGAAATCACACTGCCGACGCCCGAGCATCACGACGACTGGCGTCATGCGGCAGTCATGGCCCAGGACTTCTGGCATCGTGTCACCGGCGACGCCCGGATATCCGCGGAATTCCGCCGCATCGCCGACGATGCAGGCAACGCGCTCGGACGGGGTCTCGCGCACTTATCCGCCTGAGCGTCGAACCGCGCGGCTTCGACGGCGATCGCGTTCGACCGCTTGCGCGGTCACTCGCCGACGCGGAACGCACACGCGTCCGTTTGTGCTGGACGAGCGGCCCGCCCAGCATGCACCATGACAGGTTGCATTCGGTCTTTCCTGATCATCCAGTGGACGAAATCACGTTCCGCCAATTGCTGAGCCGCCACGTCGGCACGCTGCTCGACACGCGCACGCTGCAGAAGGGCGCGGAGTATCTCAATCGGGGTCGCGTGCTCCGCATGCATTACGAACCCGGCGACGGCGAAGGCGCGTTGATCGGCATGGTCAAGGGCAGCGCGGTTGATCCCTACGCGGCTGGCGTGCGCATCGTGCAAGACGGCGCGCGCGTCAAGCTTGACAGCTATTGCACGTGTCCCATGGAAATGGCGTGCAAACACGTCGCGGCGACCGTGCTGCGCGCGATGCGAGGTGAGAGTCAGCGGTTGTTGGCGAGTGCTGCACCGCCGCCCGGTCCGCAGCTCGGCGCGTGGAAATACTGGCTCGACGGTTTGCAATCGCCGGCAACGCGTGCCGCTGCGCGTGTGCCGATTGCGGAGCACGCTGGCACGGTCTGCGGAATTCTCTTGTGTGCGAGCGAAGAAGACATCATGCCGCTGGTGCTCGCGCAAGCGGTGCGATTGAAGCCGGGCAAGCGTGGCGGCTTCGTATCGCCGCGCTCGCTGCAGCCCTCGCCGTTCGATCCGGCGCCGTGGAGTGGCCTCAGCGCCGACGAATTTCGCCTGGTCGCCGCGTTGCGCATGCGCGCACCGGCAGACGCGGGTTCAGCCGAATGGTTCGAACTGCACGGTGCCGCGGACGAGGCGTTGCTGGAAACGCTGCTGGGCGCGCTGCCTTGTTTCTTCGAAAAGCCCGCATCCGGGCAATTGAAGCTCGGACCCAAGCGCGCGCTGCGCATCGGCTGGGACGCGCGTGAGGACGGCACGCAGAAACTCGCGTTGAGCGTCGATGCGGCCTCGCCGAAAACACGGCTGCTGCGCATCAACGGGCTCTGGTACTGCGATCCGGTCACGCGCGAAATCGGTCGCGTCGATGGCGAGGCACGCCTCGCCGAGGCGGTGCTGCGCGCACCGTCCTTGTTGCCGGAACAGGTGCCGTTGTTGATGGAACGCTGGCAGGATGCGCCGCTGCTCGCGACGCTGCCGAAGCCGGAGGCAACCGGCGAGATCGAACGCCGCGAGGTCAAGCCGGTGCCGGTGTTGACGCTGCGCACAGTCGCGACGCATGGGTTTGGCGCTACGCGCCAACAGACCGGTTGCGTACGACTCGCATTCGACTACGCCGACGTGCGTCTGCCCGCGTCGCCGGCACCGCCGAAAGAGCGCCGTCGCCAGGACGGACGCGTGATCGAAATCGTGCGCGATCGCGCCAACGAGATCGTGGCGTTCGAACGCCTCGAAGAGGTCGGCCTGGTCCCCGCGGAGCTGTTCGGGCGCCTTCCTGGCATCGCGCGCGATGCGTTCGATGACAACGACTTCGTGCTCGAACACGGTCGCGGCACGCTCGCCGGCGCCGACCAGCTGTTCGCTCTGACGCCGCGGCTGCGCGATCTCGGCTTTCGCCTCGAATCCGCCGACGGCTTTCCGTTCGATCTGCTCGACGAGCCGGACGCGGACGCCTGGTACGCCGAGATCGAGGAATCCGGCAACCCGTGGTTCGATTTGCGTCTCGGCATCGACATCGGCGGCGAGCGCATCGACCTGTTGCCGGTGCTGCACCGCCTGCTATCCGATCCCGCGTTTCCGTTGTCGCCGCGCAAGGGCGAGGCGGATGACGCGGTCTGGCTGGTGCCGATCGATGCGCGTCGGCGCGTACCGTTGCCGCTCGCGAAGCTGCGCGAATTGATCGCGCCGCTGCTCGAATGGCTGCAAGGCCTGCTCACTGAACACGATGGCGCGCTGCGCCTGCGCCGTGCCCAGGCCGGCGTGCTCGACGAACTCGCGAAGGGCATGCAGCGCCCCTGGCTTGGCGGCGAACGCCTGCGCGCCGAACTCGAACGCCAACGCGCGCCGCGCGAACCCGCGCTGGAGCCGGAAGGTTTTCGTGCGACCTTGCGCGGTTACCAGCGCGACGGCCTCGCCTGGCTTGGGTTTCTCGCCGACGCCGGGCTCGGTGGCATCCTCGCCGACGACATGGGCCTCGGCAAGACCGTGCAGGTGCTCGCGCATCTGCTCGCCGAAAAGCATCGCGGTCGTCTCGACAAGCCCGCGCTGGTGATCGCACCGACCAGTCTGGTCGCGAACTGGCATGACGAGGCCGAACGCTTCGTGCCGGATCTTTCCGTGCTCGTCGTGCACGGCCCTGCGCGCGCGGGCCTGCATGCGGAGATACCGCACCATGACCTTGTGATCACTACCTACCCGCTGCTGATGCGCGACCGCGACGCGCTGATCGAACACGATTACTCGGTGCTCGTGCTCGACGAGGCGCAGGTGATCAAGAACGCGAAGAGCCAGGCCGCGAAGATCGTGCGTGAGTTGAAGGCGCGCCAGCGCATCGCGATGACCGGCACGCCGCTGGAGAACCATCTCGGCGAGCTGTGGGCCGAGTTCGATGCAGTCGAGCCGGGGCTGCTCGGCGACGACAAACGCTTCACGAAGTTCTTCCGCACGCCGATCGAGAAGCATGGCGACGTCGAGAAACGCGAACGCCTGGTCCGGCGCATCGCGCCGCTGCTGTTGCGCCGGCGCAAGGAGGATGTGCTGACCGAGCTGCCGCCGAAAACAGAGATCGTGCGCCGCATCGAACTCGAAGGCGGCCAACGCGAACTCTACGAGGCGTTGCGCCTGACCCAGCACGAGCGTGTGCTCGAAGAGGTGAAGAAACGCGGCCTCGCGCAGAGCGGCATCATCGTGCTCGACGCGCTGCTGAAACTGCGCCAGGCCTGCTGCGATCCACGCCTGGTCAAGCTCGACGGCGCGAAGCGTGTGAAGGAGTCGGCCAAGCTTGATTACCTGCTCGAGCTGCTCGCGAGCCTGGTCGATGAGGGGCGGCGCGTGCTCGTGTTCAGCCAATTCGCCGAGATGCTCGCGCTGATCGCGGGCGCGCTCGATGCGCGCAAGCTCGATCATCAGATGCTGACCGGCAACACGCCGGGCACCGCACGCGCGGCGCTGGTCAAGCGCTTCCAGTCCGGCCAGGTGCCGCTGTTCCTGATCAGCCTGAAGGCCGGCGGCGTCGGTCTCAACCTGACCGCGGCCGACACCGTGATCCATTACGACCCGTGGTGGAATCCCGCAGTCGAGGCGCAGGCGACCGACCGCGCACACCGCATCGGCCAGGACAAGCCGGTGTTTGTCTACAAGCTGATCTGCGCCGGCACCGTCGAGGAAAAGATCCAGGCCCTGCAGCAGCGCAAGGCCGAACTCGCGCGCGCGGTGCTCGACGGCGGCAGCACGCAGAGCGCGCGCTTCGAGGAAGCGGACCTCGCCGAGTTGTTCGCGCCGCTATAAGCGCATTTTTTTCCTTCCCCTGCGAAGCGGGGGACAAAACGGCAGGGTCGACGTCTGCATATTACGTTCACGCTGCGCGCCCGCACCACGCTGATCCGGGTGATCCAATTCCTGAGTTCAAGTCCGAGGCCGCCGAACGCGCCTTCTGGAAAGCACACGACAGGTCCGACTATGTGGATTGGAGCAAAGCCAGGCGCGTTTCGTTTCCGAACCTGAAAGTGTCGACGCGATCGATCTCCCTGCGCCTGCCCGAGCTTCTGCTTGAGCGCATCCGCGCTCAGGCAAACAGGATGGACGTTCCTTATCAGTCCCTCATGAAGATGTGTATCCGGCATTGCTTCTAATGTCATCTGTATTGAGCTCGTCGCGGCGCCGTAGCAGTGATCGTTTGATGAACATCATCCCAAGCGAGCTGGATCGCCCTTGGCCACGGATCGTCTTGTCGACGAACGGCTCGTCAGGTCGGTTTCTGTCTTTCGCGTCAATCGCAGCTTGCACCGAAGCATGGGATCGTTTGTGACCGCCGCGCCGATCGCAGTCATTCATCGCGGGCAAATCGTCTTCGAGGCCTAGACCAGATCGATGTACTGGAACCGCCCGTCGCGCAGCACACGTTCGCCGCGTGCCAAATTCAGCGGCTCGCACCACAGCGGACCCGCGTAGACGCAGGTATGGAACTCGCCATTCTCGCCGCAGGGATCGCAGGATGGCGGCAGTTCGTCGAGCAGGTCCGCGTCGAACTCGCGGCCGCAGAACGCGGCGTCGAGTCGCTGCGTGTCGACGCAGCAGAGGATCGCGCGGTGGCCGTCGGCGATGAAACGGCGCGCGAGTCGCATCGTGTCCTCGCCCCACAGCGGAAAATGTCCGCGCCAGCCGCAGCGCGCAAGCTGGTGTTCGCGATACGCGCGCACGTCGGCGAGATAGAGGTCGCCGAACGCGATCGTGTCGATGCCGGGCGTTCGTGCGCGCGCCTCGTCCAACGCGTTCGCGAAAGCGGTTTCGTAGACGTCGTTCGTGGCCTGCGGCGGAATCCGCGTTTCGATCAGCGGCAGCCGCAGGCGTTCGGCCTGGGCGTGCAGGATTGAGCGGCGCACGCCGTGGATGCTGATGCGATCATATTCGGCTGTGACCGTGGTCAGCAGGCCTTCGACTCTCCAGCGCGGGTCGCCGAGCAGACGTTGCAGCGCGAGCGCGGAATCCTTGCCGCCGCTCCAGGCGAGCAGCAGCGGCGTCGTCACGGCGTGCTCCGTTGCCACAGGCGCAGGTGGTTGTTGGCCGGCATCGCGATGTCCTCGTGCAGCACGAAGCCGGCCGCGTTCGCGAGCGCATCGACCGCTGCGGCATCGCGGATGCCCATGTGCGGCGCGCGCGCTTTCAGCGAAGCGTCGAACGCGGCGTTGCTGTCGCTCGTGAAGCGCCCGTCGATATTGAACGGACCGTAGATCGCGAGCTTCGCATCGGTAGTCGTCACACCGGGCAGCGCGGCGAAGAACGCCTCGACCTCGGGCCAGCCCATGATGTGCAAGGTGTTCGCGCTGAACACCGCGTCGAACGGTCCGCTAGGCCATGGGCCGCTTGCGACGTCGAGCGTGATCGGCGCGGGCGTATTCAGCAGCGCCGCCTCGTCGAGCCAGGCACGGCTGTCGGGAAGATTCTCGGCGCGATCGGACGTTTGCCAGACGAGCTGCGACAGCGCCGCCGCGAAATGCGCCGCGTGCTGGCCGGTGCCGCTGCCGACTTCGAGCACATGCCTGCGATCGGCGAAGAAGTCGCGCAGCACCGCAAGGATCGGTTCGCGATTGCGTTCGCAGGCGGGGGAAAAGGGTTTCTCGATCATCGCTGAAGTGTGTGCTGGGCGGCGACGCAAAGCGAATCCGGGCGGCCGCTGTGCGATCCTATTGGCTCATCAAACAAATCGTCGTCCCGGCGAACGCCGGGATCCAGCGCCTCGCCTTCGCTCGAAGGCACTGGGTTCCGGCGTTCGCCGGAACAACGAGGGTGGTTTGTTTGAGTCCGCCAACGCACTCCGCAACCGATCGGTACGCATGCTCAACCGTCTCTGGCTCGGCTTCTTCCTGGTCGCCGCAATCGCGGCACTCGCGCAATGGCTGATCGGCGGCAACGCCGGCGTGTTCGCCGCGATGGTCGCGAGCTTGTTCGACATGGCGAAACTGTCGGTCGACGTGATGCTGCTGCTGTTCGGCACGTTGACGCTCTGGCTCGGTTTCCTGCGCATCGCGGAACGGGCTGGCCTGATCGCTCTGCTTGCGCGTGCGCTCGGGCCGCTGTTCGCGCGGTTGATGCCGGAGGTGCCGCGCGGGCATCCGGCGATCGGCCTGATGACTCTGAATTTCGCCGCGAACATGCTCGGCCTCGACAACGCGGCGACGCCGATCGGCTTGCGCGCGATGCGCGAGTTGCAGACGCTGAATCCGAGCGCGAGCACGGCGAGCAACGCGCAGATCCTGTTCCTGGTCTTGAACGCGTCGTCGCTGACCCTGCTGCCGGTGTCGATCTTCATGTATCGCGCGCAGCAGGGCGCGCACGATCCGACCCTGGTGTTCGTGCCGATCCTGCTCGCGACCAGCGCGTCGACATTTACCGGCCTGTTCGCAGTCGCGTTCATGCAGAAAATAAAACTTCACGATCCGGTCGTGCTGGCCTGGCTCGGCGCGGCATCGCTTCTGCTGGGCAGCTTCATCGCGTTGCTCGCGAGCTTCTCCGGTGCGGCGTTGGCGGCGTTCTCGTCATTGCTCGGCAACTTCATGATGTTCGCGATCGTGATGGTGTTCCTGATCGCCGGCGCTTGGCGCAAGGTGCCGCTCTACGAAAGCTTCGTCGACGGCGCAAAACAGGGGTTCGAGGTCGCGAAGAGCCTGCTGCCGTATCTGGTCGCGATGCTGTGCGCGATCGGTGTGCTGCGCGCATCGGGTGCGCTCGACTTCGTGCTCGACGGGGTGCGCTGGCTCACCCAGGTGGCTGGCCTCGATACGCGTTTCGTGGATGCGCTGCCGACCGCGCTGGTCAAGCCGTTCTCCGGCAGCGCCGCGCGCGCGATGCTGATCGAGACCATGAAATCGCACGGCGTCGACAGCTTCCCGGCGCTGCTCGCCGCGACCGTGCAGGGCAGCACCGAGACGACGTTCTATGTGCTCGCGGTCTACTACGGCGCGGTCGGCATCCAGCGCGCGCGGCACACGGTCGGCTGCGCACTGCTGGCCGATCTCGCCGGTGTGCTCGCGTCGATCGCGGTGTGCTACTGGTTTTTTGGCTGAGTGGAATCCAATCCTGCGGTGCTGAGCCCGCCGCACCAGCGTGCGCCGAAATCCTACGCGACAGCGCGACATTTCCCGATCGAGGCGATCGTAGCGCCGCACTAACCTGATCGCTTCGTGACCGGATCGGGCCAAGCGTATGCGTCGTCTCATTCCTTTGTTGCTGCTCATCGCCACTGTGCACGCGTTCGCGGGCGAATGCCCGGCGTGGACGCCCGAGCACGCGAGTCAGGAAATGCGCGCGCTCGACCAGCAACTGCGGGCGTGGGACGCGGCGTATCACCGCGACGGCTATTCCCCCATCGACGATACGTTGTACGACCAATCACACGCGCGCTACGCGCAGTGGCGCACATGTTTTCCCGACCGCGCGCCACCCGTCGCCGACCCGTTGCAGGACACGCGCGGAACTGTTGCGCCACCGGTGGTGCAGACCGGGCTTGCGAAGGTCGCCGACGCGGATGCACTCGCGGCATGGATGCATGCGCGTGGCGATACCGATTTGTGGATTCAGCCCAAGGCCGATGGCGTCGCGGTCACGCTGCTGTATGTCGATGGCCGCTTGCGGCGTGCGGTCAGCCGCGGCGACGGCGAGCGCGGCGAGGACTGGACCGCGAAAGCGCTTGTGATCGCTGCGGTACCGAAACACTTGCCGAACGCGCCGTCAAGCGTTGTCCTGCAAGGCGAATTGGTCTGGCACATTGCCGATCACGTGCAGGCCACGCAGGGCAGCGTCGGCGCGCGTTCGAAAGTTGCGGGCGCGCTTGCGCGTGCGGATCTCGATGCGGCAACCGCCGCGCAGATCGGCTTGTTCGTCTGGGACTGGCCGGACGGGCCGCCCGACATGCCGGCGCGGCTCGCGGGCTTGCGCGCATTCGGCTTTGCCGACGCCGCGACGTACACGGTAGCGGCCCGGAACATCGACGAGGTGCGCGCCTGGCGTGAGCATTGGTATCACGCGCCGATGCCGTTCGCGGCGGATGGGATTGTCGTGCGCCAAGGTCATCGTCCCGCGGCATCGACGTGGCGCGCGCATGCGCCGACGTGGGCGATTGCCTGGAAATATCCGCCGACGCAGGCGCTCGCCGGAGTGGTCGCGGTACAGTTCAGGATCGGTCGCAGTGGACGCATCACGCCGGTGCTCGAGCTGGAGCCCGTACGCCTCGACGATCGTGTGATCCGTCGGGTCAGCGTCGGCTCGCTCGCGCGCTGGCGCAAACTCGATATCCGGCCCGGCGATCAGGTCGCGCTCACGCTCGCCGGCCTCACGATTCCGCGTCTCGATTCGGTGCTCTGGCATGCGCAACAGCGGGTGCCGATCGAAGTGCCGGATCCGCACGCACACAACGCGTCGAGTTGCTGGCATCCAGAACCGGGCTGCGAGCGCCAATTCCTGGCCCGGCTCGAATGGCTGGGCGGCAAGCACGGCCTCGGTCTCGACGATATCGGCGCGGGCACGTGGCGCAGCCTGATCGACGCCGGACTTGTCGACGGCGTCGTCGATTGGTTGCCGCTGACGTGCGCCGAGCTGGCTGCGGTCCCAGGTCTGGGGGTCGCTCGCGCGGACGCGTTGGCAAACAGTTTCGCGCAGGCGCGGCGGCGTCCGTTCGATGTCTGGTCGCGCGCGCTCGGCCTGCCGGCTGTGGGCGCGTTGCGCACGTGGGCCGATGTGGCGGGTCGCGATGCCGCCGCTTGGCGCGCGGATGGCGTGACCAGTACCGCGCAAGCGCAGCGATGGGTCAGCGTAACCCACGACGACGAAATGCGCGCGGTCGCCGAACAATTGCATCAGGCGACCGTCCCAGGCTTCTGAGCGGGTGGCGGGACACGGTCGCTGTCGTCCTGTGCTCCCTCTCCCCGATGCTCGGGGGAGAGGGCTTTTAGGGCGCCGCGGATATCACAGAATGAGGCGAAGCCTCATGGCCCGAGCGCGAACGGGCAGATGTTGTTCCAGATCTGGCCGAGGTGGGCGATGGTGTACCAGTGCCCGCCGACAAACAATGTGTAGAAAAGATTCTGACCACTGACCCAGCGGCCGTTCTGGAAGCGGATCGGGTCGCGGCCAGCGCCATAAGTCAGGTACAACGGGTCGCCGTTGCCGAGATGGATGTCGACCGGAATCTTCGGCTGCACGCCCGCGAGCAGCGCGGCGCAGGTGGCGTCATCGGTGCAGGCGTACTGCTCCAGCGAACCGGCGCTGACGCCGTAGGCCGCGAAGTAATCGGTGTTGTTGAGCGCGAGCGCGTGTCCGTAGTGCGCGCCGGCGGAGTAGCCCCACAGATACACACGGCTCTGCTCCACATTGTAGCTCGCGAACGCGTCATCAAGCGTCGCACTGAGCTCGGCGACGTCCCCCGGCGCACCCCAGCCACCTTGAGCCTGGTTGCCGACCACGGCCACCACGATGAAACCCTTGTTGTCGGCCCAGTACGACCAATCGCTGCGCACCTGCTGCGCAGCGGCTGGCGCGGTGCCTGCACCGCCCGCACCATGCAGCGCCAGCAGCAGCGGCCAAGCACGCGTCGGCGTGTAAGCCGGCGGCAGATACAGGTAATAGCTGCGGCTGCCGACACCGGGCACGCTGACTATGCGCGTGACATTGCCGGGAAACGCACCGCCGCTGCCATTCGACGGATTGTGCGGAATCGACACGCTCTCGAATCCATCGCTGAAAATCGCGTCGGCGGGTGCACAGGCCGACGGCGGCAAGCGGACCGTGCTGGCCGCATCGACGATTGCGGTCGCGGCAAGCATCGGCAGACAAACCAGAAAACACACGAGGGCGCGCATTGAGCGATGATCCGGAGTGCCGCGTTAGCGCCTCGTTATTGCGACATGAATATAGCTTGATTCCGTTCGGGCTGAGCCCTTCGACGGTGCTCAGGACCGGCTACGCGCCGAAGGTGCGAAGTCGAAGCCTCACCCAAAACCCTTCGACTTCGTCGCTACGCGGCGCAGCCAGTCCTGAGCACCGTCGAAGGGCTCAGGACGAACGGTAAAAACTTCATCGTGCCGCATCAATGGGTCCGGTCCGGCCCCCGCTGGCCCATTCCATACGCTGAAGTAGGGTGCGAACGCCAATCCGGTGCAATTGCGGCAGCGCACGATGGATAGATCGGCGAACTTGGGGCTAAGATCGCTACCAATCCGTTACAAACCCGCAAAGAAGCTGTTCGCAAGAAGGAGCGTCGTATGCAGTGTAAAAACCGTCGAACCTGGTTCGTGCCTTCCCTCGCCGCGCTCCCGCTGGCGCTTGCGGCGGCGTTGGTTGGCCAGAACGCGCAGGCCAGCGGCTTCCAGCTCAAGGAAGGTGTGCAGGGACTCGGCCGCGCGTTCGCCGGTGAAGCCGCGGCGCCGGGCGATTGCGCGGTGGTCGTCAACAATCCGGCCGCGATCGGCGATCTGGGCACCGCCAATTGTGCGCAGGCGGATATCAGCGTGATCAACTTCTCGACGAAATTCACGGGCGGCGGCACCGACTTCCTCGGTCGTCCGCTGACCGGCGGCAACGGCGGCGACGGTGGCGCGACCAAACCGGTGCCGGAGTTGTACTTCACGCACGCGTTGAACGAGCAATGGGCATTCGGTATGGCGCTCGGCGCGCCGTTCGGTTTCCAGACCCAATACGACGACCGTTGGGTCGGTCGCTACGAAGGCGTGAAGTCGAAGCTCCAATCGATCGCGCTGACGTTCTCCACCTCGTACAAACTGAACGACCAGTGGTCGTTCGGCGCCAGCCTGATCGCGCAGCGCACCAGCGCCGAGCTGAATCAGGTGATCGACTTCGGCACGATCCTGGCGGCCCCGACCAATGGGGCGGTACTGCCGCAGGAAGCCGACGGTTTCGGCGGCCTCAAGGGCAACGACTGGGGCTATGGCTTCGACATCGGTGTGTTGTGGAAACCGACCGACAAGGACCGCGTCGGCTTCAATTACCACTCGCAGATCAACCACACCTTGTCCGGCACCGCGAGCTTCCAGGTTCCGTCGAACATCCTGCCGCTGCTTGGCGGCGCGTTCGTCAATCAGGGCGGCGCGGCCGACTTCGATACGCCGTGGTTCGCGACCGCCAGCTGGTGGCATACGCTCGATGAGCGCCTGAGTTTCGGCGTCGACTTGAGTTACACGCACTGGTCGAGCTTCAAGTCACTGAACATCATCTATGCCAATCCCGCGCAGGCGCCCTTCAGCTCCGCGCAGATCTTCGACTGGAAGAACACCTGGTTCTATTCGTTCGGCGGCGAGTATCGCTTGAACGACGCGTGGACCTTGCGCGCCGGTGTTGCGTACGACCAGACGCCGACGATCGATGCGACGCGCGAGCCGCGCGTGCCGGATGGCAACCGTACCTGGCTGTCGATCGGTGTCGGCTACAAGGTCAGCGACACGCTGAAGTTCGATGCCGGTTTCGCGCATCTGTGGGTCGACAACGGCACGATCAACAACCAGTCGGCGACATTCAGCACGCTGGTTGGCAGCTTCCAGAGCAAGGGCAACGTGCTCGGTGTATCCGGCCAGTTCCTGTTCTGACGCGCACAGGTACGGGGAGGGCCACGGCGGGCACCTTTAGGTGCCCGTCTTTTTTCCAAGCCGCCAGAGGTCGTAGGAACGGCGCAGCCGCGACCGTCTTGAAGCCCTCCCCTTCAAAGGGGGTGTGAGCCGGGCTTGACTCGCGCCATCCTGGCGCTCGCGCTCCGCGCCAGCTTCGCTGTTCGCGCCCGCTCCTGCGGGCGCAGTCGCGCAGCACTGCTGCGCGCCGGCGAACGGCCGCACAGGGATGTGCGGAGCGGACTCGCGAGCGCAAGGATGCGCGAGGGGTTGGGCGGGGATGGTGTTCGCTCCGTGGCGACGTCTGTCGCGTCTGCGCCGCTCCTACAAAAACCCGGAGCCGCGCAAGGCCGATGTGCCGTGCGACCGGCAGGCGCGAGGTGGTCGGTGCCCGCTGTCGCGTCGCCACGCCTGGTCCACGCTCAACCGGCCATGAAGGATTCGTCGATCCCCAGCGGACGCCGCGCTGCGGCATGTGTTCGATCCGGTTACTCGCCGAGCGTCAGCAGCGACGCGTTGCCGCCGGCCGCGGTCGTGTTGATCGTCAAGGTGCGTTCGGTCGCGAAGCGCAGCAGGTAATGTGGGCCGCCGGCCTTCGGGCCGGTGCCGGAGAGGTTCTCGCCGCCGAATGGCTGCACACCGACGACCGCGCCGATCTGGTTGCGGTTGACGTAGCAGTTGCCGACCTTCGCGCGCTGGGTGATGTGCTCGACGGTGGAGTCGATGCGGCTGTGGATGCCGAGCGTGAGGCCGAAGCCGGTCGCGTTGATCGCGTCGATGACCTGGTCCAGTTCGCTCGCCTTCCAGCGCACCACATGCAGCGCGGGTCCGAACACTTCCTGGGTCAGCAATGACAGCGACGGAATCTCGTACGCGCGCGGCGCGAAAAACGTACCGTGCTCGGCGCCGGTGGGGAGCTTCGCTTCGTTGATCAGTTTCCCTTCGCGGTCCATGCGCGCGGCATGCTCGACGAGAAACTTGCACGACGGCGCATCGATGACCGGCCCGACATCGGTCGACAGCAGCGCCGGATCGCCGACCACGAGTTCGTTCATCGCGCCGGCAAGCATCGCGATCACCTTGTCGGCGATGTCCTCCTGCACGAACAGGACGCGCGCGGCCGAGCAGCGCTGGCCGGCGGAATCGAATGCGGACGCGAGCACGTCCTTGACCAGTTGTTCCGGCAGCGCCGAGGAATCGGCGATTAACGCGTTCTGGCCGCCGGTCTCGGCGATCAGCACAGCGATCGGCGCATTGCGCGCGGCCAGGGTGCGGTTGATCGTCCACGCGGTTTCGGTGGAACCGGTGAAGCAGACGCCGGCGACTTCGGGTTTCGTCAGCAAGGTATTGCCGAGCACCGAACCCTTGCAGGGCACGAACTGCAGCACCGCTTCCGGCACACCGGCTTGGTGCAGCAGCTTGACCGCGGCGTAACCGATCAGGGTGGTCTGGTCAGCGGGCTTGGCGATCACCGCATTACCCGCCGCGAGCCCTGCGGCGACCTGGCCCATGAAGATCGCCAACGGAAAGTTCCACGGGCTGATGCAGACGAACACGCCGCGACCGCGCAGGAACAGTTGATTGCTCTCGCCGGTCGGGCCGGGCAGGTTCTCAGGTTGGCCGAACAGCTTGCGCGCCATCGCCGCGTAGTAGCGGCACATGTCGGCCGCTTCGCGCACTTCCGAGATCGCGGCAGGGATCGTCTTGCCGGCTTCGCGCACGCACAACGCGACAAACTCCGCGCGGCGCGCTTCGAGCAGATCGGCCGCGTGTTCGAGGATCGCGGCGCGGCTCGCGGCCGGCAGCAGGTCCCAGTCCGCTTGCGCGGCGACTGCGTTGGCGAGCGCCTTGCCGATCGTCGCGGCGTCCGCGTTGCAGCTTTGGCCGATCACCTGACGGCGGTCGGCGGGATTGGTGACCTGGCGCGCGGTTTCGCCAGTCGTTGCGCCCGGCACCAGCGGTGCGGCGGTCCACGGCGCGTGCGGCGCGTTGACCGCGTCGGCGAGGGCTTTCAGTTCGTTGTCGTTGGCGAGATTGACGCCCATGGAATTCTTCCGAAGTTCACCGTAGAGGCCGACCGGCAGCGCGATGCGCGGATGCGGTTTGGAAGGGAATGCGCGCACCGTCTCGCAAGGATCGGCGACGAGGTCGCGGACCGCCACGTTTTCGTCGACGATGCGGTTCACGAACGAGGTGTTGGCGCCGTTCTCGAGCAGGCGCCGCACCAGATAGGGCAACAGATCCTCGTGACTGCCGACCGGCGCGTAGACGCGGCACGGCACAGCGAGGTTCTCCTCGCCGATGACTTCGCTGTAGAGGTCCGCGGCCATGCCGTGCAGGCGCTGGAACTCGAATGGACGCCCCTGCGCGTAGTGATGGATCGCGGCGATCGTGTGCGCGTTGTGCGTCGCGAACTGCGGATATATCGCGTCGCCACCGGCCGCGAACAGGCGTTTCGCGCAGGCGAGGTAGGAGACGTCGGTGTTTGGCTTGCGCGTGAACACCGGATAGCCGATCAGGCCGCCCTCCTGTGCGCGCTTGATCTCCGAATCCCAGTACGCGCCCTTGACCAGGCGCACGCACCAGCGCCGCTGCGTCTTGCGCGCGGTCTCGGCGAGCCAGTCGATCACGAATGGCGCACGCTTCAGGTAGGTCTGCACGGCGAGGCCGAAACCGTTCCAGCCGGCGAGCGATGGATCGGCGAACACCGCGCCGACCACGTCGAGCGAAAGTTCGAGGCGATCGGCTTCCTCGGCGTCGACGGTCATGCCGATGCCGTTGCGCATCGCGAGCTGCGCGAGTTCGAGCAGCCTTGGCGTGAGCTCGGCATGCACCCGCGCGCGCTTGGCAACTTCGTAGCGCGGATGTAGCGCCGAGAGTTTCACCGAGATCGACGGCGCGTCGAGCACACTGGCGAACGGTCCGCGCTTGCCGAGCGCGGCGATCGCGTCCTGGTAGGCGCGGTGGTAGCGCTCGGCGTCTGCTTCAGTCAGCGCGGCCTCGCCGAGCATGTCGTAAGAATAGCGATAGGCCGCGTTCGCCTTCTCGGCGGAGCGGTCGAGCGCCTCGTCGATCGTGCGGCCCATCACGAACTGGTGGCCCATGATGCGCATCGCCTGGCGCACCGCGAGGCGGATCACCGGTTCACCGGCACGGCCGACCAGGCGCTTCAACGCGCCGGTGAAGTCGCGGCGCGTATCGTCGGCGAGGTTGACCAGGTGGCCGGTCAGCATCAGGCCCCAGGTCGAGGCGTTGACGAACACCGAATCGCTTCCGCCAAGGTGCTTCTTCCAGTTCGCCTCGCCGAGCTTGTCGCGGATCAACTTGTCCGCGGTCGCCTTGTCCGGAATCCGCAGCAGCGCTTCGGCGACGCACATCAGCAGCACGCCTTCTTCGCTGGAGAGGTCGTACTGGCGCATGAACGATTCGACCGCGCTCTGCTCGCCCGCGCGTGTGCGCACTCTCGCGACCAGCTCGGCCGCGCGCGCGAGCAAGAGTTCGCGTTCCGCCGGTGCCAGGCTCGCTTGCGCGAGCAGCTCATCGACCGCTTCGGTTTCGTCGCGCGACCACGCGGCCGTGATGCGTGCCCGTGCCGGCGCGGCGGCGGGCGGGAGTTCCGGTATCAGGAGTTCGCTCAAGGCGGGTCTCGGGCTGAGGGGCGGCGTTTGTCGCTGCAGTGTAGTGAGGGGCGCCGCGGCGGCCAAGGACCAGCGGGGCGTCGGCCATGCACAACGACAGGGGTCCGCATTGCGGCAGTTTTTCGCAGGTGAGTCTGCGTGCGCGCACACGGCTCGAATGGTGCCACGTCGCGTTCCGCTGGCATTGCCGCTGTTGCCGCTGTTGCCGCTGTTGCCGCTGTTGCCGCTGCGGCGTGGCGTCCACTATCATCACCGGGTCACGCGCCCGATATTTATCGGAGTTCCGGTCGAACCGAACTTGCGCGCCGCCGCGGCGGCGCGAAGCGAATCCGAATACTCGATACAAGGTGATGGCGATGATTTCATCTGGAGTCCAGCGCGGTCACCGCGCACTCGCGGCGTTCATGCTGTCGACCAGCGGTTTGCTCGCGAGCGCTGCGGCGTTTGCGAACCCGGTGCCCTGGCAACTCAACATGGCGCCAGGGGTGACCTCGATTTCGCAGCGCATCTACGGCCTGCATATGCTCGGACTCTGGGTCTGCGTCGCGATCGGCGTCGTCGTATTCAGCGCGATGTTGATTGCGATGTTCCGCTTCCGCAAATCCAGGGGTGCGGTCGCCGAGACATGGAGCCACAGCTCCAAGCTGGAGGCGGTCTGGACGGCCATTCCGGTGCTCATCCTGATCGTGATGGCATGGCCGGCGACCAAACTGCTGGTCGACATGGCCAACGTCGAGAACGCCGACATGACGGTCAAGGTGACCGGGTATCAGTGGCGCTGGGCATACGATTACGTCGACTACAACAAGAAAAGCACCGGAGTGCATTTCATCTCCAGCCTGGATTCCGACTCCTATCGAGTCAGCCAGCTGCGTTCGGGCATGAGTCCCGATTCGGTGAAGGATGGCGACTATTCGAGCTATCTGCTCAACGTCGATCATCCGCTGGTGCTGCCAGTCGGCGTGAAGATTCGCTTCGTGATCACGGCCGATGACGTCATCCATTCCTGGGGCGTGCCCAATCTCGGTTGGAAGACCGACGCAATCCCCGGCATCATCAACGACAACTGGACCCAGATCGACACCCCCGGTGTCTATCGCGGCCAGTGCGTCGAGCTTTGCGGCCGCGGCCACGCGTATATGCCGATCGTCGTCAAGGCAGTACCGAAGGCGGAATTCGAGCAATGGCTGGCCGCACAAGCGCCGCCGGCTGTCGCAGCCTCCGCCGCTGCGGTTGCGCCCGCCCCCGTCGCAGCACCCGCCGCTCCCCAGGGCTGAAACATCCGAATGACTGGCAGTGGATCGTCGGTCGATACAAACACCAAGAGGTTCAGGCCATGGCCTACGCAACCAGTCCCGCCATCAACGCCGACGCGCAAGACGACCACGATCACAAGCCGCACGGCTTCCTGAATCGCTGGTTGTTCACGACCAATCACAAGGACATCGGTACGCTGTACCTGATCTTCTCGCTGACGATGTTCTTCATCGGCGGTGCGATGGCGATGATCATTCGCGCCGAACTCTTCAAGCCGGGCCTGCAACTCGTGCAGCCGGAGTTCTTCAACCAGATGACCACGATGCATGCGCTGATCATGATCTTCGGCGCGGTCATGCCGGCCTTCGTGGGGCTTGGGAACTGGATGATTCCGATGATGATCGGCGCGCCGGACATGGCGTTGCCGCGCATGAACAACTGGTCGTTCTGGATCCTGCCGTTCGCGTTCGTGCTGCTGATCTCCGAGCTCTTCATGCCCGGTGGCGGCCCGCAGGGTGGCTGGACCATGTATCCGCCGCTGTCGCTCGAAGGCGGCAGCAATGTCGCCTTCATGATCTTTGCGATCCACATGCTGGGCATCAGCTCGATCATGGGCGCGATCAATATCATCGCGACGATCCTGAACATGCGTGCGCCGGGCGTGGATCTGCTCAAGATGCCGGTGTTTGTGTGGTCGTGGCTGATCACCGCGTTCCTGCTGATCGCCGTGATGCCGGTGCTGGCCGGCGCAGTCACCATGCTGCTGACCGACAAGTTCTTCGGCACCAGCTTCTTCAACGCGGCCGGGGGCGGCGACCCGGTCATGTACCAGCACATCTTCTGGTTCTTCGGGCATCCCGAGGTCTACATCATGATCCTGCCGGCGTTCGGCATCATCAGCGAGATCGTCCCGACCTTTTCGCGCAAGCCGCTGTTCGGCTACCAGGCGATGGTCTATGCATTGGCCAGCATCGCGTTCCTTTCGTTCATCGTGTGGGCACACCACATGTTCGCGGTCGGCATGCCGCTCGGCGGTGAACTCTTCTTCATGTACTCCACGATGTTGATCGCGATCCCGACCGGCGTGAAGGTGTTCAACTGGGTCACCACGATGTGGCGAGGATCGTTGACGTTCGAAACGCCGATGCTGTTCGCGATCGCGTTCGTGATCCTGTTCACCATCGGTGGTTTTTCAGGCGTGATGGTGGCGCTCGTGCCGGCGGACTTCCAGTACCAGGACACTTACTTCGTCGTCGCGCATTTCCATTACGTGCTGGTTCCGGGCGCGGTTTTCGGGATCATGGCCGCCGTGTACTACTGGCTGCCGAAATGGTCTGGCAACATGTATTCCGAGCGCTGGGGCCAGATCCATTTCTGGTCCAGCGCGATCTCCGTCAACGTGCTGTTCTTCCCGCAACACTTCCTCGGCCTCGCCGGCATGCCGCGCCGCATCCCGGACTACAACGTCGCGTTCGCGAACTTCAACATGGTCAGTTCCATCGGTGGTTTCTGGTTCGGCGCGACGCAGCTGATTTTCGTCGGTGTGATCGTCCACTGCGTGTACTTCTCCAAGCAGCGTGCGACGAGCCAGGTCTGGGAAGGTGCACACGGTCTGGAATGGACGCTGCCTTCGCCGCCGCCTTACCACAGCTTCACCCAACCGCCGGTGATCACCGCCGGCATGCTCGCGCACGGCGACGTGACGCATTGAGCTGGTATTCATGCGATCGTCCGTGATCGCCAGGATCAAGAAGCGGCCATCCGTGGCCGCACTTTTCAAATGAAGCTATGACCCGATCAAATGCAAACTTCGACCCGAGGCGCCGCCGCGTGCGCTGGACGGCGTGGATCGTCGGTGTCATCGCGGCCACGATCTATGTGGTGTCGATCATCGAAGTCGTGCTGCGCCGATGAGCGAGACGCGCGGTCGCAATCTTGGCGTATTGAAAGTCAGCGCGATCATCTGCGCCGGCGCGTTCCTGTTCGGTTTCGCAATGGTGCCGGTGTACCGGATCGTCTGCGAGCATGTGCTCGGCATCAAGCTCGCCGAGGGCGCGGCCGACCAGACTGCGGTCGCGGGCCTGGTCGAAGACGACAGCCGCACGATCACGGTGCAGTTCGTCGCCAGCGTCAACAGCAAGCTGCCGTGGACGTTTGTCCCGGAACAGCTCAGCGTCGATGTGCACCCGGGCAAGTTGACTGAAGTATGGTTCGACGCGAAAAACAACGGCAGCGAGGCGATCGTCGGCAATGCGGTGCCCAGCGTCGCGCCGAGCACGTCGTCGCTGTTTTTCACCAAGACCGAGTGTTTCTGCTTCACCGAGCAAGTGCTCAAGGCCGGCGAATCGCGGCGCATGCCGGTGCGGTTCTTCGTCGATCCGCGCTTGCCCAGGAACGTGCACGAATTGACGTTGTCATACACTTTCTATGCGAACGATGTCGCCACCAAGCGACTTTCGGACTCCGGTTTGCCGTTGCCGTCGGCGAGCTGATGCAACTGCTGGATAACGCGATGCAGGATGCATCGCGCGCCGATCGGGCGTGGAATGCACCCGATCGGGCGAGTCGAGTCCGGGCGTGTAGTGGACTCACGCGAATTGGAGAGGGCGGCAACGCCCTGTTCAACGTTGTTCACTACTGGATCTGAGACTTGCCGCCATGGCGCAAACAGAAGGTGCTTACTACGTTCCCCACGGTAGCCATTGGCCGATCGTCGGCTCATTCGGCTTGCTCGGCACGCTCGGCGGCGCGGCACTGTGGCTGGACGAGGTGGATATCGGCAAGCCGATCATGGCGATCGGCGTCGCTCTGCTGCTGGTAATGATTTTCGGCTGGTTTCGCACCGTGATCCACGAGTCGGTTGCGGGGCTGTACAACAAGCAGGTCGATGTCTCGTTCCGGATGGGAATGCTGTGGTTCATTTTCTCCGAGATCATGTTCTTCGGCGCATTTTTCGGCGCGCTGTTCTACGCGCGCACCTTTGCGGTGCCGTGGCTCGGCGGCGAGGGTCATGGTGCGTTGACCAATTATTTCCTGTGGCCACACTTCTCCGCGGTGTGGCCGAGCAACGGTCCAGGCGCGGTCGGTGGCGCATTCTCGACGATGTCGCCGTGGGGTTTTCCGCTGATCAACACGCTGTTGCTGCTGTCGTCCGGCGTGACCATCACGATTGCGCACCATGCGCTGCGCTCCGGTCACCGCAAGGCGCTGCTGGGTTTCCTCGGCGCGACCATCGTGCTCGGCGCGCTCTTCCTGTTGTTCCAGGCGCACGAATACGCCGAAGCCTACGCACACCTGAACCTGACCCTCGGTAGCGGCATCTACGGCAGCACGTTTTTCATGCTGACCGGTTTCCATGGTCTGCACGTCACGCTCGGTGCGATCATGCTGACCGTGATCTGGTTGCGTTGCGCGAAAGGCCATTTCAGCAAGGACAATCACTTCGGTTTCGAAGCGGTCGCCTGGTATTGGCATTTCGTCGATGTAGTCTGGCTCGGGTTGTTCCTGTTCGTCTACGTGCTGTAAGGGCTGGGAATCGGGAATTGGGAATCGGGAATCGGGAATTAGGAAAGCAAAATCACAGGCCGCGAATCGGGAAGTCCCGATCGTCCGCACGAACCGTTGAACCTCTGACGAGCTTCAACCGCTCGCGGTTTCTATTCCCGACTCCCGATTCCCGACTCAGCCGCCAACGCCATGCGGTCGGATGATTCCGGTCCAGATGCCGAGGATGACCAGCGCGATCAGCACCACCGAGAGCGCGATACGACGCGTGAGTGCCTTCAGCGTGCGATCGCTGTCGCCTTTGTCGGTCATCATGAAATAGAGGCCGGCACCGAGGTTGTAGGCGATGGCCGCGAAAAAAAACAGGATCAGAACCGTGCTGAGCATTGGCAATCCTCTGTATCCGTGCGGCCTGCTGGCGGCACCGCCGATTATATTGTCACATCGCCGTGGCTAGACGTTGGCACCGACCGCGCTGGTTCGCGATTATGTTGACGCTCGTGGGCATCGCTTTCTTCGTACGTCTGGGCGTATGGCAGGTCGATCGCGCTCACGAGAAGGAGCGCTTGTTCGCCGCGTTTGCCGGAGCTGTCAAGCAGGCCCCGATCAGTCTCGAACAGGCGCGTCGCGAAGCGGATCCGTCGCGCTACCCGTTGGTGCATGTCAGCGGTCGTTACGATGCTGCACATGCGTACGTACTCGACAACCAGGTGCGCGACGGTCGCCAGGGCGTAATGGTGTTCGATGTGTTCGAACCGGGCGATGGCAGTCCGCCGCTGCTCGCGAACCAGGGTTTTCGCGCCCGTGGCGCGCGCGGCGAACACCCGTCGATACCGCCGCCGCCGCAAGGTGCGCAGACCTTGACTGCGTTGTATGCGCCGCCGCCGGGATCGGGCTTGCATCTGGGGGGCAACGCGCTGCCTCGCCAAAGCGCGTGGCCGAAAACCAGTATCTACATCGACTTGGGCGATATCGCGGCCGATCTCAGTCGGCGTCTCGACGCGCGCGTTCTCCTGTTGATGCCCGCCGCCGGCAGCGCGTTCGTCCGTGAATGGCGGCCGGACGTCTTTCCACCCGAACGCCATTTTGCCTATGCGTTCACCTGGTTCACCTTCGCCCTGGTCGCCTTGGTGATGTTCGTGGTTCTGCATTGGCGCAAGGAAGAGAATTGACGATGGCTGCTGTCAAGCGAAAACCGATCGGCCTGATCCTGGTCCTGCTGCTGCTGTTCGTCGCACCGTTCGTCGCCGCGTGGCTGCTCAACGCGAGTGGCTGGCGACCGATCGGCACGCGCAACTACGGTGAACTGATCACACCGCCCGAGAACCTGAGCGCCGCGCGCTTCGTGCTCGCCGACGGCCAGGTACTGAAATGGAGAGACCCGAGCTGGACGTGGACGATCTTCGCGCTGGCCGGTCCCGACTGCGCCGCGAGTTGCGTCGCGCGCATCGACGAACTGCGGCGCGTCCGGCTCACCCTGAACCAGAACGCGGATCGCGCACGTGTCGTCGTCGTCGGCGCCAGTCTCGATGCGGCCACGCTGGCTGCACTCACGCCGGTGCAGACCGCAACCGACGCCGACGCCAAACTCGCGAACTTGCGTCCGTCCGCGCCCGACCAGGTCGCGGTCGCGTTCGTCGACCCGAACGGTTCGCTCGTGTTGCGCTATCCGGTCGGCTATGACGGCACGCCGCTGCGCAAGGATCTCGCGCGCCTGATCAAGGAGGGGTTCTGAGCATGCGCGCGTTGATCACGCCAACGCGTATCGCCGTCTTCGCGACCGCGTTCGCGTTCTTTGTGATTGTGTTCGGCGCGTTCGTGCGCCTGTCCAATGCCGGTCTTTCATGCCCGGACTGGCCGACCTGCTATGGCAAGGCGACCTGGCCCGGTCACAAGCAGGACATCGCCAAGGCGAACGCCGCGTTTCCGGATCGTCCGTACGAGACGCACTTGGCTTGGCGCGAACAGATGCACCGGATGATCGCCGGTACGCTCGGCGTGCTCGTGTTCACGCTCGCGCTGGTGGCCGTGTGGCGGCGCCGGGCACTGTTGTATGCGTTGCTCGCGGCGGCCGCAGCCGCGGCAATCGGCGTGTTCCTCTACATCCAGCATGCGCACGCCTCCGCCGCCGCGATGTCGCTGGTCGCGATCGCGTTGCCGCTGTTCGCGGCGTCGCGGCTCGAGCGGGAGGCTCCCTGGCGAGTCGCAGTGGTCGCATTTGCGGTGGTGATCTTGCAGGCCATGCTCGGCATGTGGACAGTCACGTTGTTGCTCAAGCCCATCGTCGTCCTGGGGCATCTGCTGGGCGGCATGCTGACCCTCGCGCTGCTCGGCTATGTCGCGCTGCGACTGGCCGATACGCGCGTTCCGTCGCGCGAGCAACTCGACCTGAAGCCGATCGTGATCGGCGCGCTGGTCCTGCTCGCCGTGCAGATCGCGCTCGGCGGCTGGACCAGCGCCAACTATGCGGCGCTCGCTTGCGGCGTCGATTTCCCCAAGTGCTACGGCCAGTGGGGGCCGCCGACCGATTTCCAGCAAGGCTTCGCGCTCTGGCGCGGTATCGGCGTGAACTATGAAGGCGGCGTGCTAGACGAACCCGCGCGCGCGGCGATTCAACTCGTGCATCGGGTCGGCGCGTTGGTGGTATTTGGCTACATTCTCGCGACCGCGTGGCTCGCTTGGCGGCGCGGCCTGCGCGTGCTCGGCGCGCTCGCGGCGCTGCTGCTGTGCACCCAGGTCGCGCTCGGCATCGGCAACGTCAAGCTGATGCTGCCGTTGCCGGTCGCGACGGCACACAATGGCGTCGCCGCGTTGCTGCTGCTGTGCCTGATTGCGCTGCTCGTGCGCACGCAGCCGCCGCTCGCCGACCCAACCAGCACCTCGTCATTCCGGCTTTTGCCGGGATGACGGCTTGGACATCGTGACGCTGTGGTCAACTATTCGATTGCCGCCCAATACCTGGAACTCACCAAGCCGCGCGTCGTGCTGTTGATCGTGTTCACCGCGGTTATCGGCATGTTCCTCGCTGTGCCCGGATGGCCGCCGCTGCGCCAATCCATCGCGGGCTTCATCGGTATCTGGCTGGCGGCAGGTTCGGCTGCCGCGCTCAACCATCTGATCGACCAACGCATCGACAAGGTCATGGCGCGCACCGCGCAGCGTCCCCTCGCGACCGGCGCGCTCACCTCGATGCAGGTTCTCGTGTTCGCGCTGGTTCTCGGCGTGCTGTCGATGACGATCCTGATCGTGCTGGTCAACCCGTTGACCGCCGCGCTCACGTTCGCGTCATTGATCGGCTATGCGATTGTCTATACCGCCTACCTGAAGCGCGCGACTCCGCAGAACATCGTGATCGGCGGCGCCGCCGGTGCCGCGCCGCCGGTGCTCGGCTGGGCCGCAGTCACCGGCCATGTGCATCCCTATGCCCTGCTGCTGTTCCTGATCATCTTCATCTGGACGCCACCGCATTTCTGGGCACTCGCGATCTTCCGCCGCGAGGACTACTCGCGCGCGCATGTGCCGATGCTGCCGGTCACGCACGGCGTGGTCTACACGCGCTGGCATGTACTGTTCTACACCGTACTGCTGATCGTGATCACCGTGCTGCCCTATCTGACTGGCATGAGCGGCGTGTTCTACCTCGGCGGCGCGCTCGTGCTCGGCGCGGGGTTTCTCTACTACGCGATCCGCCTGATGAATCCGCCCGATGAATTCTTCGCGATGCGTGTGTTCAAGTATTCGATCGTGTATCTGGTGGCGTTGTTCGCATTCCTGCTCGTCGACCACTACCTGATACCGGCACCGGCCGTGTCCGCTGGATTGAATTTCCAGAGGATCGGTTATTGATCCGGCACTCAATTGTTTGAGTGTCTCCGCTTGCCCTCCCCGGCGTCAGCGGCGGAGGGCAACGGTGGGGGATTGATTCGGTCGATTGGAATCTGAATTCGTTGCGACTCAATAGGCGAAAGCCCGGTGCATCCTGTGCCGGATCCTCGCGACGGCCGCGTTTTCGCCGCTGCCGGCACGCGCCTACACTGCGTATAACCTGCGGAGCCCAGCCATGACCTCGATCTACGATTTCAGCGCGAAGACCATCGATGGCGACGAGCAGACGCTCGACGCGTTCCGCGGCAAGACGCTGCTGATCGTCAACGTCGCCTCGAAATGCGGCTTCACGCCGCAATACAAGGGTCTTGAAGCGCTGTACGAGAAATACCAAGGCCAGGGGCTGGTCGTGCTCGGTTTCCCCTGTGACCAGTTCGGCCATCAGGAGCCGGGTGACGAAGCGGAGATCAAGAATTTCTGCTCGCTCAACTACGACGTGAAGTTTCCGCTGTTCGCGAAAATCGACGTCAACGGCGCGAACACGCGCCCGCTGTACACGTATCTCAAGCACGAAGCGAAAGGCCTGCTCGGCAGCGAGGCGATCAAGTGGAATTTCACCAAGTTCCTGGTCGACAAGGGTGGCAAGGTCGTGAAGCGCTACGCGCCGACCGACACACCGGAAAGCATCGGCGGTGATCTCGCCGCGGTGCTCTGAGCACGCTCAGCGCGGATCGAGACCCAGCCGCTCGCGCACGGCCGGTTCCAGCGACTTGAGCCCGGCGCGCTTGCCGGGATCCAGTGCGGCCTGTGGCGCGAGTCCTGCCTGCTCTGCGGCGGCCAGTGCGAGCAGTGCACCGACCCGGTTGCCGGACGCGCAATGCAGCAGCAGCGGGCCGTGTGCCTCGCCAAGTGCGCGCTCGAGTGCGGCCGCATTCGCGGGAGTCAGGTCGTCGGCACCGCCGATCGGCAGACTGATGTAGTGCAACCCGAGTTCGTTGACCATCGCGGCTTCGTTATAGCCGCGATCCTCATCCGCGCGTCGCAGATCGATAACGACCTTGACACCCTTGGCTGCGAACTCGCGCAGCTGGGCGGCATTCGGCTGGCCACCGGTATACAGATCGGGCCGTGCCTCGGTGAACGTCGGCGCACCGGCGACGGCGCTGCCGGTGATGACCAAAGCAAGGCATGTGAGCAGGCGTGACAGCAGTGGAACGGACATGACGGGTTTCCGTATCGGGCGGGAAGTATCGCGTCCGCCGATGCGCCCGGCAAATTGGCGGTGCGCCAGCACGTCCGCAATGTTATATGTGCGCGCCGAAGTCCAGAATCAATCGCCGCATGAACGCCGCCGCCCCGTCCAGCCAGCATCTGACGCGACGCGACTTGCGCACGCTCGCACTGGCATCCCTAGGCGGCGCGCTCGAGTTCTACGACTTCATCATCTTCGTGTTCTTCACCGCGGTGATCGGGCAGCTGTTCTTCCCGCCCGACACACCCGACTGGCTGCGCCAGTTGCAGGCGTTCGGCCTGTTCGCGGCCGGCTACCTCGCGCGCCCGCTTGGCGGCATCGTGATGGCGCACTTCGGCGATCGCAGCGGGCGCAAGCGCATGTTCACGCTATCGGTCTTCCTGATGGCGATTCCGACCCTGCTGATCGGCCTGTTGCCGACCTACGCGAGCATCGGTTATGCGGCGCCGCTCACATTGCTGCTGTTGCGCATCCTGCAAGGGGCTGCGGTCGGCGGCGAAGTGCCTGGCGCATGGACCTTCGCCGCCGAACATGTGCCTGCACGCCGCGTCGGCTTCGCCTGCGGCACGCTTACGGCGGGCCTCACGACCGGCATCCTGTTCGGCTCGCTGCTGGCGACGGCGGTGAACAGGATCTACGAGCCGTCCGACGTGTTGGCGTTCGCGTGGCGCATTCCATTCCTGGTCGGAGGCATGTTCGGATTTCTCGCAGTCTTCCTGCGCCGATTGCTCGTGGAGGCGCCGGTGTTCGAGTCCATGCGTCGACGCCGCGAACTGGTGCGCGAACTGCCGTTGAAGATTGTCTTGCGCGGCCATCGCCGCGCCGTGGTCGTCTCGATGCTGTTGACCTGGGTGCTCACTGCCGCGGTTGTCGTCGTCATCTTGATGACGCCGACCCTGATCCAGAAGCCATTCGGCATTACGCCAACGCGTGCGCTCGCGGCGAACAGCGTCGCGACGTTCTGCCTCTCGATCGGCTGTATCGCGTTCGGTACGCTTGCCGATCGCATCGGTGCGGCGCGTACGTTCGCATTCGGCTGCGTCACCCTGCTCGCGGCGACCTATGCGCTGTATCTCGGGCTCGCGCGCGCGCCGCAATACCTGTTCGCGCTATACGCCGCCGCCGGCTTCGCGGTCGGTGTGGTCGGCATCGTGCCGACCCTGTTGGTGCGCGCATTTCCGCCGTCGGTGCGGTTCTCCGGCATCTCGTTCGCGTACAACATCGCGTATGCACTCTTCGGTGGCCTGACACCGCTACTGGTGACGTTGGCGATGAAGAAGGATTCTTTCGCGCCAGCACACTATGTCGCCGCGCTCTGCGTCGTCGGCATTGCCGTGGTGGTCGGCGTGCGCCGCGGCACGACGATGGACGCGGTCTCGACCGTAGCCTGATCCCGAGTGTCGAACCTGCGCATCCAACGGCCCGCGCTCGCTTCCAGCAGCTATCTGGCCGCCACAGGCGTCACCCGCACCGATAGCCGCAATGGCGCGCATCCCGGCCGGCCGTCATAATCGGCGGATGGGCACCCATGCATGCGATGCGATCCTGATCGGTGGCGGCCACAACGGCCTTGTTTGCGCCGCTTATCTCGCCAAGGCCGGGCTCAAGGTCACCGTGCTCGAACGCCGCGAGGTGGTCGGCGGCGCCGTGGTTACCGAGGAATTCCATCCGGGTTTCCGCAACTCGGTCGCGGCCTACACGGTGTCATTGCTGCAGCCGAAGGTGATCCGCGATCTCGATCTTGCCGCGCATGGATTGCGGATCGTGCCGCGCAAACTCAATAATTTCCTGCCGCTGCCGGATGGCCCGGACTCGAAACGGAATTACCTCGCAACCGGCGCAGGACGCACGCAAGCCGAAGTCGCGAAGTTCTCGCGCCGCGACGCCGAACGCCTGCCGGAATACGAGCGGCGCCTCGAAGCGATCGCCGACGTGCTGCGCGCGCTCGCGCTGGAACCGCCACCGAACGTGACCGACGGCGGCTGGCTGAAGGCGCTGCCCGAATTGCTGCGCGCGGGGCGACTCGGCAAGCGGGTTAAGTCGCTGGACGCGACCCTGCGCACCGACTTGCTCGACCTGTTCGCGATCTCGGCCGCCGAGTACCTGGACCGCTTCTTCGAGAGCGAACCGATCAAGGCCGTGTTCGGCTTCGACGGCATTGTCGGCAACTACGCGAGTCCATACACGCCGGGCAGCGCGTACGTGCTGCTGCACCATGTGTTTGGCGAAGTAAACGGCGTGAAAGGGGCGTGGGGCCACGCGATCGGCGGCATGGGCGCGATCACCCAGGCGATGGCGAAATCGGCGGCGACGTCCGGCGTCGAGATCCGCACCGGCTGCGGCGTGCGCGAGGTCATCGTCGAACGCGGTCGCGCGGTTGGCGTCGTCACCGAGCAAGGTGAAACGCTGCGCGCGCGCTGCGTCGTCGCGAACGTGAATCCGAAACTGCTCTACGAACGCCTGCTCGATCCGGCCGTCGTGCCTGAGCCGACGCGCGAGCGCATGGCGAACTGGCGCTGCGGCTCGGGCACGTTCCGCATGAATGTCGCGCTGTCCGAATTGCCGCGCTTCACGGCGCTGCCCGAGCCGGGCGATCATCTGACCGCCGGCATCATCCTCGCGCCGAGCCTCGACTACATGGATCGCGCGTACACGGATGCGCGGACGCACGGCTGGTCACGGGAACCCATTGTCGAGATGCTGATTCCATCGACGCTCGACGACAGCCTCGCGCCGAAAGGCCAGCATGTCGCGAGTCTGTTCTGCCAGCACGTCGCGCCGGTGTTGCCAGATGGGGAATCCTGGGACGACCATCGTGACGAAGTCGCTGACCTCATGATCGAGACCGTCGATCGTTACGCGCCGGGCTTCAAGGCCTCCGTGCTCGGCCGCCAGATCAAGAGCCCGCTCGATCTCGAACGCGACTTCGGCCTGCTCGGCGGTGACATCTTCCACGGCGCATTGAGCTTGAATCAGCTGTTCAGCGCGCGCCCGATGCTGGGCCAGGCCGACTACCGCGGCGCGTTGCCGGGCCTGTATCTATGCGGCGCCGGCACCCATCCTGGCGGTGGCGTGACCGGCGCGCCGGGACACAATGCGGCGCGGGTGATCATCGCGGATCTGCGCTGAATGCGGCGCTCTGCGCTCAGGACTCCGCGGTCGCGGCCGCGCCGTTGGATGGCGCGTCGGGCTGCGCGACCGACGTCTCGTCGGCGCCCGCGGCGGCATTCTTGGCGCGTTTGCGCAGGAGTTTCTCGTCCTGCTGCTTCTTCTTCGCGAGATCGCGCTGCCGCTTGTCGAACTTGTAGTTGGGTTTTGCCATCGACCTCTCCGTTGTCGCCCACATTGGCGCGGCGGGCTCGCGCATCGCACGTGCACAAAAAACCCCGGACATTTCGGCCCGGGGTTCGTCGGTCTCTACGACGCGCGGTGGCTTACGCCATCTGCACTTCGTCGGCCTGCATGCCTTTCTGGCCCTGCACGGCGATGAAGCTGACGCGCTGGCCTTCGGCCAAGCTCTTGAACCCCGTGCCCTGGATGGAGCGGAAATGCACGAACAGGTCCGCGCCGCTTTCCGGCGTGATGAAACCAAAACCCTTCGCGTCGTTGAACCACTTGACGGTACCCATCTGACGATCTGCCATGACTGACTCCTGAAACTCTAACAAGGGAAACTCGCGGCCAAGGGACATCCCGAACCGAGACTGGGTTGCTAAGGAGAAAGCAGCGAGGTGAGGCGATGGAGCGAATCGTAAGATCAACCGCATCGGGCCACGATTCACAGTGACCCTGGCAAACACAGTGCACCCATATTACACGGTATCGGCTTCCAATGCGAGCCCGAAGATGAACGAACGCTGCAGGCCGGGCGCTCTTCCGCAGCGGCTATTGGGGGCGTACTTCCTTCACCGCGAGCAACTGGCGCAGTTCGTTTCTCTCTTCTTCGGTCAAGCCCGCTGCACCTTTCATCTCGAGCTCCTTCAGCCGCAACTGCAAATCTGATCGGCGCTGGGATTCGGTCTGGCGATCGAGCTGGTTGATGGCGCCAAGAAACTCCGCGCGGCTTTCGTCTTCGCCACCGGGAAAGTCCATCACGGCGAGCTTCTGCAACGCCTTCGCCTCTTCACGCTCGGCAAAATGCTCGAGCAGCGCGCCGGTCGTGATGTCCGGGCGTGCACGGCACACGCCGATCAGTTCGATCAGCAGCGGCACGCCGGGTTGGCGCAGCTCGGCGAACGCCCACGGCGGTTCCAGCGCGGAGGCGAGGGCAGGTCGCTGCACGAGCAGCGCGACCGCGGAGCGCACCAGCGAACGTTGCTGCGGGCGTGTGCTGCGCGCGCGTGCAGGCGCGACGTCTGCCGGTGCGGCGATCTGCACGTGCACGCCGGTCGACTTGTCGAGCTCGGCCAGCATCAGGTCGCGGAACGCACCGTCCGGAATCTGCGCGAGCAGCGGCCGCGCGCGTTCGGCGAGGCGCGCCTTGCCATCGAGACTCGTGAGGTTCACGTCTTTGCCGAGCTCGGCGAAGAAGAACTGGCTGAGCGGCGTCGCATTCTTCAGGCGCTGTTCGAAACCGTCGAGGCCTTCCTTGCGGATCAGCGAATCCGGATCCTCGCCGTCGGGCAGGAACAGGAACAGCGCCTGGCGACCGTCGCGCATGCGCGGCAGCACCGACTCGACCGCGCGCCACGCAGCGTGGCGACCGGCGCGGTCGCCGTCGAAGCAGAAGTACACATCGGCGCATTGTCTGAAGAGTATTTCCGCATGATCGCGCGTGGTCGCGGTGCCGAGCGTCGCGACCGCCTGGGTCACACCGAACTGGTGCAGGCTGATCGCGTCCATGTAGCCTTCGACGACGATCAGGCGCGCAATCTTCTGGTTCGCCTCGCGCACCTGCCACAGACCGAACAGCTCATGGCCCTTGTGGAATAGTGGTGTCTCGGGCGAGTTCAGGTATTTCGGGCCGTCGCTTTTTTGAAAAGTGCGGGCAGGGATGCCCGCTGTTTGATTCTCGCGATCAGGATGATCGCTTGAATTCGAAGCCAGCACGCGACCGCCAAACGCGATCGTGCGACCGCGACGATCGAGAATCGGAAACATCACGCGATCGCGGAAACGGTCGTATTTGGTGCCGCGCTCGCCGCTGGTCAGCATGCCGGTTTTTTCGAGCAGGGCTATACGTTGCGCATTCGTGCCGAGCGCGTTCTTCAATGCATCCCACTGGTCCGGCGCGTAGCCGAGGTTGAAGCGTGCAAGGTTCGCCTCGTCGAGGCCGCGCTTCGCGAAATACTCGCGTGCCGTTTCGTTCTCGCCCAGCTGGCGCCGGTAGAACTTTGCCGCCGCGTCGAGCAGGTTGTAGAGGTCGGTTGCATCCTCACGCGGAGCCTCGCGGCCGCCTTCATACGGCACCTTGAGGCCGGCGCGGCTCGCGAGTTCCTCGACCGCATCGGGAAACTCGAGGCGGTCGTAGTTCATCAGGAAGCCGATCGCGCTGCCGTGCGCGCCGCAGCCGAAACAGTGATAGAACTGCTTGGCCGGGCTCACCGTGAACGAGGGCGAGCGCTCGTCATGGAACGGGCAGCGCGCCGACCAGTCGCGCCCGGCCTTCTTCAAAGGCACGCGCTCCTGGATCACGTCGACGATATCGACGCGGGCCAGAAGATCGTCGATGAATTGTTCGGGAATGCGGCCGGGCATGAGATGTCAAGAATGCCACGCTTGCGCAGCGGTGCCGCCAGGTTTCGGCGGGAGGGACCCTTCGAGAAGCTCAGGACAGGCGTCAACCCCGGCGCCCCATGTCATCCGGTCAGTCTGGAATGCGCGCCAGGATTGAATTCCTTCCGACGGCGCGACCGCCGTGGCCGGTGTGGCCCTCGGCGCGGTGCTCTTCTGGCGGGTTTGGTGCGAGCTGATGGTCGTGCTGTTCAATATCTACCTTGTGCTGAAGTCCATCCGCGACCGCGGCACCGGCGCGCTCTGAGCGTCGACCGGATGGAGCCGCGCCTGTGCGGTTCCATCCGATTTCCGCGTCAACCGAGCTTCTGCTTGATCAGCATCGATATTTGACCCATGTCGGCCCGGCCGGCGACCTGCGGTTTCACGAGTGCGACGACCTTGCCCATGTCCTTGACGCTGGCCGCGCCGGCATCCGCGACGGCCTTGCTGACGATCGCCTCGATCTCGGCCGCCGAGAGTTGCGCTGGCTGATAGGTCTGGATCACGCCGACCTCGAACTCCTCCTTCGTAGCCAGGTCTTCGCGGCCGGCGGCACGGAACTGGGTAATCGAGTCGCGACGCTGCTTGAGCATCTTCTCGATCGCGGTAAGTACCTGCGCGTCGTCGAGCGTGATGCGCTCGTCGACTTCGCGCTGCTTGATCGCCGCATTGATCAGGCGGATCACGCCGAGGCGGTCCTTGTCGCCGCCCTTCATCGCGGCCTTCATGTCTTCGATGAGTTGTTCTTTGAGCGACATCGGGCACCTCCGCAGAAACAATGGAAACGCAAAAAGCCGGCATCGCTTGCGCAATGCCGGCTGATGAACAGCCCTTTCACCGAGCAGGCGGGCCAGACGGCCCACCAGCGATCAATACAAACGCTGTTTCTTGGTCACGTCGCGCGAAATGCGGCGCAGATGACGCTTGACCGCGGCGGCGCGCTTGCGCTTGCGCTCCTGGGTCGGCTTTTCGTAGAACTCGCGCTTGCGTACTTCAGCCAGGACACCGGCCTTTTCGCAGGTGCGCTTGAAGCGGCGCAGGGCAAATTCGAATGGTTCGTTTTCGCGAACTTTGACGTTGGGCATACACTCACTCTCCGCTACACTTCGGCCCGGGGCTGACGGGCGAGCCGCGTATTCTATCGTGATGAATCAGCCATTTGCAAAACGAGTCACGCCGGGACCGGTACTCGGCGTGGAAACATCCTGCGACGAGACCGGCGTGGCGATCTTCGATCCGGCCCGCGGCCTGCTCGCGCACTCGCTGTACAGCCAGATCCGCATGCACGCCGATTACGGCGGCGTGGTGCCGGAACTGGCCTCGCGTGATCATGTGCGCAAGCTCATCCCGCTGGTCCGCGAGACGCTCGCCCAAGCCGGGCTCGGCGTCGGCGATCTGGGCGGCGTGGCCTATACGGCGGGCCCCGGTCTGGTTGGCGCGCTGCTGGTCGGCGCGGCCGTCGCGCGTGCGCTGGCCTGGGCGCTGGAGCTGCCGGCGATCGGCGTGCACCACATGGAAGGTCACCTGCTCGCGCCACTGCTGGAGCCCGCGCCGCCCGCGCCGCCGTTTGTGGCGCTGCTGGTCTCAGGTGGCCATTCGATGTTGATCGAAGTGTCCGCGATCGGCCGCTACCGGCTGCTCGGCGACACCCTCGATGACGCCGCCGGCGAAGCGTTCGACAAGACCGCGAAACTCATGGAGTTGCCGTACCCAGGCGGTCCGGCGTTGGCGAAACTTGCCGAACAGGGCAGGGCGGGCGCATTCCGCTTCTCGCGCCCGATGACCGATCGGCCGGGTCTCGATTTCAGCTTTTCGGGCCTGAAAACGCAGGTCCTGCTGGCGTGGCGGGCCAGCGACAAGACCGCGCAGACCAAGGCCGATATCGCGCGTGCGTTCGAGGAGGCGGTCGTCGACACGCTCGCGATCAAGTGCCGCCGCGCGCTCGCCGCGACCGGCGCTCGCACGCTCGTCGTCGCCGGCGGTGTCGGCGCGAACCGCCATTTGCGCCAGCAATTGGCCGACACCGGCGCGCGCGAGGGATTCCAAGTACATTTTCCGCGCTTCGAATTCTGCACCGACAATGGCGCGATGATCGCGCTCGCCGGCGCGTTGCGGCTGCAGGCTGGCCAGTTCGAGACGGCGGCGATCAAGGTGCAGCCGCGCTGGGCGCTGGAAACACTCGCGCCGCTGGCCTGAGTGGCGCAAACAGCCAACGACCGGAACGCATCGCGTGGACAAAGTCTTCATCGAGGGATTGGACGTCGACACCGTGATCGGCGCCTACGACTGGGAGCGCCAGATCCGCCAGCGTCTGCTGCTGGATCTGGAGATGACCTTCGACTGCCATCGTGCGGGCGCCTCCGACGCATTGGCCGACTCGCTCGACTACAACGCGGTCGCCGGCGCCGTCACCGCTTTGGTCCAGGCCAGCCGTTGCGAACTTTTGGAGGCTTTGGCCGAGCGTGTTGCGGCGATGGTGTTGCGCGAATTCCCGGTGGCGCACTTGCGTTTGTGCGTGCGCAAACCCGGTGCGGTGAAGAACGCGGCCGCGGTCGGCATCGTCGTCGAACGCAGCGTGGCGGTTTGATCGCGATGCGTCGCTGGTTGCTGCTGCTCGGATCGAACCTGGCGCACGACACCCGTGTGCGCGACGCACTGGAGCGGTTGTCGAGCCTTGGCCAAGCGACGCCGCTGACGTCGATCCAGCATTTTCCATCGCATGACGGCAACCGCGGCGAGTACTACAATGCGCTGGCTGTCCTCGCCGTCGATGTCCCACGGGGTGTTCTGACCGACCGGCTGCGGCAGTTGGAAGTCGCGCTGGGTCGCCGGCGCGATGCCGATGGCGAGGTCGCCATCGACGTGGATATTCTCGCCATGTCCGATGGCGAACGCTGGCTGGCCGACACGCACGCGCTGGCCAAGGGCGAATTCGAACGTCTGCCGGTCGCGACGCTGCTGCGGCAGGCCGCTATCACGGTCGAACGCGATAGTTCAGGGTGAGGAAACACTAGGGATCGTTTCGCCGTGGATCTGTCACTACGAGCCGCTATGGAATCCCGCTGAAACCGCCTCATGAATCCGCGGCTTCAGACGTACAGCAGGCGGCCGCCGTCAATCGGCAGGATGGCACCGCTGCAATAGCTGGCGTCGCGCAGCAGGAACAGCACGGCGGTGGCGATTTCCTGTGGCGAACCCTGGCGGCCAAGCGTCGTGCGTTGCTCGACGGTGGCCTGCGTCTCGGCCTTGATCTCGTTGGTCGACCACAGGACATTGCCAGGCGCGATTGCATTGACGCGGACGTGCGGGCCGAGCTCAACCGCCAGCGCCCGCGTTGCCATCACCAGCGCGGCCTTGGCCATGCAATAGACGCTGTGCCCCGCGAGCGGCCGTTCCGCGTAGATATCGACGAGGTTGACGATCGCGCCGCGGCGCGCGGCGAGATGCGGCGCGGCGGCCTGGGCCAGGAATAGCGGCGCGCGCGCATTCGCCGCGAACAACTCATCCCATTGCGCTGGCGTGATCGTACCGAGTGGCGTCGCATGGAACGCCGACGCGTTGTTGACGAGGCCGTCCAGACGTCCGAACCGCGCCAGCGTCGCCGCGACCAGTTCCGGCAGGCGTTCGGCATCGGCGAGATCGGCCTGCAACGCGAGCGTACTCAGCGGGCGCAGCGCTTCGAGTTCAGCGATCAGCGCGTCGAGTTCCACGCGCGAATGCCGGCAGTGCAAGGCGAGGTCGTAACCGGCGGCGTGCAATGTGCGCGCGATGGTCGCGCCGACCCGGCGCGCGGCGCCGGTGATCAGCACGACCGGATGTTCGCCCACTGCTGCCGTCATTGGTGTTCTCCTGGATGACCGTTATGCTGGATCGCCCTTCCATTGTCGAGAGTGCCGCAGAAGTGCGCGGCGAACCAGTCTTGAAGCTCGCATTGCCCGAACCCGGCGCCGACGAACGTGCGCATTCCGACGAACTCTCCGCGTTGATCCGCAACGAGATCAGGGGGCATGGCGCGATGCCGTTTTCGCGCTTCATGGAGTTGTGCCTGTACGCGCCCGGCCTCGGCTATTACAGCGCCGGCAGGACGAAGTTCGGTGCGGCCGGCGATTTCGTGACTGCGCCGGAGCTCGGGTCCCTGTTCGCGCGCTGCGTGGCGCGCGCGCTGGCGCCGACGCTGGTTGAGATCGGTGCGGACACGGATTTCCTCGAACTCGGCGGCGGCAGCGGCGCGTTCGCGCTCGCCGCGCTGCGTGAATTGGCGACGCTCGACGCGTTGCCGCGGCGCTATCTGATTCTCGAGCCGAGCGCCGATCTGCGCCAGCGCCAGCGCGAACGCGTCATCACCGAGTTGCGCGCCGATCTCGCGGTGCGCGTCGAATGGATATCAGGGCCGCCCGAGGGCGCATGGCACGGCGTGTTGTTCGCCAACGAGGTCGTCGACGCGTTGCCGACCACGCGCTTCAGCGTGCAGGACGGCGAACTCCACGAAGAATACGTCGCACTCGATGGCGAGCGCTTCGTGCGCGTCGACCGCCCGGCCGGTTCCCTGGTCGCCAACGCGGTGCGACACGTCGAGCGCGCGCTCGATGTGCCCTTCGCGAACGGCTACCGTTCGGAAATCCTGCCGCAGTTGCCGTTCTGGATCCAGGCGGTGATCGGTTCGCTCGAAGCCGGCGTCGCGCTGTTCGTCGACTACGGTTATCCGCGTCGCGAGTTCTATTTGCCGCAACGTGACGATGGCACCCTGGTCTGCCACTACCGGCATCGCGCGCACGCCGATCCGTTGCACTGGCCGGGACTCGAAGATATCACCGCGTTCGTCGACTTCACCGCGCTCGCCGAAGCCGGTGTCGGTGCCGGACTCGATTTCGTCGGCTATGCGCCGCAGGGCCAGTTCCTGCTCGCAAGTGGGTTGCCCGACATCCTCGGTGCCGCACAGGATTTACGCGATGCTGAACGCCTGCGCCTGGTCGCCGAAACCAAACGCCTGACCTTGCCCGGCGACATGGGTGAGCGCTTCCAGGTGATCGCGTTTTCGCGCGGCGTCGAGAATGCGCTGCCCGGACTGCGCGCATTCGATCTGTCGCGACGGTTGTAACAAGATCGCGTGCTCATGTAGGAGCGCTGCCAGCGCGACCGGAAGATGGATGGTTCGCCATCTCCGGGTCGCGGCTGCGCCGCTTGCACCCTCTTTAGGTGCTCCTACAAAAGCATGTGTTGTTGCAGGAGGGGTGCTCGCGACCGGATTGATCATGCGATCTTGCGTACACCCTCGATCACCCGCACACGCGCCTCACGCATCGCAGCGCCGATCGCGGTTCCGGCAAGGCCCTGCGCGACGAAGTCCGCCGCCTTGACCGCACAGGCGGCAGCATGTGCCGCGCGCAAGAAATCCGCCTGCGGATATGGCGACTCGGAAAGCCCAAGCCGGCCACGCTTGTCCGCTTCGCAGGCAAGCAGGAAGCGCTGCAGGCGCTCGGGCCGGCGAAAACTGTCGAGCCGCTCCAGCAGCTCAAGCACCGTCGTCGGGCGCAACTCGAGCGCGCGATGCGCATCGAGATGAAAACGGCAGACCAGTTCCGCGAGTGACGCGTGTTCGGCCGGCACTTTCAGACGCGCGCAGAGCGCGCGCAGCGGTGCGATGCCGTTATGCTCGTGGCGGATATGGCGCGGCAGTTCGTCTTGCGGCGTCAGCGCCTTGCCGAGGTCGTGCGTCAGCGCGCACCAGCCGACCAGGTCGTCGCCCGGCGCGAGCCGCGCGGCCATGTCAAGCACCAGTTCAACGTGCATGCCGGTATCGATCTCGGGATGGTATTCGGCGCGCTGCGGCACACCGTACAATGCATCGACTTCGGGGAACACGACGCGTAGCGCATCGCTTGCGCGCAACGATCGCATGAATGCGGACGGCGTCGGTTCGGCAAGCGCCTTGCGCGTCTCCGTCCAGACTCGCTCGGCGACCAGATGATCCACTTCGCCGCTTTCGGCCATTTGCCGCATCAGCGCCAGGGTTTCGTCCGCGATACGGAAGCCGCGCGACGCGTAGCGCGCCGCGAACCGTGCGATGCGCAGCACGCGTACCGGATCCTCGGCGAAAGCTGGCGAGACATGGCGCAGCACTCTTGCGGCGAGATCGCGTTGGCCGCCGAATGGGTCGACGATTGCGCCGCGTTCGTCCTCGGCCATCGCGTTGATGGTGAGGTCGCGGCGTTGCAGATCCTGCTCCAGTGTCACCGACGGATCGACGTGGAACGCGAACGCGTGATAGCCGCGTCCGGTCTTGCGCTCGGTCCGCGCCAGTGCATATTCCTCGCCGGTTTGCGGCTGCAGGAACACCGGGAAATCCTTGCCGACCGGGCGGTAGCCGAGCGCGCGCATCTCGTCCGGCGTCGCGCCGACCACGACGAAATCGCGGTCGGCGACGCCGAGGCCGAGTAGTTTGTCGCGGACCGCGCCGCCGACGAGATAGGTCTGCATCCTGCGATTGTGCCAGAGGAGGCGAGGTGGCCAGCGCGCAGGTGCAGTCGCGCTCAGTACTCTGCGCGGAACGTGTCGTATCGTTGCTGACGGCCCTGTCCGCGCAGCAATGCAGGCACCACCAGTTCCATCGGCGTCGCGACGATGCCGAGCGCGGCGAGGCCGTCTTCGTCGCTGACCGAATCGAGTTTGAGCGAGCGGAAGTTGTCACGTGAAATGGGTTTTCCGGGCAGCCATTCGCCAAGCCAGGCCTGCACGAAACCGAGTGTGTCCGGCAGCGGAATGATGAGGCGACGCTTGCCGATCATCTGCGCGGTCCAGTGCACGAGTTCGCCGAGCGCGATCACGCGCGGGCCGGCGAGTTCATAGACGCGACCGATCGTATGCTTGTGCACCAGCGCGCGCGCGAACGCTTCGGCGACATCGCCGACGTAGACCGGTGCGAACTTCGCACCGGCGCGGGCGAGCGGCAGCACCGGCGCGATGCGCAACAATTTCGCGAAGCGGCAGAACAAGCCGTCGCCGAACCCGAAGATCACCGAGGGGCGGAAGATCGTCCACGCCAGTGCTGACGCCTTGACCCGCGCTTCAGCTTCGCCACGCGTTTTCAGATAGTGGCTGTCGCCTTCGCCTGCGCGCAGCGCACTCATCTGCAGCAGACGCGAAACGCCACTCGCGGCGCAAGCCGCGATCACGGTTTCGGTCAGCTCGACATGCGCCTTGCGGAATCCGCTGCCATCGCTGCCTCGCTCGTTGAGGATGCCGACCAGATTGATCGCCGCGTCCGCGCCGGCCAGATGGCGGATGAGGTCGGCGCGATCGCAAACGTCCGCGTTGTCGACGCTCACGCCCGGCAGCACACCAAGCTCGCGATGCAGATCGCGATTGCGCGACAGCACCTTGAGCGTATGCCCATCGCGCTGCAGGCGCGGCACCAGATGGCTGCCGACGAAACCGGTTCCTCCAAGTACGACAATTTTGAGCGATTTCATTTGCGCTACTCCAATGCGTTACCTGATTCGTGTCGAGTTTCAGTTCTTTTCCTTCTCCCCTCGGCGACCGAAGAAAGTCCCCTTGGGAGAGAAGGGGGCCGAAGGCCGGATGAGGGTCCGGCAAAGATCGCAGCACTGCACGTTGACCGAACCCTCACCCCAACCCCTCTCCCGAGGGTAGAGGGGCTGAAACTCGACGCTGATCACGATGCGTTATTGATCCGGCACTCAGAGTTTGGGCGGGGGATTGATTCGACCGCTGCATCTGAATTCATTCCGAATCATTGGCCGTCATTTGACGCGCTTCGGCGTTACATGGAAAGGCGCGGCTGCTCAGGCTGCGACTGCGAGCGCGTCGTTGTCCGCTCGCGGTGGCACCAGCGCGGTCAGCGAGCAACCGGCTCTGGCCTCCAGCGCGCGCGCCTCGTTGACGACATGGACGCGGTTCTGTTCGTCGACACTGAACAGCGGCAACGCGTCGGCGCCGTGTTGGGCGTGGAACGCGTCGATGCCGAATGTTTCGGACAGTCGCGTGCTCTTGATCCGCCAGCCCTGTTCGAGCCGCGCTTCGAGCAGGGCCAGGGTGATGTCGTCGCCGAACAGGCGCGACGCGCGGATCGAACGCGCGTGCTCGCGGCATCGTCGCCGTCCTGGCTGCGTTCGCGCACGCGCAAGCGATACATGCCGTTGCGACCGAATTCGGGGCGCTAGCGCACGCAGGCGAGACTGTTCAATTCGCGCCGCGCGGACATCGCGAACAAACGCCCCATGCCATCGAGATCGAGTGCGCGTTCGGCGTGCCGGGTCAACGGAGGGCGTATCGCATTCGGCTGAACTGCGACGTTTCAGTGCGGCGCGCTCGCAACGGCCGGCGCGTTGGGCGCTGCACAAACCACAGCCTTGCGCGGCGTCTGCGCGGTCGGCGTCTGGTAGGCCCGTCCGATCCTCGGCATGCGCGCCGACAACGCGAGCACCGTGCCGTTCATGCGCCAGTCGTAGATCACGCTGAACGCGAGCACGCTCGAAACGTATTCGCGGGTTTCCTTGTACGGAATCGTTTCGATGAAGAAATCCGGATCGAGCGCGCCGCGCGCGTCGAGCCAGCGCCCGACCGGCGCTTCGCCCGCGTTGTAGGCCGCGCTCGCGAGCCAGGGACTGCCTTCGTACTTGTCGGCCATCTTGCCAAGGAAGCGCGTGCCGAGCTGCACGTTGAGCGCCGGATCGAATAGATCCTGCGCGTTGGAGTAGGGGAGTTTCTCGGCTTTCGCCAACTGCTTCGCAACGCCGGGCAGGAGTTGCATCAGGCCGTACGCGTCGGCACCCGAATGCGCATCGGTCATCCACGCGCTTTCGGCACGGATGATCGCGTAGGCCCAGGCCGGATCAATGCCGGCCTGACGCGACTCGCGCTTGACCTGGTTTTCCATGCCGAGCGGAAAACGTTGTTCGTACAGCCGCTGTGTTTCCGGATCGGCCGAGAACGCGAACACCGCGCGGTCGTACCAACCGCGCCGGTACGCGGCATCAGCGGCGAGGCGGCGCTGGTTTTCGTCGAGCTTGGTCATCGCGAAATTCCATTCGCGGCGCGCCTCGGGCAGCATGTTGAGTTCGCGAAATTCGAATGCGCGCGCAAGGTCGGCTTGGCTTCCGAGCGCCGCCTCGGTCTTCGGATCGCCGGCCAGCGTGCGCGCGCAGATCGTGTACGGTTGATCGCTCCAGTCCGCCGCGAGGAAACCGTAGAAGTTCGCCTCATGCGCGACCTCGGTGAGGATCGGAGTCGCCTCGGCGTTGTGGTCGAGTTTGCTCAGCACGCGTGCGCGCAGATAGCGCCAGCGCGAGTCGGCTTGCTGCGGCGCTGACATGACATCGAGCGCGGCGAGGGTTTCCTGGTAGTCGCCGCTGGTCAACGCAATGCGCACCCGCCATTCGCGCGTCGCATCATCCGCGGCGTCCGCAGGCAACGCCTTCAGGCGCGCGAGCGCGTCGGGTGAATAGCTGGTTGCGCGATACAGCGCGAGCGCATTGAGCACGCGATTCTTCTGCGCGGCGTCCCACTTGAACCGGGTTTGGAGATCGGCCCAGGCCGTTTCCGCCGCCGCGCTGTTGCGCCGTGCGTAACGGGCCAGACCGTACGCGATCGCCTCACGCGTATGCGGTTCGTCGGCCCATGTTTTCGCCTTCTCGAACGTCAGGGCCGGATCTCGCAGTGCGGCGACGATGCGGTCGGCAGCGGCGCGATCGGCGCCGGTCAGCATTGAGGCCGCGTTCGCAGCCGTTTCCGCATAGCCCGAGGCGGCGGCACGCTGCAGGCGTTCTCCAACCCGCGCATCGGTCAGCACGCCAGCGCTGCGCGCCGCGAGAAATACCGGATCACAGGCGCTCGGCAGCGCGCGTGCGCCTGCCCAGAGTGAGTCGAGATCGTTGGCGTAATCGAGCTTTGCGCCAGCGGCGAGGCGCGCCTGCAGCTCGTCGCATTGCAGGTCGCGCTCACTGCTCTTTTTCCAGAGCGCACGGAAGGTCGCCCAGTCGCCGCGACGCGCGAGTTCGCGCAGGTAGGCATCGCGTAAGTCGTTGGCTGGCAGCGAATCGGGCCAGCGCGTCAGGAAACGCTCGACCTCGCCGCGTTCGAGTTTCGCGATGCGCAGTCGCAACGCGGCCAGTTCGATGTATGGATACAAGGGATAGTGGGCGTCGAGTCCGACCGCGACCTTCTTCCAGGCGTCTTCCGGCGGCCGCGACGCGGCGGCCAGCGCGGCGCGGAATTGCACGCGCTCGGTGGCCCGGTCGGCAGCCTGTAGCGCCGAGGCGGCAAACGCGGCACAGAGAAGCCCAAACCAAGGCAGCCGCCAATGGCGGGGCGGAAGACGCATACAAACGCAACCAGACCGGGATCGAGGCGGCCAGTGTAGCCGCCGCGGTGATTCCTGACGGTGCCGGGGCGCACTGGGCATGGACGGTTTAGCCGTCCATCGGACGCATGTTGCGTTTTTCCCCGAAATGTAGCAAAAAGCAAACAATTGGTTTACATTTTATTCACAATTTGTGTCAGCGATACGCGCTGCGGTGCGTCCTCGTGCCACCACCGCTTCATCCAATCGACCCTTGGGGAGAGTTTTCATGCGTTCACGTCGTCTTGTTCAGCTGGCTGTGAATACGTTGGCCGGCGCCGTGTTGTCGGCCCTGTATGTCGTTCCCGCGTTCGCCCAGGACACAGGCGGCGATGACGCACAAAAGCTGCAGGTTATCGAAGTCACCGGATCGCGCATCAAGAAGGCCGAGGTCGAGGGCCAGACGCCGGTGCTGACGATCACCTCGAAGGATATCGAGGCGACGGGTCTGGGTTCGATCGGCGACGTGCTGCAGCGGCTGTCGGTCAGCGGTTCCTCGTTGAACACCAAATTCAACTCGGCCGGCAACTTCGGCTTTCCGCCGGACGGCGGCGGCGTAGGTTCGGGTTCGACCACGATCTCGCTGCGCAACCTCGGCGCGAAGCGCACCCTGATCCTCGTCGACGGCCTGCGCTGGGTCAACGAATCCGCGGCCTCGGGCGTCTCGGCCGCGGTCGACCTCAACACGATCCCGGCCAGCATCGTCGACCGCATCGAGATCCTGAAGGATGGCGCCTCGTCGCTGTACGGCTCCGACGCGATCGCCGGTGTGATCAACATCATCACCAAGAAGAAGCAGAACGGCCTCGGTCTGCATGTCTATGCCGGCGACTATTCGGTCGGCGACGGCAAGACCTATTCGGGCAATGTCTCGCTCGGCGGCAGCACCGACAAGTTCGACTTCTTCATGGACATCAGCCGGTTCAAGCAGAACGGCATCAGCGCGGGCGCCTGGGACCAGTCGAGCGTGCCGGTGCCCGGTACCGGACTCGCCAATGGCAGCTCGGCGACACCGTACACGCGCTATCTGTTCGATACGCCGAATGGCGGGGATTTCGGCGGACTGTGCGCGGGAGGGTTCTGCAACATCACCGCAAACGGCGTTGCCGGTGCCGGCGGGCTGCAGTCGTTTCCGGATGGATTCCACCACTTCGGCACGCCGGATCGCTTCAACTTTGCGCCGTTCAACTTGCTGCTGACCCCGCAGGAGCGCACCGGCATCTTCGCGCAGGGTACCTACCGGATCACCGACCACGTCAACTTCTACATGAAGGACCTGTACAACACGCGCGATTCGACCAACCAGGCGGCGCCCGAACCGATCTTCCTCGGCCAGCAGTTCTGCCAGGCGATCGACCTGTGCTACCGCGTCGGCGTGGATGCGACCAATCCGTACAACCCGTTCGGGTTCTCGCTCGACGGCAACAGCCCGGACTACGGTCTCGGCCGGCGCCCGATCGAGGGTGGTCCGCGCATCTTCAAGCAGAGCGTGGACACCAAGTATTACGCAACCGGCTTGAATGGCGATTTGAACTTCGGCGACCACCAGTTCTACTGGGACGTCAACTACGTCAACAGCACGAACGATGCGAGCCAGACCGTCAACGGTACCTACAACATTCGCCACATCATGAATGCGCTCGGCCCGGTTGCCGAATGCACCGCACCCTGCGTGCCGCTTAACCTGTTCGGCGGTCCCGGCACGATCACGCCGGCGATGCTGAACTACATCCTGTTCACCGAAAACGACCGCAGCAAGCAGGAACTGGAGATGTGGACGGCCAATATGTCCGGCAACATCGTGCAGCTGCCGGCCGGCCCGCTGGATTTCGCCGCCGGCTACGAACATCGCAAGTTGAATGGTTCATACACGCCGGATTCGATCGTGACCGCCGGCGATTCCAATGGCGTGCCGTCCGGCCCGACCAGCGGCGGCTATTCGGTCAACGAGTACTACCTCGAACTCAATGTGCCGCTGCTCGCCGATGTCGCGTTCGCCAAGCATCTCGACCTCAGCGCCGCGACGCGCTACTCGGACTACTCGAACTTCGGCGGCACGACCAACAACAAGCTCGGCCTGCGCTGGCAATTGTTCGATGACCTGACCCTGCGCGGCACCTGGGCCGAGGGTTTCCGTGCACCCTCGATCGGCGAGCTGTTCAGCACGTTCTCGCGTTTCGATGCGGTCTTGAACGATCCCTGCAGCAGCAATGTGACCGCGAACTGCACGACGCTCGGCGTGCCGGCCGGCTTCACCCAGAACAACCCGCAGATCTCGATCATCACCGGCGGCAGCCCCAACCTGAAACCGGAAACCTCGAAGAGTTCGACGCTGGGTGCGGTCTACAGCCCCGGCTGGGCGGACAACACCGGCTGGTCGAAGAAGCTCGACTTCGAATTGACCTATTACCGCATCAAGGTCGAGAACGCGATCCAGGCACCGGCGGCGCAGACCCAGCTGAACCGCTGCGTCGAGACGCTCGATCCGCTGTATTGCACCGGCATCACGCGCGCGGCGAACGGGTCGATCAACGGCTTCAACAACACGCTGCGCAATCTCGGCCGCATCGACACGCATGGCTACGATCTCGGCATCAACTGGCTGAGTCCGGAAACCGGCGTCGGCCACTTCGGCGTGAACTGGCAGATCACCTACACAGGCGAATACTTGGCGGTCGCGACCGACACCGGTGCTGCCGAACCGAGCGCGGTGGGCAGGGAAGTGTCGGACAGCGGGATTCCGCGCATCCGCTCGACCTTGACCGCGAACTGGGCGCTGGCGGACTGGAGTGCGAGCTGGACGCTGCGTTACTTGTCCAGTCTGAAGGAAGACTGTGCGGGCGCCGCCGGCTTCCCGATCTGCAGCCAACCAGACAATTTGGGCAGCGGTCGCACGGATGGCACCCACGTGCTCGGTGCAACGACGTTCCACGACGTGCGCGTCAGCTGGAAGCTGCCGGTCCGTTACGACATGAGCATCTCCGGCGGCATCAACAATATGTTCGCCAAGGATCCGCCGGTCTGCCTGTCGTGCTCGCTGAACGGCTACGACGCATCGACCTACGACCTGCCGGGCCGCTTCAGCTATATCGAGGCGAACATCAAGTTCTGATCGGCTTCATCGCTTGAAAGAAAAAGGGCCGCCATGTGCGGCCCCTTTTCCGTGTGTGCGAGCAACACGTCCTGGCGCGTCAGCCTCCGCGCGGTTCGCCATTCCTGTGCGGTGCGGGTGGGCGTGATGCGGCGCCGCCTGCGGATGCGGCTGTTGCCGTGGCGTTGGCATTCGGCACCGGCCTCGGATGGTCGGAGCCGCGTTGGGACCGCGCGGCTGCGCCGATTGCGTCGGATCGCGATTGACCGGCGTGTGGGCTGGCGCAAAGTGACTCCTGCCGGTTGGCTGTGGGCCGCTGTCGCAACGACGAGCGACCACCCAGACGGCGACGCAGGTTCATAAATCTCCTTTCAAGGCTGACAGTGTCAGCGAACACCAACATCCCAACGCGAGCGCCGTTGACTGCGGGCCACGGATTGAGTGGTCGTGGTCAGCCGGTAGTCGACCGCTGTGGACGACGGCGCGCCCAGCACGTACGGCTATGGGTGGAGGCTGCCCCGGCGGCGATTGGGCGACGGACGAGGCGCCAAGAGTAGGAGATCGCCGCGCTCTCGAATGGCCTAGCTCAACGGTGCCGTCATCGATTCGGGCAAACGCACGCGCGCGGCGATCGGCAAGTGGTCGGAGACCGGATGCGGCAAAGCCCACAGACGTTCCACGACCAGCGAGCGCGAGACCAGGATGTGATCGAGCGCGCGCGTCGGTCGCCAGCTCGGAAAGGTGGCCGGAGAATCCTCCGGCCGGCCGAGTAAGGTGCGCGAATAAAGCAGGTCGAGTTCCTTGCTCCGCGCCGGCGTATTGAAATCGCCCATGAGCACGGTGTGCGGATGTTGGCCGATCAGTTCGGCGATAAACGCGAGTTGGCGCGCGCGCGCGACCTTGCCGAGCGAAAGATGCGCGATCACCACGACAAGCGCGTCGGCGCCGCTGCCGAAACGCGCCCACAGCGCACCGCGGCCGGGAATGCGCCCGGGCAGTGGGTAGTCGAGCACTTCATCGGGCTGCCAGCGCGCGAGGAGTCCATTGCTCGATGTCGCCAGACGCGACACGCGCCGGTTTGGTTGATGACTCCAGAACGGGAAATCGGCCGCCTCGGCGAGGTATTGGGTCTGGTTGAGGAAGCCCGAGCGCAGGCTGCCGGCGTCGGCTTCCTGTAGGCCGACCAGGTCGAAATCGCCGATAACGCGGGCGAGCCCGTCGAGGTTCGCGCGCTTGCCGTTGGGCAACATGTGGCGCCAGCTATGCGTCACGTAGTCGCCATAACCGTGCATGCTGCCGCCGGCGAGGATGTTGCAGCTGAGCAGGTTCAAGCGCCGCGCGTCGGCGGCAGGGCTCGCTGCTGGCAAATGAGGACTCATGTAACTGAGGCTAACCAGCGCGTGCGATCGCGACAAGCGGCATCGTCATGCAGAATTCAGCGCGGATGCAGGCGCGCTCGCGATTGTGCGCAGATCGCACCGTCATCCCGGCAGCCGTGTGCAGCGCGCGATCGCCGGGATGGCGCCATATCCGCCTCGTTTCGGTGCTACTTCTTCTTTGCGTGTTTTGCTGGCTGCGCCGGCGTCGCGTGCTGCGTTGGCGCTGCACTCGCGTGCTCTTTCTTGACCAGCCAGTCGACCAACTCGATCAGCTGCGGATAGCCGCCGGCCGATGCGCCAGTGACGCGGTACTTGCCGTTGACGACGACGCTGGGCGTACCGTCGATGCCGTCCTTCTTGACGATCTCATTGGCGCGCGAGAGTTTGCTCTCGACCTCGAACGAGGCGGATTCAGCAAGGAACTTCGCCTTGTCGACGCCGTGTTGCACGTAGAAACCCGCCAGATCGTCGATCGTCCGCAGCGGGATGTGGTCGCGGTGCAGCGCGTCGAACAGCGCCTGGTGGGTCTGGTCGAGCACGCCGAGCGACTTCGCGGTGTAGAACGCACGCGCATACGGTTCCCAATCCGCGTTGAACACCGCCGGCATGTAGCTAAAGTTCGCATACGCTGGCAGCGACTGCTTGAGTTGCTCGGCATACGGCTGGAAATTCGCGCAATGCGAACACGCGTACGAGAATACTTCGAGGACCTCGACCTTGTCTCCGCTCGCGGTGGGCTGCGGCGGATCGATCACGAAGTAGTTCTTGCCGACTTCCCAGTTCGTCGCTGGTGTCGCAGGGGCCGCGCCATTTTCGGCGGCGCCGCAGGTCGAAACCAGCAGCACGCCGGTGAGCAGAAGGCCAATACGCTTCAGCATGTTCATGTCCTCGTCGAAAAGATCGTGATGGCGGAGCGTAAACGAGACCACGCGCTGGCGCCAACGTTCCTGCCCGCCGGCAATCGAAGTTCCGGATCAAGCAACGGCATCAGAAGCTCAATGCTTCTTCTGCGCCGCTTCCTTCGCGACGAGATATTGCGCGATCTCGACCATCTCGTCGAAGCCGATCTTTTCCTCGGCGTTGGCGACGACGCGGTACTTGCCGTTGACGATCAGGGTCGGCGTCGAGTCGATGCCATAGTTGATTTCCATCTGGTGCGCGTGGGCCAGATCTCCTTCGATCACGAACGATTCGGCAGTCGACAGGAACGTCGCCTTATCGGCGCCGTGTGCGGCGTAGAAGTCGGCGATCTGATCGAGCGTGTTCATCGGCTGGGTGTCGCGATAGATCGCATCGAACATCGCCTGGTGCGTCTTGTCGATGAGTCCGAGACCCTTGGCCACATAGAAGTCGCGCGCGAACAGGACCCATAGCGGCTGGAAATCGGCCGGCATCAAACGGAACTCGGCGTTCGCGGGCAGGCTCGCCTTGAGCTTTTCCGCATACGGCTGGAAATGCGCGCAATGCGGACAGGCATACGAGAACACTTCGAGCACTTCGATCTTGTTACCCGTGCTGGTTGGCTGCGGCGGGTCGATCAAGAAGTAGCTCTTGCCAGCTTCCCATTTCGGCGCGGTGGTGTCGGCGCCGAACGTGATCGAAGCGGACAACAGGCCGGTGATCAGGATCAATGAACGCATGAACATCGCTGGGCTCCTGGATTGCGGGTGAACGATCGGGCGGCCTTGTTGCTCAGGCACTCAAACTCTGAGAGCCGGATCATCAATGGCTGGCGCTGTCTTTTTCGATCAGGAACTTGACCAGCGGAATGACCTTGTCGATACCGCCAGCCGATACGACGGTCAGGCGGTACTTGCCGTTGACGATCAGCGAAGGTGTCGAATCCACGCCGTACGCCTTGAGTTGCGCGTCGGCGTTCTTCATTTTCGCGTTGATCGCAAACGACTTCGCGGTCGCAACCACGTCTTCCGCCTTCACGCCGAACTTGGCGTACAGCGCCGCAACAATTTCGATCGTCGGCAGCGGCTTGATCGGACGATGCGTGGTCGGATCGGCGATGTGCAGAGTGCCGTCTTCCTTCCAGACCGCATCGAACGTCGCCTGGTGCGTCTTGTCGGCGATGCCGAGCGCTTGCGCGGTGTAGTACGCGCGCTGGAAAACCGGCCAGTCTTCATCGGGACGGAACGAAGCGGGCAGATATACCAGCTCGGCGTTCGCCGGCAGCGCGGCTTTCAACTTATCCACGGTCGGCTGGAACACGTTGCAGGCCGGGCATGCGTACGAGAACACTTCGACGATTTCGACCTTGTCGCCGGTGCTGGTCGGCTGCGGCGGTTCGACCGGGAACCAATTCTTGCCGGCTTCAAACGTGTCACCCGCGGCATGCGCGAGCGCGGCGAAGGCGAGGCCGAACAACAGGGCAGAAGCACGCTTCAACATCGAATTCTCCGGGTAGGTTTGCACACTGCGCAAGGACACTCGCGCAGCAAGGCGGCGCGAGTGTCGGGCCGAGCCGCTGAACGTGGCTGCAATCGTTGCGCGGCGCTTCGATCACTTCGAGGCGGTCGTGGTTCCCGCGGCGGCCGTGTGCAGGCCCTCGACATAGGAAGCGACCGCGTTGATGTCAGCATCAGTCAGGCCCTGCGCGATCGCCGGCATGATCTTGGCCATGGGATCGTCGCCCCAGGTCGTGCCACCTTTCCAATCCTTGAGCTTGGCCGCAACGTAATCGGTCCACTGGCCGCCCAGTTGCGGGAAACCGGTGCCGGCCATGCCGCGTCCATCCGGGCCATGGCACGCCATGCAGGCGGGCACGCCGAGTTTGGCATCGCCGCCGCGATAGAGCGCCTGGCCCGCCTCGACCAGTTTGTCGTCGGCGACGCCGGGCAGCACGGTCTTGGTCGCGAAATAGGCGCCGATGTTGTGCATATCCTGCTCCGACAGCGCGGACGCAAGGCCGAGCATGATCGGATTCCGGCGCTTCTGGGTTTTGAACAGGATGAGCTCGCGCGCGATGTAGGCTTCGTTCTGGCCGGCCAGTTTCGGATATTGCTTGTCCGCAGGATTGCCATCCATGCCGTGGCAGGCGCCGCACACGGCGGCCTTGCCTTCACCGGCTTTGGCATAGCCGAGAATCATCGCGCCTGCCGCCGCGGCGGCAGACTTGGCGGCTTCGGTTGCGCCCGGCGCGGCGGTGGGCGCCGGCGTGGTTGCAGCCGTCGCGGCGGGTGTCGCGGCCGGGGCGGCGGCTGTCGATTCGGCCGCAGTGGGCTTGGCTGCGGTGTCTGCAGGCGTCTGCGCCGAGGCCATGCCCAACGCCGACAGCGTCGTGAGGGCGAGCATGTTCTGAACAAAGACGCGCCGAAAGCTCATACACTCACTCTGGAAAAATCGTGGGGATAACTTAGGTTTGCGTCGCTGCAACGTCTGCATGGGCTCTGCCGACCGATAACCGCGGAATTATCCCTGTGCATACCGAGGCGGTCAAACCGCCCCCCTTCGACGAAGTCGCACACCATGGCCGCCAATCCGTTCCGCCAGGCGCAATTCCTGACCAGTGCGCACCGCCTCGACCAGCTGCCGCCCGATCAAGGCGCCGAAGTCGCGTTCGCCGGGCGCTCGAACGCCGGCAAGTCGAGCGCACTCAATGCGATCTGCGATCAACACGGACTCGCGCGTACCTCGAAGACGCCCGGTCGTACCCAGCAGCTCAACGTGTTCCTGCTGGATGACACGCACCGCCTCATCGATCTGCCCGGTTACGGCTACGCCAAGGTCCCGGAGGCGTTGCGCGCGCACTGGCGCGGCGTCATGGATGCGTACTTGCGCACCCGCGAATCGTTGAAGGGACTGGTTTTGGTCATGGATGCACGGCATCCGCTGAAGGAGTTCGACTGCGACATGCTCACGTTCGGCGCCGCCAGCGGCCGCCGTTGCCATTGTCTGCTGACCAAGGCAGACAAACTGTCGCGCAGCGAAGGCGCGCGCACCCTGGTCGCGGTGCGCAAGACATTGGCCGCCGAATTTCCGAACGGGACGGCGCAGTTGTTCTCATCGACTGCGAAGACCGGGCTCGACGAAGCACGCTCGCTGTTTGCCGATTGGCTGGAGCTGCGCGGCGCTGCGTAAAAGTAGGCGTCGGCCCGCACGTCCTTTTGTTTCCGCGCGCGGCCCCCATCTCGCCGGTCGTCCCTTCTTTCCGAGGTCTCTGATGTCCGGCCCCAGCACCGTTGCGGACGAACCCATCAGCGGGCGCGACCAGCTTGTCGATTACATCGCGCAAGGCGAAAAGCCGGCTACGGGCTGGCGCATCGGCACCGAACACGAGAAGTTCGGTTTCCGCCTCGATGATCTACGCCCGCCGACCTGGGAGGGGCCGCGAGGGATCGGCGCGATGCTCGAAGGCATGACCCGTTTCGGCTGGGAACGCGTGCTCGAACACGGCAAGTTGATTGCGCTGTTGCGCGATAACGCGTCGGTCACCCTGGAGCCGGCCGGCCAGCTCGAACTCTCTGGCGCGCCGCTCGAGACCATCCACGAGACCTGCGCCGAGGTCACCGCGCACCTCAAGGAAGTCAAGACCGTCGCCGACGAAATCGGCCTCGGTTTCCTCGGCATGGGTTTCCAGCCGAAATGGCGCCGCGCGGATATGCCGTGGATGCCGAAGGGCCGCTACCGGATCATGCGCGACTACATGCCGAAGGTCGGCTCGCTCGGCCTCGACATGATGACGCGCACCTGCACCGTGCAGGTCAATCTCGACTTCGCCAGCGAAGCCGACATGATCAAGAAATTCCGCGTCGGACTTGCATTGCAGCCGATCGCGACCGCGCTGTTCGCCGACTCGCCGTTCACCGAAGGACAGCCGAACGGTTACCAGAGCTATCGCTCGCACATCTGGACCGACACCGACCCCGATCGCACCGGCATGCTCGATTTCGTGTTCGAGGACGGTTTCGGCTACGAGCGCTATGTCGATTACCTGCTCGACGTGCCTATGTACTTCAGCTATCGCGACGGCACCTACATCGACCTGGCCGGCAAGTCGTTTCGCAAATTCCTCGCAGGTGATCTCGCCGAACTGCCCGGCGTGCAGCCAACCCTGCGCGACTGGGCCGACCACACGACTACCGCGTTCCCGGAAGTGCGTCTGAAGCAATTCCTCGAAATGCGCGGCGCCGATGGCGGCCGTTGGAGCCGCTTGTGCGCGCTGCCGGCGTTCTGGGTTGGACTTTTATACGATTCCACATCGCTCGACGCGGCCTGGGACCTGGTCAAGGACTTCAGCCGCGAAGAACGCCACGCGCTGCGCGACGGCGTAGCGAAGTACGCGTTGAAACTGCCATTCCGCAGCGGCACGGTGCGCGACCTCGCGACCGGGGCGATCAAGATCGCCGCGCACGGCCTGCAGCGGCGCGCGCGCATGAATGGCCATGGCGCCGACGAAAGCATCTTCCTCGATACGCTGGTGCAAATCGTCGACGCCAACCAGACGCCGGCAGAGCGCAAACTGGAACTCTTCCACGGTGCATGGAACGGCGATATCGACCGCGTGTTTCGCGAGTTTGCGTACTGAACCGTTACCGGAGACCAGGCCGGTCCAGGCGCACTCGTTCAAGTTGCCCCCGCGTTCGGCCCGGCCAGGACATGCGCGCGAACGGCATCGGCGGCTGACACGCCTGGAATCGAATCGCAGCGGTGCCGCTTCTCCAAGGACATGTGCTCTTTTGTAGGAGCGCTGCAAGCGCGACCCGCGCGGCGGTACCTGAACCTTGTCGCCGCTTCTGCCATGGCACGGACTCCTGCAGGAGCACCGCATGCTCCTCGCCCGCTCAGGCTGCGCTGACGTCGCGCAAGGTCCAGTGCTTGCCGACCAACAGGGTCATGCGGTGTTTGATGATCGCGTGCGGCAGGGAGCTCCTGACCTCGACGCTGACGTGCAGGTCGGATTGGTGCGCCTGGACCGTTGCGGCCGGGTCGTTGAGGCCGAGCGCCGGATCGATCGCGTCCGGATCGGGCTGGAGTGCGCGCCAGCGCTGCCACAGCGACGGTTCGCGCAGCGCGCTTTGCAGCATCGCGGCGAAGGTTTCCGGCGAGTCGCCCTGGAACGAAAGTTCATGCGATTCGCCGCGTGCCTTGACCAGATCATCGATCGTGAACATGTAGCGTTGCACGGTGCTCATGGATTGCCCTCTGCGGAGTAGCCCGGAGTTTATCAGCGTGCCGACGGATGCGGCGCGCTCGCGGCACATGCCAACGCGAGCAGGCTGGCGACGCAAGGCCAGCCGAGATAGCGCAGTTCGGCGGCCGGCGCGAACAGCGTCAATGGCAACGCGTATAGCCACGCGCTGGCAAGCAGAATAAGTGCGGTGCTGGCGGCAACAGAGCGTCGTCGCCGCCATCCGAGCGGCAATGCGACGAGGCCCGCCAACAGAGTCGGCCACGCGGCCAGCACCGGCGTCGCGCGCAACGCTGCGGCGGCGCGCATCAGCGTTTCGTGCAAGACGCCGGCATTGCGTGCGATCGGTGGATTGTCGCGATAGCGCACTTCGTCATCGACATAGATCAACTCATGCGGCCAATCGGGCGCATGCGTGCCGAACAGCGCACGGGTGAGCCGCCAACGATGCGCGAGCCATGCGCGTGGATGTGTCGCGATCGCGTCCAGCCATGCGTGGCGCAAACGCGATAACTGTTCGGCCGAGTAGTCGGCGGAAAACGGATCACGCATGCCATGACGCGTGTTCACGAGCATCGACGTATTGCTCCAGCTGCGAAACGCCTGGGCCAGATCGGCGATGTCGAGCCCGGGGCCTATCATGAAAGCGGGCAACAGCATGGTATCGGTCGTGACGGAAATCGCGGCGAGATCCCACTCGGCCAGCGATGGCCACAGCGGCACGCGCCGATCGACGGTGCGGTCGATCAAATGGCCCGCGCCAACCACCGCGACGACCAGAAGCAACGTCTTCAGCGCAACATCCGATAGCGCGGGCTTGGCTTCCCCGCGTACGTCGCGCAACACCCGCCAGACGAACCATGCGAACAACGGCAGCATCGCCGGCAGCGCGTTATGGCGCAGCATGGCGGCGTAAAACATCGCCGCCGCGGCGAGCAGCAGCCAGCGGCGTTGATGCCGGACCTCTGCGCTGGCGAGCGCGCCGATTGCGCAGGTCAGCGCCGAGAACAGTCCGACATCGGTCCACACGTGGCCGCGCAACAACCAGGGCACGGGCGCAAACGCGACGAGCAGCATCAGCGCGGCCGTGGCGCGCGGCCCGCATTGAAGCGCGCGCGCGAGCAGGCCGAGCCCCGCCCAGAACAACAGAAGATGCAAGGCGAACAGCAGCCCCGGCCCATCGACGAAGAGATCGCAGAACCGCCAAGCCAGCGCGAACAGGGGCGGCACGATGTCGGTGGTCGCGCCGCCGCGCGCCTGCCACCACGCGTAGGCGGAATCGAACGACATCTGGCCGGGCCAGTACGCGGCGACATCGAATGCGAAACCGGCGATCGCGAGCAACCACGGCAGCCAGCGTGCAACGGCGTTTTCGTTGACGATCACGCACGCGGGTGAGGTCATCTCACAGTGCGCTCATGTCGAGCTGGTCGGCCGCGTATTCCGACGCGGCACCGGGCGCGTGATCGAGCACGCCGAGCAGCGGCGCGCCGATGCGGTCGCGCAGCGTCGCGAGATTCGCATCGGCGCAGGCCATCGTTGGATCGATGCGGTTCGCGATCCAGCTGGCGAGGGTGCAGCCATCGTCGCGGATCGCGCGGACGCTCAGCAGCGCGTGGTTGACGCAGCCGAGTCGCAGGCCGACGACGAGAATCACCGGGAGATCCAGCGCACGCACCAGATCGGCCTGCATCAGCGTTTCCGAAAACGGCACCATCCAGCCGCCGACGCCTTCGACGACGATACGATCGACGCCAACCGCAAGCCGTGCGTAAGCGGAGCGAATCGGATCAAGCCGTATCTCGATTGCACTTTCGCGCGCCGCGATATGTGGTGCGATCGGCTCGGCGAACGCGAACGGATTGCAGTCGGCGTAAGCGGGAGCCGGGTCGCTTGCAGCAATCAGCGCGTCGGTATCTTCGTTGCGCAAGCCTTGCGATGTCGCGCGGCAGCCGCTCGCGACCGGCTTCATACCGACCGCGCGCAGGCCGCGCGCACGCAGTGCGGCGAGTAGCGCGCAACTCGCGTAGGTCTTGCCGATGCCGGTGTCCGTGCCGGTGACAAACACGCCACGTGCGCTCATGCCGCACGGTCCGCGCCAAGTGCGGCGAGGGCCGCACGTTCGCGCCGTGTCACCACCATCAAGGTCGGGTCGATCAGGATGTAGGCGAGAAGCGGCACCGCGAACGCGAACGCGGCATCGAAGAACGCGTCCACGCGCGTCGGCTGGGTGCCGCGCACGCGAAAGCCGTCGTCGTCCAGGATTGCCGCTTCGCTCATCGTGATTTCCCGCTGCCGGCGCAGTATGCCAGCGTCGGCGCGACCTGCGCAGGCATACAATGATGCGCTCGCCAGCTATGATCCGCCGATGACGTTCGCCGCTGCCCCAATTCAATTCGCCAACAAGGCCGAGCTCTATGCAGACCTCGCCGAACAGGCCGGCGGCCTGCTGCACGGCGAGCGCAACCCGATCGCGAACGCGGCGAATTTCGCTGCGTTGGTCTGGCACGCGCTGCCCGATCTCAACTGGTGCGGGTTCTATCTGTACGACGGGTCCGAACTCGTGGTCGGGCCGTTCCAGGGCAAGCCCGCCTGCGTGCGCATCGCGCTCGGCAAGGGCGTCTGCGGCACCGCCGCGACGACGCGGCAAACCCAACTCGTGCGCGATGTGAATGCATTCGATGGGCATATCGCCTGCGACCGCGCATCCAATTCGGAAATCGTGGTGCCGCTCTTCGACGGGGATCGCCTGCTGGGCGTGTGGGATGTCGACAGCCCAACGCTCGCGCGCTTCGACGACGACGATCGCGTCGGCATGGAACGCCTGTGTGCGGTCTTCATGGCATCGCTCGGTTGAATGCGCGCACGGGCACGGGGAACGACATGAGCGCTCGCGATATCAAGATCCGCAACGTCGGCCCGAAGTCGGCCGCGTGGCTGCGCCAGGTCGGCGTGCGCAGCGTCGAGGACCTCGCGCGGGTCGGTCCGGTCGAGGCGTTCCTCAAGATCAAGCGCGCGGGTTTCCGGCCGAGCCTGAATCTGCTCTATTCGATGGCCGGCGCGCTCGCCGATTGCCATTGGGCGGATCTGCCCGATGCGCGCAAGCAGGAATTGCTGGCCACGCTCGAATCGGCCGAATCGGCGAACCCGATCCGCACGCGCTGGGAAAAGCAGAAAGCGGCCAGCGACGACGCCGGTACCGGCGTCGCGCAGAAATCTGAAAACGATGAGGCGGTGCCGGGCAGCTTGTTCGACGATCCGGACAGCGCCTCCGAATCCAAGCGCGGCGACGCCGGCCGCGACATCAGCCGCTCCGACTGATCATCGGTCGCGCTGCGGACACACGATCTTCCTGCAGGAAGCGGCGCAGCCGCGACCGCCTTGAAGCCCTCCCCTTCAAGGGGGTGAGATGGGCTTGACTCGCGCCATCCTGGCGCTCGCGCTCCGCGCCAGCTTCGCTGTTCGCGCCCGCTTCTGCGGGCGCAGTCGCGCGGTACTGCCGCGCGCCGGAACGGCTGCACAGGGATGTGCAGACCGGACTCGCGAGCGCAGGATGCGCGAGGGATTGGGTGGGGGTGTTCGCTCCGTGGCCACGTCCGTCGCGGCTGCACGGCTCCTACATCAGATCGTCGCACTATCACCGCACCGCCGCGTAGTTACGCACGTCCGCATCCCATCGCAGCGTGTTGCGGATTGCCGGCAGTATCTCGTCGATGCTATCGACCAGCGTCCACAGCGCGCGATGCTGCGGACTCATGAAGCGCTGCTCGATGGTTTGCTCGAGGAAGCGTTCGAGCGGTGCGTAAAATCCGTTCGTGTTGAGCAGCACGATCGGGTTGAAGTAGAGCGCGAGCCGCTTCAACGTCATCGCCTCGAACAGTTCCTCAAGCGTTCCGCAACCGCCGGGCAGCGCGACGACCGCGTCCGAGCCGGTCAACAGGCGATGCTTGCGCTCGCGCATGTCCTCGACGATTTCGAGATTCGCGACGCCTGGGTGCTGCCATTCGACCTCGGTCATGAAGCGCGGAATGATCCCGACCACCTCGCCGCCGGCTGCGAGCGCGCCGTTCGCGAGCGATCCCATCAGGCCGACCGCACCGCCGCCGTAGACGATCGTGCAGCCGGCTTCGGCGAGCGTGCGACCGAGTGCAGTTGCCGCGTCGTGGTAGACGCGGCCGCAGTGTTCGCTGGAGGCGCAGTAGACGCAGATACGCATGACCGACATTGTGCGCCACGAACGCGCGTGCGACCTCCGCCGCGATGCGACGCCGACATCTTCACTCCGCTTCGCCGCCCCACAGGGCCCGCCGCCGCCGCGCCGGAAATCCCGCTGCGTCCAGCGTACGCGCGGGAATTCTGGCGCCATAATTCGCGTCGACCACATCAGCAGAAGGAGCGGGTCATGGCAGAGAACGAGTTTGCGCTCAGCAGGGAATTCGTCAACGGGGGCATCGACGCGCGGGTTTTCACCGCACACATCGCCGACCTCGCCGTCGAGCTGGCCAGAGGCGGAGACGGCGAGCCGGCCGCTGTCGCAGGCGCAGATCGAGCGCGCCGTGCTGCCGAACGGAACCGAGACCCGTCTCGTCATGGACACGCTGATCGTGCGCCTGGAAGCGCTGCATCGGGAAGGCAAACTGCCGCAAGAAGCCAGCTTGCCGCGTTGCTAAGGCGGTGACCTGGACGACCCCAAAAGTCGGCGGCGCGCAGCGCCCCGACTCACGCCGCGCATGGCGTATGCCGACGTGCCGGCCGACCTACTCCACGGTCACAGACTTGGCGAGATTGCGCGGCTGATCGACATCGGTGCCGCGCAGCAACGCGACGTGATAGGCGAGTATCTGCAGTGGCACCGTGAACACCGCCGGTGCGATCAGATTGCCGCCGGACGCGACCTTGACCACAGCGCCGCGTTCGCCGTCCTGTTTTACCGGCGCGTCGGTGTCGGCGAACACGAACAGCTCGCCGCCGCGCGCGCGGACTTCCTCCAGATTGGATTTCAACTTTTCCAGAAGTTGATTATTGGGCGCGACCGCGATCACCGGCATGTCTTCGTCCACCAGTGCGAGCGGGCCGTGCTTGAGTTCTCCGGCCGGATATGCTTCGGCGTGGATATAGGAAATTTCCTTGAGCTTGAGCGCGCCTTCCAACGCGACCGGGTAGTGCACGCCGCGGCCGAGGAACAACGCATGATGTTTGGGCACGAAGCGTTCGGCGAGTTTCGCGATCTCCGGTTCCAGCTTGAGCACGTCCGCGATCACACGCGGCAGCGTGGCCAGTTCGTCGACCAGGCTGGAATACTTTTCGGCAGCGATGCCGTTGATGCGGGCGAGCTCGATGACGAGCAGTGCGAGCGCGGTGAGCTGGGTCGTGAACGCCTTGGTCGACGCGACGCCGATCTCGGGACCGGCGCGGGTCATCAGCACGAGGTCCGATTCGCGCACGAGGCTCGATTCCGGCACGTTGCAGATCGCCAGCGAACCGAGATAGCCGTGTTGCTTGCCTTCGCGCAGCGCCGCCAGCGTGTCGGCGGTTTCGCCGGACTGCGAGACCGCCAGGAACAAGGTGCCCGCGGGTACGACCACATGGCGATAACGGTATTCGCTGGCGACTTCGACGCTGCACGGCAGCCCGGCCAGGTCTTCGAGCCAGTAGCGCGCGACGAGACCCGCGTGATAGCTGGTGCCGCAGGCAACGATCTGCACATGCTTGATTTGCGACAGCAGCGCATCGGCGTCGACGCCGAAGATATTCGGCAGGATGCGCCCTTCGGCGATGCGCCCTTCCAGAGTGTCGGCGATCGCGCGCGGCTGCTCGAAGATTTCCTTGAGCATGTAATGGCGATACTCGCCGCGCTCGACCGCGTCGGCCGCCATCTCGCTGATGCGGATCGGGCGCTCGACCGGCTCGCCCGCGGCAGTGAAGATCGCGAGGCCGTCCTGACTGATCTCGGCGACGTCGCCTTCTTCGAGATAGACGAAGCGGTTGGTCTGCTTGATCAACGCCTGCACGTCGGAGCCCAGAAAGTGCTCGCCGTCGCCGATGCCGGCCACCAGCGGGCTGCCGCGACGCGCGCCGACGATGTGGCCGGCCTGGTCGCGGCTCATGACCGCGATCGCGAAGGCGCCATGCAGACGCGCCGTGGCCGCGAGCACCGCGTGGCGCAGGTCCATGCCACCGGCAAGCGCGTGTTCTACCAGGTGCGCGATCACTTCGGTGTCGGTTTCCGATGTGAAGCGATAACCCTGCGCCTTGAGTTCCTCGCGCAGTTCCGCATGGTTCTCGATGATGCCGTTGTGGACGACGGCGACGCGGTCGCTGGAGACATGCGGATGCGCGTTGGCGGTGTTCGGCACGCCATGCGTCGCCCAGCGTGTGTGAGCGATGCCGCTGGTGCCTGCGACTGGAGCGGTCCGGTACAGTGCCTCGAGTTCGCGCACCTTGCCGGCGGCGCGCACACGTGCGAGCTTGCCGTTCTCGATCACCGCGATGCCGGCCGAGTCATAGCCCCGGTACTCGAGCGCCTTGAGGCCGGCGATCAGGATCGGCACCACATCGCGGTTCGCGGTGGCGGCAACGATTCCACACATGGGCGTATTCCTTGGCTGGAGACCGAACGGCAGCGCCGATCCGCCTTGCTGGCGGTGGTCGGCGCTGCCAAGATGATAAACTGCCCCGCGCGGCAGATGCGATCCGCCGGGCCGATACCGGCGGATCATCGCACCACGAGATGGCTTTTCGGGGGCCGCGTGGAAGCGCGACGGAGCGGAGTTCCGGCGTCCGGCGCGGCTGCGCGATATATCGGGAGGGAGGTTGCATGCTGCGGATGCTGCGTCAACAGTCGACGCGTTGGTTAGTGCTGCTGGCGCTACTTTGAACTGCCCCTGCTGACATTGAGTGTGAAACTCGCGTCGCAGGTGCGCTACTTCGGCGACGCGCCGGCACTGGCCGGGTTTTCCGAGTACATCTGGTCGCGCGCGCTGTTGTTCGCGTTGATGATGATTGGTTCGGTCGCTGAATCTGGATTCGTTCCGAATCAATAGTCGAGCTCCCGCGGCTACACCTTGTAGAACGCTCGGTACCAGTCGACGAAGCGGCCGATGCCTTCCTCGACCGGCGTCGCCGGTGCGTAGCCGGTGTCGCGTGACAGCTCTTCGACATCGGCGTAGGTGTCCGGCACGTCGCCGGGCTGCAGCGGCAGCAGAATCTTCTCGGCCTTGCGGCCGAGCTTGTCCTCGAGCACCTCGATGTAGCGCGCGAGCTCGACCGGGCGGTTGTTGCCGATGTTGTAGACGCGGTACGGCGCCGCCGACGAGCCCGCGTTTGGATGCAGCGGATCGAAGGCCGGATCGCCCGCCGGCACGCGGTCGAGCGTGCGGATCACGCCTTCGACGGTATCGTCGATATAGGTGAAATCACGCGTGTGCTTGCCGTGGTTGAACACCTCGATCGGCTCGCCGGCAAGGATCTTGCGCGTGAACAGGAACAGCGCCATGTCCGGGCGGCCCCACGGACCGTACACCGTGAAGAAGCGCAGACCGGTGGTCGGAAGTTGATAGAGATGGCTGTAGGTGTGCGCCATCAACTCGTTCGCCTTCTTCGTCGCGGCGTACAGGCTGACCGGGTGATCGACCGAATCGCGCACCGAGAACGGCAGCTTGCGGTTCGCGCCGTAGACTGAGCTCGACGAGGCGTAGACCAGATGCTCGACCTTGGCGTGCCGGCAGGCTTCGAGGATGTTGATGAAGCCGACCAGGTTGCTTTCGACGTAGGCGTACGGGTTTTCGATCGAGTAGCGCACGCCGGCCTGGGCGGCGAGATTGACGACGCGTTGCGGATGGAAATCCGCGAACGCCTTCTCCAGCGCCGCGCGGTCCTCGAGTGACGCGCGCACGAAGCCGAACTTCGCATGCGGCGTCAGCCGCGCGAGACGCGCTTCCTTCAACGTCGGGTCGTAGTAATCGTTGACGTTGTCGTAGCCGAGCACCTCATCGCCGCGCGCGAGCAGGCGCTCGCTCAGGGTCGAACCGATGAAGCCGGCGGCACCGGTGACCAGTACACGCATTCGATTCTCCTTTAGGTGCTCCTACAAAAAGTCTGTCGTCATCAAAGCCGGTCGTCGACCTTGTCGCGCGGCAGCGCCTGTTTCACGTCGAACAACACGCAACCGGGCTTGCCGAGCGCACGGATGCGGTCCGCGCCCAGTTCGATGAATTGGTGGTGCGCGACGGCGAGGATCACCGCATCGTATTTGCCCGGCGTCAGTTCGGATACCAGGTCGAGGCCGTATTCATGGCGCGCTTCATCGGCGCTGACCCAGGGATCGTAGACGTCGACGTTCGCGTTGTAGCTCTTGAACTCGCCGATCACGTCGACCACGCGCGTGTTGCGCAGGTCCGGGCAGTTTTCCTTGAACGCGAGGCCGAGGACGAGGATGTTCGCGCCGGCGGTATGGATGCGGCGCTGGATCATCAGCTTGATCACGCGCTGCGCTACGTGTTGGCCCATGCCATCGTTGATGCGGCGCCCGGACAGGATTACCTCCGGGTGATAGCCGATCTGCTGCGCCTTGTGGGTCAGATAATACGGATCGACGCCGATGCAGTGGCCGCCGACCAGACCTGGCTTGAACGGCAGAAAATTCCACTTGGTGCCGGCCGCAGCGAGGACTTCGCTGGTGTCGATACCGAGCCGATGGAAGATCAGCGCGAGCTCGTTGATCAGCGCGATGTTGAGGTCGCGCTGCGTGTTCTCGATGACCTTGGCCGCCTCGGCGACGCGGATGCTCGACGCCTTGTGCGTACCTGCCGTGATGATCTGGCGGTACAGCGCATCGACAAAATCCGCCGTCGCCGGCGTCGACCCGGATGTCACCTTCATGATCGTTTCGAGACGATGCTGCTTGTCGCCGGGATTGATGCGTTCTGGACTGTAGCCAGCATAGAAATCGACGTTGAATTTCAGGCCCGATTCGCGCTCGATGATCGGTACGCAGACCTCCTCGGTCGCGCCCGGATACACGGTCGATTCGAACACCACCACGCCGCCGCGCCCGATCGCGTTGCCGACCGTGCGGCTGGCCGCTTCCAGCGGCGTCAGGTCGGGGCGCTTGGCATTGTCGATCGGCGTCGGCACGGTCACGATGAATACGTTGCACCGCTTGAGGTCGGCCGCGTCCGCGCTGAACGAAAGCTGCGGCGTTGCCTTCAGTTCCTCCGGCGAACACTCCAGGGTGTGGTCGCGATGCTCGCGCAATTCCTCAATGCGCGCGTGATTGATGTCGAAGCCGAGTGTCGGCAGCTTGCGGCCGAATCCGACCGCGAGCGGCAGGCCGACGTAGCCGAGACCGATGACGGCGACACGTGTCTGTTCAGCGCGGGGCAGTGCAGCAGCGTCCATTCACGGCTCCGGATCGAGGAACGGCAAGTTTAGCAATATGGATTTACGTCGGGCGCAGCCGCGACATCGCGGCCGCGACGCGGGATCACGTCTTCTGCGGTCGCTGCCAACCCGGAATCGTCACCTGGCGCGCGCGCGCGATACTGAGTTCGCCGGCCGGCGCTTCCTTGCCGATCACCGAACCGGCGCCGATCGTCGCGTTCTTGCCGACTTTCACCGGCGCGACCAGTGCGGTGTTCGAGCCGATGAAGGCGCCGTCTTCGATCGTCGTGACGTGCTTCTGCGCGCCGTCGTAGTTGCAGGTGATCGTGCCGGCGCCGATGGTGACATCGGCGCCGATCTCGGCGTCGCCGAGGTAGCTGAGGTGATTGGCCTTCGAGTTCTCGCCGAGGTGCGCCTTCTTGGTTTCGACGAAGTTGCCGATGCGTGCTCCAGCGCCAAGTTCGGTGCCGGGGCGCAGCCGCGCGAACGGCCCGATGTCGCATGGGCCGTGGGTGACGACGCCGTCGAGATTGCAATGCGAATGCACGACCGTGCCGGCTGCCAGGGTCGAATTGCGCACACGGCAGAACGGGCCGATACGCACTTCGTCGCCGAGTTCGACCAGACCTTCGAGAATCACGTCGATGTCGATCTCGACGTCGCGGCCGACGCGCACGTCGCCGCGGATATCGAAACGCACCGGATCGGAAAAACGCACGCCGGCGGCCGCCAGCCGGGTCGCGCGCAGGCGCTGATACAGGCGTTCGAGCGCGGCGAGCTGCCACGGGTCGTTCGCGCCGAACACCTCCTGTGGATTCATGCACAGGCTTGCCTCGGCCGGTTCGCCCTCGTCGTTGGCTTGCGCGAAGATATCGGTCAGGTAGTACTCGCGCTGCGCGTTGGCGTCGGTCAGGTTGTTGATCCAGACGTGCAGGCGGCGCGCATACGCGGCGAGAATGCCGCTGTTGATCCAGGTGATCGCGCACTGTTCCGGCGTGCAGTCCTTTTCCTCGACGATGGCGCGGACGCGGCCGATGCCGTTGCGCACGACGCGGCCGTAGCCATACGGGTTTTCCAGCTGGGTCACCAGCGCCGCCAGCGGCGTTTCGAGCGCGAGCAGATTGCGCAGCGTATCGCCGCGGATCAATGGCACGTCGCCATAGAGCACCAGCACGCGCGCATCCGAAGGAACGCCCTCCATCGCGAGCTTGACCGCATGCCCGGTGCCGCGCTGCTCCGACTGGTGGACCCAGGTCAGGTCGCCAAGATCGGTCAGCGCGGCGCGCACCTGGTCGCCCAGATGGCCGAACACCAGATGGATGCGTGCCGGTTGCAGCGCACGCGCGGTGTCGAGCACGTGCGCGAGCATCGGGCGCCCGGCGAGGGGCATCAGCGCCTTCGGCTTGGCTGATTTCATCCGTTTGCCCTCGCCGGCGGCGAGGACGATCACGTGCAAAGGAGTGCCGCTCACGGAAAATCCCATTGATGAGACGCAGCGCACATTCTAGACCGGCCAGCGCGTGTCGGGGGCAGCTGGCTTGCAGCGTTCGCGAACGCACAGTGTCGCATGCTAATTCAAAGCCGTTCGCAAAGATCACGTCAGTGCGTTCGGCCGCGTTGATGTCTGGCGTGGCGCCGGTGACGCTGGGCAGCGCGGCGCCGGCAAACCGCGTGCGCACTGGTTCGGAGCGACCGGCGCTGGCGAGGCAAGGTGAGTCTGCCATGCCGATACCGCATCGGGTGTGAGCGCGAGGTCAGCGGACCTGTCGCATCACGGCTAACCATGGCGCGGCGGCTGGATGCGACGTGTACACCATGGCGACCGCGCGACGCCAGATCGCCGCGCGTGGCCTGCTACGATCGCGGCCCCGCGTCCGATGAGTCCCGCCGAGTGCTTGCGCGTTTTCGCGATCCTGCCGCTGTCGCGCTCGTTTGGGCCGGGGTAGTGGCGTGCGCGGCTGGCCTGCTGCTGCATGGGATGTGGGCGGTGCTGCCGTGGCGCCGATTCGCCGACGCGTTGCTGCTGGCAGCGATCTCGATCGCGATCGCGTGGCCGCTGCGGCGCTGGTGCGCCTGGACCTGGGCCCATGCGTTGGCGGCCGTGTGGCTCGCGGCACTCGCGTTCTTTGTCGGCGTATTGCCGACCGGTGCAGCGCTGCTCATGGCGGCTGCCGCGATCGCACTCGGCAGCCTGCTCGTGCCGCGCGGCGCCGCGCTGCGCCTGGTGCTGGCGTTGCCGATCGGACTGGTCCTGATCGCCGGCGCGGTCGGCTGGTTGCTGCCATTGCCGATCCATCGCTGGAGCGTGTATCTGCCGATCCTGCTTGGCCTCTGCGTGGCGCGTGCTCGCGCGCTGCACGAGACGACCGCGGGCGCAGGGCGGGCATTGCGCGAAGCGATCACCGCCGCGCCACACTATGCAGCGGGCGCGGTTCTCCTGCTCGGCCTCGCCTCGACCGGCGCGTGGCTGCCGACGCTGCAGGCCGACGATCTCGCCTATCACCTCGGCTTGCCGACCCAATTGCAGTTGAATGGCTTCTACGCGCTCGATCCCTCCCAACAAATCTGGGCGCTGGCGCCGTGGCTCGGCGATGTTGTGCAAGGCATCGCGCAGGTGCTCGCGGGGCGCGAAGCGCGTGGTGCGGTCGATGCGCTATGGCTGCTCTCATCCGCGGCCGCGTTGTGGTGTCTGACCGCGACGCTGGGCGCGACGGCGCGCGTGCGCTGGATGGCCGTCGCGGTGTTTGCGAGTTTGCCGCTGCTGGCGGCGCTTGTCGGCGGCATGCAGACCGAGCTTGCGGCGACTGCGTTGGCGCTGGCCTTGGCGCTGGCGATCGCGATGCCGCGAGAACACCGGTTGACGTTCGCGTGCGCGGTGCTCATCGCCGGTCTGGTCGCGCTCAAGCTCGGCCACGCGGTCACCGCATTGGTGCTGCTCGCATGGGCGCTCGCGCGTGCGAGTGGGCGCGTCGAATGGGCGCGCCTGCCGGTCGCGTTGTTGCTGTTCTGTGCGATTGCCGGAGCGAGCTATTTCTACGCATGGCACGTCAGTGGCAATCCATTGCTGCCCCTGTTCAATGGCGTATTCCACTCGCTCACGCTGGCGCCTCGGCAGCTCGCTGATCCACGCTGGCATGCGGGCTTCGGGATCGCACTGCCGTGGTCGATCACGTTCGCTACCGATCGCTATCTCGAAGCCTGGGAGGGTGGTTTCGGTTTCGTCTTGATCGCGTGTGGCGGAACCTGGCTGCTCGCGCTGGCGGGCACGCGGACGCGCGCCCTCGCGCTCGCCGCCAGCGCGGCGATGCTGTTGCCGCTGCTGCCGGTGCAGTATGCGCGGTACGCGTTTCCGGGGCTGGCGCTGTTGCTGCCGACCCTGCTGGTCGCGACCACGGCGGCAGTCGGTGCGCGTTGGTGCACCCGCATCGTGATCGGCGTGTGCGCGCTCAATCTGGCGTTCCAGGCCAATGCGAACTGGCTGTTGCACGTCAACGCGCTGCGCAAGCTCGTCACGAGCGGCGGCGACGTGGAGGAAATCTATCGTCGCTATGCGCCCGAACGTGCGCTGATTGCCGATCTGCGGCGGCGCGATCCGGGCAACTCGATCGTGCTCGCGCTCGATCCGCAGACCCCGTACATCGCGGAGCTCGGCGGCCGCGGACGCAGCGTGGCCTGGTATGCGCCAACGCTGGAGCGCGCACGCAGTATCGCGGATGCCGACGCGAGTGGAGAACGCTGGCGACAGTTGATCGCCGCTCTCGACGCGCACTGGCTGTTGCTGCGACCGCAACGCCTGAGCCAGGCGCAGCGAACCGGCCTTGCGCTGGCGGGTGCCGTGCGCGTGGGCGCGGCCGGCGATGCCGAGCTGTGGTCGCTGAGTGATGCCCGGCGCCTGCCGCAGGCGGATACGCCATGAGTTGGTTGCGACAAGGGCGGCATTTCATCGTGGTCGGGCTGGCGCAAGGACTGCTCGATTGGAGCGTCATGGTTGCGCTCAGCCACTTCGGTCTCGCGATCGGCTTCGCGAACGTTGCAGGGCGCCTCAGCGGCGCGCTGCTCGGCTACTGGCTGAACGGCAGCATCACGTTCGCACGCGACGGTCATCGACCGGGCTGGCACCAGTTCGGGCGCTATGTGGTGCTCTGGTGCAGTGCGACCACGCTCAGCACCGCGGCGGTTTCACTGATCGGCGCGGAATTCGGGCTGCGCGCAGCATGGCTCGGCAAACCGTTGGTCGATGGCGTGCTTGCGATCGGCAGCTTTCTCGCCTCGCGGCACTGGGTTTATCGCTGAAGCGACAGACGAAAACGCCGGCAGATGCCGGCGTTTGCGATCCATCGTGGCGCGTAGCGCTCAATGCTTGAGCGAACGACGCAGGTGTTCCAGCGCCTGCAACTGCGCCATTGCCTGGGCAAGCTGGGCTTGCGCCTGGGCGACTTCGAGCGCGTCGGAGCGGTTCGCCAGCGCGCGCTCGGCTTCTTCCTTCGCATTGCGCGCAGCGGCTTCATCGATATCCTTGGCGCGGATCGCGGTGTCGGCGAGCACGGTGACGACGCTCGGCTGCACTTCGAGAATGCCGCCGGAAACGTAGAAGAACTGCTCCTCGCCGTTTTCGAGGTGCACGCGGACCTGGCCCGGCTTAAGGCGCGTGATCAGCGGCGTATGGCGCGGTGCGATGCCGAGCTCGCCCATCTCGCCGGTCGCGATGACCATCTGCGCGTTGCCGTGGAAGATCTCTTCCTCGGCACTGACGATGTCGCAGCGGATTGTGGTTGCCATGTCTCGAGTCCGAATCGTTACTGGAGGGCGGTGGCCGGAAACCGGTAGTCGGGAACCGGAAAGCCGCTACGCTTCTACCGGCTACCGGCTACCGGCTCTGACGCCGCTTCTTTCGTTTCCATCGCCTTGGCCTTCTCGAACGCCTCGTCGATGCCGCCGACCATGTAGAACGCTTGTTCGGGCAGGTGGTCGCACTCGCCGTCGCAGATCATCTTGAAACCGCGGATCGTTTCCTTCAGCGAGACGTACTTGCCGGGCGCGCCGGTGAAGACCTGGGCGACCGTGAACGGCTGCGAGAAGAACTTCTCGATCTTGCGCGCGCGGTAGACGGCCTGCTTGTCCTCTTCGCCCAACTCGTCCATGCCGAGGATCGCGATGATATCTTTCAGTTCCTTATAGCGCTGCAGGATGCCCTGCACGCGGCGCGCGGTCTCGTAGTGTTCCTGGCCGATCACCAGCGGATCGAGCTGGCGGCTGGTCGAATCCAGCGGATCGACCGCCGGGTAGATACCGAGCGAGGCGATGTTGCGCGAGAGCACGACAGTTGCGTCGAGATGCGCGAAGGTCGTCGCCGGCGACGGATCGGTCAAGTCGTCCGCGGGCACGTAGACGGCCTGGATCGAGGTGATCGAACCGGTCTTGGTCGAGGTGATGCGTTCCTGCAACCGGCCCATTTCCTCGGCCAGGGTCGGCTGGTAGCCCACTGCGGAGGGCATGCGGCCGAGCAGCGCCGAGACTTCGGTGCCGGCCAGGGTGTAGCGGTAGATGTTGTCGACGAAGAACAACACGTCGCGGCCCTTGCCGGTCTCGTCCTTCTCGTCGCGGAAGTATTCGGCCATGGTCAGGCCGGTCAGCGCGACTCTCAGGCGGTTGCCCGGCGGCTCGTTCATCTGGCCGTAGACCATCGCGACCTTCGACTGCGTGATGTCGTCGAGCCTGATGACGCCCGCATCGATCATCTCGTGGTAGAAGTCGTTGCCTTCGCGGGTGCGCTCGCCGACGCCGGCGAACACCGCCAGACCCGAGTGCTGGGTCGCGATGTTGTTGATGAGTTCCAGCATGTTGACGGTCTTGCCGACGCCGGCGCCGCCGAACAGGCCGATCTTGCCGCCCTTGGCGAACGGGCAAATGAGATCAATGACCTTGATGCCGGTCTCGAGCAGCTCGTTCGTCGCGGCCTGTTCGTCATAGGCGGGCGCGGGACGATGGATGACCCATTTGTCCTTGGCGCCGATCGGGCCGGCTTCGTCGATCGGGTTGCCGAGCACATCCATGATGCGCCCGAGCGTCGCCTTGCCGACCGGCACCTTGATGCCTTCGCCGGTGTTGGTCACGACCAGACCGCGCTTGAGGCCGTCGGTCGAGCCGAGCGCGATCGTGCGCACGACGCCGTCGCCGAGCTGCTGCTGGACTTCCAGCGTGATCGCCATGCCGTCGATCTTCAGCGCGTCGTACACCTTCGGCACGGACTCGCGCGGGAACTCGACGTCGACGACGGCGCCGATGATTTGTACGACTTTGCCCTGGTTCATGGTGGTTGCCTCTGTTTCCAATCTGTTGTGCAGGAGCGGCGCAGCCGCGAATGGTCGCGGCTGCGCCGCTCCTACAGGGAATTGCGAATCACACCGCAGCTGCGCCGCTGACGATCTCCGAGATTTCCTGGGTGATCGCGGCCTGGCGCGCCTTGTTGTAGATAAGGGTCAGCGAATCGATCGCGTTGGTCGCGTTGTCCGACGCGCTCTTCATCGCGACCATTCGCGCGGCGTGCTCACTGGCGAGATTCTCCAGCGCGGCCTGGTAGACCAGCGACTCGACGTAGCGCGTCAGCACGTGCTCAAGCACGCTTTCCGCATCCGGTTCGTAGAGGTAATCCCACGCGTGCGTGGTGACCATCTCCGCGGACGGCGGCAGCGGCAGGAGCGGCGTGACTGTCGCCTTCTGCGTCATCGTGTTGACGAAATCGTTGTAGGCGAGGCTGAGGCGATCGACATGGCCTTCGGTGTACGCATCGAGCATGACCTTGATCGCGCCGATCAGCTGCGCGATCTGCGGCTTCTCGCCGAGATGCGTGACGCTGCCGACCATGTTGACCTTGAGCCGACGGAAGAACTGCGTCGCCTTCTGGCCGATGCAGACCACGTCGACCTCGACGCCCTTGTCCTGCCACTCGCGGATCTCGCCAAGCAGCTTGCGGAACAGATTCGAGTTGAGGCCGCCGCAGAGGCCCCGATCGGTCGAGACGACCATGTAGCCGACACGCTTGACGGTGTCGCGTTCGATCAGGAACGGGTGCTTGTACTCGACGTTCGCATGCGCGATGTGGCCGATGACCTGACGCATCAGACGCGCGTAGGGGCGCGAGGCCTTCATCAGGTCCTGCGCCTTGCGGATTTTCGACGCCGAGACCATTTCGAGCGCGCGCGTCACCTTGCGGGTGTTCTGCACGCTCTTGATCTTGGTTTTGATTTCGCGTCCGCCGGCCATGTGTGCTCGCTTCGCTCGCTCGGGATTGGGGATTGGGGATTGGGGATTGGGGATTCGTCAGATCAAAGAGGCGATGCGTTCTGGGTTGAACGAATCCCGAATCCCGAATCCGAATCCACGAATCCCGGCTTCCTCACCAGCTACCGGTTTTCTTGAACTCTTCGAGACCCTTCTTGAACTGGGCTTCGATGTCGTCGTTCCAGTCGCCGGTATCGACGATCTTCTTCATCAGGTCGGCGTAGTTGCTGTGGAAGTGCGCGTGCAGCGCGGCTTCGAATGGCAGGATCTTCGGCAGCGGCAGGTCGTCGAGATAACCCTTCTCGACCGCGTAGATCGACAGGCCAAGTTCAGCGATCGACAGCGGCGCGTATTGCCTCTGCTTCATCAGTTCAGTCACGCGCTGGCCGCGCTCAAGCTGGGCGCGTGTCGCCGCGTCGAGGTCGGACGCGAACTGCGCGAACGCCGCGAGTTCGCGGTACTGGGCGAGCGCGAGCTTGATGCCGCCGGAGAGCTTCTTGACGATCTTGGTCTGTGCGGCGCCGCCGACGCGCGACACCGAGATACCGGCATTCACGGCTGGACGGATACCGGCGTTGAAGAGGTCGGTCTCGAGGAAGATCTGACCATCGGTGATCGAGATCACGTTGGTCGGCACGAACGCGGAGACGTCGCCGGCTTGGGTCTCGATGATCGGCAGCGCGGTCAGCGAACCGGTCTTGCCCTTGACCGCGCCATTGGTGAACTTCTCGACGTAGGCCTCGCTGACGCGCGAGGCGCGTTCGAGCAGGCGCGAGTGCAGATAGAACACGTCGCCCGGATATGCCTCGCGGCCCGGCGGACGGCGCAGCAGCAGCGAGATCTGGCGATACGCCCAAGCCTGCTTGGTCAAATCGTCATAGATGATCAGCGCGTCTTCGCCGAGGTCGCGGAAGAACTCGCCCATCGCGCAACCGGAGTAGGGCGCGATGTACTGCATCGCGGCCGATTCCGACGCCGACGCGGCGACGATGATCGTGTGCGCGAGCGCGTCGTTCTCTTCCAGCTTGCGCACGACGTTCGCGATCGAGCTCTGTTTCTGGCCGATCGCGACGTAGATGCATTTGATGCCGGTGCCGCGCTGGTTGATGATCGCGTCGATCGCCAGCGCGGTCTTGCCGGTCTGGCGGTCGCCGATGATCAGCTCGCGCTGGCCACGGCCGATCGGGATCATCGAATCGACGGTCTTGTAGCCGGTCTGCACCGGCTGGTCGACCGACTTGCGCCAGATCACGCCCGGCGCGACCTTCTCGACTGGCGAGGTCTGCTTCGCATTGAGCGGACCCTTGCCGTCGATCGGGTTGCCGAGCGCGTCGACGACGCGGCCGAGCAGTTCGCGGCCGACCGGCACCTCGAGGATGCGGCCGGTGGTCTTGGCGGTGTCGCCCTCGCGCAGGTGCTCGTAGTTGCCGAGCACGACCGCGCCGACCGAGTCGCGTTCGAGGTTCAGCGCGAGCGCGAACGTGTTGCCGGGGAGTTCGACCATTTCACCGGACATCACGTCATTGAGCCCGTGGATGCGCACGATGCCGTCGGACACGCTGGTGATCGTGCCTTCGTTGCGCGCTTCCGCGGCGAGCTTGAACTTCTCGATGCGGCTCTTGATGAGCTCGCTGATTTCGGACGGATTGATTTGGATTGCCATGGCTGGTTCCTAAGGTCGTGCGCGGTCGGGCCACGCTACGGTTTCAACTGAGTTCTGCGATTCGGAAACCGGGAACCGGAAACCGGTATAGCCGGAAAAGCCGAGCTTGGTAATGTCTTTCCGGCTACCGGCTACCGGCTACCGGCTACCGGCTACCGGCTTCCTGCACAAATCAATGCGCCAACGCCTGTTCCAGTCGTGCCAGCCGCCCACGCACCGAGCCGTCGATGACCACGTCACCGGCATCGATGACGGCGCCGCCGAGCACGCTGGCGTCGACCGTTTGTTCGATCTCAATGTCGCGGCCGAAGCGGCGCTTCAGCGCACCCTTGAGCTTCGCGGTCTCGGCGGCGTCGATCGGCGTGGCCGAGCGCACGTTCACCTTGAGCACGCGCTCGGCCTCGTCCTTGAGCTCCTCGAATAGCGCGCCGATTTCCGGCAGCACCGGCAGGCGGCCATTCTCGGCGAGCACGCGCACGAAGCTGGCAAACGGCGAGTCGGCGGCTTCACCTTCCGGCAGAACCAGCGCAACGAGGTCGTTCTCGGCAACGCGTGGATCGCCGAATAGGCTGGCCACGCGCGGATCGGCCGCCATCTGCGCCGCGAACGCGAGCTTGCCGGCCCAGTCGCCGAGCGCGTTGTGCGAACGCGCCAGCTCGAAAGCGGCGCGTGCGTAGGGACGGGCGAAGGTGAGTGCGTTCGACATCGGTCAGATCTCGGTGACCAGTTGATCGATCAACGCCTTGTGCGCGTTCGCATCGATCTCGCGGTTGAGGATCTTCGAAGCGCCCGCGAGCGCAAGCGCCGCGACCTTGCCGCGCAATTCCTCGCGCGCGCGGTGCGCCATGCTCTCGATCTCGGCGGCGGCGATCGCCTTCTGCTTGGTGGCCTCGACGACCGCGTCCAGACGCGCCTTGTCGACGATCTCGCTGGCCTGGTTGTGCGCCTTGTCGATGATTGTGGCCGCTTCGGTGCGCGCCTTGCGGATCTCGTCGGCAACGCGCGCGTCGGCATCGGCGAGCTCCTTGCGCGCCTTCTCCGCCTGCGACAAGCCTTCGGCGATCTTGTTCTGGCGATCCTCGATGGCCGCGATGATATGCGGCCAGCCGAATTTCATGACCACGAGAACCACGGCGAAGAACGCCAGGCCCTGGATGACCAGGGTAATGTTGGGAATCATTGCATTGCTCCTGCGTGGCGACGGCTAGTACTAAGGGCCGTCGCACGGTCGCTGCGGGTTGTTACTTGACGCCGAGATAGCCGAGCAGCGGGTTCGCGAACAGCAGCAGCAGCGCGATCGCGACGCCGATCATCGGCACCGCATCGAGCAAGCCGGCGACGATGAACATCTTGGTCTGCAGCATCGGAGTCAGTTCTGGCTGGCGCGAGGAGCCCTCGAGAAACTTGCCGCCGAGGATCGCGAAGCCGATCGCGGTGCCGAGGGCGCCGAGGCCGATCAAGAGGGCTGCGGCAATGGCTGTCATGCTCAGCACATCGGCGACTTGGGCGACGTTAGCGATGGTTTCCATGGTTGTCTCCGGTGATCTAGGGTTGGGTATGAAGCGGAAAAAAAAGACGAATCAATGGCTTTCGGCGGCTATGCTGAGATACACGATGGTCAGCACCATGAAGATGAAGGCCTGCAGCGTGATGATCAGGATGTGGAACGTGGTCCACGCAAAATCCGCAAAGAACTGGCCGATACCGAGCAGATAAGTCGAGAAATGTGCGAACGCGGCGCCGAGCGTCATCACCGCGATCAGGATGAAGATCAGCTCACCCGCGTACATGTTGCCGAACAGTCGCAAGCTGAGCGAAACCGGGCGCACGCATTCCTCAATCAAACGCAGCAGCAGATTGAACGGGGCGAGCAGGACCTTGCCGACGGGACCCGGAGCCTGGAACGGCACGGTCAGGAACTCGGCGAAGAACTTGGCGATACCCTTGTGCGTGAGGCCGACATATTGGGTCAGCAGGAGCACCGTGAGCGAGAGTCCGAACGTGGTGTTGAGGTCGGCGGTCGGCACAATGCGCAGATACGCATGCGCGGGATCATGGCCGGTCAGCGCATGGCCACTGGCCCACGCCCATGGCAGCAGGTCGATCGGCAACAGGTCCATGAAATTCATCAGGAACACGAGGCAGAAAATCGTGATCGACAGCGGCGCGATCATCTTGCTGCGGCCGTGGAAGGTTTCCTTGACCAAGCCGTCGACGAACAGCACGACCATCTCGATCGCGCATTGCAGCTTGCCCGGCACGCCGGCCGTCGCGCGCCGCGAGACGCGCAGGAACAGCACGAGGAAGATCAGGCCGGTCACCAGGGTGAAGAACAACGTATCGAGGTTGAGCTTCATGAACACGCCGTCGCCGACGCTCAGCTGCAAGTGGTGCAGATGATGCTGGATGTACTCGGTCATGTTCACCGAGCCGGCTCCTTCAGTGGTCATCGTTCTACCTGATTGCGATGAGGGCGATCCAAAACGCGAACTGCGCTGCCAGGATGCCGGCGATCAGGCCGGGAAACGGCAGCTTGAACACGGCGATGGCGAGATACAGCGTCGCGCACAGCCAGAACCATTTCAGACCCTGCGCCGCATACGCGGAACGCAGCGCATGGCGAGCCGGAGTTACGCCCCGGCCAAACATGCGTAGTGCAAACAACATCGAGCCCGTGGCGACGATCATTCCCCCGCTCAGCGCGGCCACGCCCGCTTGCCAGTCGAAGCCCAACGCTGCCAGCGATACCACAAGGGTTGCGCCGATCTGCAGGGCTGCGGTGCGTGTCGCCACTTGCCAGCCGTAGGCGATGGAATTGCGCACGCGGAACTCCCGGGTAAGGGGAGGCTCGGCTGCGGAGCGCATCTCCCGCGGCGGCCCCGCCTCTCCAACGGCCGCACAGTTTATCAATGGCTGCGGGGTGGCCGCAATCCAAACCGCAGCCTGTGACCACGTTTCACCGCTACGTTCGCGCGCCCGTGCGTTCACTGAACCGTTCCCAGGCAGGAGCGGCGCGGATCTGGACCGAGGCGGCCGGCGCGGCGCGGCATCTCGCAGCATATTGTCGCAGCCTCCGCCGGACTTTGCGCGGGCGAAATCAGGGCCAAAAAAAAGGCCGGACTTTCGTCCAGCCTCGAAATAAGCGCAGTCGCGATAGGGGAGATCGTGACCACGCCATTTTCTTGGGAAACTGAAGCTTAGCGGGCGCCGGCAGCCTTCTTGGCCGCATTGACCTGCTTGGTGATCGTCTCGTTGGTGCTCTCGAACGAGCCCTTGGCGAGCGAACCGATCGCTTCGGTGGTCTTTGCCGACACGCCGGCCACTTCCTGGCCATTCGCGTACAGCTTCTCGGCGTTTTCCTTGGCCAGCTGCACGCCCTTCGGCCAGATCGCCTTGACGCCTTCGAAATCACGCACTTCGGCGGCTTCGGACCAGAAATCGACCGACGCCTTGACGTGGTCTTCGAACGCCTTCAGGTTGAGCTCGGTGATGCGCTCCAAGCCCGCCAAGGCGAGGCCCTGGGCCTTGACGAACGCATCGACATAACCCTTGCCGAGCGCCAGGGACGGGGTATTGATCTGCTCGAACATGATGATTGCCTCTGGGTGTTGGTGAGTGTGGAGCGCAGTCTAGCAAGGGTCGTGTTGCATTGCAACATGTTTGAGTAGAAAACAGCCAGCCGCGTGCGGATGTAATTAAAATTTTGTTTATATTCAATCCATTGGGTGAAAAGACATTCTTGCGGCGCTGCAAGAAACGCGACGTCCAGGGATGCGTCACGCGTCTGCCAAGCCCTCATACGTGCACGTGGAAGTGCAGGTCTCATGGACGACGATGCGCGCCAGCAACGGCAGCCGCGGCTTGAGATGGGTCCAGACCCAGCACGCGAGATTCTCGCTGGTCGGATTGTCGAGACCGGGAATGTCGTTGAGATAGGTGTGGTCGAGTTGTTCGAGCAGTGGTGCGAACGCGGCCTTGATATCGGCAAAGTCCATGACCCAGCCGAGTTTCGGGTCGAGCGGCCCGCGCACATGCACCTCGATGTGGAATGAGTGTCCGTGCAGCCGCGCGCATTTGTGCCCGGGCGGCACCTGCGGCAGCCGGTGTGCGGCTTCGATGCGGAATGTTTTCGAGATATCCATTGAACCCATAATTTTAGCGCAACCCATCGCCACCCATGCCATTTGTCACGCGACGGGCCACCTCGGCTTCCGACGAGAGCGGGCGCTACGTTCCTACGTGCGTGCGGCGGACGGGGTGCACGCATTGGCGCTCGCACAGAACGAACGCGCAACGCGCGTATTGGTTGGCGCTGACATAGCGCACGCGGACATCGCTATACGACGGTGCCGCTGCCGGTACGGAAACGCCGCATCGTTGCGCAGCGGCCGAAGCCTACAACCCGAGCACGACAATCTTGCCGTTGACCTTCGCTGTCGGCCAGATCGGCGAGGTCATGCCGGCCGCGATTGCGACTTTCTGGCCAGCGCCGGTGTCGTAGGTGATCACGCCGCCGGCGATCGCGCCGCCGAGATCGGTCGACCAGAGCTTCCTGCCGCTGGTGGAATCGAATGCGTAGAACGTGCCGCCCATGTCGCCGAAGAACAGCAGCCCACCCGAGGTCGGGGTGATGCCGCCCATCAGCGGAAATGGCGCCTTGAACTGCCAATGACGCTTGCCGCTGTCGGCGTCGCTCGCGGTCATCCAGCCGGCCCATTTCTTGGTATCGTCCTGCTTGCCGAAACCGTCCGGCGAGCCGCTCCACGGCAGACCCATCGGCGTGCTCGCGATCGTATTCGCCGGCGCCGCGCGCACGGTCGTGCACCAGTCGACTTCGCCGGTGAAGATCAGGTTGTCGGTGGGGTCGTAGGCCGGGCTGTTCCATTCCGCGCCGCCCTGCGTGCCCGGGCAGAAGCGCGTACCCTCCGGCGAGATCGGCGCGTCGATGTTGAACGTGCGCGTCATCGGCTTGTTGTACAGCACCTTGCCGCTGGCGAGATCGATCATGTGCAGATAGCCGTCCTTCGGCGCGATCGCCATCAGCTTGCGCTCGGCCTTGCTGGTGAACAGCACCGGTGCGGTTGACGCATCCCAGTCGTGGAAGTCGCGCTTGACCAGCTGGAAGTGGCGCTGGTACGCACCGGTCCTTGCATCGAGCACGACGATCGAACTGGTGAACAGGTTGTCGCCCTCGCGATGCTGCTTCGCGAAGTCCGGTGCGGGATTGCCGCCAGGGACATACAGAAGGCCGTTCACGGGGTCCAGCGTGTACGAGGCCCAAGTCGCGCCGCCGGTGATCGGGAAGCCGTCCGCTGTCTTCCAGGACGCCGCTGCTTCCGCGGCCGTGTCCGCCGCTTGCGGGCCGCGCGAGAAATCGCCGTCACCCTTCGGCACCAGGTAGAACTCCCAGATGATGTGGCCGTCCTTCGCGTCGAGGGCATACATGCGGCCCTTGACGCCCTTGTTGTCGCCGCCCGCGTTGCCGACGAAGACGAGGCCGTTCCACGCGATCGGCGCGGCTGGCACCGACTCGCCCTTGGCCGCGTCGGCGATGGTGGTCGCCCACAGGCGCTTGCCGGACTTCGCGTCGTAGGCGAGCACGCGCCCGTCCGCGGTGCCACGGAACACGCGACCGCCCTGCCACGCGAGGCCGCGGTTCACCTTCAGCATGCCACTCGCGAAGTCCTCGTGTGCGCGCCAGTTTTCCTTGCAGGTGTCCGGGTCGATCGAGAACGTGTCGTGTTCGGTCGTCGCGAACAGCGCGCCATCGACTTGGACCAGGCCGGCCTGGAAGCCGGTCTGCTCGCCGGTGTCGTAGGTGCACAGCACCTTGAGGTCCTTCACGTTCTTCGTGTTGATCGTATCGAGCGGCGCGTAGCGCTCGGAGGTCAGCGTGCGGTTGTAGCTCGGCCAGTCCTTGCCGTCGGCGGCGCTCGCCGAGGGCAGGCCGCAGGCGGCGACGATTGCGGTGACGAGCAAGGCATGGCGCGGCATGACAGTCTCCTCGAAGGTGGGCGATGGCGGTCGCGTGGCGCAGCGCGCGCCGCCGATGCGATCTTACTCGCGGCGCTCTCGAAGTTGATGTCGGTCGTTCGTTCGGGCGGCGCGGAAAAACGCTTCCGTCTGCTGCGTCGACCAGGAGAAGGCCGGGAAGGAATGCGGCGCAGCGGGCGCGCGACTACGCCCTCAATGCCGAGTGGACCGTGCTTCCCGCGATCACGCGGCCGAAAGCGCGTACGGACCACCACATTCGAGCGCGCGTTGGTACGCCGCTCGCGCGTGGATGCGATCGAGCCAGGCGCGAAGCCGCGGTCGGCCTGGGTCCAGACCGCCGCGTGCGGCAGCGGCCTCGATCGGCAAGCTCATCTGGATATCGACCGCGCTGAACCCGTGGCCGACGAACCAGGCATTTTTCGCCAGCTCGGCTTCCATGTAATCGAGGTGCAGCTTAAACGGGGGCGCGATGAAAGCGCGCGTCACCTTGTTTGCGATCGCCTTCGCGACCGGCTTCACGAAGAACGGCGCCTTCGCATCCGCGACGCGCGCGAACACGAGCTTGCAGCAGTAGGCGAGCGGGCATCCGGTGCACGCGTCCGCGACGCGCGCGAACACGAGCTTGAGCAGCAGCGGCGGCATCGCCGAGCCTTCCGGGTGGTGCAGCCAGTACGTGTAGCGCAGGCGCTCGGGCGTTCCCGGTGGTGGCGCGAGACGTCCTTCGCCGTAGCGATCGGCGAGATACTCGACGATCGCGCCGGATTCGGCGAGCACGAGGTCGCCATCGGTCACCACCGGCGATTTCCCGAGCGGATGCACGCGGCGCAGCGACTCCGGCGCGAGCAGCGTTTCCGGATCGCGCTGGTAGCGCACGATCTCGTACGGCACGCCGAGTTCCGCGAGCAGCCAGAGCACGCGCTGCGAGCGCGAATTGTTCAGGGGGGTGGACGACGAGAGTCATCAGGGCTCCTGGTTGATCCGGCACTCAGGGTTTGAGTCCCTTCCACTTTCCCTCCCCGGTGTGTCGTCCGGGTCGAAGAAGTTCGCGAGGCCGACGCCGACGGTACAGGGTCGCCTCCGGCAGGCCCACGTGGTCGCGCAGGCCGAGCGCGATCGCGGTCAGCTCGTCGACCGAATGCGGCGCGGTGTCGGGCGTGCGGCTGCGGGTCAGGATAGGCGCCCGCGCAGGGACGAATCGTCGCGTTGTTCCACCGACGCGTAGAACGCATCCATGTCGACGTGGATGATCTTGCGCATCGCGCAGCGTATCTGGCAAACGGGAGCGGCGATGCTGCTACCGAGGCGGCGTTCGCCGCGCGGGCCGCTTTGGTGTACAAGCGCAAGCACCATGAGTCGAGCCTTTGTCAAGGAATCGGATCGCGCGGATGAGCTCCCCGAGATTCCGATCAGCGCCCATCCGAACCACGTCACCCCGCGCGGACTGGCACTGTTGCGCGAGCGTCTGGCGGCGTTGCATGCCGAGCGTTCGGACTTGAACCAGGAAGGCGCGGTCGCTGCCGACAACGCCAGGTTGCGCCATGTCGAACGCGAGTTGCGTTGGCTCGACGCGCGCCTTTCCAGTGCGACATTGGTCGAGCCGTCACGCCAGCCACAGGATCGCGTCGCGTTCGGCGCCACCGTCCGCGTCGTCGACGCGGATGGCAACGAGTCGAGCTATCGCATCGTCGGCGAGGACGAGGCCGATGCCGAGCGCGGCGAAGTGAGCTGGATCTCACCGCTCGCGCAGGCGCTGCTCGGCGCGCGCGTCGGCGACGAGGTTCTGTGGCGTCGCCCGCTCGGCGATACCCGTATCGAGGTGCTCGCGATCCGCTACGACGCATAGGCGCGGCACTTGCCGGCGGTGCTCGGTCGCGGCCAGTTTCCAATGCGCCTTTTTCCTACGTCGTGACGCGTCGATTGGCGCTCGTGCGTGGTCCCGATCGCGGCGACCATGCAGACATGCAACGGGAGCACGTCATGAACGCATTCACTCATCATCGGGTCGGGACAACTCGCCTTGGCGGCGTTGTCGCTCTGCTGTTGATCGTCGCCGGCGCGACTGCTGCGCACGCGGAGTCGGTTTACAAATGCCGCGATGCGGCAGGTCACGTCGCTTATCAGGACCGCGCCTGCGCAAACCCGGCGCAGGAAACGCGGATCGAGATCGCGCCCGCACCACCGCCTGCGGCATCGCCCGACTATGCCGTCGCGTCGGATGCGCGGTCAGCGCAGCGGCACGCGGGCGCGCAGTACGCTGTCACGCGGCGTGGTCACGAAGGCGCCGTGTCGTACGAATGTCGCACCGAGGATGGCGAGGTGTTCTACAAGCATTCGGGCTGTCCGAAATCGATACCCGCCGCGGCCGCGCACGAGCGCGGTCGGCATGGCGCCGCCGCTCGCGGCGCGAGCGCCCGCGGATCCGCGATGCGCTCGACGGCCGTGTCGGCGCGGCCGCTGGCGCGCTCGGAAGCCTGCAAACGGCTCATTGGGGCCGGCTCGATCGGCCGCGCCGGCCACGAGCACGACGACGTCGTCTCGACTTACGATCGCAATGCCGGGCGCGATCCGTGCCGGCATTCCTGATCGGCCGCGTGCGATCTTGCCGGAAACCCGCCGCTGCGCGGTACGATGGCGCGAACCATCCCTGGGCGTCGCGATGCGAGTCAAGAATCCAATAGTTGTGCTGATCCTGCTGCTCGCGGCGGTTGCGCTGAGTGCCTGCTCCGACTCGCCCGCGCCGTCGCCATCCGCGTCAGGGGCGCCCGTTGCGGATGCGCAATTGATCACGGCGCTGAACCTGTATCGCAAGCTCCAGCAGGGCAAATCCTGGGAGCTGGCCGCGCCCGTCGGTCAGGATATCGTCGCGACGTATCCAGGCAGCACGGCGGCGAAGGAAGTCCAGGGAACGCTGTCCGATACGACCGCAAAGGCGGCCGCGGTCGCGACACACCGGCGTCTGCAGGGGTTGTGGCTGTATCAGTCCGGCAAGGAATCGGGCGGCAACCAGAGCACCGCGTCGATCTACAGTAACGACGCTGTTGCAGCCGACCGCGTGCGTCTGATTTTGCGTCGCCATTCGGCATGGGGACAGAGCGCTTATCTGTTCGGCGGTGGCAAAGGATTCGAGTGCCGCGGCACCTGCAGCCTAAAAGTGCGTTTCGACGAGCAACCCGCGCAGCGTATCAAGGCATATCTACCGCCGACCGGTGAACCGGCGATGTTTATCAGCGGCGACAAGGTGTTCATCGCAAAGCTCGAGCACGCGCAAAAAACAAGCATCGACGTGGCCGAGAAGGCGCGTGGCGCGCGCACGTTGGTGTTCGAAGTCGGCGGTTACGATGCGGCCAGATTCTTGTTGCTGCCGAAAAAATAGCATTGATCTTGGTGGCGCCGCACGAGGTCCGAACAGGCCCGCGTCAGCGGTCAGATAGCGTCCTGGTCATGCGCCTGCAGGGTGACGCCGCTGGCGACGATCTCATACTTTCGTGTTGCGACCACGCGCAACTCGCCACCATCGGCGAGGCAGACCTTCGCGAGCCGTTCGATATGCGCGTTGTCGTGGCTTGCCGGTTCCACGTAGACATGGACTTCGTAGTCTTTGCCGTCACTGCCACGCGCGTGGTAGAGATGCTTGAGAACCATGTCGCCCACTTTGCCGTACTCCGGGCCGTGCCATCAGACACGCCAGTATGCCTGCTCGCGCCTGAATGATTTTGCGGCGAACGCCGGTCCCTGACACGTGTGCGCCAGGAGCCAGTCGACCCAGGTCCGGCTGTCTCCTAGACTGCGTGCAGCTTCCCGTCAGGCCAGACGGCCGAAATACGACTCCAACGGAGATCTCCGCATGAAACGCCTCCTCACCCTTCTCGCGCTCCTTCTCACCGTGGTCGCTGCGCCGACATTCGCGGCCGATGCCGCCGCAGCCGCCCCGACCGGTCCGGTGGTCGGCCAGACTGCGCCGGATTTTCACTTGCAGGACCAGAAAGGCGAGTGGCACACGCTTGCGCAGGAACGCGGCAAATGGACCGTTCTGTACTTCTACCCGAAGGATTTCACGCCCGGCTGCACGACCGAGGTTTGCACGTTCCGTGACGACATCATCGCGCTGCGCAAGGCGGGTGCGGACGTATTTGGAGTCAGCCTCGACGACGTCAAATCGCACGCAGAGTTCGCCGAGAAGTATCACGTGCCGTTCCGCCTGCTGTCGGACGCCGATCAATCGGTCGCGAAGAATTACGGCGTGCTGACCTCAAAGCTCGGCATGAGCTACGCGCGTCGCGAGACCTTCCTGATCGATCCGCAAGGCGTCGTTGCGAAGCGCTACAAGAATGTCGATCCGAAGGAAAACTCCAAGCAAGTGCTCGCCGACCTCGCCGAGCTCAAGAAAGCGCAAGGCTGATGGCGGCCGATGGGCGGAACGCATTGCCAGCGCAGGGCCGGGCAAAAATCGCTCGGCCGTGGGCACGCGCCATGCCGCGATTGGCGAAATCCGCGGTTTGAATCCAGCGATGGCGCCACCTGCGCTCGTAGCGAGCTTTCCGCCGCAGGTCGGCGCCGGTTGTCGCGTGCTGGTCCTCGGCACCGTGCCGAGCATGCGTTCGCTGCACATGCGCCAATCTTTTGCGCATCCGCACAACCTGTTCTGGCCGTTCATGGGAACGCTGTTCGATGCCGGCGTCGAGCTGCCGTATGCCGAGCGCATCGCGCGTCTGCACGCGGCGGGCATCGGCATCTGGGACGTGTTGAAGCAATGTGAACGTCCGGGCAGCCTCGACAGCAGTATTCGCGCCGGCAGCGAAGTGGCCAACGACATTCCCGCCTTGCTCGACGCCTATTTGACCATCGCCGCGATCGCGCTCAATGGCGCCAGGGCGCAGCAAGTATTCGCACGCCGCATCGCGCCGCGGATCGATGTGCGGCGATCTCGTGAGATCGAAGTCCTGGCGCTGCCATCCACGAGCCCGGCGAACGCCTCGATTCCGCGCGCAGTCAAGCTGGATCGCTGGCGCGCATTGTCGCGCTGGGCGGCTTCCGGCGTTGGGGCGCAAGGAAACCCACGCTGACGGGCAAGCCATGCCGCATCAATAGCGAAGTCGAGCGCCGTTCAGCTTTCCGCGTCGACACTCAGCGCCCCCACACACAATAAGGAGAATTGGCATGAATCATCGTTATCTCGCTGTAGCGGGTGCGGTTGTCGCGTTGGCGCTGGCCGCCGGTGCGCCGCGCGCGGCGCAGGCCGCGGAAGCCAATCTGGACTGCCGGCTCAAATTCTCACTGACCGGTTGGGCGGCGATCTACAAGCATGCCGAAGGCCATGGCGTCGTCTCCTGCGAAAACGGCAAGTCGATGCGGGTGAATATCTCCGCCAAGGGCGGCGGGCTGACGGTCGGCAAGTCGCATATCGACAACGGCACCGGCAAGTTCACCGACGTGCACCGCATCCAGGACGTGCTCGGCACGTATGCGCAAGGTGACGCCAGCATCGGCGCGGGCAAGGCCGGCACGGCGCAGGTGTTGACCAAGGGCATCGTGTCGCTGGCTCTGGCCGGCGCGGGTGAGGGGGTAGACATCGGCATCAGCTTCGGTGGTTTCACGATCAGCCGCGCGAAGTAGCCCATTATCCCATCGCAACGCCAAAGGCCGCAGTCGCCACGACTGCGGCCTTTTCTTTTGCGCGCGCCAGCGCTCGCTCGTTGGCACGAGTTCCGGCACAGTACCGACTATTACCCAACTCATGGCACGTGCGTCCGCTTGAAACGTCGGGCGACGCTTCGCATCGGAGCGCTCGACAGTCGAGCGGAGTTTTGACGGATCGTTTCGTATCAAGGGGAATGGCATGAACGCGATTGCGCGCGCTTTCTTCGTGGTTGTCCTGATGTTCGCCGGTCTGACGAACCTGCATGCGGAGTCGACCAGCGTGCGCGACCTGCCGCCGGGCCTGCAGATTCCCGATGCGGCGCGGCCCGGTCCGAACTTCGACGTGGATCGCGCGACCGACGCGTATCTGAACCTGCTTACACCCGCGCAGCGCGCTTCGTCCGATGCATATTTCGAGGGTGGCTACTGGTTGCAGCTCTGGGGCCTGCTCTATGGATTCGCCGTCGCCGCGATCTTCCTGTGCAGCGGATTGTCGCGGCGTTTGCGCGATTTTGCGCGCCGGCGCAGCGCGCGACCGTGGCTGCAGACCGCGATCTATGTCGCGCTCTGGCTTGTTGTCGGCTTCGTGCTCGCGCTGCCGCTGTCGATCTATAGTGATTTTTTTCGCGAACACCGGTACGGCCTCGCCACGCAGGGCTTCGGCGGCTGGTTCGGCGACCAGCTGAAGGGACTGGCGGTCAGTCTCGTCGTGGCGCCGTGGATCCTGGCGCTGCTCTATGCGGCCGTGCGCCGCGTTGGCGCGCGCTGGTGGATCTGGGCCAGCGGCGGCGCGTTCGTGCTCATCCTGTTCGCGATGATGCTGGCGCCGGTGTTCGTGGAGCCGCTGTTCAACGACTACAAGCCGCTGCGCGAGGGTGCGATGCGCGACGCCGTGCTGTCGCTGGCGCGTGCCAACCAGATTCCGACGGACAACGTCGTCGAGTTCGACGCCTCGCGGCAGACCACGCGGATCAGCGCAAACGTCGCCGGTTTCCTCGGCACTACGCGGGTCGCGCTCAACGACAACCTGATCAACAAGACCTCGCTGCCGGAGATCAGGGCGGTAATGGGCCATGAGATGGGCCACTACGTGCTGAACCACCCGCTGCGCCTGACCGTCTACATGACGCTGCTGATCGCGTTCGGCTTCTGGTTCGTGCACCGCACGTTCGACTGGGCGCTGGCGCGCTGGGGCGTGCGGCTCGAACTCGAAGGACGCGGCGACCCGGCCGCGCTGCCGCTCGGCGTAGCGATCCTGTCGTTGTTCTTCCTGCTGGCGACGCCACTGACGAATTCGATCGTCCGCCAAGCCGAAGCGGAAGCCGACGCGTTCGGCCTCAACGCAGCGCGCGAACCGAACGGTTTCGCGATGGCCGCGATGCGCTTGTCTGCGTATCGCAAGATCCGGCCCGGTCCGCTCGAGGAGATCATCTTCTACGATCATCCGAGCGGCTACCAGCGCGTGCACGCGTCGATGCTTTGGCTCAACGAGAACCAGCGCAACGCGACCGCGAATGCGCCGCTGCCGCCGCTCGCGGGCGCAGCGAAGTAGGCGCCCACACCGCGCGGCTTGCATTACTCCGCTGTATGGCCGCGCCGGTGAATGTGCACGCTTACCCAGGCGCGATGCCCGTGCGCGGGTATGATGCGCACGCGCGCTGCCCGCGCCCACGAGGGGAGTGAAGAAAATGGTACGCATCGTCTTGGCCGCGATAGTCGGCGGCTTTCTGATGTTCGTCTGGGGCGCGTTTTCGCACACGGTGCTGCCGTTCGAGCGTGAGGCGCGCAGGCCCATTCCCAACGAGTCTGCGGTGTTGTCCACATTTGGCAGCAACCTCACCGCGCCAGGCATGTATTTCTTTCCATGGATCGACAGGAGCGGCAAGGTACCCGCCGCTGAGCAGGAGGCATGGAACCAGAAACTCGCCAGTGGGCCGTCCGGCTTGCTGATCTATCGGCCGAACGGTGGCGAAGCGATGTCGCCGCGGCAACTGGTCTCGGAGTTCGTCTCCAATGTGCTCGCCGCGCTGTTCGGCGCGCTGATCCTGGTGCAATTACCGGGCCGTTTCGGCCGGCGCGTGTTGTCGATGGCCGCGGTCGGCATCGCCGCCTGGCTGTCGATTTCGGTCTCGCAATGGACCTGGTACAGCTTCTCGACACCGTTTCTGATCGGTGACCTCGTCGACCAGTTCGGTGGTTGGTTGCTGGCGGGCATCGGTATGGCGACACTAATCAAGCCGCGACGCGTGCGCTCGTTCTGAAGTGTGCCAGCGAGTGCGTCACCGAAAATTTTGGTTCTGCCGCCGCACCCAACCGCTTCCATGCGCCGCTGCGCACGCGCAGACCACTGCCAGCGAGACTCAGCGCAACACCGACCAGCAGCAGCGCATCGAGAACGGATTGCAATCGGGCCAGTTGTCGACGCATGAGGCCGCGAATCTCGAGCGTCAGGAATAGCGTGTCGACCGCATTTTGCGTTACCCCGGGAATCGGTCCACCCAAGTCTGACTGGCTCCTAGGCCCACTCGGTCAGTTCTTCGATGTCGTACAGGCGCTTCCAGCTCGGCCGCACCTTCACGCGCTGCGCGAGCGCGGCAAGTGTCGGCCATGCGGTCGCGGTCTTGGGCATATTGCGCGACCAGCGCATCAGCATCGTCGCATAGAGGTCGGCGATGCTGAATTCATCGCCGAGGATGTATGGGCCGTGCGCGGCGAGATGCGCGTCGAGCCGATCCCAGACGGCCTTGATGCGCATGCGCGCGAATTTCTTCGATTCCTTTTCATGTTCGGCGGCAGCGAAATCCTGCGCGTAGAACCACTGCCGGAACGCCGGCTGTAACGTGTTCGCGAAGTGCACGATCCATTGCAGCCAGGTCGCGCGCTCGGGCGCGCCGAGTGCCGGCGCGAGTTTCGCCTCGGGGTGGCGTTCGGCGAGCAACATGAGCACGCCGCGCATTCGTAATACAGATGCCCATCGACGATCAGGGTCGGCACCATGCCATTCGGATTCAGGCGCAGCTACTCGGCGCTTTTCTGCGCCTGCGTCTCGAAATCCACCTTGCGCAATTCATGCGGCGCGCCGATTTCGAGCAGGGCCTGATGGACGGCCATGCTGGCCGTGCCGGACGAGTAGTAGAGGAGGTACATGGGGAACTCCGATCGGGTGGATGGCGCGCCCGATCCCGCTCGACACGCCGCGCGGCAGCGGAAGCACGGAAGTCGGCGCGTAATGCCGCCTCCTGTTCCTTCCCCTGCGCAGCGGGGGACAAAACGGCAGGATTGCCGTTTTGAGCAGCGAAGCTGCCCGGAGGGCGAGCGCCATGGATGGCGCGAGTTCACGTGCCCGGCAGGGCGGAAGGGGGCATTTTCGGGGCGTAATGATCGTACTTTTGCGTGCGTAACAGCGGTCGCTCGTGCGTCTTGCGCTATTCTCGCGATCTTTCCTCGCGCCGCGGCGGCGCGGCTGTCTCAAGATGAGGACGTTCATGAGCACGATCACCGAAGTCAAAGTGCCGGATATCGGCAATTACACCAACATCCCGGTGATCGAGATCCTGGTGAAACCCGGCGACGCCGTGAGCAAGGACCAGGGTTTGGTCACGCTGGAGTCGGACAAGGCGACGATGGAAGTGCCGGCGCCGTTTGACGGCGTGGTCAAGGAGGTCAAGGTCAAGGTCGGCGACGAGATTGCGGAAGGGTTCGTGGTCGCATTGATCGAGGCGGCCGCTGTCGCAGCGGAGCAGACCAAAGGCAATGATGCGGCCGAGACGCCTGCCCCCTCCACAACGCAAGCTCGCGCGAGCGCCGAACCCTCACCCGGCGCTGCGCGCCACCCTCTCCCAGTGGGAGAGGGGAAAGCGACGCCGATGGTTGCCGACGCGCGTCCCGGCGCCGATTCCGAAGCGGCCGGTCCGCGCACGCCACCAATGCCGTTCGACGCGAGTACGGTCATGCCGGACAACGTGCCGCATGCGAGTCCGGCGGTGCGCATGATCGCGCGTGAACTCGGTGTCGACCTCAGCCAGGTCCAGGGCAGCGAACGCAAGGGCCGCATCACCAAGCAGGACGTGCGCAGCTTCGTCAAGCAGATACTGGTTGCAGGCGGATTGCCGCGGGCGGCTGCGGCTGGCGGTGGACTCAATCTGCTGCCGTGGCCGAACGTCGATTTCGCCAAGTTCGGTGAGGTCGAATCGAAGCCGCTGTCGAAGATCAAGAAGATCTCCGGTGCGAACCTCGCCCGCAACTGGGCGATGATCCCGCACGTCACCCAGCACGACGACGCCGACATCACCGAACTCGAAGCACTGCGCGTCGCGCTCAACAAGGAGAACGAGAAGGCGGGTATCAAGCTCACGATGCTCGCGTTCCTGATCAAGGCGGTCGTCGCCGCGCTGAAGAAATACCCGGATTTCAACGCCTCGCTCGATGCCGGCGGCGAGAATCTCGTCCTCAAGAAATACTTCCACATCGGTTTCGCCGCGGACACGCCGAACGGTCTCGTTGTGCCGGTGCTGCGCGACGCGGACAAAAAAGGCGTGATCGAGATCGCGACCGAAACCGGCGAGCTCGCGAAGAGGGCGCGCGAGGGCAAGCTCGGGCCGGCCGACATGTCCGGCGGCTGCTTCTCGATCTCCTCGCTCGGCGGCATCGGTGGAACCGCATTCACGCCGATCGTCAACGCGCCCGAGGTCGCGATTCTCGGCGTGTCGAAGTCGGCGATGAAGCCAGTCTGGAATGGCGAGAAGTTCAAGCCACGCCTGATCCTGCCGCTGTCGCTCAGCTACGACCACCGCGTCATCGACGGCGCCTCGGCCGCGCGCTTCACCGCGTATCTCGGTCAGGTGCTTGCGGACATGCGCCGCGTGCTGCTCTGAGAGGCGAAGACGACATGGCAAACACGATCGAAGTCAAAGTCCCGGACATCGGCAATTTCAAAGGCGTGCCGGTCATCGAAATTCTGGTCAAGCCGGGCGACACCGTCGCCAGGGACCAGGGCTTGGTCACGCTCGAATCGGACAAGGCGACGATGGAAGTGCCATCGAGCGTCGCCGGTTTGGTCAAGGAAGTGCGCGTCAAGCTCAACGACGAGGTCGCGGAAGGAACCGTGGTCGCGGTGATCGAGACTTCACGTGCGGCTTCCACCAAGTCGGCTTCTGCCGACGACAAGAAAGATGTTCCTTCCCCTGCCGAGCGGGGGAAGGTGCGGACTGCAGGCGCCGGATCGCCTGCGAACAGCGAAGCTGGCCCGAAGGGCGAGCGCCTGGATGGCGCGAGTCACGCGGAAGGGGGCGCTTCTGCCGCGGTCGCTCCGACGAGTGGCAACAGCATCCCCGCTTCACCCCTTCAGGGAGCTTCCCCCGCTCGCGGGGGAAGCAAGGAAGAAAAGATCCGCGCAAGCGGGGGACGCGAAAGCAAGGCGTCGAAAACAGCCGAGGACTCCGGCCGCAAGCCCGACCTCGAATGCCAAGTCGTCGTGCTCGGCTCCGGCCCTGGCGGCTACACCGCCGCATTCCGCGCCGCCGATCTCGGCCAGACCACCGTGCTGATCGAGCGTCACCCGACGCTCGGCGGCGTCTGCCTCAATGTCGGCTGCATCCCGTCGAAGGCGCTGCTGCACGCCGCGCGCGTGATCGACGAGGCCGCGCACGCGGCCGACATTGGCATCAGTTTCGGCAAGCCGAAGATCGATCTCGACAAGCTGCGCGCGAACAAGGACAAGGTCATCGCGCAACTGACCGGCGGTCTCGCGCAGATGGCCAAGCAGCGCAAGGTCACGGTCATGCGGGGCACCGGCAAGTTCATCTCGCCGCACGAGATCGAGGTCGAAGGCGAGGGCGGCACAAAGCTCGTGCGTTTCGAGAACGCGATCATCGCGGCCGGTTCGCAGGCGTTCAAGCTGGCGGGCTTTCCGTGGGACGATCCGCGCATGATGGATTCGACCGACGCGCTCGCGCTGGCCGACATCCCGAAGAAACTGCTGGTCGTCGGCGGCGGCATCATCGGCCTCGAGATAGCGTGCGTGTACGACGCGCTCGGCAGCGAAGTCACCGTCGTCGAACTCCTCGATCAGCTGATGCCGGGCGCCGATCCTGATCTCGTGCGTCCGCTGCAGCAGCGCCTGTCCAAGCGCTATGCCGGCATCCATCTCAAGGTCAAGGTCGCCAAGATCGAGGCGCAGAAGAACGGCCTCAAGGCGACTTTCGAGGGCGCCGATCCTAATAAGAGCGGGGCGCCCGAGCCGCAACTATTCGACCGCGTCCTCGTCGCAATCGGCCGCTCCGCGAACGGCGGCAAGATCGGTGCCGAAGCGGCCGGCGTCAACGTCACCGAGCGCGGCTTCATTGCGGTCGACAAGCAGATGCGCACCAACGTGCCGCACATCTTCGCGATCGGCGACCTCGTCGGCCAGCCGATGCTCGCGCACAAGGCGACGCACGAAGGCAAGGTCGCCGCTGAAGTCTGCGCAGGACAGAAGAGCGAATTCGTCGCGCGCGTGATCCCGTCGGTCGCCTACACCGACCCCGAGATCGCCTGGGTCGGCGTTACCGAAACGGAAGCGAAGAAGGCGGGGCTAGCCTACGGCGTCGGCAAATTCCCGCACTCGGCCTCCGGCCGCGCGATTGGCATTGGCCGCACCGAAGGCTTCACCAAGCTGCTCTTCGACGAAGCCACCCACCGCGTGATCGGCGCCGGCATCGTCGCCCCGAACGCTGGCGACCTGATCGCCGAGGTCGCGCTCGCGATCGAGATGGGCTGCGAAGCTGCCGACATCGGCCTGACCATCCACCCGCATCCGACCTTGAGCGAATCGGTCGGCATGGCGGCGGAGGTCTACGAGGGGACCATTACGGATTTGTATATCCCGAAAAAGCGCTGAGGGATTGTGAAAGACCCTCCATCCGTTCGCGCTGAGATCGACTGCGCGCGCAGGAGCGCGCGCGAACGGCGACAAACGGGCAGGACTGCCGATTTGCACAGCGAAGCTGCCCGGAGGGCGAAGCGCAGGGATGCGCTGAGTGCACCCGGCCCGAAGGGCGAGCGCCACGATGGCGTGAGTCACGGTGAACGGACGTCGCGCCGTCCGTGCTTTGATACGCGCAGCGTACCCTCTGCTGAGCCTGTCGAAGCATTAGCACGAACGGAATGGGGGATGCCGACGCAGATTTTCACCAGCTCGAAGGTTGCTGGCAACGCTTCGGGATGAGCTGACCTCAGGGACTTCCCGATAAACGTGCGCTTGCATGCCAATGCGACGACCACGCCCAAGAGGCGGTGGCGTGGAGCTGCGGCGCACGCTGGAGCTCTCGCTCGACGACCTGTTGGTGGTCGTGCGCGAGTTCCTCAATCCCAAGGTGTCGCGCTCCGGCTTGGATTGCTGCCTGCGTCCCCATGGCGTAGCAAGAATGGCGGACCTGCGGCCTACGGCCGAGCCCAGGCCGAAGAAGACGTTCAAAGACTATGCGCCCGGCTTCGTCCATGTCGATATCAAGTACCTGCCGCAGATGGCGGGAGAGACGCGCTTCAGTCGGCGCTTTCATCTTGAGGCCCACAACCCGGGCTGGTAGCGGACTCGATTCATCGGCATGATGGCCATTCCCTTGGCTGAGCCGGTTTTTCTGCGCTCTTTCATGTTTCCCGCAAAGAACAATATGAAATCCGTCCGATCTCTCGTCGCGAAAGTGCCAACCAAAGCGCCGACCGGCATCGCCGGTTTCGATGAAATCACCGGCGGAGGTTTGCCACGCGGTGGCACCGAGGTTATCCGCAACCTGGCCTCGGTAGGAATCCGGCTAGATCGTTACTGAAAAACGGGCGCTTGCGCATGATCTCGGCCCGCACCATTGCCGGCAGTGCCAAGTCGCCACCCGAGTCACCGAGATGACGGCCAACGCAGCTATGCCGGAACAATTTGCGCCAACCCGACTCTTCGTCATGCTTCTCGTGCTGATCTTCTGCATTGAGGGGGCGATGATGTTTGCGCTGGACGATCTTTTGCCGAAGGGCACCCCGGTCTGGGTGGGCGCAACCATCGATGCGGGCCTGCTCACCGCCATCACTTCCGTATTCGTGTGGTGGCTGTTCCTTCGGCCGCTCAGATTCGCCTTGCTGAGCGAGGAGTTGAAATTCCGGGAGATGGCGGAAAACATCCGCGACGTGTTCTTTCTCGTCGATGCGGACGGCCCTCGCATGCTGTACATCAGCCCGGCCTACGAAGAGATCTCGGGCCGCAACTGCGAAAGCCTGTGCGCGAATCCGGAATCGTGGACCGAGGCGATCCACCCGGATGACCATGCATCGACCTACGAGAAGTACAAGAAAGGAATGTCGGTGGGGAATGCCGAATTCGAGTTCCGGATCGTGCGCCCGGACGGCTCGATTCGCTGGATCAACGTTAGAGGCTTTCCGGTCCGCGATGACGCCGGCAAGCTTGTACGCATTGCAGGCGTCGCCGAGGACATCACCGAACGCAAGCAGGCCGTGCGGGAATTGCGCGAAAGCAGGCAGCGCCTCGACGGCATAGTCACGTCGGCGATGGACGCGATCGTGACCGTGGACGAGGAAAAACGCATCGTGTTGAGCAATCCCGCTGCCGAAGAGATGTTCGGCTACACGGCCGCGGAGCTCCAGGGACAGTCGCTGGACCTGCTAATACCCGAGCGCTTCCGCGCAGAGCACTCGGCCCAAGTCGCCGCGTTCGGCGAGACTGGCGTCACGGCCCGCAGGAAGGGCGCATTGCGCCCGGTCAGCGGGATGCGCAAGAACGGCGAGGAATTCCCGATCGAAGCGTCCATCTCCAAGGACGAATCGACCGGAAGGCGGTTCTTCACCACCATCCTGCGCGATATCACCGAGCGCAAGCGATTGGAGCTGGAAAAGGAGCAGTATTTAAAGTTTTTTATACTTTCAACCAACCCAATGTGTATTGCCGATCCATACGGTTGTTTCAAGCAGGTAAACCCGGCCTTTGTACAGTTGACCGGTTATTCCGAAAGCGACCTCATAGCAAAACCGTTTCTCGATTTCGTCCTGCCGGAGGACCGGCAAAGGACCGTGGATGAAATGAAACTACAGGTGGAGACCCGCCCATCATTGTATTTTGAAAACCACTACATGTGTAATGACGGCGCAGTAATCCACTTGTCGTGGACGGCCTACTTTGACAGGCACGAGCGCATTACCTACGCCACTGCGGACGACATCACTGAACGCAGGCGCGCCGAGCAGGCCTTGCACGAGAGCGAGCGTCGCTTTAGCGACCTGCTGGGAAATGTGGAGATGGTTTCATTGATGCTTGACCGCGAAGCGCGGATCACCTACTGCAACGAGTACCTCCTCCGCCTGACCGGTTGGCGACACAAGGAAGTTATCGGGCGAAACTGGTTCGAGCTTTTCGTACCGCCCGAAATTAACGATTTGAAAGACTCTTTTTTCGCGGGACTCCTCGCCAACCTGCCCGAAGCATGGCATCACGAGAACGAGATCCTCACACGTTCGGGCGAGCGTCGGCTCATTCGCTGGAACAATTCGGTGCTGCGGTCGGGAGCCGGCGATGTGATCGGAACGGCAAGCATCGGCGAAGACATCACTGAGCAAAAGCGGGCTGAGATCAGAATCAAGCGCCTGAATCGCGTATACGCCGTGCTGAGCGGCATCGACACGCTCATCGTGCACGTGCGCGTGCGCGACGAACTGTTCAAAGAGGCGTGCCGGATCGCGGTCGAGCACGGACAATTCAAGATGGCCTGGATAGGTATCGTCGATCGGAGCGCGATGAAGATCGTGCCAATTGCCTCGGCGGGTGCGGAACCGGAGTTCCTGGCGCTCATCAAAGACCGTTTCTCATTGCGCGAAGATGCGCCGCTGGGAAACACCATGAGCGCGCGTGCGGTCAGGGAAAAGAAAGCCATCGTGAGCAATGACATACGAGACGATCCAAGGGTCTCGTTCGTGAAGGAGCGCATCGAGCGCGAACTTTACTCGATGGCTATTCTGCCTTTGCTGGTCTCGGATGACGCGGTAGGCATACTCGCACTGTACGCCGACGAACCCGGTTTTTTTGATGAAGCAGAGATGAAGCTGTTGACGCAACTGGCCGGCGACATCGCGTTCGCGATTGATCACATCGACAAGCAGGAGCGGCTCGATTACCTCGCCTACTACGATGTGCTCACCGGACTCGCGAATCGCACTCTGTTTCTCGAGCGGGTGGCGCAGTACATGCGCAGCGCGGTCAGCGGCGGGCACAAGCTTGCCGTGTTCCTGACCGATCTGGAGCGGTTCAAGAACATCAACGACAGCCTCGGCCAGCCGGCCGGCGACGCGCTCTTGAGGCAGGTGGCAGAGTGGCTGACGCGCAACGCGGGGGACGCCAACCTGCTGGCGCGAGTGGGTGCGGACCATTTTGCCGTGGTGTTGCCGGAAGTAAAGCAGGGAGGCGACGTGGCGCGGCTTCTCGAGAAATGGATGGAAGCGTTTCTGGACCATCCGTTCCGCCTGAATGACGCCGTGTTCCGGATCGCCGCCAAGGTCGGCGTCGCGCTATTCCCGGATGACGGTGCCGACGCCGACACGTTGTTCAGGAACGCCGAGGCGGCACTCAAAAAGGCCAAGGCGAGCGGCGATCGATACCTGTTTCACACGCAGAAAATGACCGCAACGGTGGCCGGCAAGCTCACCCTGGAAAATCAGCTGCGCCAGGCGCTCGACAAAGAAGAATTCGTGCTCCATTACCAGCCCAAGGTGAACCTCGCGAGCGGCCAGCTCACCGGTGCCGAGGCGCTGATCCGGTGGAATGATCCGCGCACGGGCCTGGTGCCGCCGGGCCGGTTCATCCCGATCCTGGAAGAAACCGGATTGATCTATGAAGTGGGGCGCTGGGCGCTGCGCCAAGCCATCGCAGATTACCTGCGCTGGCGCGCCGCGGGTCTGGCTGCGGTGCGCATCGCGGTGAACGTGTCACCGCTGCAACTGCGCAATCCCGGCTTCATCGCCGAGATCAGGCAGGCCATCGGTATCGACGCGCAGGCGGCGGCTGGACTGGAACTGGAGATCACCGAAAGTCTGATCATGGAGGACGTCAAGCACAGTATCGCGAGCCTGCAGGCGATCCGCGCGATGGGTGTAAGCATCGCCATCGACGACTTCGGCACCGGCTTCTCCTCGCTCAGCTATCTGTCCAAACTGCCGGTGGACACCCTGAAGATCGACCGCTCGTTCGTGATCGACATGACGGCCGCGCCGGAGGGACTGGCGCTGGTGTCCACGATCATCAACCTGGCGCATTCGCTCAAGCTCAATGTGGTGGCGGAGGGCGTCGAAACCGAAGAGCAATCGCGCCTGCTCCGGCTGCTGAGCTGCGACGAAATGCAGGGNNCCGCCTCCCGCCGGGTGACGAATAATGATGAAGATACTCGTAGAGATGACACCAGCTCGACGGGAAGACCGCATGTTCGTGGCGCTTAGCCGCTTTACGATCCCCAACGGTATGGCCGAAGAGGTGCGCCAGGCGGTTAGCGCACGTTCGCATCTGGTGGACAAGGCGCAGGGATGCATTGGGATGCAGGTCATGAGTCCCGTCGAGAATTCGGCAGAAATCTGGCTCGTTACGCGTTGGACAGTTCGGGCGAGAGAAACCCCGATAGTGTTGTGGCCGAATACGCATCGGGCTCTGCGATGTCGCGTCGCGCGTGCGAGGCATGCACATTGCATGCAATCCGCGTTGGAGTCTCCCCAACGATCTCTGCGCCGCCGGAGGCGCTGATCCAAGCCGACCGCGCGCGCTGATGGCGGCGTTGACGCTCGATGCGTCGGCGGCGCTGCGCGTTGTGCTGGAATCCGGCCGGCAGTCTGCAACAATCGATCTGCTCGCGGCGGTGGCTGCGGTCTATGCGCCGAGCCTGTTCGTTGCCGAAACCGCGAATGCGTTGTGGAAGCATGTCGGCGTCGGGCATATCCCCAAGGAGGGCGCGCGGCGCACCGGCGCCGCGCTGCTGACCTTCGACAAGAAATTGGCGGCGTTGGCACAGCGGCTCGACATCGCCGTCGCGGGTTGAACCTGCGACAGCGCCGGTCCCACAACATGCGAGAGAGATTCAGGTCCTGCATGACAGTGTGGGGGAGTTCAATCCCGATGCTTTTGCGAAGAGGGCGCATCGCCGCCGAAGCCGCTTCCTGCAAAGAACAGACAGTTGCTTCCACAATGAAGCGTCCGCTTGGGGAGACACGCGCGACGCGCGTGCGAGTCCGGTCACATTGATGGCGTGCCCGTGACTGCGCGGTCCGGCCATGACCCGCTGGCAGTGGCGCGGGCATGGCGCCCGTTCTATCCTGCGGCAATCGGACGGCGCGCACGCATCGTTGGCAGGCGGAGGATTCGCGATGGCATGGATTGGATCGGTTGGATGGATTGTCGCGATTGTCGCGATCGGTGCCGCAGCCTGGCTGTGGCGTCAGCTCGCGACTGAGCGCGCGCATGCGGGCGAGTTGCTGTACGCCAAGCTCGACATCGAAAACGAAATGGACGTGTTGCGTGCGGATTCGTCACCCGGTGCCGAAGCCGCCGCCAAAGGCGTTGGCGCGGGCGAGGTCGCGCGGCGTGTGCACGACCCGCTGGAATCGGTGCGCGAGAACCTCGAAAGCACCCAGGCCGATCTCGTCGACTACCGCGAATGCGTCAAGCGCTTCGACATGGCCGTGCAGTATTGCTTGCAGCCGGTGGAGCTGATCCTCGGCGCTGACAAGGCGACCCTGGTCGAGCTCGTAAGCCACGTCGAGGGCGCTCGTCGCAAGCTGTTCGAGACACGCACGGCGGTGGAGAAGAATCCGCTGCACAAGCAAGCGGATGCGTTGGCCGGCAGTCTCGATGAGCTGCAGGCGTTGACGGAATACACGCGTGGTCTGCTCGCGGCGCCGCCGCACGACGGCGCGATCGCGACGCAAGCAGCACGCGACCAGCCATCGCCGGGTGCTTCCGCCGATGCGACTGTACTGGCGCAGGCGACGCAGCCGCACTGACCCGATGCCTGCCGCTATGCACTAGCCGCCAGCCGGTTCAGCGCAGATTGGCGCGCACTCGGCTATCGCTGCGCGCCCAGGCATTCAAGGAAACCACTCGATGCAATCGAACGGAATTGTCTTCATCGCGCTGGCGTTCGCCGCCACGGGTTATGCGCAGGCGCAGGATCTGTCAGGTACCTGTCACGCGAGCAGCAGTTACGACCTCACGGTCGCGTCCGATTCGTTGGTATTCGACCGTGCCGGGCCGGCGCCACGTCAGATCCAGTTGCATAACGGCAAGCTCGGCATCGATGGCGCGCCGGTGCATCTCAACACCGAAGACCGCGATCGCCTCGCGCTGTTCGAGCAGCAGCTGCGCGCGCTGGTTCCCAAGGCGCGCGGCGTCGCCGACAACGGCGTCGATCTTGCGGTCAAGGCGGTGCGCGCGGAGACCGCGGGTCTTGGCGTGAGCGCGGATACGCAGGCGCAACTCGATGCGAAGCTCGCCGCGCGCGGCGCCGAGCTCAAGCGACGCATCGCCGCCAGCATCAGCACGCACGACTGGCAAGGCGACGCGTTCGATCGCTATGCCGACGATATCGCCGCAGACATCGCGCCGCTGCTCGCCGCCGATCTGGCTCAGCAGGCCGTGTCCGCGGCGGTCAACGGCGATCTTGACGCCGCCGCATCGTTGCGCGACCGCGCAGCGGATCTGACCGGCGACCTGCGGCCGCGCCTGGAACGGCGCATGCAGGCACTGCGTCCACAGGTCCAGGCGTTGTGTCCGTCGATCAAACGCCTCTACGAACTGCAGCGCGACGTCCGCGGCGCGAACGGGCGACCGCTCGATCTGCTCGACATCGAGAAGAAGTGACTGCGGACGGCGCGGCGCCCTATTGATTCGGAACGAATTTAAGATTCAGCGACCGAATCAATCCCCACCGTTGCCATCCCCCGCGGGCGCAGGGGAGGGAAAGCGGAGGGCAATCAAACGAGTTGAGTGCCGGATCAACCAGCGTTCGCGCGCCGCCGTGGATGTTGCGCTGCAATAGATCGCGTGGAATGTTTTTCTCGCCGCAGTGCAGCGTTGCCAACGATCGTTTGA
>PLNP01000005.1 GCA_003142815.1 Rhodanobacteraceae bacterium
GCAAGATTAGGCTGCGGGAATAGGCGGCGCGATCGGCGAAAGCTGTTGGTACGTGTAGGAAATGTCCGACTGCCAAACCCCAAAAAACCGGGTTAGGCTGCCGGGATAGGCTTCATTTCGCAACCGAATAGGCGTTATGCCTCAGGTGAAGCCGACGCAGTTCTGGAGGACAGATGAAGAGGGAAGTAAGACGCGAAAAAAAACTACCTGCTTTCTCTCTCGGCATCGGCGAGTTGGAAGCACTCTGGACACGACTTGCAGCTTTATTCGAAAAGCCAGAGAGTGTTTATGCCAAGTTGGAAATAACGTTGCCCTCCGAAAAACTCGAATTCAAAAGCATTGAGGAATTGAGGCAATATCCGGGGCTACAGGGCAGAGTTACCAAGTTCTCTCTAACGCTCGCCCAGGCCGATCGGTACATAGCGCTCGGATCAAGCTCATTTGCTTCGCGACCAGAAGTGACCGCAATTGGCGAAACAGAAGCGTGGTGCGCGGGAGCAATCGAAACGACGTACTCTTTTTTGTTATCGAACAAGCTTTGGTATTCCTGGTTCGTAACGGCAACTCTAGGTTGGGTGCTTTTGCTATGTGCAAATGCTCCGACCCTTACACTGCTGTTGCCTAAAGAACAGTCTCCGGGCAAACCTGCTTTCGTGGCATGGCTGGGTATTACGGTCACGCTCGCAATCCTTTATTTCTTTAAAGGCAAGCTGCTTCCATCGTCGGTACTGGTCATCACGCAAAGGGAGAGTTTCGTGCGTCGTCACGCAGCCGAACTAAGCTTGGTGATCGCACTCGCCTCGCTTGTTCTGACTGTCATTGGTTGGTTTGTCGTAAAATGAGGCATAACTATTCGCTCAAGCGGACCGCTGCGAATTGCTGCGGTAAACTCCAACTCTTCGCGGCAGTGGCCGCTTAACTCAAGTGTTAGGCGCTATGTACGAGAACTTCAAGATTTGCCCAAACCTGCGTCCGAAGGAAAAGTGCTTTCGCGTTCAACAGTACAGTGGAGGCAAGGTGGTCGAGTTATTCCATGAGCACGTTCCATCCCATCGCATCTCGCAAGACGCAGAGATTGATGCACTGCGCTGCCTTGTCGGCCAGTTCGCGTGCTGGAATAGTCTGTATGTCCTGCACTCGCGGCTTAACGAGCGTCGGGGCGGGCCAGCCCACTACCCAAAGCTTCTATCGCAAGTCACCTATCCGGAGCCGGGTGTCATCCGGCGTTACTTCAGCTCCGGCGACACAACCGCATGGTTGGATCAAGTGATTAATCTAGGTACGTTCAGGCTGGGTAGTGAAAATCCCGCGCCTAACAATTCGTCCAAGCGGGCGCGCGAAAAGCCGCGCGCCGCTTAACTCAGGCGCTAGGCGCTTCAGGAGGCCTCATGGTTGACCGAACAATCGCTATTGATTTTGCGATAGCCAACTCGATAACGATGCGCATCGTCTACCGTTTTGGTGGACCGCGGGACGCGACGGAAGTCAGAGAAGATGCTCGAAAATTCCTAACGAACATGCTCGGTTCGACAAATATGAGGAACCAATCAGATATAGGAAAAATGGCCGAAGATGCGGTTGGTGTTGCGGTGCATAAATGGTTTATTGGTAATCCAGACATTCTCGGCCCGGAAGGATTTAGTTCATATTTCAGTGCTGTATTTGAAGAAAAGGCCCGCGCTAAAGGAACAACGGTTGAAGAAGCTGAAGAAAATGGTTTACGCGACTACGAAGATATGAAATTACGTGCCTATAAGGAAAGCGCTGATGCCAGGGGAATAACGGTTGCAGAGCTTGTTGCAGAGCTTGAGAAGGAGAAATTAAGGAGCACCGAAGAGCTTTGGAACATTTTAACCAAGCAAGGCCAAGAGCACACGAAAACAATCCAACTCGTAGCCCCTGATGGAAGCAACATTGTTGGCTTCCTCTCAAAGAGCGGCGCCACTCGATCATTCGAGTGCAAGTATATCTTTGGCGCCGGTGAACACCATTTCTTTCACGGAATTCCAAAAAGCGATTGGGGCGAAACTGCTGATTTTAGTGGCGATATTGTTTTTGTAGATGCCAATGGCAATTACTGGCTTGGCGCTGATGTTCAGAATGCTTCAATCCCGCATCGCGCCTAACAGATCTGTAAGAGACTTCCCGTCAATACCGGGCGTTTGATGCCCTTGCATTGAGCTTTGAGGCTACGCGGTGCGGCCTGCCATAGCAGCAGCGATGGCAGCGGCCTTGCGCTGTTCCGCGCTCAGCGGCGGTAATGCCGCCTCGGCTTGTCCTGCAATCATGCTCAAGTGCTCCACGCGCGCCTTGGCTTGGCTGCCCAGGCGTGCGGCGGCAGGATCGGCTTTGGTCTGCACGTCGACCAGCGCGGCCGGCACGACTTCAGCGAGCACGTGAGGCAACGCCAGCGGCGACCGGGCATGCGCGAGCAGGAATCGCTCGGCGTTGCCGTCGAGGATTGCCTGTGCGTGCGCGTTCAACGCCTCGGCGTCGAGTGAGCGCATCCATCGGGAAATCTCAATATCCCACGCCGCGCCCACGGCGGCCGTCGGTGCGAGTGCCGGCGACTGCGCTTCCCGCGCATCGTAGGCCGTGAAGTCGCCGACGATTTTGTCAGCTTCGACGCGCGCCTCGGCGTACGTGAAACGGGCTTTCTCGGCAACCTTGGCTGCATCTTCGGCCTTTGCGGAATCGGAACGCCGGTCGTCCGCATTTCACCCCGACCAATAGAATCAACGATCTAGGCCACCATCGCAGGTGGCGTTTTTCGTTCTAACAGGACCGTAACAGCAAAAGACGTGGCCAAGATCACGCAGGCAGCGCGTCGAACCACGTCTTCTCAGCAGCAATGCGAATCGGCACGCGCTGCGGCGAAGCGCGACGCGGAGGCCGGCGCTCCGGATACCCACGGCACCTCCGCAGCAGCGCCCTGTTGCGCGTATTCAGGCCATGCTCTGCGCACGCGGGCTATCTTTCCCGAATTCAGCAACGGCAGCGCAGACAATGACATCACCCCAGTCGCCTCACGTCGCGGCAAAGCGCTCCGTTTTTGATCGCTTTGCCGGGGCCGTCATACGCGGCGCAGGTTCGCCGTACGCGTTCTTGGTGGCGACGCTAGGCCTTGTCGTATGGGCGATCACGGGCCCGCTATTCCACTTTTCCCAGACGTGGTTGCTGGCAGTCAACACTGGCACCACGATCGTCACCTTCCTGATGGTGTTCTTGATTCAGCAATCGCAAAACAAGCACAGCGCGGCGATGCACATCAAGCTCGACGAGCTTCTCGTATCCCATGAAGCGGCAAGCAACCGTCTCGTTGCTGCAGAGCACCTCGATGAGGCACAACTAGGGGCCCTTAGGAAATCCCATCCTCACCTGGCGATTCCAAGCGCGGAGTCGCCGCGGCTAGAGTCAACCGAGCCTGCGGCGGCGAACCCACCACGATCGAGCGGAACGTGACCTGCGTATCCACCACGAGCGACCGGTCGCCGCCGTGCTCAACTGTCGTGAGTTTCGCGGCTACCAACACTGGCCTCAGTGAGCAGAGATTCCACTTATCGCGCTGTGCAGATTTCCAAGGCTACCTCTCTAACGTACACCGGAAGCGTCAAAGCCTGGACTGATAGCAATCGGATCTCGTCGACGTTGATTGAAACGGTCGAGAAAAAGGTAGATGACTGGCGTGGTATACAAGGTAAGAACCTGAGAGACTAGCAATCCGCCCACAATGGCGATTCCCAGCGGGCGACGTAGCTCAGCTCCGGCGCCCGAGCCGAGGGCCAGAGGCAAGCCACCGAGCAAGGCGGCCATCGTTGTCATCATGATCGGCCGGAAACGCAGCAGGCAGGCTTCGTAGATGGCCTGCTCCGGAGCGAGCCCACGGCCCTGTTCCGCGGCGAGTGCAAAATCGACCATCATGATGCCGTTCTTTTTGACAATGCCGATCAGCAAGATCACGCCGATTAGCGCAATTAGCGAGAAATCGTAATGCAGCAGCATTAGCGCGCCTGCGCCTCTTCACGTCATCAGGTGATGCACTTCAGAATTGAATTCGCCGGCCAGCAGCGTCAGCAAACGCCCGCTCTGCGATTGCGGATCAGGGTCGATAACCAGATCGTAGTGGGTGCCTGGCTTACGCCTAACGCCTGGCAAGCTCAATGCTCAGCGGCTGGCCTGCTTGCGATCGCCAGGGCGGCTCTTGCTTTGCGGGCCGGCCGACGGCTGCGGATTGAGATCGTTGAGCAAGGCCCGCAGGTCGACCGATACCGTCGCGCCATTGCCGGCGATGTCGAGCGCAGCCATCGAGCGCTTCGACAGCGCAGCGCGGTCGAGGTAGACCTCTTGGTCCGGCTCCAGCGGGCGTATCGAGCTGCACAAATTGCGATTCAGGCGCAGCAGGCTGGTGCCCGAACGCTGCCAGGGATGTTTCGGCGAAAGCCGCTTGACCATCACGCTTTCGAGTTTGACGAGGACCGTTTCGTCAGCCACCTCGGTGCAACGCCCGATGCCGATATCGTAAGTCATTTAACTTTTTTGTCCTTTGTAACCAAGGGGGTTGCAGCCACGAAGGCGCTAGACGACGCGAATGCTGTGTGCAAGGCCCCGAATGTCAACTAGCAATTATGACAGTTCTCTCGTAAGGATATGTTAGGAAGCGCGTATGACTGCCCCGCGCACCACGCTGCGGCTCACAAGTGAGTGCTTTTCGGGCCGCTGCCGGGACTTGCTCAACCGATGCGTTGCACAGCCGCACTATCCGGCGATTTCATCCGCGCGAAAGGATCGTTGGATGCCTGCATCAAGACCCGCACCGGCGGCGCGGCCTGCCGGGAGCGGCGGCGCCGCATCGGTCAGATCAGGCTGGCAGCAGCCTCCTCTCGACCTCCGACTCGCACTGGCCCCTGCAGCAGTTCGACCGCGTCGCGCCAGCGCTCGCGGTCGAAGATCACAAGGCGCGGGCCGACGCGATCGAGCTTCGCATAGAGAGCAACCAGTGGGGCTGCAGTCGCAGGCAGGGTCACCTCCAGCGTGTCGGCGGCCCATCCGATCGACAATGATTGCTCATGCTCGTTGGTGCGCCTCGCGGCCGAAACTGTCGACGGCGATCGCGGTAGCATGGCACGGAATCGCAGTATTTCATTCCCGGTCGCGAGCACGAGGAGCAATTCCTGGCACCGATGCAGCGGTGAGCGTGGGCGATGCGGAATGCGGATGACGGTCGGTTTAGTCGGCTGCGTGAGCGCCGCATCCGTGGTTTTGGCAATGTCGAACCGTTCGCGCCGCGCCGCAAGCTTGAGCAAGCGCTGGCGACTCAGCGCGATCTGGCTGGCGTGCGCCTGCATCGCCTGCTGCTTGCGCTTCTGGCGTGCTTCGTCGCTGGCGATGACACGCGGATTCGCGGGTGGTGCCAGGCCATGCACGATGTAACCGAGAAGCGCACTGGCCGAGCCGGTGCGAAGTAGCGCGAGATCGAGCATCACGCGCAACGCACTGTGATCCGGATGACGATCCGCGAGCGCCGGCAGCGCGACATGGGTCGGCGCGAATCCGGAAATTTCCTGCGCAAGCACGGCGATCCCGGTGTCGTCGCGCATCAGGCATTCGGTCAGCTCTTGGTCCGGCCACCCCAGGAAACGGACCGCCGAACCCGCTACGCCGNNCAACGCCGCGATCGCCTCGCAGCGACGTCGCTTGCCCCAACGCGCGCGCTCGAGGGGACCAATGTGCCAGCGTCGCTCGAGCCAACGCTGCGGCCACGGATTGTTGTCGCCATCGGTCGCGAACACGACACGCACGCGTGCGCCCGCGGCCAACGCAGACTGGATCAGCTCACCCGCAGCGAGCGTTTCGTCATCCGGATGCGGTACAAATACCAGCACGCGATCATGCGGGAATAATTGCAGCGACACCGTCATCGATTTTCCATTTGGCCAACGCTTGATCCGGCGGTGTTCGGCACACGCTGTACGGCGTACAGCCTAGCAGTATGCTGGAAGAGTCCGTATTGGTCTGCCTCCGCCGAGGGGTTCCGGCGATACGCGCCCGGGCTCGCCTTGATCGAATCGAACACTTGCGCGGTGGATTCGCGGGCGACGCAACCGTGCATCGCGTTGACCCCGTGCCGAAACGAAACCCCGGTTCCACAATGATCCCGTTGACGCGAACCGCGGAATCGCGCTCAACCGCACCGCCATACACTTCAGCCCCGGCGGGAGGAACCCGCCAGCGGCATCGCATTTTCATTCATCCGTGGTTGGCGCGAAAGCCACGAGGATCACAGACTCGAACAGCTGCACCGCCCCACCCAAAACCCGAAAGAGGCGGCGTCACCGTCCGCTTGTGTGCGTCGCGTCCACGACTACCATGAAATGCCGGGCGACAGCATCTATCGCCTCGTCATTTTGCTCGGCCTTTTGTTGCTGCTGTACACAAGTCGGCGTTTCAGCATATTCCACCGCTTGCTGCACTCGGCGGCAAACGCATGGCGCTCGAAGCAATCGCTTCAAGCGTCGACTTCGCGCAAGCGCGCCCGCAACTCGTCCAGGCGCAGATGCGCCGTTGCACCCGGCGATACGCGCGCAGCGAGACTCGCTTCCGGCGAACGGCCCTGCCCGGCCGTCGCGACGGCCTCGGCAGCCTGTTTGTACGCGTCGCGGAAAGGCATTCCGGCCGCGGCCTGTTCGATCGCTACGTCAGTGGCGTACATGGCTGGTTCAATCGCGGCGCGCATCGCAGGCGCATTCCATTCGAAGCGTGTCAGTAGGTCGGGCAACAGCGCGAGTGCGGCGAGGCCGCGGTGGAAGCCGTGCAACAGCGCCCCCTTCGAGAACTGCAGATCGCGCTGATAGCCGGACGGCAACGACAGCAACTGTTCGATCTCGGTGCGCGCGGCGGCGACGCTCGCATAGCTCGCACGCATCAATTCGATGACATCCGGATTGCGCTTGTTCGGCATGATCGAACTGCCGGTCGTGTATTCGGCAGGGAGCTTCACGAAGCCGAACTCCGCGGTCGTGAACAGCGACAGATCCCACGCGAGGCGGCGCAGGTCGAGCAACGCCGCGCCGAGCGCATCGAGCGCAGCAATCTCGAACTTGCCGCGCGACAGTTGCGCGTAGATCGGGTTGATCTGTAGCCGCGCAAAACCGAGTGCACGAGTGGTGTGGTCGCGATCGAGCGGCAGATTCACGCCGTAGCCAGCCGCGGTGCCAAGCGGGTTCGCGTCGATCCAGGCCAGCGTGTCACGCGCGCGCCGCGCATCGTCGATGAATGCCTCGGCAAAACCTGCGAACCACAACGCGGTCGAGGAAACCACCGCACGCTGCAGATGCGTGTAACCCGGCAGCGGCAACGACTCGCGCGCGGCGCGATCGAGGCAGACGTCCGCGACCGCGCAACCGATCGCGAGCAGCTCTCCGAGCTTCGCTTTCAGCCAGAGCCGCGTCGCGACCAGGATCTGGTCGTTGCGACTGCGCCCGGTATGCACCTTGCGACCGATGTCGCCGAGGCGCTCGGTCAGGCGCGCTTCGATCGCCGAATGGCCGTCCTCGTAACGCGCATCGAGCACGAAACGGTCCGCACGGAAATCCTCGGCCAGCGCGTCGAGTTCGTGCGCAAGCGCTCGCGCCTCGTCCGCGCTGACAACGCCGATGTTCGCAAGACCTTCGACGTGCGCCTTGCTCGCCTCGATGTCGTGCAGCAGGAACTCGCGATCGAGCACGACGTCATCCCCGGCGAGGAAACGCATGATGCGCTCGTCGGTGCGCGTGCCGGTTTTTTGCCAAAGCAGATCAGTCATCGGTGTACCTCGCCAAACTGAAAGTCGTCATTCCGACCCTTCGACAAGCTCAGGACAGGCCGGGATGACGATCTATGTGTGATGTGCGACTGGAATTGAAGCAAGCTCATCAAAACCGAATGCGATATTGAGGTTCTGCATCGCCTGCGTCGCGGCGCCCTTGAGCAGATTGTCGATCGTCGCGACGACGACGACGCGCTTGCCGCCCGGCGCGACTGCGAATCCACCGATATCGACATGATGCTTGCCGGCGATGACGCTGACCCACGGCGCTTCGTCGACGATCCGGATCAACGGTTCACCGGCGTAGAACTCGCGATAGCGCGTCTTGATCGCATCCGCGCTCATCGCCTGCTGCAACCACAGGTTCACGGTCATCGTGATGCCGCGAAAATGTGGCGCGACATGCGGCATGAACTCGACTGGCACGCCGAGTTGGCGCGTGACTTCGCGTTCGTGCATGTGATCGACCAGCGCGTACGGCATCAAGTTGTCAAGAAGTTTCTCGGGATCGTTCTTGTCGGAAGGCGTCGTGCCGGCACCCGAATAGCCGGACACGCCGAAACACGCCGGCGGCGCGGCGAGTTCGTTCTTCAGCGGTGCGATCGCGAGTTGCATCGCGGTCGCATAGCAGCCAGGATTGCTGATGCGCGTCTGTCCGCCATAGCTCCTGCGCGTGAGTTCCGGCAGGCCGTAATACCAGGAATCATTGAATCGATAGTCGGCGGAAAGGTCGACGATGATCGTGTCCGGCTTCTCCACATCGATCGCCGCTACGACCCCGGCCGCGTTGCCGTTCGGCAGCGCGAGCACGACGGCGTCGGCACGCTTCTTCGCGATATCGTCGTCGGAAAGATTCTCGTAGCGCAGGTCACCGGCAAATTCGGCGACGTGGTCGCTCACGCGTTGCCCGTCCAGCTCGCGCGACGACACGAACGCAAACTCAAGCGCCGGATGCCGCGCAATGGACTTGATCAGTTCCGCTCCGGTATGGCCACGCGCGCCGACGATGCCGATTGTCTTCTTCTCGCTCATGAGGTCAGTCCGACAAGGTGGGCACACGTTCGCGACAATGCGCGACGCAGCGTGCGATGTCCGCGAAATCGCGGATGCCGTACCAGTACACCTTCCACTTCGGCTCCTTGTAGCAGCCGTCGGATTCGGCGTAGTAGAACGCGTTGATCAGGTTGTGGTGGCGCGAACGCCAGAACAGCTGCGGATTTTCCGCGCGCATGACCTGCCACGCGGCGCGGCCGAGACCCTCGCCCTGCGCGTCGTCGGCGACCGCGAACTTGTCGAGATAGGCGAAGCCTTCCTCGCGGGTCAGGATCAGTGCGGCGCGATAGTTTTCGCTGACATAGGCCTTGAACAGCCTGGTGCGCTCGAAGTAGTCCGATACCAGCCTGCGTCCGAATCCAGCCTCGATCAGCGCGCGCAGACGCTCGAGATCGAGCATGCTCCAGTCCGTATGCACGTCGACTCTTTCGCCGCGACGGACCAGCGTGCCCGAACCCTTGTGAGTGAACAGCTCCTTGGCGAGCTCGTCGGGTCTGGTGATCGACACCGACGAGGTCAGCGGCAGCTTGTCGAGCAGGTCCCTGATCTGCTCGATCTTCACGCGCATGCCGCCGTTGATCCATGGCTGCGCCATCAGCTCCTCGTACTCCGTGCTGAGGTTGATCGAATCGATGATCCGGCCATCGCCATCGAGCAGGCCGCCGGTGCCGGTCAGGAAAACGATCTTGTACGGCTTCAGCATGCGCACGAGTTCGTTCGCGGCAAAGTCCGCATTGATGTTGAGGATCTGGCCCGACATCGTCTCGCCGAGCGAGGCGATCACCGGGATCGAACCGGCGCGCAGGCTGGCCTCGATCGGCGCGAGGTTCGCGCGCGCGACACGGCCAACCAGACCGAGCGCGTTGCGGTCGATGAACTCGGCCTCGAACACGCCGGACAGGATCGAAGTCGCGCGCGCGCCCGCCTGCTGCAGCGCCTCGACCAGATTGAGATTCTGCGCCTGGGCCACGCGGCGCACGATCGCCAGCGTTTCCGGTGAAGTCACGCGCAGGCCGTCGACGGTCTGCTTCGCGATGCCGGCCGCGGAAAGCTCCTCGTCGAGCTGCGGGCCGGCGCCATGCACGACGATCGGGGTCAGGCCGACCTGCTGCAGGAACGCAAGCGACGAAGTCAGCGCATCGAGATCGTCGCGCAGCACCGCGCCGCCAACCTTGACCACCGCGAAGCGCTTGGCGTCGAGTTGCGAGAAGCGCTTCAGGTACTGGTCGATCTCCTTCGCGCTGGCCATGCTCGAGAGCAGGCGCACGATGGTCTGGCGGACCTGCAGATGGGTTTCGGCGTTCATGCGTGTCCCTGCGCGATGATGCGATGGATGGTTTCCGCGTAGCGTTGCAATTGGTTGAGCGCGACCCATTCGTCGGCGCTGTGCGCCTGCGCGATGTCGCCCGGGCCGTAGACGAGCGTGGGATAGCCGGCCTGCGAGAACAGCGCGGCCTCGGTCCAGAAGTCGACCGCGTTGCCGATCGGCAGATCCAGTGCGCCGGCGAGATCGCGCGCGGCGAGCCGGCGCGCTTCGGCGTCGGCGATGTCACCGGCCGGCAGCGACGGGCCGCGGAAGGTCTCGGTGAATTCGACCGGTTCGACCTCGGCAAAGCTGCGGAACGTGCGCAGCAGTTCATCGCTGTCCATCGACGGCAACGGACGGAAACCGAAGCGCACCTCGGCCGCTGGCGCGATCACGTTCGCCTTGATGCCGCCCTCGACGCGGCCAATGTTGAAGCGCAGGCCGGTAAGTCCGCCGAAACCCGCGTGCGCCAGAGATTCGACATGGTCGAGCGCATGCGCGCCCCAGCGCATCGCCTGATGCAGTGCGCTGTCGGTCGTCTTCTGCTCACCCGATGTGTGACCCGCGCGACCCGCGAAACGCATCAGCACCGAGCTGATGCCGCGGTGCGCGAGCACGGCCTCGCCGCGCGTGGGCTCGGCGACGATGACGGCTTCAAAACCCCTCTGCCCTCGGCGACCGAAGGAAGTCCCCGTGGAAGAGATGGGTTGGGGTGAGGGGTCGGCGAAATCGCCACCGCTGCGCTCCGCCCGGACCCTCATCCGGCCCTTCGGGCCACCTTCTCTCCCACCGGGACTTCCTTCGGTCGCCGGAGGGAGAACGGAGATCCCTTCGAGGAACGCGGCGATGCAACGCGCGTCGTTCGCTTCCTCGTCGGTCGTGAACAGGAATGCGGCGGCACCTTCGCTGCGTTGTGCGGCGGCAAGCAAGCCGGCGGCCGCACCCTTGATGTCGCAGGCGCCGAGGCCGATCGCGCGGTCTGCGCTCACGCCCAGTTCGAACGGACTCGCCGTCCACGCCGGTGAATCGGGCACGGTGTCGAGATGCACGTTGAACAGCAATGTCGGCTGGCCGCGCACCGCGTACAGGCTGACCGCACCGGCACCGTGATCGGTGACCGTGCAATCGAAGCCAGCGAGCTGCGCGCGCAGGTAGTCGAAGATGCCTCCGGTGTCGATCGCACGCGGCGGATTGCGCGTGTCGAACGCGACCAGCGCGCGCAGGTGTTGCAAGGTATTGTCGAGTAGTGTCGTCACAGGGTCGCTCGCGTTCGCATCTTTCTGCTCGTCATCCCGGCCCTTCGACGAGCTCAGGACAGGCCGGAATGACGATCTTCTGGAACCGAATCTGTTATTTCGCGTTTCTGTTCACTTCCGCCCACAAGGTCGAGCTCATGCCATACAGGTGGATGAAGCCCTCGGCCTCGGCGACGCCCCAGTCGGCGGACTGCGCGTAAGTCGCGCCCTTCGCGTTGAGGATGTGCCTCGACTCGATCGCGACCGCATTGACGACGCCGCCACTGGTTTCCAGCAATACGTCGCCATTGACGGTCGACTGGCTCGACGCCAGGAATGCCTCCAGATCGATCTTGAGCGGATCGTGGAAGAAACCTTCGTAGACCAACTCGACCCACTTGCGCGCGATCTCGGGCTTGAAGCGGTTCTGCTGCTTGGAGAGCACCGCCTCCTCCAGCGCACGATGCGCGGTCAGCAATGCCGTCAGGCCCGGCGCCTCGAAGAGGATGCGGCCCTTGAGGCCGATCGTGGTGTCACCGGTGTAGAGGCCGCGACCGACGCCATACTGCGCGAACAGGCCGTTGAGTTTCGCGAGCATCCTGTGACCGGCCATCTTCTCGCCATCGAGCGCAACCGCCTCGCCGTGCTCGAACGTGAGCTTCACGCGCAGCGCCTGCGACGGCCATTCGGCGCGCGGCCTGCACCAGCCCACCGCGCCCTCGCCCGGCACCTGCCAGCGGTCGATCTCACCGCCGGACAGGGTGAGACCCAACAGGTTTTCGTTGATCGTGTACGCCTTCTGTTTGGCGCGCACGCCGAAGCCGCGCTCTTCCAGGTATTTCTGCTCGTAGGCGCGTACTTCGGTGTGTTCCTTCTGGATCTCGCGGATCGGCGCGACGATCGTGTAGTCCCCCAGCGCCTTCACCGCGAGGTCGAAACGCACCTGGTCGTTGCCCATGCCGGTGCAGCCGTGCGCGATCGCCGTCGTACCGAGCTCGTCGGCGCGCTTCAGCGCGGCCTCGACGATCAGGTAACGGTCGGACACCAGCAGCGGGTACTGACCCTGATAACCCTCGCCCGCCCACACGAACGGCTTGACGAAACCTTCCCAGATCGCCGGGCCGCCATCGACGGTCACGTGCGAGGCCACGCCGAGTTCGTGCGCGCGCCGTTCGATGAATGCGCGCTCCTCGGCGTCGACGCCGCCGGTATCGGCGAACACGGTATGCACGGCATAACCGCGCTCCTTGAGATACGGCACGCAGAAACTGGTGTCGAGGCCGCCGGAGAAGGCCAGCACAATGTCTTTACTTGTTGTCATCTTGAGTGCCTTCTTTGTGGTGCTTTGTTCCCATCTCGGTTTACGATCAGCGCGGCCATGATCGCCTTCTGCACATGCAGCCGGTTCTCGGCCTCGTCGATCGCGATGCACGCGGTTGAATCCATGACCGCATCGGTCGCCTTGACGTTGCGGCGCAGCGGTAGGCAATGGCTGAACACGCCGTGGTCGGTCAGCGCCATCTTCGCTTCGTCGACGATGAAGTGCTGGTGCGCATCGCGGATCGGCTTTTCCTCGGCCCAGCGACCGAAGTACGGCAGCGCGCCCCAGCTTTTCGCGTAGATGACATGCGCGCCGCGATACGCGCTTTGCGGATCGTGGCTGATCGTGAGCGAGCCGCCGTTCTCGGCGACGTTCTGGCGTGCGAAATCCATATAGCGCTGATCGAGCACATACTCCGGCGTCGGGCACAGCAGGGTGACGTCCATGCCGTAGCGCGTCGCGATCTGCAGCGCGGAGTTCGCGACCGCGGTGTTGAGCGGCCGCGGATGGTAGGTCCAGGTCAGTACATATTTCCTGCCGCGCAGAGCCTGCCCCGGACTTGATCCGCGGTCCTTGCCGAAGCGCTCCTGCAGCGCCTGGATATGCGCGAGCTCCTGGCACGGATGGGTGATCGTCTCCATGTTGATCACCGGCACCGTCGCGTGTTTCGCGAACGCGCGGATCACGCGGTCCTCGCGGTCGACCGCCCAGTCCTGGAATTTCGGGAATGCGCGCACGCCGATCAGGTCCACATAGCGCGACAGTACGCGCGCGACCTCGGCGACGTGCTCCTCGGCCTCGCCGTCCATGACGGAGCCGACCTCGAACTCGATCGGCCACGCGTCTTTGCCGGGCGCGAGCACGATCGCATGGCCGCCGAGCTGGAATGCACCGAGTTCGAAGCTCGTGCGCGTGCGCATCGACGGATTGAAGAACAGCAGAGCGATCGACTTGCCTTCGAGCTGATGGCCAGTCTTCGAACGCTTGAACAGCGCGGCCTGGTCGAGCAACGCATCGAGTTCAGGCCGCGTCCAGTCCTGCGTGCTGAGAAAGTGGCGGAGCGCCATGGCAAATTCCAAATGGTTTGAAGAAACGTGGGCCCGAAAGCAGAAAACCCGGCGCAGAGGCCGGGTCTTGTCGAAGCTGAAGAAGAAAACGTGCGACGGCCTACCCGGCAGGAATGCAAAGTTCCGGTCGGCGCGCGCGCGAAGTCATCCCCGCGGCCATGCGGGCGCTGGTGACGATCTGCGGCTGGTTTGCGACTCGGCTCATCGGGTTCGGCTCAAGCGATTGGGCAGAAGTTACCTGCAAACGGTGCACCGCGCAACGATCGTGATTGCAAGAGTGGGTGCACCACACAAAACGACCGGGTAGTGCCCGGTCGTCGATGAATCCTGATATCAACGTGTTATTCGACGGGTTCGATACTCACCCGCACCCGCAAGCGATCACCTGGATCGTAGTTGAGGCGCGACATGAAGACGTCACCGCGATAGCGGTACTGCACGTCGTACGCGACAACGCGACGCTCCTCGGCGACATCATTCAAGACATGGCAGCGCCGTTCCGTTTCGACATAAGACGAGTCACCACCGCTGGCAACATTGTTGCCGATGGCGCCACCCGCAACCGCCCCTGCAACGGTGGCCGCCTTGCGTCCATCGCCCTTGCCGACTGTACTGCCGAGGACGCCGCCAACAATCGCGCCGAGCACGGTGCCTGTCGCACGATTGCCGTTGTCGACGTGGCGCTCGACCGGGACTTCTTCGCACTCCTGGCGCGGCGCACTGGTCTGCACGTGGCTATAGATCGGATCGACGCGCAGCACATCGGCCCATGCCACCTTGGCGTTGTCCGCACCGGCCGCATTGTCATAACTGCGATCCTGAGCGCTGACCTGGGTCCCCACCAGGAGCAGCGTCACGGCCGCCAACATCATCAATTTCATTACTGCCTCCAAGCCAAGCTCGCCACGCTATGCCGATCATTGCCGGCTTGCTCTGCCCACGCGTGGTCGAGGAATTCCGTTGCAATTACAGCATTCGATCGCTGAACCCACCCCTAAGCCACTAGCCACATTCAGAAATCCGCCGAAGTGCCGGGACCGCGACGGGCGCCCTGTTATCATCACGAGCCGCGGAGGCTTCTCTTGATGCAACTACGACTCCACAACGGCCTGACCCGGCGTACCGAGGACTTCGTTCCGGCCAATCCCGAGCGCGTCACGATGTATGTGTGCGGGCCGACCGTCTACAACTACGTGCATATCGGCAACGCGCGGCCGCCTGTCGTGTTCGGCCTGCTCGCGCGACTGCTGAAGCGCCGCTATCCGAACGTCGTCTACGCGCGCAACATCACCGACATCGACGACAAGATCAACGCAGCCGCGAAAAGTGCCGGCGTGCCAATCGATGCGATCACGACACACTTCGCCGCGGCTTATCGCGAAGACATGGCGAAGCTCGGCGCGGACGAGCCCGACATCGCACCGCGCGCGACCGCCCATATCGGCCAGATCATTGTGATGTGCGAACGGCTGATCGCCAGCGGCCACGCCTATGCCGCCGAAGGCCATGTGCTGTTCGACGTCGCCAGCTTCGCCGACTACGGCCGTCTTTCCGGCCGTTCGACCGAGGATATGATCGCCGGCGCGAGAGTCGAAGTCGCGCCATACAAGAAGAACCCGGCTGATTTTGTGCTCTGGAAACCGTCGACGCCGGACCTGCCGGGCTGGGACAGCCCATGGGGCCGTGGCCGGCCGGGCTGGCACATCGAATGCTCGGCGATGGCCGAGGCGCATCTCGGTGAAACCATCGACATCCATGCCGGCGGCAACGATCTCATGTTTCCGCATCACGAGAACGAGATCGCGCAAAGCACGTGCGCCCACGGCGGCAAGGTCTTCGCGCGCTACTGGCTGCACAACGGCATGCTGACCTTCGATGGGCGCAAGATGTCCAAATCGCTCGGCAACGTGCTCGTGCTGCACGAACTCCTCGAAAAACACTCGCCAGAAGTGCTGCGCTTCCTGCTCCTGAAAGCGCACTATCGCCAGCCGCTCGACTGGTCCGACACCACGCTGCAGCAGGCGCGTGCGACGCTGGACGGCTGGTATCGCGTATTACTCGATCTCGCTGATGTCGAGGTCAGTGCTGAGGAGCGCAAAGTACCAGCCGAGGTCGAATCCGCTCTGCTCGACGATCTCAATACGCCTCAAGCGTTCGCCGTGCTCGCTCGCCTTGCGGACGGTGCCCGTAGCGCGGCCACGTCGGAAGCCAAACATGAAGCTAAAGCCGCCTTGCTCGGAGGCGGCGGCCTACTTGGTCTTTTGCAACAAGATCCCAACATCTGGTTTGGAAGTGGCCACGCGGAAACCGATGTCGTCACGAAACTTCGCAGGGAGCGCCGAGCGGCGCGCAGCGCGAAGAATTTCGCCCGTGCTGACGAAATTCGAAAAGAGCTCGCTGCAATGGGTGTCACCATCGAAGACAAACCTGACGGTACCGATAACGTCATCGTTCGTGAACGGTTAGTCGAAACCATTGGAACTTCCAGTTCCGTAAAAAGCCAGCTCTCAGCGACCGCGCAACTCTCCGATAAAGTCGACTTGTCCAATTGAAACTAAGATGAACGCTCAGCTTGAGCCAGTCGAAACCAGCGCCGAAGAAGCGCAAACCGCGATTGCCGAGGAATTCGCGTTCTTCGGTGACTGGGCCGAACGCTATCAATACCTGATTGACCTCGGCCGCAAGCTGCCAGCGTTTCCAGACCCGCAGAAGACCGAGCAACACGAGGTTCACGGCTGTCAATCACAGGTCTGGCTGCTGCCGAGCGGGGATGCGCATCGCCTCGATTTCCAGGCGATCAGCGATTCCTCGATCGTGTCCGGCCTGATCGCGCTGCTGCTGCGTGTGTACTCGGGCCGCCCGGCCGCGGAAATCCTCGCGACCGAGCCGCACTTCATCGCGGCGATCGGCCTCGCCAAGCATCTGTCGCCGACGCGCTCCAACGGTCTCGCCGCAATGCTTCAGGCGATCAAGCAGCGCGCGCGCGAAGCGCTGGCAGCGCTGAGCCAGCCATGACCGTCGCCCCGGCGAAAGCCGGGGCCCAGTGACTTCCTGCATCCGCTGGATCCCGGCTTTCGCCCGGGATGACGGCCTATGCTTTTACGTTCTTTCAGTAGAATTCGTCGCAACGCGCACGCCTTCGTACACGCGCAGATGCGTCAACGCGGCCGCGAGCAGCGGCGTGTCCAGCGCATGCGCAATGGCCCGTGCGCGCATGTCGCCGAGGATGTGCTCGCATTCCGTGCGTGCCCCGCGTTCGAGGTCGCGCAGCATGGACGCCTTCAACGGCGAGTTCGGCATCGTCAGTACGCGCTCGGCGTCGATGGTCGCCGTCGTCGATAGCACATGGCCGCTGCGTCGCGCCGTTTCCGTGCATTCGACATACAAGCGCCGCGCGAGATCCGCGCCGTCGGCGGTCACCACGATCTCGCCGACCGAGCCACGCATCAGGCAGGTCAGGCCCGCCAGCGTCGCGATGAACGCGAACTTTTCCCACATCGCGGCAAGGATGTCAGCGCTGTGGATGACGTTAGGACCGAGAGTGTGCAACCCCGCCGCGATGTCGACCGGCACCGACATTGCCGGGTCACGACTGCCGAAGGTCAACCGGTCCAGCGAACCAAACTGGTGAACCGCGCCCTCGGCATCCAGCGTCACCGAGATATGGCAAACGCCACCGAGCACGTGTGCTGCGCCGAACGCCGCATCGAGCGCATCGAGTTGGCGCACGCCGTTCAGCAGCGGCAATACGAGGGTCCTGTCGCCGACCGCTGGCGCAATCGCCGCGATCGCGGAATCGAGGTCGTAGGCCTTGCACGACACCACGGCGAGGTCATAGTGCGCGCCCGCTGCGACCGCGGTGATCGCCTGAACCGGCTGCGAGAAATCGCCGCGCCCACTGCGGATGCGCAGGCCACGTTTTGCGAGCAGCGCAGCGCGCGCGGGTCGCACCAGAAATGCGACGTCATGGCCCGCTTCGATCAGGCGCGCGCCGTAGCAGCCGCCGATCGCACCGGCGCCGAGGATCAGGACGCGCATGCAAAGTCCCCCTACATTGTGTGGGTCGGACGTTCCTGGGTCAGGATGCCGGCGAGGATCGACTCGATTTTCGTGCGCGCGGCTTCGCCATCGGACGATTCGCTGAACTGCACGCCGATCCCGGCCATGCGGTTGCCTTGCGCACCTGGCGGAGTGATCCAGATGATCTTGCCGGCGATCGGCATGCGATCTTTGTCGTCCATCAGCGAAAGCAGGATGAACACCTCGTCGCCGAGGCTGTAGCGCTTCGGGGTCGGCACAAACAAGCCTCCACCGCGCACGAATGGCATATAGGCGTTGAACAGAGCGCCCTTGTCCTTGATCGCCAACGGCAACATGCCCTGGCGTGGCGCTCCGCGCGATACTGGGGTGGCCATTTATTCACGTACTCCCTGAAACCGCGGCGCGGACAGGCCACGCGCGCAATAAATCGAGCAGGACCAAATCCGTGCGCAACGGAGTTGCCAGCAGGCCGCGCGCGTGATTGGCGCGGCTGAACCACGCCGCTAGCTTCGGGATTTCTTCGCGCGCGGTCAAGCCGAGCGCGCCGACTTCACCGCGGGCGAGGCTGCGCGCCTCGTCACGCGCAAGCGCAGCAGCGAACCAGAGCCGTGTCTCCGGCTGGTCCGCGGCCCAGCGCTCCGCCACCTCGGACGGTGGCCTGCGACCGCGGCTGAGCGCGGCGAGATCGTCGGCGCAGGCAGTGCGGATCGCGAGCGTTTCGTCCTTGCTCCACTTCAGCGCGAGCCCGGGATTGCCCAGACTCGCATCGAGCGACTCCTCGGCGCGCGCAACGTCGATGCGATGCTCGCGCAACCAGGCCAATGCCTCCGCGCGCGTCGGCGCACGCAGGTCGATGCGCTGGCACCGACTGCGAATCGTCGCCGGGAGTCGCGACGGGTCATCCGCGATCAGCATCAGGATCGTCGCGGGCGTCGGTTCCTCCAGCGTTTTCAGCAGTGCATTGGCCGCGTTGACGTTGAGCCGGTCGGCCGGATCGATGAGTGCAATCTGCGCGCCGCCGAACTGGCTCGACAGCGCGAGCCGCTGCGACAACGCGCGGATCTGGTCGACGGTTATTTCGGTGCGCGGCTTGCCGTCCTCGCGCAGCTCAAACGTGATCCGGGCCAAGTCCGGATGCGAGCCCGCAGCCACCAGCCGGCAACTGCGACAGACGCCGCAGGCATAGCCCTCGCCTGTGCGCTGGCTGCACAACGCCGCCGTCGCGAGGGCGTTGGCGAGCGTGCGTTTGCCCAGCCCCGCAGGCGCGGCGAACAGCAAGCCGTGGTGCAGACGGTGCCCGGCGAGCGCGCTGGCGAGCATGTGCCACGTCTCGGCCAGCCACGGCTGCAGGCTCACGCGACCGCCTCGACGGAGTCGACATAGGCGTCGATGATCGCGCACGCGGCGCCGCGAACCGCCGCGACGGGCTGGCTCGCATCGATCACGCGAAAGCGTGCCGGTTCGGCGGCGGCGCGCTCGCGATACGCCGCACGCACGCGCTCGAAGAAATCGCCGGATTCCAGCTCGATGCGATCGGCGTGGCCACGTGCACCGACGCGTGCCAAGCCTTCGGCAACCGGCAAATCGAACAGCAGGGTGAGATCGGGTTTGATCAGCGCCGCCCAGTCTTCGAGTTCGGCGATACGCGCGCGCGGCTGGCCGCGACCACCCCCTTGGTACGCATAGCTCGCATCGGTGAATCGGTCCGACAACGCCCAGCGCCCGGCCGCAAGCGCGGGCTGGATAACCTCACGCACGAGCTGCGCGCGCGCGGCGAACATCAGCAGAAGCTCGCTTTCCGCCGTGATGTCGCGCCGCGCCGGATCGAGCACGATCGCGCGCACCGCTTCGCCGAATGCGGTGCCGCCGGGTTCGCGCGTCACCACCACGTCCAGACCGCGGCTGGCCAACCGCACGCGCACGACTTCGAGCACGGTGCTCTTGCCGGCGCCCTCGCCACCCTCCAGCGTGATGAATTTTCCGCTCATGCGATTCCCGATCACGGCGTGCGCTGCAATTGATACTTCTGGACCGCGCGATTGTGCGCGTCCAGGGTCAGCGAGAACTCGTGGCTGCCATCGCCACGCGCGACGAAATACAACGCATCGCCTGGGGTCGGATGCAGGGTCGCCTCGATCGCGACGGCACCCGGCAACGCAATCGGGGTCGGTGGCAAACCATCGCGCGTATAGGTGTTGTACGGCGTATCGCTTTCCAGATCGCGGCGATGGATGTTGCCGTCGTACGCGTCGCCTAGCCCAAAGATAACGGTCGGATCGGTCTGCAAACGCATACCGGCCTTCAGGCGGCGCAGGAATACGCCGGCGATGAGCGGGCGTTCGTTCGGCTGTGCGGTTTCCTTCTCGACGATCGAGGCAAGGATCAACGCCTGGTACGGCGTATCGAGGTTCACGTCCGGGCTACGCGCCGCCCATAGCCGGTCGAGTGTCTTCTGCATCGCCGCGTGCGTGCGCTTGAGCACATCGACGTCCGATTCGCCCTTCACCCAGGCATAGGTTTCCGGCAGGAACCAGCCTTCCGGCTTGCCATCGTCGATGCCGACACGCTTGGCGATGTCATCGTCGGAGAGGCCAGGCAGGGTTTGTGCCAGTCCGCTCTCGGTGGCGAGGGCGAGGCGCAATTGCTTGAACGTCCATCCGTCAACAATCGTGAAACGGTGCTGCACGACTTCGCCAGCGGCCATCCGGCGCAACAGTTCGCGCGGCGTGATGCCTGGGGCAAGCGCGTACTCGCCCGCGTGCAGGCGACCGCCGACGCCAAGCTCGCGGCCGAGCGCGCGCCAGTAGAGGCCCTCACGCACTCCGCGGCCGGCGAACCCGTCGTGGCGCAACTGGGCGACGATCAGCGGATAACTCGCGCCGCGGGCGATATCGATCGTCGCGTCGGCCTGCGCGATCGGCAGAGGTGAATCGGTGAAATGTCGATAGTCGAACCAGGCCGCGACCGCGGCGCCAACCACGGCGAGCAGGACGAGTACCAGCACTATAGCCAGTACGGAGCGGCCTTGGATTGCGCGTGGGTGGGGCATGGTTCGGCGTTTCAACATGAGGGCACCAGCGTAGCCGGATTCGATATCGAAGGGCGAGGGCTGAGGGCTGCGCGCGCGCCGGATGCCGCGCGCGACACTTTCGAGCAAGCCCGGATAGCGTTTCGGATACGCCGCCGCGAGCGGCAGCAGATCGCGGCTACCCGCGAGCTCACGGATGACAGGCGTCATCGCCGATCACCGCGTGTCGCGGCTGCGCCGATCCTACAGGCGGCGGAACGCCAGGGTGCCGTTGGTCCCGCCAAAGCCGAACGAATTGGACAGCACGACATCGAGCTTCGCCTGGCGCGCGGTGTTCGGCACGAAATCAAGGTCGCAGCCTTCGCCAGGATTGTCGAGATTGATAGTCGGCGGAACCACACCATCGCGGATCGCCAAGATCGAGAAGATCGCCTCGATGCCGCCGGCCGCGCCGAGCAGGTGCCCGGTCATCGACTTGGTTGAGCTCACCATCAATTTCTTCGCATGGTCGCCGAAGAGGCCCTTGATGCCCTGCACCTCGGCGGCGTCGCCAGCCGGTGTCGATGTACCGTGTGCGTTGATGTACTGCACATCCTCCAGCGCGAGCCCGGCATCCTTGACGGCCGCGCGCATGCAACGGCCGCCCCCTTCGCCATTCTCGCTCGGCGAGGTCATGTGGAAGGCATCTCCGCTCATGCCGAAGCCGACCAGCTCACAGTAGATACGCGCGCCGCGCTTTTTCGCGTGTTCGTAGTCTTCGATCACGAGCACGCCGGCGCCGTCGGAGAGCACGAAACCGTCGCGATCGCGATCCCACGGCCGGCTCGCCTTTTCCGGCTCGTCATTGCGCGTCGATAGCGCGCGCGCCGAACAGAAGCCGCCAACCGCGGTGCCGACGGTCGAGAATTCCGCGCCGCCGGCGACCATCACGTCGGCGTCGCCATACTGGATCAGGCGCATGCTCAGACCAATGCTGTGCGTCGCGGACGTGCACGCGGTCGCGCAGGCGATGTTCGGCCCTTTCAGGCCGAGCATGATCGAGAGATTTCCCGACGCCATGTTGATGATCGAACTCGGCACGAAGAACGGCGAGATCTTGCGCTGGCCGTGTTCGTGATACGCGATGGCGGTCTTCTCGATCGTCGCGATGCCGCCGATGCCCGCGCCGACCGCGACGCCGATGCGTTCCTCGTCGTGTTCGTGGGGATGCAGGCCTGCATCCGCCAGCGCCTGCACCGAAGCGGCAATGCCGTAGTGGATGAACGGGTCCATCTTCTTGACGTCTTTCGCGGCGACGTACTGCGCGGGATCGAAATCGCGCACTTCGCCGGCAATGCGCGTCGGAAACGTGCTCGCATCGAAATGCGTGATCGGACCGATGCCGCTCTTGCCGGCGGTGATGTTCGCCCACGCTGTCGCCACATCGTTGCCGACGGGGCTGACGATGCCGAGACCGGTGACGACGACGCGACGCTTGGTCATGGATGACGCACCCTGGTTGATTCCGATTGCGTGTCGACCGATGGAACACGGCAGCGATTGGCATACGCAGGCGTGTGTTGGCGGTCTCCAAAACGAAAGCTGCGCCTCGTGGGCGCAGCATCGTGTGACGCTTGATAACGCGACTTCAAACCTTGACGTGCGCCTTGACGTAGTCGACGGCCTGCTGCACGGTCGTGATCTTCTCGGCTTCCTCGTCCGGGATCTCGCACTCGAATTCCTCTTCCAGCGCCATCACCAGCTCGACGGTGTCCAGTGAGTCGGCACCGAGATCGTCCACGAATGATGCATTCGGCGTGACCTCGTCTTCCTTCACGCCCAGCTGTTCGACGACGATCTTCTTGACGCGTTCTTCGATAGTGCTCATGTGTTCCTGTACCTCCGATCGGAATTCGTGCAGCGCGCGTTGTTACGGCGCGATCCGCGTGGGCGAGGCGCCCTTTCAAGACGCGGCATTGTAGTGGAAGGTCAGGCCCCTCGCCACCTGCTGTGCGAAGCGCGCGTCGACCTGCAAAATCCGATCAAGCGCATGCTGCAACGCACTGAATCGCAATAGCTAAGCCATGTACATGCCGCCGTTCACGTGCAACGTCTCGCCCGTGATGTAAGCCGCCGCCGGCGATGCCAGGAACGCGACCGCCTTGGCGATGTCGGCGGCCGCACCGAGACGGCCGAGTGCGATCTGGCCAAGCAACGCGTTGCGCTGCTCCTCCGGCAATGCGCGCGTCATGTCGGTGTCGATGAAACCCGGCGCGACGACATTGACGGTGATTCCGCGCGAACCGATTTCGCGCGCCAGCGATTTGGAGAACGCGATGATGCCGGCCTTCGCCGCGGCGTAGTTCGCCTGGCCCGGATTGCCGGTCAGGCCGATCACCGAGGCGATCGAGATGATGCGGCCCTTGCGCGCCTTCATCATGCCGCGCAGCACGGCTTTGGAGGCACGAAAGACCGAGCTCAGATTGGTGTCGAGGACAATTTGCCAATCTTCGTCCTTCATTCGCATCAACAATTGGTCGCGCGTGATGCCCGCGTTGTTGACCAGGATCGAGATCGCGCCGAACTCCTTGGCCGTGGCATCGATCAACGCTTCGACGGCCGCGCCATCGGTGACGTCGAGTACGCGTCCAACGCCCGCGTACGCGGCGAGGCGTTCGCCAATCGCCTGCGCGCCTGCCTCCGTGGTCGCGGTGCCAATGACTTTTGCGCCGAGCGCAGCCAGTTCGTCCGCGATGGCGGCTCCGATGCCACGGCTCGCACCGGTGACCAGCGCGATTTCTGCCTCAAGCAGATTGCCCATCGTTTCACCTCTGGCAGCATGCCGCATGTGGCAGGGTGCGAACCTTACACGGAAGCGCCGGCAGGCTACCACCGTTCGATCTTGTTTCCGTCCGGATCAAGGAACCAACCGCATCGGCCGCAACGGAACGAAGTCGGACGCAGCGCCGAATCACGACCAGCGCGATCAGCTGCGCCAATCGGCAAGCGCAGCATCGAACTCGCCGGGCATGCCGAGCGCGCGACCTTCGATGGTCTTGTCGATCCGCTTGATCAGCCCCGTCAACACCTTGCCCGGCCCGCATTCGGCGAAACGCGTCGCGCCGGCATCGGCGAGGGCTTGCACGCATTCTGTCCAGCGCACGGGCAGATACAACTGGCGCACGAGTGCGTCGCGGATCGCGGCGATATCGTCGTGGATCTTTGCATCGACGTTTTGCACGATCGGAATCCTCGGCGCGTGCCACGCGTACGCGCCCATCGCCTCGGCGACCCGGTTCGCCGCCTCGCGCATCAACGGCGTGTGCGAAGGCACGCTGACTGCAAGCGTGACCGTCTTGCGCGCGCCACGCTCGGCGAGCAACGCGATCGCGGCGTCGACTGCCTGCGCATGGCCGCCGATCACGATCTGACCCGGCGAGTTGTAATTCGCGGGCGCGACAACATGCTCGCCCGAGACTTCGCGGCAAACCGCCTCGACGACGGCATCATCCGCACCGAGCACGGCCGCCATCGCGCCGACGCCTTCCGGCGCCGCGTTCTGCATGGCCTGTCCGCGGATGCGCACCAGATGTGCGGCGTCGTGGAGACTGATCGCGCCGGCCGCAACCAGCGCGGTGTATTCGCCCAGGCTATGCCCGGCGAGTCGCGCAGGAACCGGGCCGCCGGCCGCCTGCCACACGCGCCAGACCGCGACGCCGGCCGCGAGCAAGGCCGGTTGCGTGTATTCGGTGCGATTGAGCATCGCCTCGGGGCCACCTTGCGACAACGCCCAGAGCTCAACGCCGGCGCCATCGGATGCCTCCGCGAACGTCGCGCGCACGCCGGGGTGCAGCTCGGCGAGTTCGGCCAGCATGCCTAGCGATTGCGAGCCCTGGCCGGGGAAGATGAAGGCCAAGTTCGGGATTCGGGAAAGGTCGCTCATGGCTGCAGCTCGTCGTTACAGTTGGAATGATCACATTCGGCGAAGAGTCGGCATTCGACCAGAAATATCGTGCCTTGGGTTTGTTCGAATCCCGAATCCCCAATCCCGGCTTTCTCAATACTTCAACAGCGCTGACGACCAGGTGAGACCACCGCCGAATGCTTCCAGCAACAGTGTCTGTCCTCGCTTTACCTTGCCCGAGCGCACCGCTTCGTCGAGCGCCAGCGGCACCGAGCCGGAAGACGTATTGCCGTGGCGGTCGATGGTAACGATCACGCGATCCATCGAAAGGCCGAGCCGTTTGGCCGTCGCCTCGATGATGCGCAGGTTGGCCTGATGCGGAATCAGCCAATCGACATCTTTTTCCTGCATGCCGGCCGCTTCCAGCGTTTCGCCGACGATGCGATCGAGCGTCCTGACTGCAACCTTGAACACTTCGCTGCCGCCCATGATCACGCGCACGCCGTGATTGGGCTCGTCGCGGAAACCGGCGGAAACGCCAACCGGGTTGTACAGGAGGTGTTTATAGGCACCGTCCGCGTGCAGCTTGGTGGTCAGGATGCCGGGTTCTGCCGAGGCTTCGAGCACGACCGCGCCAGCGCCGTCACCGAACAGTACACAAGTCGAGCGATCGCTCCAGTCGATCATGCGGGTCAGGGTTTCCGCGCCGACCACGAGTGCTTTTTTCACCTGGCCGGTGCGGATGAACTGGTCGGCGATGCCGAGCGCATACATGAAGCCGGAGCACGCCGCGTTTACATCGAATGCGGCACAACCGTTCGCGCCGAGGCGATGCTGCAGCAGGCACGCAGTCGAAGGAAAAATGATGTCGGGCGTGGTCGTGCCAAGCACGATCAGGTCGAGCTCGCTCGCCTTGGTGCCGGCCGCCTCGAGTGCGTGGGTGGCCGCATAGAAGGCCAGATCGCCGGTGGTCTCGCCCTCCGCGGCCATGCGCCGCTCACGAATGCCGGTGCGCGAGGCGATCCATTCGTCACTCGTGTCGACGAGCTTTTCAAGATCGGCGTTGGTGACGACTTTTTCCGGCAGATAACTGCCGGTGCCGGCGATGCGTGAGTAGATCAGGGTAGTTCCCCTCAGGTTCAGATTGGACGGCGTCACGCGCACAGCCGCGTCACCCGCGCCAGTCCAGAACCGAAACTCTTGCTGCGCTGGGCCGCCCCGTCCGCTTCAGCGGGGCCGAAAACGCGTGTCGCCAGTGGTCGCGCTCCGGCAAGCTCTGCCAGACACGCATTACGCACAGATCAACCCTCGTCGCGAACCTTGGCCTTGGATTCGATGACCTTCTTGCCGCGATAAAAGCCATCCTTGGTGATGTGATGGCGGATATGCACCTCACCCGAGGTCGGGTCGGTCGCAAGCTGCTTCGCGGTGAGCGAATCATGCGCGCGACGCATGCCGCGGCGGGACGGGGTGGTACGACTCTTGGCGACTGCCATGACACTCTCCAGTTCAATGTTTCTTCAGCGAGCCGAGCACCACAAACGGGTTGGTCGGCTCCATATCGGTCGAAGCTTCGCCCGATCCGTCATTCCATTCCAGCGGCGCACCAGGTTTCAGCGGCACCACCGGCAACGCGAGAATCAATTCGTCCTCGATCACGTCGGCAATCCCGAGCTGACCATCCGGAACGAGCAGGGGCTCATACCCTTCCGGCAGCGCGGCTTCGTCGCTCTCGTGTGCGATCAGGCCCAGGCGCTGATCGACCAACACGGGATACGTGAACGTTTCCAGCGTACGCTGGCAAACCAGCGGCAATCCTGCCTCGACGCGGAGCGCAAGATAGGAAATGCCCAATCCATCCTTGCCAAATTCGACCACATAACACGCGTCACCCTCGCTCGAAGCGAGACCACCGCGCAACCGCTGCATCGAAGCCAGCGGCAAGGTGCCTTCATAGGTGTATTGCGCCTGCACCTGACGCGCAATATCGACGCGAGCTGGCAGGGCTGCAGACATGGGCGCGCGATGGTAGGTGCGCGCCCGGTTCGTGTCAACCGCAATCGCCGATTTGCCGCCTGCGCGCGGCACCAGCAGACTAGGACTGCCAAGCCGCCATTCTACGGTAATTGTGACCATTCTTCTCGCATCTGTCGCCATTTTGCTGCTTGTCGTCCTGTTCGCCTGGCTGCGCGAACGCCGACTGCACCGCAAGCCGCGCCTGCTCGGCAAAATCCTGGATCTGGCCGACGCGCTGGAGCACGAATTGCTGGAATGCCGCGCGCGGCTGCGCGAGATTCCGGCGTTGGCGGCGACCTTGCCGCCCGCCGAGCAGCTCTCTGCTCGCAGCACGCTCGCTGCCGAGCCGCAGGTGCAGGACGCATTGCGCGACCTGCTCGCGCACCGGCTCTGGCTCAAGGAGCACGCCGCCAGTGCCTCGCTCGATGAGTTGCACTCGGCGCGCGACGCGCTGACCGCGACGCGCGCGGCGCTGGCCGGGCAACTCGCACGGCTCGCCGACGTGCGCGCCGAATTCGAGCAGTCCCGGATCAAGGCGCGATGACACCACTCGCCGACATCGACCTCGTGCTCGCGTCCACTTCGCGCTATCGGCGTGAACTGCTGGCGCGTTTCACTCCATCATTTCGCACGCTTTCACCGGCAATCGACGAATCGCCGCTTCCCGATGAGACGCCGTCTGCGCTCGCGATCCGCCTGGCGGCTGCAAAAGCGCGCGCGATCGCCGCACAGTGCCCGCAGGCGCTCGTCGTCGGCAGCGATCAGGTCGCCGACCTTGACGGGCGCGTCCTTGGAAAACCCGGCATGGCGAATGTCGCTCGCGAACAGCTCGCGGCCTGCGCAGGTCATGGCGTGATCTTTCACACGGCCGTGTGCCTGATCGACACGCGTCAGCAGCCGGCGCCAATCCACGCCGGGATCGATACGACGCGGGTTGTCTTCCGCGATCTCCACGAAGACGAGATCGCGCGCTACATTGCCGCCGAAAAGCCGCTCGACTGCGCCGGCAGCTTCAAGGCCGAAGGCCTCGGCATTGCGTTGTTCGAGCGCATCGAAAGCTGCGATCCGACCGCCTTGATCGGCCTGCCGCTGATCGTGCTGGCACGTCTGTTGCGCGCGGCCGGCGTGGCCGTGCCGTAGCGGCATCGCGCGGGCTGGTACGCCCACCAGGCACACGCACGACGCGGCGTCGTTACACTGCGGACAGCACACGTCCCCCAAGCCGCACGGTTAACTCCATGATCGAACCGCCCAACACCTCCCTGCCGGCGGATCTGCGCGATTCGCTGGCGCGCGCGATTGCCCAGGTCAACACCGTCGTCCTCGGCAAGCGCCGCGAGATCCGTCTCGCCTTCGTCTGCCTGCTCGCCGGCGGCCATCTGCTGATCGAGGATCTGCCCGGCGTCGGCAAGACCACGCTCGCGCACGCGCTCGCGGTGACGCTTGGGCTCGGTTTCCAGCGCGTGCAATTCACCTCCGACCTGCTGCCTTCGGACATCATCGGCGTCGGCATCTTCGAGCGCGACGTCAATCGCTTCAAGTTCCATCCGGGACCCTTGTTCACACAGCTGCTGCTCGCCGACGAAATCAACCGCGCGATGCCGAAGACGCAGAGCGCGCTGCTCGAAGCGATGGCGGAGGAACAAGTTACGGTCGACGGCATCACACACCGACTGGCACCGCCTTTCTTTGTGGTCGCGACGCAGAATCCGCTCGATTTCGCCGGCACCTATCCACTGCCCGATTCGCAGCTCGACCGCTTCATGCTGCGCATGAGCCTCGGCTATCCGGATCGCGATGCCGAGCGCGCGATGCTCGGCGCGAGCGATCGGCGCAGCGTGCTCGAAGCCTTGTCGCCCTGCCTCACGGCGGAGCAGATCATCGAACTGCGCCACGCCTGCACCGCGGTATTCGCTAGCGCTGCGTTGATCGAATACGTGCAGGCGCTGCTCGCAGCGAGTCGCGCACATGCCGAAATCCGGGTTGGCCTGTCGCCGCGCGCCGGCCTCGCCCTGCTCGCTGCGGCGCGCGCGCATGCATTGCTGGCCGGCCGCCCGCATTGCGTGCCCGAAGATGTGCAGTCGGTGTTTTCGTTCGTCGCCAGCCATCGGCTGACCCTGGATGCGAGCGCGCGCGCGGGACCCGACAAGCTCGCGCTGCAATTGCTCGAGTCGACGCCGGTGCGCTGACGCGTGCTGGCCGCGACGCACATTCAAATGTCGACGCGAGCAAAACGATGACCCTCGCGATAGCTCACCTGCGCACTCGCCTCCTCGCCGCCGCCGAACGCCGCCTGCCTGCGCTAACGCGCCTGCGCCGGGCGGAATCGCTACCGGTCCGGCTGGATCGCCGACGCATTTATGTGCTGCCGACCGGCTTCGGCCTCGCGTTCACGGGCCTCATGTTCGTCATGCTGCTGGGTGCGCTCAACTATGGAAACAATCCGGCGCTGCTGTTGACCTGCCTGCTCGGCGCGGCGGCCGGCGCGAGTGTGTTTTTCGGTTTTCGCAGCATCACCGGACTTGCGCTGATCCGCATGCGCGCCGAAGACGCGTATGCAGGTGTGCCGTTCCTGCTGCATCTGTCTTTTGAAACAGGCGCACGCGCGCGACCGAGCCTGCGTCTGCGCGGCGCCGACGCGGAAACCGCGTTTGCACTGGCGCCACATCGCGCAGATGACATCGCGCTACGCGTGGTGCACGCATCGCGCGGCTGGTTCCGGACCGGCCGTATGCGCGTCTGGACCGAGTATCCGCTGGGTCTGTTCCAGCTCTGGAGTTGGCTGCATCCGGAGGCCCCATTCCTTGTCTACCCGGCGCTCGAGTCACCCGCTCCGCCGCTGCCGGCCGGCGATGGCCAGCACGGCGAGCAGCTGAACTCCGGCGCCAGCGAGGAACACGCGGGTCTGCGTGACTACCGCCCCGCGGACGCGCCGCGATTGATCGCGTGGAAAGCCTCGGTGCGCCACGACAGCCTGCTGGTGCGCGACGTCGAACGCCGCTCCGGCGAAGCGCTGAGGCTCGACTATGCGCGGCTTGGCGCACTCGATACCGAAGCGCGCATCAGCCGACTCGCCGCCTGGGTCGTTGCCGCCGAGGCCGGGCAACGCAGCTACGCGCTGCGTCTGCCCAACGAGACGATCGGGCCCGGCCTCGGCGCGCGGCATCGGCACGCGTGCCTGCGCGCGCTCGCATTGCTGCCGGGCGCACAAGGCCACGCCGCAGATGATTGAGCGGCTCGACAATCGCCAATTCGACTTGCTGACCATAACCGTCGCGGCCACGCTCGCCGCGCATATCGGCCATCTTCCATCATGGCTGACGCTATCGCTCGCGATTCTGCTGCCGTTGCGCGCGTGGACGCGTCGGCGCGACACCGCAAAGGTGGGCGCGTGGATCCGGTTGCCGCTGACCGTGCTGCTGGTCGCATTGGTGATTGCGAACTTCGGCAACCTGTTCGGACGCGAACCCGGCAGCGTGCTCGGCTGCGGCCTGCTCGCACTGAAGCTGCTCGAAGCCGAGCGGATTCGCGATGCGCGCGTCGCGCTCGGATTTGCCGCATTCGTGCTGATGAGCGCGCTGCTGTTCGCACAGGACCTGGTTTTCACCGTGCTGATCTGTGCGGTCCTGGTTTTGCTGCTGGCGACACTCATCGGATTGCAGCCCGCGCCGCTCGCACAACAACGGCCGCTGCGTGCACAACTGCGATTGGCACTCGTGTTGCTGGGCGCGAGCCTGCCGCTCGCCATCGCCACGTTCGTACTGGTGCCGCGCCTGATTTCGCCGCTATGGGGCGCACCCGGCGCCGACACCGCCGCACGCAGCGGGCTCAGTGACCGCATGGCGCCTGGCTCGATGACCGATCTGCTGATCGATGATTCCCCGGCATTCCGGGTCGACTTCGATGCGACCGTACCGCCACCACGGCAGCGTTACTTCCGCGCGATCGTGCTGTGGGATTTCGATGGCACCACCTGGACACGCGGGCGTTCCGGCGGCCGTGGACAACTGGAGGATGTGCAACGCGCAGGCGACGCCGCGCTCGTTGGTTACACGATCACCCTGGAGCCGACCGATCGGCGTTGGCTGCCCACGCTCGATCTGCCGCTGACGGCGCCCGCGGCCGCCCATCTCAGCGCCGATCGCGTGCTCGTCGCGAATGAACCGGTCGCGCAGCCGCGCCAATACCACGTGCAATCGGCAACGAACTTTATGCTCGCGCCGACCTTGTCCTCCGCCGCGCGCACGAGCGCACTGGCGTTGCCCGCTGGCTTCGATCCGAAAACCCGCGCGCTCGCCGAACGCTGGCGCGCCGATGGCAAGAACGATGACGCGGTGATCCGCGCCGCGCTCGATCTGTTCCACGCGAGCTTCACCTACACGCTGTCGCCGCCCTTGCTCGGCCGCGACTCGGTCGACGATTTCCTGTTCGACACGCGGCGTGGCTTTTGCGAGCACTATTCGTCGGCGTTCGTTTTTCTGATGCGCGCGGCAGGGATTCCGGCGCGCGTCGTGACCGGTTACCAGGGCGGTTGGTGGAGCGCGAAGTCGGCCTATCTCCTGGTCCGTCAATCCGACGCGCACGCATGGGCCGAGGTGTGGAGCGAAGGACGCGGCTGGCAGCGCGTCGATCCGACGGCGGCGGTGAGTCCCGCGCGCATCGAGCTCGGTGCGGCCAGCGCGAACGGCAACCCCAGCTGGGCGCAATCGGACTGGCTGCGCAACCTGCGCAACCAATTTGATTTCGCAAATCGGCTGTGGACCGAAAGCATCGTGCGCTTCGATGCGTCACGCCAGAAAAGCGTGCTGACACCGTTTGGCGTGGCCGATGCGAATCCGGCCGATCTTCTGTACGCGCTGTCCGGCGTGCTCGGCATCGTGATACTGATCGCGACCCTCTGGGCGATACGCAGCGCCGGTACGACGCGACGCGGCGACGCGCTCGATCGCGCGTGGGCGCTGCTCGGCAAGCGTCTGGCCCGTGCCGGCATGACGCCGAGAGCCAACGAAGGCCCGCTCGACCTGCTGCAACGCGCGCGCGCGGCGGCGCCGGCATTCGCCGCAGCGCTCGAACCGCTGATCGCGCGCTATATCGACTTGCGCTACGGCGTCGACGAACCCGCGCCTGAACGGATCGCCGCGTTCGCGGCTGCAGCGCGTAAACTTCGGCTGCCCTCGCACGTTGAGAACTTGGGTGGTGCGACGATCCGCAATTCAGCCGCGTCTCGTTATTGATCCGGTACTCAAAGTTTGAGTGCCCTCCGCTTTCCCTGCCCTGCACCAGCGGTGGAGGGCAAGGGTGGGGGGATTGATTCGGTCGATTGGAATCTGAATTCGTTCCGGATCAATAATATCGCGATGACGCCAACCAGCGTTGCGCCCCCGATTTCGATTTGTCGAGGTTCCCGATGAACAAGCAACTTGCGATCGCTCTTCTCGCCGCTAGCCTCGCCTCGTGCGCGACCATACCGACACCCTTGCAAGGCCAGTTTTCACCGACCGTGCCGCGCGACGCGGTCAACACCGGTGGCAGCGGCGAGGCCGTGCGCTGGGGCGGCGAAATCATCAAGGTTGAACCGAAAGCGGACACCACCTGCTTCGAGGTGCTTGCACGCGAACTCGACGCCAGCGCGCGCCCACGTTCGCGCGACTCCAACGACGGCCGCTTCATTGCCTGCCGCAACGGTTTCTATGACCCGCAAGTGTTCGAGCGCGGCCGCGACCTGACAGTCATCGGCCACGTGACCGGCACCGATCACGGCAAGGTGGGCGAATTCGATTACGCCTACCCGCACGTCGCCGCCGATGCGATCTACCTGTGGCCAAAACGCGCGATCTATGCGCGTTCGCCCTACTACGATCCATGGATGTACGGTTACGGTGGTTTCGGTTGGGGCTACGGCCCGTACTGGGGTCCGTTCTGGGGCGGTCCGACCGTGATCATCCGCGAGCATTCGCACGAGCATTAGAACGCGCCGCCGCCGAAGTTGGGGCATTGAGTGGCGCCACGCGCCTCTTTGCGAAACCTGTTCGGCGCCGAGTTTCAGCCCCTCTCCCCTCGGCGACCGAAGGGAGAAAGGAAAGAGCTGAAATTCGACACTAGCCAGGTTGCGGAATCAGGACAACGCCGGACACGTCGCGCCTCCAGCACTGTCTGCGTGAGCGATGCCGCGCTTGCCCGACGCTGGGCTACCCTGGCGGCCACCGCATCGCGCGCCCCGCGAGCAGATGCAGGTGCAGATGGAACACGGTCTGGCCGCCGTCGCGATTGCAATTGATGACCACGCGGTAACCGTCTTCAGCGAAGCCCTGCGCCTTCGCATAACGCGCAGCGGCCAATACCAGTTTGCCGACGCCAAGCGCGTCGGCAGCGGTCAGGTCGTTCAAGGTCGCGATCGGCGTCTTCGGGATGAACAACACATGCACCGGCGCCTGCGGCGTGATGTCGCGAAACGCAAGCACGTCATCGTCTTCGTAAACGATGTCGGCGGGAATCTCGCGGCGGATGATTTTTGCGAACAACGTGTCGGTCATCGGATCCTCCGGTTACGCCGTCATCCCGGCGTAGGCAGGGATCCAGCGTCTTCGTGTTGTCGAAAAAGCACTCGGTCCGGCGTTCGCCGGGACGACGAGATGAAGAATGTATTGCGTCCGTCAACTGAGCGCCTGGCGGCCGCCGAATGCATGCGCGAGCGTACCGCGATCGATGAATTCCAGCTCGCCGCCGAGCGGCACGCCGTGCGCGAGTCGACTGGCGCGCACGCCGGCCGCGCGCGCGAGCTGAGCGAGCAGATGCGCGGTCGCCTCGCCCTCGACGGTTGGATTGGTCGCGACGATCAGCTCCTGAATTTCGCCTTCGCCGAGTCGCGCCGCGAGCAGATCGAGACCGAGCTCCCTCGGGCCCAGCCCGTCGAGCGGCGACAATCGGCCAAGCAGCACGAAATACTGGCCACGGAATCCGGTCGCCTGTTCGATCGCGAGCTGGTCGACGGGCGTTTCGACGACGCACAGCAACGCGTGATCGCGCACCGGATTTGCGCACAGCGCGCAGATCGGTTCTTCGCTGAACGTGCGGCAGCGCGTGCAGTTGCCAATGCGCTCGACCGCAACGGCCAGCCGCTCAGCCAGCTTCCGCGCGCCCGCGCGATCGCGTTCGAGCATATGGAATGCCATGCGTTGCGCGGTCTTCGCGCCGACACCGGGCAGGCAGCGCAGCGCGTCTATCAGGTCAGCGAGGAGTGGAGAGCTTGTCGGCATGAGGGCCAAGGATGGGATGCTGATTCGCCGTTCTGTTCGTGGAGTGCGCGCGAAAAGAGTTTGGCGAGACGAAGGCGCTTTCCTGTTTGCGCGCACCTTGGGGGCGCTTTTGACGTCTGCATCTGCTCCGCTGTCCTAAAACGGCATCTTGAAACCAGCCGGCAGATTCATGCCGGAGGTCAGACCGCCGAGTTTTTCCTGGCTCAATGCGGCGATCTTGTTGACCGCATCGTTGACCGCCGCCGCTACGAGATCCTCGGCCATCTCCGCATCGTCAGCGAACAGCTTGCGGTCGATCGTGACGTGCCGCACTTCGTGGCGCCCGCTCATCAGCACGCTGACCAGACCACCACCGGACTGGCCGGTGACTTCCGCCTGCGCAATCTCTTCCTGCGCGCGCTTCATGTCTTCCTGTATGCGCTGCGCCTGTTGCATCAAACCGGCGAGTGGGCCTTTCATGTTCGTCTCTCCATCAACTTTCGCATTCCATCAGGTTTGCATTCGATCAGGATTGGGCCGGCCGCACGCTTTCGGGAATCACGCGCGCGCCAAACGTGTCGATCACCGACTGCACAAACGGATCGGCGCGTACCGAATCCTCGGCCGCCTGCTGGCGCACGTTGTCGGCGCGCACACGTCGCTCGGCGGGGCTTTCCGCACCGCCCGTATCGCGCTCGATTTTTACCTTGATATCACGCCCGAGCGCAGCGCCAAGACGCTGTTCGAGCAGCGCGAGCATCGGGGCAACGGCGAGGTGTGCATGCGCGGGCTTCAGCGCAAGCCGTACGATCTTCTCTTCGATCGCGATCAACGAGGCCTGGCGCGCGAGCTGGCCGACCGGTCCGCGCAACTCCGCCCGTTCGATCAGATCGGCCCATTCGCCCGTCGTGTGTGCGCTGGGTGTATCGGCAACGGATGTCGCTGGCAGCGGTGCCGCAGGCGGCTGTGCGCTTGATCCGGCGACTGTCGCAGCGCGTGAAGGACGCTGCTGCGCACCCTGCGCTGCTGGCGACGCCGGCGGTCGGGCCGGCGCAGCCGCAGCAGTGCGCGACGCAGCCACCGCCGCTGGCGACGGCGCCGGACGGGGCGTTGCCGCAGCAGCGATCGCAGCCGGCGCGAACGCGAGCATGCGCAGCAGCGCCATCTCGAAACCGACCCGCGGCGTCGGCGCGAGCGGCAGATCGCGCCGGCCGGTAACCACCATCTGATACCACAACTGCACGTCCTCGGCCGCAAGGCGGCCGGCAAGACCGATCAGATCCGCGTCGTCCGCCCCGCTCGCGGCAGGAATCAGTTGCATCAACTGCACGCGATGCAGGAGCCCGGCAAGTTCGTCGAGGACCTGCCCGAAATCCGGCGCGAAGCTGCCGATGTGCTCGATTTCATCGAGCAGGGCCGCACCGTCACCACTGGCAAGAGTTTCCAGCAACACGCGGACTTTCGCGCGCTCCACGGTACCGAGCATCGCGTGGACTTCATTGGCATGCAGCGCACCGCCACCGTGCGCGATCGCCTGGTCGAGCAGCGACAAGCCATCGCGCAGCGAACCGTCGGCCGCGCGCGCGAGTACCTCGATGCCCTCCTCGTCGTACGCGATGCCTTCGGCGCCGAGAATGTGCTGCATCTGGCCGATGATCTGTTCCGGCGTCAGCCGCTTCAGGTTGAACTTGATGCAGCGCGAGAGCACGGTCACCAGCAGCTTCTGCGGGTCGGTTGTCGCGAGCAGGAACTTCACATGCGGCGGCGGTTCCTCGAGCGTTTTCAGCAGCGCGTTGAACGCCGCTTTCGAGAGCATGTGGACTTCGTCGATCAGATAAACCTTGTAGCGGCCGCGCGTCGGCGCATACATCGCGTTGTCGATCAGCTCGCGCACGTTGTCGATGCCGGTATTGCTGGCAGCGTCGATTTCGAGCAGGTCTACGAAGCGGCCCGCATCGATCTCGACGCAGGCGCTGCACTCACCGCACGGCTGCGAGGTCGGTCCCTTCTCGCAATTGAGGGATTTGGCGAAGATCCGCGCGATCGTGGTCTTGCCGACGCCGCGCGTGCCGGTGAACAGCAGCGCGTGATGCAACCGCCCGCTGTCGAGCGCATGGGTGAGCGCGCGCACGACGTGCTCCTGCCCAACCAGTTCGGAAAAGCGGCGTGGACGCCATTTGCGCGCTAGGGCTTGATACGACATGGGCAATTCGCAGACGAGGGTTCGATTGTAGCAAGCACGAGTCGGGACGGCCGGAACAACCTTGTTCCGATCGTCGGCCCTTCGACCGACTGAGACAGGCCGGACCGCGCCGAGTCCCCAGATTCAACAGGTTGCCAAGAGCTGGATCCCGGCTTTACTCGCGCCGCCCTGGCGCTCGCCCTCCGGGCCAGCTCGGCTGTTCGCGCGCGCTCCTGCGCGCGCAGTCGCCGGGATGACGACGTATTCACAACGACCGTATGGAGCGCAAGGCATGCCATCGCTCCGCTTGTGCGAGGGCGACGCGACCGGTATCCTCCGCGACCCGTTAGACGCCGCACTGGATGCGGGCATCGGGTGGTCTGCGGAGAGGTGTCCGAGCGGTTGAAGGAGCACGCCTGGAAAGTGTGTAAACGGGTTAAACCGTTTCGCGGGTTCGACAAATTCGTCGGGAACGAATTTGGACAGCCGCAGGCTGGCCCCGAGCGCAGCGAGGGGTGAGGCACAGGATGAGCCGAACAATCCCGCACGCCGCAGTAGTCTTACGGAGAGGTGTCCGAGTGGTCGCATTCGGCGCTCACGCCGAATGCGGGTGAGGCAGGATGCCGATCGGCAAATGCTCCAGGGACGGACGAGGCCGAGAAGTTTCAAAATGCGGAGAGGTGTCCGAGTGGTTGAAGGAGCACGCCTGGAAAGTGTGTAAACGGGTTAAACCGTTTCGCGGGTTCGAATCCCGCTCTCTCCGCCAGTTTTGCAACAGCATCACGAGCGAGCGCATCCCGCTCGTACAAGTTTATGGCGGCTCCGTCGGTCCTCCCGCGACGATAGCTCGCAAACTCCGCCAGGTCCGGAAGGAAGCAACGGTAGCGAGTGATTCGGGTGCCGGGATGTGGCTGGCGGAGCTGCCACCCTCTCTGCTGCGCTCAGCGCAAAGCAACCCCTCGCGAGCAGCCCTCCTCTCTGGCGCCTCGACCGGCTCGGCCATCCTTGGCCGATCGCACGGCGGCGCGGACGATGCCCGATGGCATCACGCACGCGCATCGCCTAGCCCACCGGCCCGGCAACGTCACAAGACTCCACCCAGCCGTCGCAGACACCCTTCGCTGCGGCTTCATCCAACGCGAGCATCGCCCGAGCGCTGATATCGCCGCTCGTCCGGAGGTTAGTCTCAACCTCCAAGTGCAACACCCCGGATCGGTTAGGGTGTTGCGATGGACGAACAATATCGGCATTTGACTGCAGAAAAACGAGCGGTGGTGATAATCGAGCACCGGAAGCGTGTGAGTCTGCGCGCGATCGCCCGAGAGCTTGGGTGTAACGTATCGACGATCTCGCGCGAAGTGCGCCGCAAGGCTTTCGGAAGGCTCGGATGTGGCGGGGGCGAAGGTGAGCGAGACTGCGCGATTGCCGCCCTCAGCCAAGGCGATGCTGCGCTTCAGGTCCTCAACTGGCTCTCCGCCAACCCAGCGGACCTCCGGCTCCTTGCGCGGGACGGGCGGTGGCGCGGCCTTCGGGTGCCCGACGATGATTGGCGCAACTGACACCCAAGCGGCGGGAAGGCCGAGCACATCCTTCCCATCCGCCGTGTTGAGGAAGCTCTGCGCGAAACCGATCCAACAGGTGCCGAGTCCGGCAGCGTACGCGGCGAGCATCAAATTCTCGGCAGCCAACGCACAATCCTCGACGATCCAGGGGCCTTCCGCGCTCGCCGAAATCAAGATCAGCACGGGCGCGCGATAGAAGATGTGAAAATTCGGATCATTGAGCAGCGATCGGAAGTGATCGGAATGGGGGCTCGCGGGCATGGTCGCGAGCACATGGGACTTCGCGTCACGCGAGACCCGATCGAGCAAGCTCTGGTCGCGCAAGACCGTGAATGTCCACGGCTGCTGGTTTACCGCGCTCGGTGCGCGCACGGCCGCATCTATCAGACGACGGATTGTTCGATCATCGACAGCTTCTTCCGTGTATTCGCGTACCGCGCGGCGCCCGGTGATCGCCTCATTGAGATCCATTGCGTTGTTCCCTTCTAAAAACTGCATCAGTTTACAGAATAGCTCGCCATTGCGCGGCGTAAATGAAAGTCTCGCTTGTGTTCTTGCTGATCTTTGCAGCATGTCTTCAACTGCAGGCCGCCGAAACCACCAACCCCGGTGACATCATCCAGAAGGAAGGCGAGCTGCTGATCGCCGATGGCAGCTCCTACTATCGTTTCAGCAAGAACGGCGTGTTCGATTCCGGACCGTTGGACGTGAGCGGCCGGACCATCCGCGGCGAATGGAAACAAAGCGGCGACTATTTTTTTGTCATCGAAGGCGAGTGGAGCTGGGCGAACGGCATCAGCAATCCGGGCGACAGGCGCAGGCTCTGCATGATCATCGAGCCGCCCTGTGAATATCGGCCCGACACGTCGAAACAGATCCACGTTGCGCATACCACGAAGTCTCCACCGAAAAAAGATCGGCTCGCCGAAGCGATAGGTGCGCAGCGCTGGCGCTCATGGTTCCCTTTGGCAAACTCAGGGCAACGCACACGGCGGCATTTTCTGGGGATAAGGCAAGTGACCCCAAGTTACTTCAGAACTACAGAGACCTCGTTCTCAAGCCGCCCTAACAAGGCCCAATGCCTACAGCCGTCACGGACCGTGCTGGCGCACGCTCCGCGCCGGCTATAGGCGTGGCTCATCTTTAAACGTTACCGTGAATACTCCGAGGTAACCACCGGCGTGTTATCCGGATGCAGCCAACCCGATTCGCCGTCGGCGTAGTGCTCGTTCTTCCAGATCGGCACGCGCAGCTTCACCTCGTCGATGATCCAGCGGCAGGCTGCGAACGCGGCGTCGCGGTGGTCGGCGCTGACTCCGGCCCAGACAGCAAGATCGCCGATCGCGAGGCTGCCGACGCGATGAATGCAGCGTGCCTCGCGCACGTGGAAGCGTTCGAGCGCTTCGGCGAGGATCGCCTCGCCTTCGCTCTCGGCCAATGGCGCATACGCTTGATAGTCGAGCCGACGCACCACGCGGCCTTCGTTGTGGTCGCGCACCCAGCCCTCGAACGTGACGCAACCACCTGCGGCGGCGTGGCCGAGTGCGGCTTTCTCCGCATCGACGTCGATGCTCGTATCGGCAAGTCGGAAGCACTTCATTACGGCACACGTCTCAGAAGAAACTGGATGACCAGCTTCGTTGTTGTAAAGCGCCTCCGGCCCGGGCGAAGCCCGGCCTGTCCTGACCCTGTCGAAGTGCCGGAATGACGAAAAGAAAGCGGGCCATCGCGGCCTAACCACCCGACACCGGTGGCAGGAAAACGACTTCGTCGCGGTCGGCAAGCGCGTGATCCCAGGCGACAAACGCACCGTTGACGGCGACACGCAGCCGCTCCGCGGCAAGCGTGAAATCATGCGCGGCCGCGACTTCCGCATATAGCTCACGCGGCGTACGCGCCGCGCTGTCACGCACTTCTTCGGCACGTCCGGCGCGATCCGCGAGGCTCGCGAAATACAGCATCTGGTAGTTCATGCGACGACCTTGCCCTGTTTCACGCGGCGCTTGCCACCGCTCTTTTCGACTAGATGCAGGGCGTCGATCACGATCTCGTGCGACAGCGCCTTGCACATGTCGTAAACCGTCAGCGCGGCGACGCTGGCGCCGGTCAGCGCTTCCATCTCGACGCCGGTCTTGTGCGTGATCGCGACGGTGCAGCGGATCATGAGTTCGGTGTCCGATGCGAATTCGATCTCGATGCGGCAATTCTCGATCGGCAATGGATGGCAGAACGGAATCAGTTCGTGCGTGCGCTTCACTGCCATGGTGCCGGCGATGATCGCGGTGTCGATGACCGGGCCCTTCGTCGAGCGCAATCCCTGCTCGCGCAAGGATGCGGCAACCTCCGCCGGAAAACGCACGCGCGCCTCGGCGACCGCCTCGCGGCGCGTCGCCGGCTTCGCGCCGACGTTGACCATGCGTGGGCGGCCCTCGGCGGAAAGATGCGTCAGTTGTCCGGTCTTTTCTTTCATCGTTGTCTGTTTCAATCCGCCACGGCGCTGTTCAGGACGCATCACGTCTCTCACCCCCCTATCGTGTACATCTCGACGCGCTCACGCGTCGCACGCGACGCCCCGCTACGGATTTCACTGTAGCGATCGTCGCGCACATTCCAGACCGCATGGATCAAGCCGGCCAATTCCGCGTCGCTCGCGCCGGCGCGCATCGGGCCGCGCAGGTCGTGGCCGGAGTTGGCGAACAAGCAGGTATACAGGCGCCCGTCCGCGGACAGGCGCGCGCGCGTGCAGTCGCCGCAGAAAGGTTCGGTCACCGAACTGATGAAGCCGATCTCGCCGCCGCCGTCCGCGAAGGTGTAGCGTCGCGCGACTTCGCCGCCATAATTGGGTTCGAGCTCGACCAGCGGCCAACGCGCCGCGATGCGCGCGCGCAGTTCCGCGCTCGGCACGACCAGACCCAGCTGCCAATCGTTGCAGGTGCCGACATCCATGTATTCGATGAAGCGCACGATATGGCCACTGCCGCGGAAATGTTCGAGAAGATCAATCACCTCGCCGTCGTTGCTGCCGCGCATGACCACGCAGTTGATCTTGAGCGGCGCGAATCCGGCGTGCTCGGCCGCCGCGATCGCGCCAAGCACGGTTTCAATCTCGCCGCGTTCGCCGGACATCGCGCGGAACGTGGCCGGCACAATCGAATCGACGCTCAGCGTCAGCCGCTTCAACCCCGCGTCGCGCAGCGTTTGCGCGAGCGGCGCGAGCAGACTTCCATTGGTTGTCAGCGCGATGTCATCGATCCCCGGAACGGCGGCGAGCTTGCGCACGAGTTCGGGCAGATCGCGACGCAGCAGCGGTTCGCCACCGGTCAAGCGCAGCTTGCGAACGCCGAGACCGGCGAAGACGGTAGCGAGACGTTCGATTTCCTCGAAACGCAGGCGCTCAGCCTTGCTGAGGAATTGGTGATCGCGCGGATACTGGTCCTCCGGCATGCAGTACGGGCAGCGGAAATTGCAGCGGTCGAGCACCGAGATGCGCAGGTCCGAAAGCGCGCGCCCGCGAAGATCGCGCGGCCGCACGTCGGCCGATGCGGGATCGAGCTTGAGCGGAATCGCGGCGCCCATGTCAATCGACCTCAGTCAGGACACGCATGCGCCCACGCGGCGGCGCCAGCGCGAACGCATCGCCGCGGCGCGCGACACGAAAACCGCGCGCTTCCATGACCGCTGCGTCAGCTTCGCTGGCGTAGTGATACAGGATGAAGCGGCTGCGCATTTCCGTCGTGTATTCGCGTTCGAGATCGTCGAGGCCGGTGTGCGACGGGTTCCCGACCAGCGCGCAATCGTGCGCGACGAGCTCTCCATTCGCGGCATACGCACCGAGCATTTCCGGCACGGGCCGCGTATCGCCGGTCCAGACGACACTGCCTGCGAGGGAAATGCCGAACGACGTGTGCGGTGCATGGTGCCGCGTCGCGAATACGTCAAACCACAGGCCATCGCACCAGAACCCGCGCGAGAGCGGGATCAACCGGAACGCGTCCCAGAAATTCGCACCGCCTTCGGCGAGCACTTCGGGATAGTCGGCGACGCGCGCCTGCAGCAGCGGCACCAACGCCGCATGCGCGTAGACCCGGACGCAACCGCGCAGTTCGGCGTCGAAATAGACTTCGTAGAAAAGTCGTTCGAGGCCGCCGACGTGATCCATGTGCGTGTGCGTGATGTAGATCGCGCGCGGCGACTTCCCGTAGCGGTCGAGATAGGCCGAAAGCGCCTCGGCGCCGCAATCGATCATCAACAGCGGTTCGTCGTCTTGTTCGAGTACGCCACAGGCGGAGCCGAGCTCAGGCGCCTGTGCGCTGCCGACGCCAAGGAAGCGCAGAATCAGACTCATGACGATACTCCGCGCGGAGCGGCGGCAACGAGGGATTGCGACAAGGCATCGTGGTAAGCCGCGAGCAGCGGATGCCAGAACTGTGCATCGAAGCCTTCGAGGCGTTTCGCGCCGAGCTTGTCCAGGGATCGGCGCAAACGCGCAAGGTTCGCCTGCTGCCAGGCAAGCTTCGGCTTGCGCAACCGGCCACGATCAAAATCGATCAGCCACACCGCGTCATTGCTGTCGATGAGAATATTGTGCGCATTGAGATCCGCGTGCCAGACATTCGCGGCATGCAATCGCGCGATCGTGCGGCCGACACGCTGCGCCAGAACCGGCCCGAGCGAAGCCTGCGCGAGCCGATCAGCCAAGGTTTGCGCACCCTCGATCCGGCGTGTAAGCAGGTCTGCACGATAACGCAAACCATCGTGCACATACCGCGCGGCGACTGGTGACGACACCGGCAGACCGAGGCCAACAAGATGTGCAAGCAAGCGGAATTCGCGAAAGGCGCGCGTGCGTGCCGCGCCTGTCCAGAGATATTGATCGGCACTCACGCGCGCAGCCAAGCCGCCGCGATGATAATGACGCAGCGCACAGGTGCCGATGGGGGTGTCGACGAACGCAACCCCACCGCGCCCACCAGAATGCGCGTCGGCCTTGCCGAGTGCCGACCAGTGCGCATGATCGAACCACGCTTCGTCGGGCGCAACGCCGAGGGCGCGATCGAACACGATCGCCCCGGTTGCCGTCGATTGAACTTGCGCCTCGATCATGCGTCTGCCAAGTTGCCGAATCCGAATGGTGCGCAGACCTGCGCCCACGTCCACTACAAATAGTAGCAAGCCTCGCATGGATCAAGGTTCACTATCGGGCGCGGAACCCGGCTCGCTCTGCCTGCTGCGTACATCGGCAATCGGCGACGTCACCCACGTCGTGCCGCTGGTGCGCACCGTGCAACATCGCTGGCCGCAAACCCGGCTGACCTGGCTGATCGGCAAGCTTGAGCACAAGCTGGTCGGCGACGTGCCCGGCGTCGAGTTCATCGTATTTGACAAGCACGCCGGACGCGCCGGCTACCGCGACGTGCGCGAGAAGCTGGCCGGGCGGCGCTTCGACGCGCTGCTGCACATGCAGGTCTCGTTGCGCTCGAACCTGCTCAGCCTTGCGGTCAAGGCACCGTTACGGATTGGTTACGACCGTGCACGCTCGAAGGACCTGCACGGTTTCTTCGTCAATTGTCGCATTCCCGCACGCAGCGGCGACCACGTGCTCGATGCGATGGCAAGTTTTCTCGAACCGCTGGGGCTCAAGCAGACCGAGGTGCGCTGGGATATCCCGATTCCGGCCGAAGCGCGCGCCTTTGCCGAGATGCATCTACGCAACGACATGCCGACGCTGCTGGTCAGCCCGGCGTCCAGCCATCGTCTACGCAACTGGCGCCCGGAGCGCTACGCCGCGGTGATCGACCACGCCGCGCTCACGCTAGGCTGGCGTGTCGCGCTGTGCGGCGGCCCGAGCGTATTCGAACGCGAATTCGGGGATGCGATCCTCGCGCATACGCAAACACGCCCGCTCGACCTGATCGGCAAGGACACCCTGAAGCAGATGCTCGCGCTGCTCGCGCGCGCGACCCTCGTGCTGTGCCCGGATTCAGGTCCGATGCACATGGCGAACGCGGTTGGCACGCCCGTACTCGGCCTGCACGCAGCCAGCAATCCGGCGCGCTCAGGCCCCTATTCCGACCGCCAATGGTGCGTCGACCGCTACGACGCCGCAGCGCGCAAGTTCCGCAAGAAGCCGGCCGACGCATTGCCGTGGGGAACCAAGCTCGAACACCGCGGCGTGATGGACTTGATCGAGGTCGACGACGTGATCGAACGCCTCGAAGCGTTTGCCGACGCGCGCGGGTAATGCTACGTAAGCAAAAGCTTGAATCGCCAACCAGACGTATATACACTGTGCACACACAACCCGTTGGAGGTCTGCAATGGCCGTCTTTACATCACCACGCGAGACCACTATCAATCTGCGGGCCCCGGCCGATCAGAAAACACTTATCGACCGTGCTGCGGAGGTACTCCGACAGACTCGGTCCAGTTTCATGCTTGAGGCATCGGTCCAACGTGCCGAGACAGTGCTCGCGGACCGTACGCGCTTCGCGCTGAGCGAGGAGCAGATGGCACGCTTCCATGAGGCGCTGGATATGCCACTGCCCGACCCGGAGGCACTTCGCCGCCTGCTGACCCGGCCGCCTCCCTGGGCCCGTTAAGGAATGCCGTTCGAATCACCGGCCCGGATCACGCCTGAGCACGACGTTTCCCGATTCCAGTGCCAGCACGCCGAACTCACCGATTGGCTGCAGCGTCGCGCCCTTGCCAATGAGCGCGCGCAGGTGTGCCGAACCTATGTCGTCTGTGAAGGTCTTCGCGTCGTTGGCTACTACGTGTTGGCGGCAGGCGCGTTGGAGCACGCAGTGGCATCAGGGCACATCCGTCGCAACATGCCCGCACCGATTCCGGCCATCGTTCTGGGTCGGCTCGCAGTAGATGAGCGATACCAAGGTCAAGGGTTCGGCGCGGGCCTGCTCCAAGACGCGATCTATCGAAGCCAGAATGTCGTCACGGCCATCGGGGCACGCGTTCTGCTCTGCCATGCGATCGACGAGCGAGCGAGCGCGTTCTATCTCAAGCACGGCTTCCTTCCGTCGCCGTTCCTTGACCTGACCGTGATGCTCGATCTGAGGAAGCTGTCCGCGCTCCTGACCCCTCCGGCGCCGCCGTAACTACGCTTCCGCCACAGTCCTGGTACGACTACCGCATGCATTGCAGCACAATGTCTGCATCGCTTTTTCTCGATACAGCTACCCATCTAGCTACCCATTTGCGCACCACTGGCCGCTTGAATCAGGCGCCCGGCTCGCCTCAACAGCGGCTACCAGTTCCGGCGCGCCTTCGTCTTTCATCTTCGCGGCGGCGGCGGCATTTCGCACGGATACGTTCAGCAGTTCGGCTGCTTCCGCCTGCAAAGTCCGCAAATTTGCGGAAGGTTCAACGTCGGTTTGCTCATCCTGCGGCATGTTCGCAATCTTCGCCGCCACCGTTTCGTATCGCCAATGCGGTGACCACCCATTGCGGCCGACCTGACTGCCGTCGCCGAGCATGCTGTCCATTGACCGCTTGGCGCTTGACCATCAGCGGCCCGTGCGAGCGGCGCTTGCAACAAAAACGAGGGTATCGTCGCCTCAGTGCGCAGAGATTTGAGCTATCGCGCCGTGCAGATTTTCGGAGCCACGTCTGTGCGGCGCCAAGTTGGCATAGTAAGCTTGCCTGGCAGAAACTATTTCGCCGCTGGATTCAGAAAAGTCGTTGTTTCGTCGAACCAGCTCTCAGCCGGGACNNATTAGTATGAAGATCAAGAAATCAATTCTTGTGTCATTCGTGTGTGTTTTTTCAATATCCAGTGCCGTATCGGCGGCGTCTTTGCAGCCGCTCGTGCACCAACCGCCCGTGGAGGTTGGATTGTCGTTCTTGCTAACCGACGGTTCCGTCATGTTTCAAGGAAGCTCCTTTTCCGACTGGTGGAAACTTACACCGGACCCGACAGGCAGCTACCTCAACGGGATATGGACGCAGCTTGCCAGTTTTCCCGCGCAGTGGAACTACGGCCCGTACGCCTTCGCTTCCGCCGTACTCGCCGATGGCCGGGTGGTGATCGAGGGTGGTGAATACAATCAGGGTGGGCCGTTCTCGCTGATCAATAAGGGCGCAATCTACGATCCCCTCCAGGACAATTGGACTCAGGTCCAACCTCCACCGGGGTGGAACTATATCGGCGACTCGGCGTCCCTCGTTTTGCCCAACGGGAAATTCTTGCTGGGCGACAAGTTGACCACCCGGATCGCGGAGCTAGATCCCATCTCATTGACATGGACCGAAATGGGTTCTACCGGCAAATCCGACTTCAACGCGGAAGAAGGCTGGACCCTCCTACCTGACGGTTCAATTCTTACGGTTGATGTAAAAAACGCGCCGAACACCGAGCGATATCTCTACGTGGATATGCCTGGGCAGGGTACCTGGATCACCGAAGGACCCAGTCCGCAGTCGCTCGCTTGGAACTACCACCTTCCACCAATATATTTTGGAGGTGGCTCTTACCTGCCCCCGGGAGAGACCGGCCCTTGTATATTGCGAGCCGATGGCACGGTCTTCTGCACTGGCGCTTCGGATGATCTGCCCGCAGACATCGCGCATACCGCAATCTATACCCCGGCTACGATGTTGTGGGCTGCGGGTCCGGACTTTCCTGTCGGCGATGATGCCGGCGATACCAGTGCCGTATTGCTTCCGAGTGGGAACGTTCTGATATCCGCCACTTCCGGTTCGCTTTATGAATTTGACGGAACGCAGCTAAACCCAGGGCCATTCGGCGGAGGAACGCTGATGATGCTTCCCAGTGGCCAAGCGATCGTGAGTGGTTACTCTGTTCAGGTTTACACACCCAGCGTCGGTACCGGAAGCGCTTCTTGGGCTCCAACGATCACACAGTGGCCATCGGACATCGCGCGCGGACGCTCGTATTCAATCTCGGGTACACAATTCAACGGGCTTTCGCAAGCCCAGGCATTCGGCGACGAACTTCAATCACCAACCAACTATCCATTGGTGCGCCTAACCAACAACGCCACCGGGCACGTGTTCTATGCCAGGACCCACGATCACAGCACGATGGGGGTCGCCACCGGCACGGCCGTCGTCTCCACAACGTTCGATGTACCGCCGGCCATCGAGATGGGCGCAAGCACGTTGGAAGTGGTGGCGAACGGAATCCCCTCGCAACCGGTCAGTGTTGCGGTAAACGACGACACCATCTTCGCCGACGGCTTTGAAAGCAATCCACGATAATAAAGCGCGTGATCGGATCATCGCGCAACGCTGGGCGATCCGGCTCAAATGTGCGCGGTGGAACAGGCGGCGGCCGGCGCGGCCGGCGTTTCCTGCGCGTCATCGATACGGCGGTGCGGTGCCATGAGGAGCAGGCGTCCATTGCGTTGCCAGCGGGTAGCTACGAAATCATTCGACAGCGCGAATATCAGTTCGCTGAGGTCCGTAATGTCATTGATTGAGAGGCTGGCCGTGGAGCAACAGCAGTTGGCCATTGAGCATCGCGGTACCTGGAGGCGCATCGAACGGAGCACCGAACCCGCCAATCGGCGCTGAAGCGCAGCGCGCCATCCGGATGATGTATGAGCGCATAACTAGCACCTCATAGCTGGCCATAGCGCGCACGCAATCCATCAAGGCTTCACAAACCTGAGCGTCATGCGATCAGACTCGCCGATGGCTTTCATCTTGGCGTGCTCACTGTCGGGGCCGGCCAGATCCGGCGGCAGGCGATGCACGTTGATGTCTTCAGGGTCTTTGGGATTGGCGTTGATCTCCGAGACGCCGGTCAAGCGGAAGCCGGTCTTGAGTGCCAGCGCGATCAGGTAATCCTGCGGGATGCGGTGGAGTGCCTTGGCGCTTTCCGCGGCATCGGCGAAGGGCTTGGCGCGGTGCTCGGTGATGCCGAACACGCCGCCGGACTTGAGCACATCGAACGCGGCCTTGAAGACTGCCGCGAGGGTGATCGGGCTGTGGTTGAGCCAGTCGTGGGTGTTGCGGAAGGTGAGCACCATGTCGACGGAGTTATCGGCACCCAGATGCACCTGCTCGGGCGGCGCGAACGAGATGACTTTCTCGATGTGCCCGTACACCGCCGGATCGGCCTTGAGCTTGGCGGCAAACGTCGGGGCCGAAGCTTCGATCAGATGGCCGTGCGCGTAGAGGAAGGGCGCGAGAATTTCGGTGTACCAGCCGCCGCCCGGTTCCAATTCAATGAGGGTCATGTCCGGCTTGATGCCGAAGAATTGCAGGGTCTCGACGGGATGGCGATACGGATCGCGCGCCTTGTGCGCGGTCGAACGCCAGTTGCCGTTCACGGCCTTCTGCAGCAGCACGGTGGTGCTGTCGGGTGACGCGACGGGATCGGCGCTGGCGACGGAGACGAGTAGTAGCGTGCTGGCCAGCAGGATGGAGAGCTTGCAGGTTCGGTGGAACATGGTTCGACCTCCTGGCGATGGGCGTTCAAGATTACTCCTGGAAACCTCGAATACGCGGCTTTCAAAGTAACGGGGGGCAGAGTCACTTACTCTGATCGTCTGCTCCTGGCCCAGGCTGTGTGAAAACTCCGAACGTTCGGCGGACACGTGCCTCGTATGCGGATTTGACACGAATCGTCGAACCCGAACGTTCTCAAATCGACGTACGAGTCTCACTTTTGGACAGTTTTTGTCCAACTGTCATTGCACGCTCGAGATTTCACACAGCCTGGGCCGAAAGCCGACGGTCAGGAGGACTTCGGGCCGATCATCAACAGCGAACTGATCACGCTCTACCGACGCGGCTCTCGGCAATCATTCCTACAGCGAGAAACGATCCGAGTATGAGAAGTCGGGCGTCATGCTGACTCAATGCATCAGCACCAAGCCAGTGATCGGGAAAACACGAGGCCGAATCAGGGGTCGCCGACCTCATGACCTTCGCGCGGTGGTCGGCGCCTGCGATCGCCGAACGGCACGCCACGGCCGGCCGCAGGCCGCATTGCACCGAATGGATTTCATGCGGCGCAATGCGCTGCGCTTATTGCGCCCTACGCGGGCTTACGCGGGCCAAAACCAGCCGAAGGTGCCGGCGGTGATGAGGGCGTATACAAGGCCGTCGATTACATCTTTGGCCACTGCCCGCCAAGGCTGATCCCACCAGATGCCCATAGGCAGCGACCCCAGCGCATAGCCCATGAAGGCCGCCGTACCGAGGACACAGAACACGTGCTTGAACGGCATGCCCGGTGCCATGGTATGCGCGGCAAGATAGGCCGATAAAAGCGACATGACAACACAGAACGCGAACCACTGGCCGAGGTTCCTGCCCATGTTGATCGCGCCGCTCGGGCGCAGGATCACGAAGCCGACAGGCCCTTCCTTGAACTTCTCCTGCGTTTCGGGCTTCTTCATCGCCTCCATGTCGCAGTGCGGGAGAACGTACATCCCCGGAGCGGCGTTGCCCTTGCGGATGGCGGCGCGGACTTCGTCCTCGTTGGTAAAACCCTTGTAGTCGGGCAGGTGCCAGAACTTGAGCACCATATGCAGGAGGCTGCTGGCGATGAATACGAATACCGCCGACAGCAGAATTGGAAGCCATAGTTGAGCGAGCGAGACCATACCTAACCTCCCCGCGATCGGATTGTGCGCGATGGAGTCTGGAGTCTACAGCCGATAGGCTGGGGTTGAGCGTAAGTGCAGCTTAGCGAAAGGAGTCGCCATAAGCTGCAGATCGCCGTGCTCATGAAACGGCGCGCGCGCGGCCGACGTTCTCGGTCAGCGTGGCGCGGCTACGTCGCCGTGATCCGAATCGCTCTCGCCGACGACCACGCCGCCGTGCGCGCGGGTTTTCGTGCACTGATCGAGCGCGAGCCGGCAAGAGCATAAGTGGACTCACGCGCATGCTCGCCGCACCCCACCCCGAAAACGCAAGCGTAACCCAGACGCAGCGCATCACCGCGAAGCCCGTAATCGGGAAAAACACAAAACCGAATCAGGCGGTCGCCTACGCATCTGCAATGCGCGCGCTTTCTAGATTCGGCCGAGCAGCAGCAGGATGATCAGGATCAGGACGATGAGTCCGATACCACCGCTCGGGTAATAGCCCCAGCTGCGGCTGTGGGGCCACGTGGGCAGGCCGACGATGAGAAGGATGACCAAGATGAGGAGTATCAGGGCGCCAGTGCTCATGAGTTATCTCCAGGTGACTGAATCAGACGAATGCGATGACACTGAACCGCTCCGGGAATCCCGG
>PLNP01000040.1 GCA_003142815.1 Rhodanobacteraceae bacterium
ACCGGCGCCGGCCGCGGCATCGGCGCGGCGATCGCCCGCCGGCTGGCCGCGGAAGGTGCCGCGCTGGTGCTGGTCGATTGCGATGCCGGCGCGCTCACGGAGCTAGCGCAAACCATGCAGGCGGCCGACCAGCAGGCGCTGCCGCTGGTGGTCGACGTCACCGATCGTGCGCAGGTCGAAGGCCTGATGGCGAAGGTGGGCGAGGTCTTCGGTGGGCTCGATATTCTGGTCAACAACGCCGGCATCATCCGCGATGGGTTCCTGGCCAAGCTCAGCGACGCCGACTGGGACCAGGTGCTGGCGGTCAACTTGAAAGGCCCGTTCCTGTGCTGCCAGGCCGCCTTGCCGCTGCTGCGCAAACGCGAGCGCAGTTGCATCGTCAACATCGCCTCGCGCGCCTGGCTCGGCAATATCGGCCAGGCCAACTACGCAGCCAGCAAGGGCGGCGTGGTCAGCCTGACCCGCACCTTGGCGCTGGAGCTGGCGCGCTACCGGATCAACGTCAACGCGGTGGCGCCGGGGCTGATCGACACGCCGATGACCCGCGCCATGCCCGAGGCCGCACGCGAGCGCCTGCTGCGCATGCAACCGACCGGCGAGATGGGTACGGCCGAGGACATCGCCGCCGCGGTCGCCTTTCTCGCCGGCCCGGACGCGCGCTTCATCACCGGACAGGTGCTGCACGTCGACGGCGGCAAGAGCTGCGGGCTGCTGGCACTGTAGCCATGACCAGCTCACGTGCCAGTTCACGCATCACTTCCGGTTTCGGCACCGGCGCCCGCCTGGTGGCGGCACGGCGCACGCCGATCGGTCGCAGCCATGCGGACAAGGGCGCGCTGCGCGGCCTGCGCGCGGACGAACTGCTAGCGCGGCTGATCAAGGATGTCGCCCAAGTTCTGCCCGAGCCGGGGGCGATCGACGACGTGCTGATCGGCTGCGTCGGCCAGCATCTGGAGCAGGGCAAGAACATCGCCCGGCTGGCCGCGTTGCTGGCCGGGCTGCCGGACAGCGTGCCCGGCGTCACCTTCAACCGGCTGTGCGCGTCGAGCCTGGAGGCCTTCAACAGCGCGGCGACCCGAATCGCCGCCGGCGACGCCGAGCTGCTGCTGGCCGGTGGTGTGGAGCACATGCAGCACGTGCCGATGGCCGCGGCGATCGACTACCACCCGGCGCTGCTCGCGAGGCCGCCGTTTCCGTTCAACAACATGGGCCTGGCCGCCGAATGGCTGGCCGCGCGCGACGGCATCGGCCGCGCGATGCAGGACGAATGGGCGCTGACCAGCCATCGGCGCGCGGTCGCGGCGCAGCGTGGTGGCCGTTTCGATGCCGAGCTGCTGCCGCTCGAACTAGACGGCGTACGCATCGACGCCGACCAATTGCCGCGTGCCGACGCCAGCCTGCAGGCGCTTTCCGAACTCAAGCCGGCCTTCAAGGCCGATGGCAGCGTCACCGCTGGTAACGCCTCGCCGCTCAGCGATGGCGCCAGCCTGACCCTGCTGGCCTCGGCACACGCCTGCGCACGGCTTGGCCTGGCGGCGCGCGCTGAGGTGCTCGGCGCGGCGGTGATCGGTACCGCGCCGGAAGCGATGGGCCGCGGTCCGGTGCTGGCGATCCGCCGCCTGCTAGAACGCTGCGGCCTGAAGGTCGCCGACATCGACCGCTTCGAGATCAACGAGGCCTTCGCCGTGCAGCTGCTGTCGAACCTGCGCGAGCTCGAACTGGATCCGGAACGCGTCAACCCCTGGGGTGGCGCCATCGCCCTCGGCCATCCGCTCGGCGCCACCGGCACCCGCCTGATCACCACCTTGCTGCATGGCCTGGAGGCCGACGATGGCGAGTTCGGTATCGCCGCCCTCTGCGTCGGCCACGGCCAGGGCGTCGCCACCCTCATCCGGAGACTGCACTGATGGACACCCGCATCGTCAGCGCGGCGCGGCAGGGCGTCGCAACGCGCCTGCTCAGCCTCGAGGTCAATGGCCAGCGCCAGCAGCGCGCGGTGGCGCCAGACATCACCCTGCTCGATTTCCTGCGCGAGGAATTGGGCCTGACCGGCAGCAAGCGCGGCTGCGACCTCGGCGAGTGCGGCTGCTGCGCGGTGCTGGTCGATGGCCGGCCGATGCTGGCCTGCCTGCTGCCGGCCGCCGACCTCGAACACAGCGCGATCACCACAATCGAGGGCATCGCCGAGGGCACCGCGCTGCATCCGCTGCAGCAGGCGATGATCGACGAGGGCGCGGTGCAGTGCGGCTATTGCACGCCGGCGATGGTGATCAACGGCGTGCACCTGTTCTCTGGCGAGTCGCGTCCGGACGCTGATGCGATCCGCACCTGCATCTCGGCCACCAGCTGCCGTTGCACCGGCTATAACCGCATCGTGCAGGCATTCCAGAGCACCGCCGAACGCCTCGCGGAGGACCCGCGGTGAACGCCTATCGCATCGTCGGCACACCGCAGCCGCAGATCGACGCCCGCGACAAGGTTACCGGGCGGGCGCGTTACACCGACGACATCCGCCTGCCGAACTGCCTGCACGCCGCGATCCTGCGTTCGCCGCATGCCAGCGCGCGCATCCGTGCGATCGATACGGCGCGCGCCGCGGCACTGCCCGGCGTCAAGGCGGTACTGACGGGCACGGATTTCGAGCGCACCTTCGGCGTGCTGCCGATCAGCAAGGACGAGCCGGCGCTGGCGCGCGAGCGGGTGCGCTACGTCGGTGAGCCGGTCGCCGCGGTGGCGGCGGAGACTGCCGAGCTTGCCGCCGCCGCCGTGGCGTTGATCGCGGTCGACTACGCGCCGACGCCGCCGGTACTCGATGCCCGCCAGGCGCTCAAGCCAACCGACGACCCGCTGCACCCCGAGCTGCAGCGCGAGAATAATCTGCACAAGCAGGTCGAGCAGCGCTTCGGCGACCCCGAGGCCGGCTTCGAGCAAGCCAGCATCGTGATCGAGAAGCGCTTCACCTTCCCGAGCGTCACCCACGCCTTCACCGAGCCGCACGCGGTGCAGGTGGAAATCGACGGCCGCGGCAACCTCACCGTGTACAGCGCCACCCAAGTGCCGCATTACGTGCATCTGGCGCTGGCGGAAGTGCTGGGCATCGACGAGCACCGCGTGCGGGTGATCAAGCCGCACCTCGGCGGCGGCTTCGGCGGCAAGAGCGACCCGTTCCCGCACGAGATGATCGCTGCCAAGCTGGCGCTGGTCACCGGCCGCAACGTGCGCCTGCGTTTCTCGCGCGAGGACGTGTTCTTCAGCCACCACGGCCGTCATCGCACCCAGCTGACGATGAAGCTCGGCTTTCACCCCGCGCGCGGCATCACCGCCCTGACCGGCGATTTCCTGATCGACGGCGGCGCCTACGGCAGCTTCGGTGTGGTCACCACCTACTACAACGGCGTGCTGCTGCAAGGCCCGTATCCGGTGCCGAACTTCGCCTTCCGCTGCCGCCGCATGTACACCAACAAGCCGATGTGCGGCGCCATGCGCGGCCACGGCGGCGTCAATCCGCGCTTCGCCTCCGAGGTGCTGATGGACATGGCCCTGGTCCAGTCCGGGCTCGATCCTTGCCAGGCGCGCATCGACCTGATCCACCGCGAGAACACGCTCACCATCAACGAGTTCCGGATCACCTCGGTCGGCCTCCAGCGCGGGCTGGAGGAGGCCATGCGCCGCAGCGGCTGGCGCGAGAAGTACGGCAAGCTGCCGTACGGCAAGGGCATCGGCGTCGCCTGCGGTTTCTTCATCAGCGGCAGCGCCCTGCCGATCCACTGGAACCAGCGGCCCGCCAGCACGGTGCGGCTGACGGTCGAATTCGACGGCGCGGTGACGGTGTATTCGGGTGCGTCCGACATCGGCCAGGGCAGCGACACCGTGCTGGCGATGATGGCGGCCGAAGTGCTGGGTGTGGACCTCGGCCAGGTCAAGGTGGTGGCCGCCGATACCCGGCTGACCCCGGTCGACCTCGGCAGTTACAGCTCGCGGGTGACCTTCATGGCCGGCAATGCCGCCCGCAACGCGGCGATTCGCATGCGCCGGCTGCTGGTCGCGGCGGCCTGCCGGCTGCTCGCGTTGCCCGAGCCCGGGTATCCGGCGCCCGCCCCGCCCGAGGACGGCTTCCGCCAAGGCGGACGTGCGCCCGATTTCGACGCCGACTTCCTGGGCGCCAATCCCGACTACAGCGACGGCTTCGAGTTCGCCGACGGCCGCATCCGCCATCTCGACAGCGGCAAGCAAACCGGCTTCATCGCGGCCGTGCACGCGGCGATCGAAGGTCCGGGCATCCTGCAGACGGTCGGCAACTACCGCGCACCCAAGCTCGGCGGCAGCTTCAAGGGTGCCGGCGCCGGCCTGTCGCCGGCGTACAGCTTCACCGCCTTCATCGTCGAAGTCAGCGTCGATCCGGACACCGGCTTCGTCAAGGTTGAGCGCGCCACCTGCGCGCACGACTGCGGCTTCGCGCTGAACCCGCTGGCGGTGCGCGGGCAGATCGAGGGCTGCTTCCACATGGGCATGGGCCAGGCACTGATGGAGGAAGTGCTGCACTACGACGGCGCGGTGCAGAACGCCGGCTTTCTCGAATACAAGATTCCGTCGCCGTTCGAGCAGCCCGAAATCGACCTCGTGCCCTCGATCAGCGACGAGAGCGAAGGCCCGTTCGGCGCCAAGGAGGCCGGCGAGGGGCCGCTGGCGCCGGTGATCCCGGCGATCGCCAACGCCATCTTCGATGCGGTCGGCGTGCGCCTGTTCGAACTGCCGCTGCGCCCCGACCGGGTGCTGGCGGCGATGCACAAGGCCGCTGGCCGATGAGCGCACAACCGGCCCACTTCGAGTTCGAGCGTCCGGACAGCCTGGCGGCGCTGATTGCCCGACTCGCGCAGTTGTCCGCTGCGGGCCACGACTTTGCGCTCGCCGCCGGCGCCACCGACCTGATGCCGCAGATCAAGCAGGGGGTGAAAACACCCGCGCTGCTGATCTCGCTCAATGGTCTGCCCGAACTGGCCGGTGTGCAGGCGCGTGCCGATGGCAGCCATCGCCTCGGCGCGCTGACCCGGCTCGCCGACGTCGCCAGCGATGCGCGGCTGCGCCAGCACTATCCGGCCCTGTGCGCGGCCGCCGGCCGCGTCGCCAGCCCGCCGATCCGCCAGCGCGCCAGCCTCGGCGGCAACCTGCTGGTCGACAACCGCTGCATCTACATCAACCAGAGCCCGCTCAACCGCGCCGCCCACGCCGCCTGCTTCAAGGCTGGTGGCGAGGTCTGCCCCCTGGTCAAGTCGGCGGTACGCGGCGAGCTGCCGCAATGCCAGGCGCGTTTCGTCTCCGATACCGCACCGGTGCTGTTGCTGCTCGATGCGGTGCTGCGCCTGGTCTCGCCGCGCGGCGAGCGGCGCCTGCCGCTGGCGCAGTTCTACCGCGACGACGGCATGCAGCGTCATGTCCTCGCCAGCGACGAGGTGCTGGTCGCCATCGAGCTGCCGCCAGCGGACGGCCTGCGCATCGACTACGACAAGCTGGCGATCCGCCGGGCGCTGGACTTCCCCTCGCTGGGCATCGCCCTCGGCGTGCGTGCGGACAGCGCGGGCGCGCTCAGTGAACTGTCGCTGGCGATGACCGGCATCGGCACCCATCCCGGGTGCTGGCACTTCGCCGCCGCCGCGCACGAAAGTCCGAACGCCCTGCTCGACACCGCCTGCGCCGCCGCGCGCGATTCCGCCACGACCTACCAGCAGGACTTCTTCCCGCGTGACTATCGCAAGCGCATGATCGATGTGTTCATCCGCAGGGCCGCGCAACGGCTGGGAGTCGCCAGATGGATGTGAGCCCGATGGATGTGAAGCAGGTCATGCGCGACTACTTCGTCGATCTCGGCGAGGCAGCGAAAGACCCCGGGCGAAAAGTCGCCTGGTGCACCTCAGTGGGTCCGGCCGAGATCCTGCGGGCGATGGGCTTTGCGGTCTACTTTCCGGAAAACCACGGCGCCCTGCTCGGCGCCACCCGGGTGTCCACCGACACCATTCCGATCGCCAACGCGCACGGCTATTCGCCGGAGATCTGCAGCTACCTCACGTCCGATATCGGCGCCTGTCTGAAGGGCGTGACCCCGCTGAGCAAGGCCTACGGCCTGGACAGCGTGCCGCGCCCGGATGTGCTGGTGTACTGCACCAACCAGTGCAAGGACGTGATGCACTGGTTCTCCTGGTACGCGCGGCGCTGGAATGTGCCGCTGCTCGGCATCCACCCGCCGAACCACCTGCCGGAGGTGCTGCCCGAACACGTGGCCGACGTCGCCGCCCAGTATCGGCGCATGATCGGACGGCTCGAAGCCATCACCGGCACGCTGCTCGATCTGGAAGCGCTGCGCCTGGCCGTGGCCCGCTCGCGCGAGGCCACCGACCTGTGGGAAGCGGTGCTCAATACCGCACGGGCCCGACCGGCACCACTGAGCTTCTTCGATGGCGTGATCGTCATGGGCCCGATCGTGGTGCTGCGCGGCACCCAAGCCGCCACCGACTACTACCGGGCGCTGCTCGCCGAACTGCAGGGCAAGGTCGTCGCCAGGCAGGCGGCGGTGCCGGGCGAGCGCCTGCGCATCTACTGGGAGGGCATGCCGGTCTGGGGCCGGCTGAGGCACCTGTCCGACCTGTTCGCCAACAACCGCGCCACGGTGGTCGCCTCGACCTACTGCAATTCCTGGATCTTCTCCGACTTCGACGCCGCGCAACCGCTGGACAGCATGGCGCGGGCTTACCTGAAGATCTTCATCAATCGCGACGACGCCTACAAGGAGGCCTACATCGAGCGACTGGCCGGCGAGTTCGGTATCGACGGCGTGGTCTACCACGCTGCCCGCACTTGCCCGAACAACAGCAACAGCTACTACAACCTGCCGCAGCGGCTGGCCGCCAGGGGCATTCCCGGCATCGTCGTCGATGGCGACCTGTGCGATCTGCGCTGCTTTTCCGACGAGCAGAGCACCACCCTGATCGAGGCCTTCCTGGAAACGCTATGAGCACCGCCGCCGACTGCGATCGTCCGAGCACCGACGCCACGGTCCGCACCGAGGTGTTCTGGGGCGTGGACTGCGGCAGCGCCGAGATCAAGGTCGCCGCGCTCGACCGCGAAGGGCGGCTGCTGACCACGCGCAGGTGCCGCACCCTGTTCCCGCTGGTCGAGCACGTGCACCGCAGCCTGGCCGGTCAAGGCGACGAACTCTCGGCGATTGCCGATGGCGACCGCGACCGGCTGCCGGCCGATGGCCGGCAGCCGGGCCTGCGCCCCGGCCACAAGGTGTTCGCCACCGGCTACGGGCGTCACCACATCGGCTTCGTGCAGGGCCAGCTGACCGAGATCAAGGCGCATTATCTCGGCGTGCAGCACCAGCTACGGCTGCAGCAGGACTACACCATCATCGACATCGGCGGCCAGGACGCCAAGGTGATCCGCGCCACCCCGAGCCGGGTCGAGCAGTTCGCCATCAACCGCAAGTGCGCGGCCGGCACCGGTGCCTATATCGAGGAACTGGCGCACCGACTGGAAGTGCCGATGCAGGAGCTGCCGCGGCTCGCCGCCGCGCACGACAAGGATCTCACCCTCAACAGCTACTGCACGGTGTTCTCCGGGCAGGAAGTGATCAAGCTGCTGATGCATGGCGAGCGGGTGGAGAACCTGATCCATGCCCTGTATCGCTCGGTGGTCAAGCGGGTGCTGGAAATGACCGCGATCGATACCGACACCCTGGTGTTTTCCGGTGGCGTGATGAGCCACCACCCCATTCTCGTGCCGCTGTTCGCCGAGCGCTTCGACGAGGTGCGCACCATTCTCGCTCCCAATGCGCAGTTCTGCGGTGCGCTGGGCGCGGCAATCCATGGCATGAACGAGGAGAGCGACGATGGCCTACCGAATCACCAGTGACTGCAACCTGTGCGACGCCTGCGTGCCCGAATGCCCGAACGAGGCCATCACAGCCGGCGCCAACATCTACACGATCGACCCCGCCAAGTGCACCGAATGCGTCGGTTTCTTCGACGAAGCGCAATGCGCGGCGGTGTGCCCCCAGGAATGCTGCGAGCCCGACCCCGACCGCGCCGAGCCCGAGGCGGCATTGCTCGAGCGCGCCCGCAGTCTGCATCCGGACGAGGATTTCTCGGGCGATGTGCCCTCGCGCTTTTCCAGCCCCTGATCGCTGCATCCGCCCCTCCCACGCAGGCAGCCCCATGAACCCGGTCCACGCCGCTGTCGATCTGCCCGATCCGGACCTGATCCAGGTCCAGACCCTGGACGAGATCACCGTCAAGTTCGCCGGCGATTCCGGTGACGGCATCCAGTTGGCCGGGCAGAAGTTCGCCCTGCTGGCCAGCGCCGCCGGCGAGACCGTGCGCACCATGCCCGACTACCCGGCCGAAATCCGGTCGCCGGTCGGCACCCTCGGTGGTGTCTCCGGCTTCCAGGTGCGTACCGGCAGCGCTGGCATTCACACCCCCGGCGACCGCATCGATCTGCTGGTGGCGTTGAATCCGGCCGCGCTGCGCACCAACCTGCCAGAGCTCAAGGCCAACGGCATCGTCATCCTCGACGAAAGTGCATTCACCGCAACCAATCTGGCCAAGGCAGGTTACCCCGGCAATCCGCTGGAAGACGGCTCGTTACGCGACTACCGGGTGTTCCCGGTGCAGATCGGCAAGCTCACCCGCGGCGCGCTCAAGGGTCTGGCGCTGTCGACCAAGCAGACTACGCGCAGCCGTAATTTCTTCGCGCTGGGGCTGATTTGCTGGCTGTTCCCGCGCCCCAGGGCGGCGGTCGATGAGTGGATCGAGCAGCGTTTCGCCGCCACCCCGGAACTGGCCAAGGCCAACCATCGCGCCTTCGACGCCGGCTGGAACTACGGCGAGACCGCCGAGTATTTCGTCAGCCCGTTGCACGTGGCCACCAACCAGCGCATGCGCGAAGCCGGGGTATATCGCTTAGTCACCGGCAATGCCGCGCTCGCCAAGGGCCTGGTGCAGTCTGCCCGCCGCGCCGGGCTGTCGCTGTTCCTGGGCGGCTATCCGATCACCCCGGCGACCGAGGTGATGCAGGAACTCAGCCGCTATCGCGATCCCGACGTGCACATGTTCCAGGCCGAGGACGAGATCGCCGCGATCGGCAGCGCCATCGGCGCCGCCTTCGCCGGCGCGCTGGGCGCCACCAGCACCTCCGGCCCGGGGCTGTCACTGATGGGCGAGTTCCTCAACCTCGCGGTGATCGCCGAGCTGCCACTGGTGGTGATCGACGTGCAGCGTGCCGGCCCGTCCACTGGCATCCCGACCAAGTCCGAGCAGGCCGACCTGCTGCAGGCCCTGCACGGCCGACACGGCGAATCGCCGCTGCCGGTGCTGGCCGCCGCCACGCCCGCGGACTGTTTCGCGACCGTGGTCGAGGCCAGCCGCATCGCCCTGCGCTACATGACGCCGGTGGTCGTGCTCAGCGACCTGTCGCTGGCCAGCGGTGCCGAAGTCTGGCGCGAGCCGGCGCTGGACGAGCTGCCCGAGTTCACCCTGCACCGCAGCGTCGCCGCGGCGGATTTCAAACCCTACCGGCGCGATCCGGAAACCCTGGCTCGGCCCTGGGCGGTGCCCGGCGACCCCGGTATGGAGCACGTCATCGGTGGCCTGGAGAAAGCCGGCGAGAGCGGTGCGGTGTGCTACGAAGCGGAAAACCACGCGGCGATGGTGCAGCTGCGCCACGACAAGGTCGCCGGCATCGCCCGCGATTATCCGGCCACGGCGGTGCATGGCGGCACCGATGCCTGCCTGCTGCTGCTCGGTTGGGGCAGCACCTTCGGCGCCATCCGCGAGGCCACCGACCGCCTGCGCCAGCGCGGCCGTTCGGTGGCCTGCCTGCACCTGCGCCACCTCAACCCGCTGCCACACGACTTGGGCGAGGCGCTGCGCCGCCACCGCGCGGTGCTGGTAATCGAGAACAACAGCGGCCAACTCTGGCAGCAGCTGCGCGCCGAGTACCTGCTCGACCTGCAGCGCCTGAACAAGGTGCAAGGCACCGCGTTCCGCATCGCCGAGATCGTCGAGGCCACCGAATCGCTGCTGGAGACTCTGCCATGAGCCAGACCACCGTCATTCCGGCAGCCACCGCGGAGCTGCCGACACCCCCCGACCGCGCGCACTTCCTGAGCGGCACCGCACCGCGCTGGTGCCCCGGTTGCGGCTGCTTCGGGGTGCTCAAGTCGCTGACCGCCACCTATGCCCGCCTCGGCGTGCCGCGTGAGCGGCTGGTCACCATCTCCGGCATCGGCTGCACCTCGCGCCTGCCGTACTACACCGGCACCTATGGCTTTCATACCTTGCACGGTCGCGCCCCGAGCGTGGCTCTGGGCGTCAAGCTGGTCAATCCTGAACTCTCGGTCTGGGTGATCTCCGGCGACGGCGATGCGCTGGCGATCGGCACCAACCACACCCTGCATCTGTTGCGGCGCAACCCCGATATCAAGATGCTGCTGCTGAACAATCAGATCTACGGACTGACCAAGGGCCAAGCCTCGCCCACCAGCCCGCTCGGTCTGGTCACGCGCTCGACCCCCTATGGCGTGGCCGACGCTCCGATCAATCCGGTCAACCTGGCGCTGGCCGCCGGCGCCAGCTTCGTCGCCCGTGTCGCCGACACCAACGGCGCGATGATGGAGGAGGTATTCGCGGCGGCGCACGCCCATCGCGGCGTGGCCTTCGTCGAGGTGTTGCTCAATTGCGTCACCTTTCACGACGGCGCTTACGCCATGATCACCGACAAAGACACACGCGACGAGTACGCGCTGGCGATGTGTCCGGGCCAGCCGTTACTCTACGGCAAGCAGCAGCGCAAGGTGCTGGTGGCCGACAACGGTCGGATCCTGGCGCTGCCGCTGGCCGAGGGGGAGGCGGTGCCCGACCAAGCCCTGCGCCACGACCCGCAGGCGGGCGACGCCGGCCTGGCCCAGCAGCTTGCCCTGATGGGGCCGCCCGATCTGCCCTGCGCCCTGGGTATCTTCAGGCAGGTGCAGGCACCGGTCTACGGCCTTGACCCGAAGCCCGACTAGGAGGAGCGGATGGACCACCTATACGTGCATCGTGCTCCCGTGCGTTTCACCCACACCGATCCCGCCGGCTACGTGTTCTTCCCGCGCTTTTTCGAGATGTTCCAGGCTGCGGTCGAAGACTGGTTCAGCGACTGCCTCGGACTGAACTACGCCGAGCAGATCGTGCAGCATGGCGTCGGCTTCCCGACCGCGCATACCGAATGTGATTTCGTGCGTCCCTGCCGGCTCGGCGAAACGCTGGAACTGCGGTTGGTGCTGGAAAAAGTCGGCCGCAGCTCGCTGACCCTGCGTTTCGATGGCAGCGTGCAGGGTGAGACGCGGCTGCGCGCGCGCTCGGTGCTGGTGACGATCGAGATGCAATACGGCCGCCCGCAACCGCTCGGCGCCGAGCTGCGCGAGCGCTTGCAGGCCTATCTGGCGCTCTGCCAGGCCGATGCCTGAGCTGGCCGCGCTGATCTTGGCCGCCGGTGCCGGCCGGCGCTTCGGGGCGATCAAGCAACTGGCGCCGGTACGCGGCGAACCGCTGATCCGCCATGCCATCGCCCTGGCCGAGGCGGTGGCGCCGGGCGCTGTGCAGGTGGTGCTCGGCGCCCATCGCGCGCAGATCGCCGCCCAACTGCCGCAGGGCGTGCCGGCCATTGAACACCCCGGCTGGGCCGAGGGGCTCGGCAGCAGCCTGGCGGCCGGCATGGTCGGATTGCGCGGACAGCCCGACGGCGTGCTGTTGCTGCTGGCCGACCAGATCGCCTTGCGCGCGGACGCCCTGCAGGCGCTGGCGGCACGCTGGCGCACCTTGCCCGAGACGGTGTTCTGCGCGTTTTATGGCGGCCAGCCCGGGGTGCCGGCGATCTTTCCACGCCGGCTGTTCGCCGAACTGGCCGCCTTGCGCGGCGAGCGCGGCGCCAAGCCGCTGCTGCTGCGCGAGAGCGGCCCGGCCACGCAACTGGCCATGCCCGAGGCGGCCATCGACATCGACACCGCCGAGGATCTGGCGCGCTGGCAGGCGAGCTCAGCAGCCTGGTCTTAGGGGCCGTAAGCAAATAACTCGAACATCTTGCTGGTCTTTTGGCCCGCCGGCGTCGTTGCGCAAAGGGTTACATAGATTGACTATGCGCGCCTTTGCGCGCCTCGCCGACAGACCAAAATCTTGCGCAATCTGTCCAAGTTATTTGCTTACGGCCCCTTAGCGGCGTCAGGGAAAGTGGTCGATGCGCCGGCATTCGGTCCCGTACCGGCGGGTGGCGCTCAGCAGGTTCAGCCCAAGCAGGGCGAAGTCGGCCAGCCACATTACTGCGGCCGGGCGCAGCAGGGCCGGCAGCAGCACTGCGGCCAGCAGCACCGCCAGCGCTGCCAGGTGCAGGTAGAACTGCTGCCGGCTGCGCGGTTCCGGCAGTATCGACTTCATGTTCGGCAGGACGATGCGGTGGCGCACCTCGATTCGGGTGGCGAGACGCTGCTGCAGATGCAGCCAGACCAGGAACGGTACGATCTTGTAGAGCATGCCGTTGACCACCGACAGCGCGAAGCCGAGCAGGAACAGCAAGGTCGCCGCCAGGGCCAGGCTTGCCGCCACCGCAGGCGGCGCCAGCCGGGACGCGGCGCCGATCGCCGCCGCCAGCAGCAGCCCCGCCATGCCCAGTCGCCAGAAGTAGAGGCTGGTGTCGCCGACCTTGCGTCGGCGCTGAGCCAGCAGGCGCAGGGTGATCAGCGCAAAGATGGCCAGCGCCGCCGCCAGCAGCAGCGCCGGCAGCTGCGCCAGCGGCCAGCCACGCAATACCGCCAGCGAGTGCCAGCCCAGCAGCGCGAACATGCCGGCCGCCAGCCAGCGGCGCAGCCGCGGCGGGTAGGGCGGCGTCATCTGGAACATCGGCACCAGCTGCCAGGCTACTACCGCGACCAGGGTCGCGATCCAGCCGAGCAGGCCCCAGGCCAAGTGCAGGTCGGTCAGCGGCCAGCGCAGCAGCGGCAGCCCAAGGCCACTATGGCCGAGCCCGAGCGACAGGCCGAGACCAACCGTCAACGCCAAGCCGAGCAGGGCCCAGCGCATCCCGCGCACGCTGTCCTGCAAATGCGGCGCCCGTGCCAGGCCAAACCCCATCACCGCCAGGAACCCGCCGAGGCCAAGTCCAAGCAGCACCACCGCCACACGGAAACCATCCTGACCGACGCCCAGGAAGCCGGCTGCCAGACTCAGCGTACCCAGCACCAGCAGGCCATGGCACAGCCCGCCAACCAGCCGCGGCCGCGTCACCCGCACCCCGGCCAGCACCGGTAGCATCTGCAACAGCGCCCCGCACATCACCATGGCCAGCACGCCGAGCACCAGCAGGTGGCTCAGCGCCAGCGCGCCCACGCTCCAGCGCGACGCCAGCACGTCGGGGCCGAGCCACAGCAGCAGGCCGGCGGCGGCCAGGCCGAACAGCGGCGCGCTCAGAAAAAAACGCAGCGGCACCGACAGTGGCGGCGCCTGTTCCAGCGACAGTCCCGCGTTCACTCGTCGCCTGCCGCTGCCTGCAGATCACCGGCGCGCCAGACCAGCAGCTCGCAGCGGCCCTCCACGACCGCGACCACCCGCCAGTCGAAGCCGCGCTGCTGAAGCATCGAAAACAGCGGCAGCGGTTCCCGGCTGACCAGCGCACGCAGGCGCTGACCGGGGAGCAGCCGGTCGCTGCCGGCGAGGATCCGCTCCATCGGCTCGCATGGCGGCAGGCCCCGCACGTCGAGGTTCAGATCGGTGGCTGCCATCGCCATCAGTGCGCCTGCATGCGTTCCAGCAACGCCTCGGCACGGTCGGCCAGGGCGCGATCGCACATCGGATAAAGCATCTGCTCTTCCTTCATGTTGTGCTGCTGGATCAGGATGTTGAGGGTTTCACCGAAGCCGAGGAAGTCGTCCAGCTCGCCGCTTTCCAGCGCCTGCCGCATCTGCGCCATCATCGCCCGTATCTGCTCGTGTTCCATGCGCATCACCGCAGTCGGGCCGCCGGCCATGCCGCTGCGCGCCTCGAATTCGGGAAACAGCACACTCTCCTCGATCGACAGGTGCTGCGCCATCGCCGCTTCAAACTCGGCGTAGGCCGCGCGGGCGGCATCGCGGTCGCCGTCATTGGCAGCGTTTTCGGCCTTGGCGAACAGCCCGTCGCAGACGCGATGATCGGCAGTGAGGAAGTCGGTCAGCATGGCGGGGCCTCGTGCGTTCGGATAGCACAAGACTCTGGCACACGGCCGCAGCGCTGGCCTTGCTCTGCATCAAGCCGTTGCACTTGTGTCTGCAGGCGTGCCGCCAGTGACAGCGCGATGGCGGCGGCACCGCGGCCGCCCAAGGGCAGCCCGGCCGGCGACTCCAGCCACCCACCCAGGCGTTCGCGGACACTGCCCGGCAGCGTGGCGAACAAGTCGTCACGCCGCGATTCCGGGCCAATCAGGCCGATATAGCCCGGCAGCTGCGGCCAGCCCGCCAGCGTCGCCAGCACCTCGCGGTCGTGGCCGAAGTGGTGGGCCATGACCAGCACGGCGTCGTAGCGGCCGCCCTCGGTCGGAGTAACCGGCAGCAGGCGTTCGACCTGGGCCCTGCAGGCGGCCCAGTCCGAGCGCGGCTCGATCAGATCCACCCGCCAGCCGAGCTCGTCCAGCAGCGGCAACAGGATTTCGCTTTCCGGCCCGGCACCGCAGATCAACACCCTCGGCAGCGGCGCCAACTGCAGGGCCCAGATGGCGCCATCGGTTTCCGCCGCCGCGGTCCCGACGTCCACCGGCAGGGACCATTCGGCCTGCAGGGCGCCGGTCTGCATGCACAGCCGACCCTGCGTGGCGTAACTCAGCCGCAGCGCTTTGCCATGTTCACGGTAGCTGGCCAAGATCGGGTGCAGGCCGGGCAGCGCCGCCAGCGGCAGCACCACCACCCGCTGCCGGCCACGGCATCCGGCGCCGGAGCCGGAAAACACATCGGACAGATCACGGTTGTCGAGGTCGAGCAGGCGCACCCGGCCATCGGCCTGGGCGGCATCGGCCGCCGCCAGCACATCGCCTTCGAGACAGCCCGGACTGACCCAGCCGCAGCGTCGGCCCGCGGCGCTGAAATGGACCAGGGTTCCCGCTTTGGCATAGGCATGGCCGGCGACTTCGAGCACCAGCGCCAGCGCACCGGGTTGCGGCTGGCCGATATCCTCGAGGCAGGCGTCGAGCGCCGCCTTGCTGGGCGCACCGGGGGCGTGGCGCGCTGGCAGTACTGATTCCGGGTTCATGGGGGTGATCACGGCGGGTGAGGGTGGTTGCCGCGCGCTAACCCGCCAGCGGCTCGAAGCGTGCGATCAAGTGCCGCAGCGCGGGCGGCTCGTCGGTGATCCGGTAGCCGCGCAGCTCGCCAACGCGGGCCGCGACCTCGGCCCAGATCTCGATGACGTAGTCGATGTGGCTCTGGGTATAGGTACGGCGGGGAATGGCGAAGCGGACGAGGTCGAGGGCGGCGGCTGTTTCGCTGCCGTCGGGGTGGCGGCCGAACATGACGGTGCGACCTCGCAGCTGCGGACGCCGCCAGCCTCGTAGAGCGCGATGGCGAGCGCCTGACCGGGGTACTGGCGGAACGTGGCGTAACCGGTGAATTGCACGCATCATCTTCTGATTCTGACTCCTTTTGATCCGAACCGCCTCGCCTCGCGAGGCGCCATGTAAACAGAACACCCCGCATGGAGCAGTCAGCCCACCTATCTGGAAGGCTTGGCGTAAAACGCATTGCGCGCCAATCGATCGAGCTTGGCAACCACCAAGGTCGCGCCGTACTGATGACACGCATCGATGAACGTCAGCGGTACCGCAACGCGCCGGCGCAGCGTCGCCTCGCATCTTTGGATTTCGCGACCAGTTCACCTGATCGCTCAGCACGTCACGGCGCGACCGCTTCCGGCCGAGGTTGTGTGAAAACACAAAAACTGCGTTGCGGCGATAGAAAATCGTTCTGTTGAGCACGCTGGAAGGCGGTTGAAGTGACGTACACGAGGCGCGGGTGATCGAACCGATCGTGAGTTTTTCGGAATTTGGTTTGCCGATGTGCTCCCGCGACCGCTCGCGCAATGCGGCGGCATCCATCCATGTGGAGAGCGTTCCATGAAACTGACAATGTTGTTCGCAACGGCACTGGTATGCACAGTCAGCGCGCAGGCAATCGCAGGCGACGCGCGGTCGTACTAAGGAGGGCACGGTTGGCGAAATCACGTTCGTCAAGACCAAGCCCGGAAAGTTCGATGCCTATGTGAAGTATCTGGACACTACCTACAAGCCGGAAATGGAGGCACTGAAGAAGGCGAAGATTATTACCGGCTACGCGGTGTACCGGGCTCAGGCGCATAACCAGCACGATGCCGACCTGATCCTCGAAGTCACCTATACGAATATGGCCGCGCTGGATAATCTTGCCGAACGCAGTGACGCCATCAACGAAAAGCTTGAGGGCAATCTCGACAAGCAGAACCAGGGCTATGCCGACCGCGAATCGATTCGTGAAATCCTTGGGTCGGAATACGTCCGCGAGCTGATTCTCAAATAGAACCGCGCTCTGCCCGGAACGACTGGCCCCCCACCGCACCCCCACTGGGCCAGTCGTTTTTTTCCCCTTCACTCCGATTGATTTCGAGATGCAGGCAGGTGGCTGTTGATGCGCCCTGCGATGTGACCAGGAAACGCATGCTCTGGTCGGTTCACGCTGACCGGAGCCGTGGACTCCAACGCCATCTGCGGGCTATGCGCTTTGCAGTTGCCCTGGCCATTTGTGAACGAGCAGCGATGGCCGGTTTATGTCAAGCAGCCAACGCTCGATGATTTCCGAGCGGCTATAGGGTTGGCTTGCGACCTCCGACGCACGCACTCGGTCTGGTCCCCTGACGACTTCGCACCCTTGGCGCTGCGCGCTCCGCTTGCCGAGCGCTTCGGTATCCTTTGCGACAATGGCCCACACCTATTTCTTCGCGCTGTTCCCCGATGCTGCCGCGCTCGACCGCGCCGAGGAAGCGGCCGACACGCTGCAATCCGTGTGCGCGCTGCGCGGGCGCCGGATTGTTCGAGCGCGCCTTCACCTGACGTGGCACTTCATCGGCCGGTTCGCCGAACCGAATCCCGAGATGGAATCACGCGCGCTCGCGGCCGGCGATCGCCTCGCCTGCGCGCCCTTCGTCGTGTTGCTCGACCGCGCGCTGACCTTCGGACGCGAACGCGGCTCCGCGCCGTGTGTGTTCGAAACTTCGACACCGCCCGCCGCGTTGTTGTCGGCGGCGGATGAACTGCGTCGCGCGATGGGAGGCGCTGCGGCGGTACCTCACGCCGACCATCCATTCCGTCCGCACCTCACCTGGCTTTACAGCCCTGACCGAATCGCCGAGCCCCTGGCCATCGCGCCGATTTCATGGCGAGCGGTCGAGTTCGCGCTGGTACACAGGGTGTCGGGCGAAGCGACCTACCGCATCGTCCGCCGTTGGTCGCTCAAGATCGCGTGAGCGGTCAGAGGTCGATCTCAAACTTGTCGGACGACGGCAGGCGCCGGTCCATCTCCAGCATCATTTCGCCAAGTTGGCGGAGTTGATTGCGTTGGAGGCCGACAAACGCTTGCGCGTCGCCATACGCCGCTGCCAAGCCCACGGCCATCCGTCGGCCAATCTCGTCGAGATGCTGGACGCGGCCTCGCTGCGTCGCTTCGACTTCAAGGTGAAGTTCGACTATCTGGCCCGTGACCAGCGCCGCGCGATGCTGCTCCGGATTGCCACGGACGCAACCGACGACGACCACCAGCGCGCCATCGCCCAGATCGACCGTCTCAGTTACCTGACGCCGGGTGATTTTGCGAACGCGCTGCGACAACTGCGCGTCATCGGCGAGGCGCCGACCGCGATGCGCTTGGTGGAATTGCTAGCCAGCGAGGTGGCCATCAAGCCCGAGGCACGCCGGCGATCCATCGGGTTTGTCGCCGCATGAGCACGCCATTCGTAAACGACTGGCCACGCCGACTGCGAAATACACGACAGCGCAGGTGGTATTGCCATCATCCGATCTGGTCAGAGCGGTGGCCGCCTGTGCTCGCGATTATTCACGAGTCTTTGACTGCGATCCGCAAACCCTGGTGCCGCCGCCGCCGCCAAGCCAGCACTCCGAGTCCAAGCAGCAATACAGTAGCCAGCAGGCCCACCATGGAACTGTCGATGGCCCACACTGCGGACACACTGCTGGTCTGGTGACTGTAGAGGTCGATCCATTCGTGCAGTGCGACGGTTAGCGCGAGGCACACCGAGATGCCGGTAATCAGCGTATTGAGGCGCAGCGTACGATCGCGGTCTGCAATCGCCCAGTCGTATAGACGCAGCATGAGAAGGCTCTGCAAAGTATCCATCGACGCCATGCCTGCTGCGAACAGCAGCGGTAGCATCATCACGGCCAACAACGGAATTCTGCCATCATGCGCGGCGACCACCGAGATCGCCAGCAGCGCGACTTCGCTGGCGGTATCGAAGCTTAGCCCGAACAACATGCCGAGCGGGAACATCTTCCAGCTGTGGTCGGTGTTGCGCGCAATTCGACCTAGCCCGAAGCCGTGACGGTGCTCCTTGCCTGAATGCCGATCACGCAGCATGGCTGCAAAGAAGCGCAGGTTGGCCAATCCGATCAGGGTCAGGAAGACGGCCGACACCAGGCTGCCGAACAGCGATCCCCAGTCCGACAACTGCGGCAGCAATACGCCAATGTGGTGAGCTGCGACGACCGCAACGGCGGTCAGCAGCAGGACGACGGTGGAATGCCCGAGTGAAAAGAACAGCCCGACGCCGGCTGGGCGTTGCCCCTCGGCACGCAGGCGGCGTGTCACATTATCAATCGCGGCGATATGGTCGGCGTCGAAAGCATGCCGCACGCCGAGCAGATAGGCGATCATCCCAACACTCAATCCGACCGCGCCGAAGCCACCGAGCCATAGGGCACCACCACCCGCCAGCAGGTTGAGCAGCAACAAGGCTGCCATGACTGTTAGCACGCGCTCGCGCAGCGATGAGTTCGCGCGCATGGCCTATTGCACTTTGACGCGGATCAGTTCCTCACCGTCCGGATCGACGACGTGGACCGCACAGGCGAGGCAGGGATCGAAGCTGTGGATCGTGCGCAGTATCTCGAGCGGTTGCTTGGGATCATGCAGGCTCTGCCCTTTCAACGCGGCCTCGTAGGGACCCTCGTTGCCGGCCGCATCGCGAGGTCCCGCGTTCCAGGTGCTCGGCACGACCGCTTGGTAGTTAGAGATCCGCTCGTCGTCGATCACGATCCAGTGCGCCAGTGCGCCACGCGGCGCCTCAGTGAAACCGACACCCTGGGCATGCCGTGGCCAGCTCGACGGTTCCCACAGCCTCTCGTTGAACGTGCGCACATCGCCGGCTTTGATGTTCGCCATCAGCTTTTCGTACCACGATGGCATTGCGTCAGCGAAAATCTTGCACTCGAGCGTGCGCGCCGCCGTGCGGCCCATGGTCGAGTACATCGCTTCCAGCGGCAGGTCGAGTTGGGCCAGTGCCTTGTTCGCCAAATCCTTGGTTGGCTCATGGCCGCTGGCGTAAAGCATCAGCACCCGCGCCAGCGGCCCGACCTCCATCGCGTTGCCCTTCCAGCGCGGCGATTTGAGCCAGGAATAGCTGGCTGAGGTGTCCAGGTTTTCGTATGGTGGCTTGGGTCCCGAATAGGCCAGCCGCGTTTCGCCGCGATAGGGGTGCAGACCTTGCACCTTGCCGCCGTCGTAGTCGTACCACGAGTGTGCCACGAATTCCTGGATATCCTCTTCTTTGGTGAGATCGACTTCGTAAATCCGACTCAGATCCCGGCCGAGAATCGCACCACGCGGAATCATGTACGTCTTCAAATCCGCCGATCCGTCGGCCGGGAAATCGCCGTAGGTTAGGAAGTTGCCGGTGCCCTCCCCACAGCCCTTCTTGAACCAGTCCTTATAGAACGAGGCGATTGCCAGCGTGTCCGGCACATAAACCTGATCAACGAACATGCGCATCTGTTCGATAATTTCTGCGACCTTCTGTAGACCCACCGCGTTGACCGCAGTGCTGCCCGTGCCCTCGCCCGAGTGCACGCTGATGGCAGCCGGGCTGCCGCCGACGAGGAAATTCGGATGCGGATTCTTGCCGCCGAAGATGGTATGCAACTCGGCCACCTGACGCTGCCAGGCCAACGCATCCAGGTAATGCGCCACCGCCATCAGATTCGCCTCCGGTGGCAACGCGTAGCCGGGGTGTCCCCAGTAGGCGTTTGCGAAAATCCCGAGTTGCCCGGATTCGACCAGCTTCTTGACGCGGTTCTGCACATCGGCGAAGTAACCGGGCGAGGAGCGCGCGTAGCTCGATATGGATTGGGCCAGCGTAGATGTCGCCTTGGGATCGGCCTTCAGCGCCGACACCACGTCCACCCAGTCGAGCGCATGCAGATGATAAAAGTGCATGACGTGGTCGTGCACGAATTGCGCAGCGATCATCAGGTTGCGGATCAGTTGGGCATTGACCGGGATCTCGTACTTCAGCGCATCCTCGACCGCGCGCACGGAGGCGATGCCGTGAACCAGCGTGCAGACACCGCAGATGCGTTGCGCGAAGGCCCAAGCGTCGCGAGGGTCACGACCGCGCAGAATGATCTCGATTCCGCGCACCATGGTGCCGGAGCTCGATGCCCGCGTGATGACGTTGCCGTCGGTTTCCGCTTCGATCCGCAAGTGCCCTTCGATCCGCGTAACCGGATCGACGACGATGGTCTGGGTGCTCATGCTGCGTTCCCCGCAGTACCAGCCAGATTATCGGCGACCAGTTCCAGCAGGCTGCGCGGCGTTTTCTCCCAATTGAAGTGGCTCCGGGCGTCGTCGAAAGTGCGCCGGCAGTCCGAACAACTGGTGATGAAGGTCGACGCACCGGTGTCGTCGACCTCGCGCAGTTTGTTCTCCATCGCCCGATAGCGCAGCGGCGCGGCGCGCTGGATATCCACTACCCCGCCGCCGCCGCCACAGCAGAAACTGAACGCGCCGTGATTCTTCATCTCGTGCAACTCGACACCCATCGCCTTCATCAGCGTTCGCGGCGCGTTGGTGACCCCGCCCTTGCGCACGAGCTGGCAGGGATCATGGAACGTGGTTGCGCCGGTTTCGGCCGTTCGCAGCGTCAACTTGCCCAGTTGTAACTGTTCGGCGAGGAATTCGGTGACGTGGCGCACCTTGAACGGTAGCGGCTTGCCATACAGGTCCGCCGCTTCCCAGCGCAGCGCCGTGTAGGCGTGACCGCACTCGGGCACGATCAGGAGCTTGGCCTTGCAGGCCAGGGCCTCGTCGATCAAGCGCAGGCTGATCTGGCGCTGCCATTCCTTGCCGCCGGCATAGTAGCCGTAGTTCTCCGCCACCAGGCCGTCGCTGCGAAACGTGCAGGAAACGCCCAGATGCTGCATGACTCGCGCCAGCGCCGCGACCGCTTTCGGATAGTGTTCGATGTCGGTGCGCGGCACGGTCAGCATCACCTCCACGTCGGACTTGTCCAGTGGGATCTCCACACCGAACTCTCGTCCAATGGCAAGCAGCTTGTCGCGATACGGCTCGGCGCTGTCTTCCGGCTGCCCGGTCCGTTTCTGATTGGCTGCCTTTTCGTAAAGCTCCGTCGGCGCCAAGCCGGCCTCGAACATGGCGTGCCGTGCTTGTTCGATCAGCGCAGAGACATCAATGCCCATCGGACAGATCAAGCTGCAGCGGCCGCACATGTTGCAGCTATCGAACAGCAGGTACTGCCAGTGCTCGAGTTCGTCCGCGGTCACCTTCTTCTTCAGTCCAAGCCACCTGAACACCGGCGCGAACGCGCTAGATTCTCGCTTGTAGGCTTGTTTGAATGGTTCCACTTTCCAGATCGGCGTGTACTGCGGATCTTCGGTGGCGATGTAGAAATGACAGGCGTCGGCACAGATGCCGCAGTGGATGCAGGACTCCATGCGGAACGCGCTGAGCGCGCCGATCTCAAGCGCGAAGCCGCGCATTGCGCCGGCGACGCGCGCCTCGGGACTCCTGGCTTCCTCCAGCGCGAGGTTGGCACTGAGCGTTGCCGTAATGCTCATGAGGCCGCTCCTTTGCGAGACAGCAGAGTTCCGTTGATCGCGCGCGACGGGAAAATGTAGAACGCGTGCATCAGCTTGCCGAACGGGAACCAGACCAGCAGCGCATCGAAGCTCAGGATGTGCAATCCGAGAATGGTCTGATAGGGTCCACCGATGTGGGCCGTGGCCATCAACCCGGTGACGATGACCAGCGTGGTGATGAACCAGCTGAAGTAGTCGTCGAAATTGGACAACATCCGCAGCACCCTGTGCGTCACCCGACGGAACAGCACCGCCAGCAGCAGGGTGAACGTCAGCACCGAGAAGATGGTGATCACGCTGTTCGGAAGTGCCGGCCAGGTGACGCCGAACAGACTGCCGAAAAAGGCGATGTGCGGTGCGAATGCCAATATGACGATGAACAGGCCGATGTGATAGCCGTAACCCAGCGCTTCGCCGGCACCGGTTCGAACGGTGAACTCGGAGTGTGGCCATGAGCGTGATCCGGTTGCGATCACGCCACCGATGATCGCCTTGACCAGCGAGTTGCGTGGTTCGTTGAAATTGCGCCGGATTCGCAACAGTGCGAAGCCGACGATACGCCAGACGACGCCCAGGCAAAAAACCGCGAGCGCAACTTCGAGTGCGGGTCCACGTGCGAAACTCACAAGGTCCATGGGTCAGCTCTCCTTGGCCTCGTTGTTGGTGGTCGATTTCTCAATGTGGCGCTGACGCAGTCGGCTGAGTCCGGCGGATGCGACACCAAGGGCGGCGCCGACTGCGGCCGCGCCGCCGACAACTTTCAATACGTCGCCCGGCGAAACCTCACCCGCCTTGCCCCATCGCGGCGCCGACAGTGCCGAGTAGAAACTGCCCTTGTCCCAGAAATTCGGTTCCGAACAGCCGAGACAGGGGTGCCCGGATTCGATCGGGAAGCTGGTGCCGCCGTTCCATTTAGTGGTTGCGCAGGCGTTGTATGTGGTAGGGCCCTTGCAGCCGAGTTCAAACAGGCACCATCCGTTGCGCGCGCCTTCGTCGTCGAAGGATTTGGCGAATTTGCCCTGGTCGTAGAACGGCCGGCGGTAGCAGCGGTCGTGAATGGTATTGCCGAAAAACACTTTCGGCCGGCGGTACTCGTCGAGATCAGGTACCTTGCCGGTCGAAATGAATTGCAGCAGCGTGCCGGTGATCACCTCGGGAATCGGCGGGCACCCGGAGACGTTGACAATGGGTTTGTCGCTCACGATGTCCGACACTGGCCAAGCCTGCGTCGGATTGGGATCGGCAAATGGAACTCCACCGAACGATGAGCAAGTACCGACGCAGACGATCGCCGCCGCGCCCTTGGCCGCTTCGCGCAAGATGTCGACCGCGCTCTTCCCGCCTAGCGCGCAGTAGGCACCGTTAGCGCCGGTCGGCACGGAACCATCGATCACCAGCACATACTTGCCATAGTTGTCCTTCATCGCCTTGTCGCGGGCCATTTCGGCCTGGGCGCCGGCGGCGGCCATCAGGGTATCGTCGTAATCCAGCGAGATGACGTCGAAGATCAGGTTCTCGATCGAGGGCGAGAACGAGCGGATCAGCGACTCCAGACAGCCAGTGCATTCCTGGAACGACAGATAGATCACCGAAGGTCGCAGAGCCGCGCGCAGTTGTTCGGCCATCGCCCGCCCTGCCAGAGGCGGTAGGGCCAGTGCCGAGGCCATCGCGGTGCAGTATTTGATGAAGGTCCGCCGGCTGACGCCATGCCGCTCCAGCATCTCGCCGATGGTAGGCTGGTCGTGATAGTGGGCCATCTGTGGGTCCTCAGTTCCCGGGCTGCTGCGCCGCACCGGCGGCACCGGCCCGCAGCTGTTGCGCACCGCGCCGCAGCTGGTCTGGTTCCACGGGAAGAATCGCCGGCACTTGGGCGATTTCGATGAACCCGGCGATCAACTCGCCGCCGCGATCGCGGTATTCGCTCCACCACACGCCCTGGATCCCGGTCTCGTTGATCGTTGACTCGCCGTCCCCCTTCAACGTGATGGTGACCTCACCGGGCCCCAATGCCTTCAGCAATTGCTCGCGATCGCCCGGGCTCATTGGCAAGCTGCGCAAATCGATGGCGCCTGGCTCCCCACCATCGGCCAGCCGGTCGAGTTGCGTGGCAATCTCGATCAGAATCGCCGTCACGCCGGCGCCGATGGTGCCAGTGGACGCCGCCGGGGTCCGCGACACGATCCGAATCGGAATTTCGCCGAGCCGGCTCATGGTACGCACCAATTCCGCAGCACGGCACCGGCTCGCGCAGCGGCTGCGTCGAACGCACGTGCGACGGGGGGCGAAAGGGCTTCAGTCCAATCGATCGTGCATGGTTGAACGCATAACAAGGCGCGGCGCCTCGGTATACAGTCAAGCAGCCTCGCCATGTCGAGCAGATCGCACAACCCGACTTCATGAACACTGCGGCGCCGGGAACTGGCGAGGAAGCGATCCATCGCCTCATTTTCGAACAAGCGCACGGTGCCCGGCGCCTCGCCCAGATCCGCGGCGTCGGTCACGAGCATGGCGTCTGTGGTTTCGATAAGCCCAAGGAGGCTGAAACTGAGCGTGCCGCCATCGACGAAGTTGGCCGCCCCGAACGCAGGGTCGGTTCGCAGCCGTTCGACCAATCGGATGCCGACGCCATCGTCGCCAAGCAGGACATTGCCCATTCCCAGCATGAGGACGTTCGCTGGCGCGGACTCGCGTGCTTCCGCCACGGCATCCACGGCGTAATCTTTCCGATGACCTCGCATGACTTCCACCGCCACGATGCCACTCCGCGTCGCCTTCGGCGGGAGTGAACCATATCCGGACATCAATCGTATTGACCTCGATCAATCTTTGCTTAGCGAAAATTGACCGGCGTCAATGTGAGGCCGAGCGTGCTCCGTATAATGAACTTGCGTACATCGCGCGATCAGCGTCTGTCCCAGGATGATGCGTCGTTGGATCGCGCTCACTCACCAGGACAGTCTGGATCAAGGCTTGAGCGAAGGACGGATATGCACGAATTGTCCATTTGCCAAGCACTTCTGACGCAGGTCGAGGACATCGCGCGCGCGCACGCTGCCGACGGCGTGAAACGGATCATCGTGGCGGTGGGCCCGTTATCGGGCGTCGAGCCCTCGCTGCTAGCAGTGGCCTTTCAGCTCGCGCGCGCCGGTAGTTGCGCCGCGCAGGCCGAATTGACGTGCGAACTAGCCCCGGTGACGGTGAGATGCACGGAGTGCGGCGCAGAGTCTGCGTGCGCGGCGAACTGCCTACTGTGCGCCGAGTGCGGTGGCTACCGTACTCAGGTGATCAGCGGCGACGAGCTGTGCCTGCTGCGCGTTGAATTGTCGTCGGCCGACGAAAGCGTCCGGCGTACTGCCGCCTGAATCGAGAACGGATCGGCTATGTGCGAAACATGCGGCTGTACTATCACTGCGGGAAACGTCCATCTGACCCGCGACCAGCATGGGCACGACGGCCCCGTCATCGAAGTGCTGCAGGATCTGCTGGCCGCGAATGACCGTACGGCAGAGCACAATCGCTCCCACTTCAACGAACACGGCGTGTTCGCGATCAATCTGATGTCCTCGCCCGGCGCCGGCAAGACCGCATTGCTGGAAGCCACGATCGACGCCCTCGGCGACGAATACCGCATTGCGGTGATCGAGGGCGACCTCGAAACGGAGAACGATGCGGCTCGCATCCGCGCGCGCGGCGTGCGTGCGGTGCAGATTACCACCGGCAGTGCCTGTCACCTGGACGCACACTTGGTGCACCAAGCCCTGCACGAACTGCCGCTGCACGGTCTCGACCTCTTGTTCATCGAAAACGTCGGTAATCTAGTGTGCCCGGCCAGCTTCGATCTCGGCCAACACCGCAATGTCGTGCTGCTGTCAGTCACTGAGGGCGACGACAAACCGGCGAAATATCCGGTCATGTTCCGCGCCGCCGACTTGGTGGTGTTGAGCAAGGCGGATTTGCTCGACGTGCTCGACGATTTCGACCCGCTGCGCGCCGAAGCGGCGCTGCGTGCGCTTGGGCGCGACACACCCGTGATCCGCGCCGCAGCGCGGCGCACGCCGGCCCTGCAGCCGTGGCTGGACTGGCTGCGCCGCGAGCTCGCGCAACACCGTAAAGCCCACAATCAGTTCGCAGTGCCAGCTACGGCGTTGACCGGAGCTGCGCTGCTGCGTCCGGCTCGCTCGATGGTCGGGGATTGAGCGATGTGCCTGGCGATTCCGGTCCGTGTCACGGTACTGCTCGACGACGAGCAGGCGGAGATCGAGGTCGGCGGCGTTCGTAACAGAATCTCGTTGGCATTGCTCGACGGCGTCGCGGTCGGCGACTTTGTCATTGTTCATGCCGGCTTCGCCATCGCGCGTCTCGATGTTGCGGAAGCCGAAAAGACTCTTGCGCTGTTCGACGAGATTGCGGCGCATATCGGCGAGCCGGCCCATGCGTTACATCCGTGGTTTTCGTAACGGCGCTGCGGCGAGCGCGCTGGCTCGGCTGATCGCCGCGGCGGTCACGCCCGGCCGCGAGTACCACCTGATGGAATTCTGCGGCGGCCACACGCATGCGATCTTCCGCTATGGCGTGCAGGATCTTCTGCCGGAGAACGTCAAGCTGGTGCATGGCCCGGGCTGCCCGGTATGTGTACTAGCGATGCCGCGCCTCAACGGCGCGATCGAGCTGGCGCAGCGGCCGCAGGTGACGTTGGTCAGCTACGGCGACATGCTGCGCGTCCCCGCCTCGCGCCGGCGCAGCCTGCTCAAGGCGCGCGCCGAGGGGGCCGACGTGCGCATGGTCTATTCCGCGGCCGAGTCCCTGAATATCGCCGCTGCCCATCCGGATCGCCAAGTCGTGTTCTTCGCGATCGGCTTCGAGACCACGACACCGGCGACGGCGTACGTGATCGTTGAAGCGCAGCGCCGCGGGCTGCGCAACTTCAGCGTCTACTGCAACCACGTCCTGACACCCTCGGCCATTCAGAGCATCGTCGATGCACCGGAGGTGCGCGAGTTCGGCCGCGTCCGCGTCGACGGCTTCATCGGGCCCTCGCACGTCAGCACCGTGATCGGCAGCCGTCCCTACGAATATTTCGCCGAAGAATACCAGCGGCCGGTGGTGATCGCGGGCTTCGAGCCTCTCGACGTCCTGCAGGCGATCCACATGCTCGTGCAGCAGCTCAACGAGGGCCGCGCCTGCGTCGAAAACCAATTCACTCGCGGCGTCACGCGCGACGGCAACCGCAAGGCGCAGGCGTTGGTGGCCGACGTGTTCGAACTGCGCCCGAGCTTCGAGTGGCGCGGCCTCGGCGAACTGCCTTATAGCGGATTACGCATCAAATCGGTCTACGCGGAGTTCGACGCCGAACGCCGCTTCGAGATAGCCATCCACCCAGTGCCCGAGAACAAGGCCTGCCAGTGTCCGGCGATAATCCGCGGCGTCAAGAAACCGACCGACTGCCCAATATTCGGAAACGTCTGCACACCGCGCAACCCGATCGGCTCGTGCATGGTCTCTGCGGAAGGCGCATGTGCCGCGTACTACAAGTACCGCCGCGGCAATGTTTCGGCGATGGCTAGCTGATGCGCATCCTGCTGCTGATGCATAGCTTCAACAGCCTGTCGCAGCGCCTCTATGTCGAGCTGCAGCGCGACGGTCACGAACTGTCGGTGGAATTCGACATCCACGACGACGTCACTCGCGAAGCGGTAGAGCTGTTCCGACCGGATCTAGTGCTGGCACCGTTCCTGAAGCACGCGATTCCCGCCTCGGTGTGGCAGCGCCTTCCCTGCCTGATCGTGCATCCGGGACCGCCCGGCGACCGCGGGCCGGCGGCGCTGGATTGGGCGATCTTGCACGGCGCCGATAGTTGGGGTGTCACCGTGTTGCAGGCGGAAGCCGCGATGGACGCCGGTCCGGTGTGGGCCAGCGAAGAATTTGCAATGCGGCCTGTGCGCAAGAGCAGTCTGTATCGAAACGAGGTCACCGAGGCCGCGGTGAGCGCGGTACGCCGCGCCATCGCCCGCCGCGAAGCCGGCGAGCGGCCCGCGGCGCCAGGCGGCGCCACACACGGCTGGCAACCACCGCTGCGGCAGGCGCAGCGCGCGATCGACTGGCAGCGGGACGATAGCACCACCGTGCTGCGCAAGCTGCATGCGGCCGACGGGTTTCCGGGCGTCGAGGACATGCTGTTCGAGCGGCGCTTCCGGCTATTTGACGGACACCGCGAGGAACACCTCGCCGGTCGTCCCGGCACGTTGATTGCGCGCTGTCATGGCGCGATCTGTCGCGCCACGCGCGACGGCGCCGTGTGGATCGGCCAGTTGCAGCCGGTCGAGGACCGACAATGCGGTTTCAAGCGCCCGGCCACGCTTGCGCTCGGTTCGCTCGCGGAAAATCTGCCAATCAGCGAAGACAATCCGGCCGCCACGCGCAGCGACACGAGCCTGCGCGAGATCCGCTACAAAGAGCACGGCAACATCGGTTACCTACACTTCGATTTTTACAACGGCGCGATGAGCACTGCGCAGTGCGAACGCCTGCGCGCCGCCTATCTGCAGGCGCGACGGCGGCCGACACGCGTCATCGTGCTCATGGGCGGAGGCGACTTCTGGAGCAACGGCATGCACCTGCACTGCATCGAAGCTGCCGAAAGCCCGGCCGACGCGTCCTGGGATAACATCAACGCTATCGACGACTTGGCGCGGGACATCCTGACCACCGACACGCACCTGACGATCGCTGCCCTGCAGGGCAACGCCGCGGCTGGCGGCGTATTTCTGGCGCTGGCTGCTGACCTCGTCCTGGCGCGTAGCGGCGTGGTGCTCAATCCGCACTACCGCAACATGGGCAACCTCTACGGGTCCGAATATTGGACCTATGTGCTGCCGCGACGCACTGGTGCGGAGCGTGCGCGGATGCTGATGGCCGGCCGCCTGCCGATCGGCGCGCCCGAAGCGCAAGCCCTCGGACTGATTGACGGATATGCCGGCCCGGACATGGCCGCGTTCCATGCACTGGTCGCGTCGCGCGCGGCGGCTCTCGCCAGCAACGAAACCCACGCGCCAGCGCTGGCCGACAAGCGCGCGCGACACGCGCGCGACGAGCACGCGCACCCACTGGCGGACTATCGTGCCGTCGAGCTGGAGCATATGCGTCTCAATTTCTACGGCTTTGATCCGAGCTACCACGTCGCCCGCTACCGCTTCGTGCACCGCACGCCGCAGGCTTGGACGCCGCTGTATCTTGCGCGCCATCGCCAACTCGGCCGCACGACCCGCAGTGCGACCACATGCGCATGAAGGCGAGCGTCGCGCGGCGTCCAGCGACTGCGGCTGAGCCTTCGACTGCGCCGTTCCCGGCGTGGCGATGGCGTATCGTTGGACGCGTGCAGGGGGTGGGGTTCCGGCCGTTCGTCTACCGACTGGCGCATAGTCTCGGTCTGCATGGCTGGGTGCGCAACAGCGGCGGCATGGTTGAAATTCACGCGCAGGGACCGGCGCCGCTGCTGCAGACGTTCGGCCGGGCGCTGCTCGATCAGGCGCCGCCAGCCTCGCGTCCGCAGCTACTCGACGAGCACGCCGCGCCGCAGGAAGCCGCGACGGAGTTCCGCATCCTCGTCAGCACTGGCGGCGCCCAGGCGCAGATTCACGTGCCTCCCGACCTGTTTACCTGTGACGACTGCCTCGCCGAGTTGCACGACCCCGCCGCGCGCCGCTACCGATACCCTTTCATCAACTGCACCCAATGTGGGCCGCGTTACACGCTGATCCAGGCGCTGCCCTACGATCGGCCGAACACGACCATGGCCGGCTTCACGCTGTGTCCCGCCTGCGCCGCCGAGTACGCGGACCCCATGGATCGGCGCTTCCATGCCCAGCCTTTGGCTTGCCCTGCGTGTGGCCCGCGCCTGCGCTGGCGCGCCGAGGCAGGCGCGGCTATCGAGGCTGGCGGAAACGAAGCGGCGCTTGACGCCGCGGTAGCCGCGCTGCGCGCCGGGCGCATTGTCGCGGTGCGCGGCATCGGCGGTTACCACCTGCTGTGCGATGCTAGCCGCGAAGACGTCGTCACACGTCTGCGCTCGCGCAAGCGGCGTCCGGCGAAACCGCTGGCGCTGATGGTGCCCTGGTGCGGCGACGACGGATTGGATCAGGCGCGCCGCTTGGTGCAGCTATCACCCCTGCAAGCCGCGGCGCTGACCGATCCGGTGCGGCCGATCGTGCTGGCGCCGCGCCGTGACACGGCGCCGCTCGCCATCGCGGTCGCGCCAGGCCTGCGCGAGGTGGGACTGATGCTCCCCTACAGTCCGCTGCACCATATATTGCTCGACGCGTTCGGCAGCGCAGTGGTCGCCACTTCCGGCAATCTCAGCGGCGAGCCGGTGCTGACCGAGCCGGTCGAGGCAGAGGCGCGGCTCGTTGATATCGCCGATGGTTTTCTGCATCACGACCGGCCGATCGCGCGGCCGGCGGACGACTCGGTGTTGCGCATCATCGCCGGTGCCATTCGGCCGTTGCGCATTGGGCGCGGTGCTGCCCCACTGGAAATGAAGCTGCCGGCGCCGATCGAAGTGCCGACGCTCGCGGTGGGCGCATTCCTCAAGAACACAGTGGCGCTGGCCTGGGGGGAACGCGCGGTGACTTCGCCCCACATCGGCGACCTCTCGAGTCCGCGCGGACGCGCGGTATTCGCCCAAGTCGCCGAAGACCTGCAGCAGCTGTACGGCGTGCGCGCACAGCGCATCGTGCACGACGCGCATCCGGACTTCCCAAACACGCGCTGGGCGCGCGCATCCAGGCTGCCTACGTTGGCGGTGTGGCACCATCACGCGCACGCGGCGGCCCTGGCCGGCGAATATCCCGACACCACCCCGCTACTTTGCTTCACTTGGGACGGCGTCGGCCTCGGGCCGGATGGCACCCTCTGGGGCGGCGAAGCGCTGCTCGGCCGGCCGGGCGCTTGGGACCATGTGGCGAGTTTCCAGCCATTCCGGTTACCCGGCGGCGAACGCGCCGCGCACCAGCCCTGGCGTACCGCGGTGGCATTGTGCTGGGAATCCGGTATCGACTGGCCCGCTGCCGATCTCGCCGATCCGCTGTTGCGCCAAGCCTTCGACCGCAGAGTAAATACGCCGCAGACGAGTTCAGTCGGCCGCCTGTTTGACGCAGCGGCGGCGCTGCTGGATGTTTGCCGGCAGGCGAGCTATGAAGGCGAGGCGCCGATGCGCCTGGAAGCGCTGAGCGAAGGAGTTTCGGCGCCGCCAGTGGCTCTGCCACTAACGCGCGATGCCGCCGGTATCTGGCGCAGCAGCTGGGTGCCGTTGCTGCCGCTTCTGCTCGACGCACAATTTTCGCCGGCGGTGCGGGCCGCAAGCTTCCACGCCAGCCTGGCGCAGGCGCTATGCGGGCAGGCGCTTGCCGTGCGACATGACTGCGGTGTGACGCGCATCGGCTTGACCGGCGGCGTGTTCCAGAATCGCGTGCTGAGCGAGCAGGTTTGCGGGCGGCTATGCGCTGAGGGGTTCGAGGTGCTGATTCCGCAGCAGTTGCCGGTCAACGACGCGGCAATCAGCTATGGCCAACTGGTTGAGGCGGCGGCCTCGCCGGCAGGCTGACATGGCGCACGCTAACAGCTTCCGCGACACGCGCATCGCTCTTGCGCACGGCAACGGCGGCCGCATGATGCGCGAGCTGATCGAGGAACTGTTCGCTCCTGCCCTGGCCAATCCGCAGCTCGACACCGGGGCCGACGCTGTGCCACTGCCCATGCCGGCCGATCACGACCTGATGGTGACCACAGACGGCTTCACTGTGAAGCCGTTGGAGTTTCCGGGGGGCAATATCGGCTCGCTTGCTGTCCACGGCACCGTAAACGATCTTGCTGTCTGCGGCGCGAAGCCGCATTACCTGACGCTCAACGTCTTCCTCGAAGAAGGACTGGAAATCGCGCTGCTGCGCCGCGTGATCGACGCACTGGCGGCCGCCGCGCGCGACTGCAGTGTCGCGGTGGTCGCCGGCGATACCAAGGTGGTGGGTCGCGGCGACTGCGACGGCATCTATCTCGCCACCACTGGCGTCGGCTTCCGGCCACGCGGAACCCGCTATGCGCTGGATCGCATCCGTGCTGGCGACCGCATCTTGGTGAGTGGACCCGTCGGCGACCACGGAACCGCAGTGCTCCTGGCACGCGAGGAGTTCGGCCTACGGGGTGATCTGCGCTCGGATAGCGCCAGCGTATTGCCGCTGACGCAGGCGTTGGCCACGATCGACGGCTTGCATTTCATGCGCGATCCGACACGGGGTGGATTGGCTACCGTGACTCACGAGATCGCCCGGGCCACCGGCCTTGGCCTGCGGCTCGATGAGGCGCAGATTCCGGTCAACGAGTCAGTCCAGTCGGTCTGCGAGCTGCTCGGCTTTGATCCGCTGTACCTGGCCTGCGAAGGACGCGTCGTGGCCGTGGTCGCCGCCGAAGACGCGGACGCCGCGCTGGATGTGTTGCGGCCCTTGGCACCACAGTCGGCGCTGATCGGCGAAGTGACCGCCGGAGCGGCACAGGTGATTCTCGAAACCACGTTCGGCGGCCAGCGCGTGCTCGACGAACTCGACGACGATCCGCTGCCGCGCATTTGCTGAAGCGGTGCACTCTCCCTTGGCGGGGATAATGTTTGAACCACTACGGAATATCCGACAACAAAATTTTTTTGTTCTTCTCGAATGGGCGTCGGTACTTTAATGCACCGCGGTGCGCTGATCGCACCATTTTTTCGCCAATGCGCATATGTGCGGCCCCGAACCGACTTAAAAACCCGGCGGTATAGTTTGATCTTTACGTAGCCTTGGAGGCACTATCTAACCCCCAGCGCCGACAACCCGATCAGCCAATAGGAGACACGCCCATGAGGAACACTCAGATCGTCGCGGGGGCGACCATGCTCGTTTTGCTCGCGGCGGCACTGCCCTCGTACGCGGCAGACGCAGCCGCCGGACAGAAGATATTCAAGAGCGTTTGCGCCGCCTGCCACCAGCTCAAGGACAAATACTACACCGGTAAATCGGAAGCCGACCTCGAAACAGCACTGAAAAGCATTGTGGCGGGTAAGATCAAGCACGAGAAGAAGCTCACTCTGAGCGATACCGACATCGCGAACATCGCAACGTATATTTCGAGCGGCAACCCGAAGTAAGGATGCTCTGACGCGCGCGCTTCGTGTGCGCGGCGTTTCGCACCGAGAACAGCGGCGGCGCTGACACCACCCACTTCAGCGACTGCCGCGCCGCGCTTATCGACTTGGTCCGATTCCTGCTGACAAGTTCGAGTTTCATACCGGAACGACTAGCCCACATTGACGCCTGATCAAGCCGAGGCGCCGCGCACGACTCGCGCGATCATGCACGGCGCCGCAGTCGTTTCGCCAGATTTGCTGCGAATGCTGCCGGGTCGCCGGCAACGTCTGGATCGACGGTTATCGCTTCGGCGCGTTCGGCCGCGTCCAGCGGTTCGGCGTGCTGCAACTGATCGTCGAGGACCGCCTCGCCGGCTTCCGAAGCGTCGCCGCCGCGCGCGATGCGTTCACGCAGCCGACGACGCAACTCCGCCTCCGGTGCCACGCACGCAATAATGACGAAGCTCACGCCGTGGACTGCGGCGAGCGCGCGGAAGATTTCCCGCTGCTGGTGCTGTGGGCAGGCCGCATCGACGATCACTGAAAATCCGGCCGCTAGCGCCGTCGCGGCCGATTCGAACAGGCGCTGATACGTCGCCTCGCCCGAGGCGCGCGAATACACCCCTGCGCCCATTCCGGATCTCGTCGTCTGGTCCGCGGCGAAGCCGTGCAGCCGTTTGCGCTCGACGTCCGAGCGCACCCGAATCGCCGGCCAGCGCTCCATGAGGTCGCCGCTGACACGGGTCTTGCCTGAGCCCGAGAAGCCATGCATAAGGAACAAGACCGGCAGCGGCGGCGAAGCCAGTCGATGCGCCAATTGCAGGTGCGACGCGGCATCGTCGACCGCCGTTGCAGCTGGCGCAACTTCCGGCGACAGCTGCGCGCGGCGCAGTAACGCCACCATGGTCCGGACCAGGGCGCGGTAAACCAGGTAATACCGCAGCACGGCGACGCCGGGATAATCACCGCTGGTCTCCAAGTAAACGTTGATTAAGCGGAACGCGAGTCGCGCTCGGCTCCGGTACAACAAATCCATCATCAGGAATGCGATGTCGCTGATCACGTCGATCCAGCGCAGTTCGGCGCTGAATTCGATGCAATCGAACGGCACCACTTCATCGCCGAGGCGAACAAGGTTGCCCAGATGCAGGTCGCCATGGCATTCGCGAACCAGGCCTTGCTGGCGGCGCGCGGCGAAAGTTGTTTCCAGCGCGTCGAAGCGGTTGCTGGCCCAGGTGGCAAGCCCTTCCAGTGCTTCACGCTGCGGCGCATCGGTGAGCAGCGCCCGCAGCGCGAGCAAGTTGTCCTCGACCAGGTGCTTGATCGACCGGGAAGTACCGTAGTCGCTGCCCTCGCCGGCGCGCGGCGCCTCACCGTGGAAGCGGGCGATCCGCTGCGCGACGCGCGCGATGTCGGCTTCGTCCAGCCGTCCCGCTTCGAGTAAACGATCGAGCTGGTCGCCCTGCGGGAACTGGTGCATACGAACGGCATATTCGATCGGCTCGCCGGCGCCGAGGATCGTGGCGCTCTCGACTGGACCGGCGATCGGCACGACGTCGACGTACAGCTTCGGGGCCAGCCGTCGGTTGAGCCGCAGCTCTTCAAGGCAGACCGCATGCCGCAGCGGCAGAGTCGAGAAATCGAGAAAGCCCAAGGCCACGGGCTTTTTGATCTTGTAGGCGTAAGTGCCGGTCAACAAGACCCAGGAGATGTGGGTTTCCACGCATGCCAGCCCCCGCACCGGGTGAGGGTAGGCTTCAGGCGCAAACAGTCTCGTTATCAGCGCCGAAGGTGTGACGGGAGCAGGGCGTGGGTTCATCGCAAGAATCGACGCGCACACGGCGGCGGGGTCCACGGCTCGAATCGCATTGGCTGTTTGACACGCGCAGAATTACACGCGGCGCGCACCACCCTCGGGTTCTTCCAGAAGAACCATGCATTCTTGCCGTCGCTGCTCGCGGCAAGAATAAAGGCTCCCCGATTTCCGCGCTGAATCTTTAGCCGCCGAATCAAACGGGCGCGTCCATCAAGTGGGAAGGGGGCGAGCAGATTGCTTATTGTCCTCATATCTCGCCGCACCGGACAACGCATTCTTCGCAGCCGACACCGTTGCTGACGTCGCGCCGGGCATGTGTCCCGCGGCGATCTGCCCAAGTGCGGCTCGATCGCGAATGTCAACACGGTGGCCGTGCGTCGACAACCATCCACAACGCTGAAATCTGGCAAGCAGCCTGGATACGGTTTCGGGGACAAGATGCAGGTAGTTGCCGATCTCCTTGTGGGACATCGGCAAATGGACTGCGGCCGGCTCAGCCTCCATGGAAAGAATGAAAGCCGCCAGGCGTTGGGGTGCAGAATTGCAACAAATCGATAGCCGGGCCTCCAGCCGGACTATTTCCTTGCGGAACTCTTCAAGCAGCTGAAGCTGAAGCTGACCGGATTCGCCCGAGCCTAGAATGACCATCTGCACAGGAATCTGGCATATCGTCGTAACGTCCACGGCGAGGGCACCGCAGCGCATCGGACGCTGCACCAGCGCATCCAATCCCAACACCTTCCCCGCCGTGTGAAATCCAGTAATCTGCTCGCGGCCGTCATCCTCGATCCGGTAAGTTTTCACGGTGCCGCTCTTAACCGAATACACATGCTCGGACAGGTCCCCCGGCCAGTATAGATGTTGCCCACGCCGCAAGGCGCGCATGGTAGGGACACCTGAAAAGCTTGATCCGCTTTGACATAGCTGCTGCATTATCGCTTCGGCTATGTTTACGTCACAGCCGCGAACAGCGCTTTTATCCGACTCGGACAGGATGTCACTCGGATTGGCATCTGTCCAAGTCATGTTCTGGTCTCCTGATTAACGGGCTCGCCCAAGCTCGCACCAATGGTTGGCCGGTCATCACGGCGCCGCCAGTCACGTTGTAGCGCAAATCGTTTCTTCGCGAACGCCTACCGCGGCACGGGGTTGAGAAGCTGATTAGCGCCGAACCTCAGCCGCTGATCGCGTGATCTGAGACGATCGCAGCGGATGGTACGCCCACTGTCGAAGCGGAGGTGGGTCATGGCAATGAACCAGGTTCAGTTCCAGTCGGGTCTTTCGATGGCGGCAACTCGTGCCACGATTGCTCCGTGCCATGATCCTCTGCGGCCCTTGCGCCGAGCCGAACCTGCGTCAGGCGATCAACTTTCTTGGCTGATGCGATGTGCCCCGTCAGCGTCCGCCGATCGCGAGACCGATCGCAAGGAGCACCGCGAAACTGAGCGATAGCCGCGACGCGCGCGGTGTCATCGCCACCAAATCCGCCGTGCGTTCGTGCGTGCAAACCATGCGGGCGATCGTCCACGCTGAAGGTAAAGTGAGCAGGGGCAGCAGGATCCACGCGTTGTATCCGAGCCCGCACCAGAAGAAGATCGGCGCCAGATAGGCCCAGGCAGTAAGCACTAGGTAGCGCACGCGGCTCCAGCCGACTCCGAAGCGCACGGTACCGGTGCGCCATCCCTTCGCCGCATCGAAGGCATGGTCCCGGATGTCGTCGATGATCAGTACGTTGGTGATCAGTGCCCCGATCGGCAAACCAACGACGAAGACGTCCCAAGGCACCATCCGAAGTGACGACACCCACCCCGACGGCGCGCCATGGGTCGCCGCAGTCTGGATGTAGTAGGTACCTGCCTCCGCCACGATGCCAAACATGATGAAGAAAATCGGCTCGGCCATGCCCGATCGGGCGTACGGCAAAGGTCCGCCGGCGTAGGCTAAACCCGCCACGAGACCGACGATCCCGAGAGCCAAAACCAAGTCCCCGCCGAGCAGAACCAAATAAAGCCCTGCGAGCACCGCCGCTACGACGCAAGCGACGATAGCCATTTTTAAGCCACGCAATGTCAGCGTATGCCGCTCGATCGCGTCCTGTAGCTCCGGGTGCTCCGACACAGCGGGATGTCTGCGCAATAGCTCGAGGTTATCGGTAAGTACACCGGCGATATGAATAAGCCAGCTACCCAAAAATGCAAGCACGGTAGGCAATGCCGCGAACACGTGGTCACGCAGCGCTAGACCGACCGCGACCACCACGGGTGCTGCGGCAGTCGGGAGTGTGTGGCCCGGATAGAGCAGCAGCGTGATCCATATCTCGCGGCGCGCCAGCGCGAGCCCCCTTTCTGAAGGATTGGTGTTGTCGTTGTTCGTTTTCATTGTTAGCTTGCCTGTTCCGATCACGGGAATTTTTCTCGCGCGCGACATGAATATGGCGTCCTGCCTTGCTCTCCGGACTTATCGCCGACGATTTCGGCCAAGAGAGACGCCGATTTCCCTGAAATTTTCCCCGTTCACGGGAACTAGGTAGTAGAGACTGGTTCGCACGATTCTACGCACACCGCCACACAGGTTCGCGATCGCTACGCCGCCCCTCGCGCGCGTGCCACCATGACGGCGCTCGACAAGGAGCGTGGCCCCTTGCGGGTCAGACTGTCTTCGAAGCCTTGCCCGTAGCGATGCGATTTCAGATCGCGAAACGAGGATTCGATCTGCATGCGCCTGGCGTAGAGTGTGACGACTTGCTGGGCGCATGAGCTGATCGCCGACTGCCGCACGTGATCGGCGCCGGCGCGCTGATACGTTTCGACCGGAATGCTGATTAACGTTTTCCAGCACACGCATGCGCTATAGCCGACACTTACGCCCAGGATGAGACGGCCGACCACAACCCTTCTCGCATAGAAAGGCAGGGTCCGTTACCTCCAGAGCAGCGGCCGCCGGCATCAATCCCTCCAAAGCGGTGCGCAACGCCTCTGATTCCTGATGGGCGCCCCAACGATCGTTCGTCCAAGTATTCGATGAGCGAGAGCCATCTGCATGCGATTTCGCCGTCGTCGCTCTGCTCGACACCGAGAGACGTGAAAAAGTCCGTCGGTTTTCCGTCAACGAACGTAAACAGCCATTCGTCCTTGGGCAGAGCGGAGTCGATAAATGCAGCAAACGTGCTGGCGCCCGCTGTTGCGATGGGCGCTGGATAGCCGAGTGCTTCGGCCCGATGGGCAGCGCGCGCTTGGTCTGAACTGGAAAATACATTGGACCGGCGTTCGGCAAGCACGCCGCCGAGCGGATATTTCACGCGTCCGCGGACCTTCTCCTGACGAAACGGCGGAGGTTTCCCGTCGCGGCGACGGTCGAGGAGGGTGTCCACGCTGCACGCGAGCAATTCAGCGACTTGTTCCGCGACCAAGAGCGTATCCGGCGGAACCGAATATACGCGATTGTCGCGGAGCCACTCATCAGGGATGGAGCGTCTGAACTACTCATGGGACGCAGCATGGCGCAGGGCTCGCAGGAAAGTCCACGGTCAGGCAGGAAACCACGAGCTAAACTGGGAACCATACCGGAACCATAAAACAATATGGCTCCGATATTCCTATCGGAGCCATATTGTAAGCTATTGATTTCATAGCTATTTTCGGGGACTAGGGCTCGAACCTGTCTCACAAGTTTATGATCTTCATGACAATCGGTTCTGCAGTATTGGCGAGTGCCCCGCTTTTTACCCCGTAGCTGCTGATCCTTGTCCGTGCGCAGACGCTGAAAGCGCCCCTACTAGCTATGTGCGCGTACCGGTCAACATGATCGGCCGTTCCGATAGCCGGTGATCAGCGCGCCGCTCAAGATCACCCCTTGATCGCTCACCGCGCGACCGTCCGGATTCGGCCAATAACGGCTCTTCAGCTGCTTCAAATGCACGCCGCAAAGCGGTCACTCGAACTGCGCCAAGCACCGAAACATGTCAGGCGTACACACCGCTACGCCACGCCAAGACTAAGAACTTATCCGTAAATAATATTGACCTTCAGCGGTACCTTGCGAAACACGATGATCGCTGCCGCAAGATAGTAGAGGCCGAGAAAACTGCTGTCTAGTTTCTCATAGCGCACCAGGAGCTTGCGAAAGCGCTTGAACCAACCATGCGCGACCTCAACCACTCATCGTTGCGACCATGACCGGAATCGTTATGAACGGCCCGACCCCACACATCTGGTTCATGTTCACGGCAACGGACGCTGTCAAGCCCAGCGGCCGGCGAAAGCCCGACTCCGCGTTGGGTCGCCTCATGCGACAACCGCAGGACCGCCTATGGTAGCCATGCCGCCGTGCCCTCGCTGCGGCAGGTTCGCCAAGCCATCCCGATCCCCATGGCGTTACCCCCTTCACGCTGGAGCTGCCCCGGCACACGCGGTTCGTTGCGTCGACGAGTTGGTAACGGGGCAACCGCAATGCAAAAGACTCGGCGGCGAAGCCTCCACGTAAACGAACTGGGCAGCAGAAGCATTCTGACCGCACCGTCATGTTCCCGTGACCGCAGGGCGAGACGCAGCACGATGTGTTGGGTACTCAGCCACAAGCTGTGCCGCGTGGTCATACCGAGTCATGCAGCAGCTACATCAGTTTTTTGATCTCTGATAGCCCGCAGTGGACTACCCTGCGGGTAAGCCTTGATCCGGCTTCGAATAGTCACAGACGCCCGTGGGAAAAATCTTTAGGAGGCGAACCCCTTCCTTCTCGGTGAAGAGCACGCGCCCATATATGCCGTCCTTGATCGCTTCGCCAACCGGCTCCAAGGCACATTTGAATACGTGATCGCTCACGTTCAGACCCGAGACCACCCTCGGCATGCTGAAGATCGGATAGGCCTTGGTGCAAGGCCCTCCCGCACTCACATCGGACAGGACCTGCGCACCATTCGGCGATACCTCACCCCGGAAGACGTCCGGACCGGATGCGATGAGGGAGCCATCTGCCCCAAAGCAGGCATCGACCACGTTCGACGGCCTCCGCCCCGACTCCAGCCACCTTTCCTCGTCTGCGAAGGCGCGCAGCGCCAATCCCGACGGCACCAGGTCGCCGCTGTTGCCTATCATCCAGATTGCCAGGTTGTCAGCATTGCCGCGCGCATCAATGAGCCTTTGGCGCACAGCAAACGGCTCCCGCGTAGCATGCATGTTGAGTTCCGGCTCCAGATAAGGCTCGATGATAATAATCGGCAGGTTGATTTTGCCCCCGAAAACCAACCCTGCCTTGTACGCGGCTTGCATTGCGGAAACGCTTCCGCTGGTGCGCGGTGCAACGTCGTCAGATGTTAGGTGCGATTCTGCAGTCGCGTTGCGCGCGCTCCACGGATCGATGTTGCCTGTCTCCTTCCCGCCTTGGAACGGGAACCCCGGCGGTACGTCATCCTGCCTTGGCTTCCATCCGCCCACATGCGCGTTCACATCAAGGAATTCCTTCTTCGTAATTTTTCCGTCCTTGAGTGCCTGCAATCCGTACTGGACTCCGACGTTGTCATACGTCGACTGAGCCAATCGGGTTCCCGGAATCATGCCGAAGATGGTCTCCAGATCATCGAAGTAGCTCAGCGGCGTCAGTCGTATCACAACCGACGGAATCGCCTTGTAGGCGGGATCGCTGGTCGCACCGTACAACGGATTAAAGTACATCGGTACGGCTCCGAACCATGCTTCGATGCATGCTTCCGAGCCGGGCTGTGCTGAGGATGCGAACACCTTCTTCGTCTTGAACCCGTTGATCCCGTGGAACCCCTCTATCAGCTCTCGATTCTCCCAGCTCTTCCATTTCGGATTGACGCGCCCGGTTCCATTTACTTTGGCGTCGGCCACATCGAAATAGTATTCAAGCAGTTCACAGTCCCCGACCGGGTTCACCTGGGTAATCATGTCGGGGTACACGTGCGTCGGCACCAGGCCATCCAGTAAACCGGGATCATTTTGGGCGTATATGAATTGCTGTATCGAGCCGCCGGAGCCGCCCAGACCAAACGTGTACTTCGGTTTTCCGAACTCCGCGACGAACTGATCCTTGACCATTCGTGCCGTTTGGCCTTCTAGAACGAGGTTGTAGGTCGTCGCAGTCGAAGTCCCGGTCGACTCCACGATGTCATACCCGTGGGCCAGGAACTCCGCGAGCCCCGGGTGCAAAGTAGGGTTTGAGAAGTACTTTAGCGGATACGGTGTCGCCGATTGGGTATGCCCAATCCCGACTCCCCCATACAAAAAGAAGATCAGCTTGTGATTCCAGACGGATTCGTCGGGACGCGCCGGGTCTGTGACGTCGACCTGCGGAGACAGGGACGCAATCGTATAAATGAAGCGGTTCAGCGTACCGATTTCGTACCTCACGATAAATGGTACACGTCGGCCGTTGACGTCCACCGTCGCAACGTCTCTCGGCGGATTACGCTCATCATAGGCACGCAACGGTGCGCTGGCCGAGTCGTCGCTCGCGCGATAAAAATACAATACTTTCATCGGTGCACCGCAGTCGGCACTGTAGCCAATTACCTTACCGCTTCCGTCGGTTATAGGTAGCCCGCCGCCGTCGTGGTTATCGACTACCGGCGGACCTAGGAGTGTGTCCTGCGTGACGCAAGCGAAGGGCTGCTGCAACGGATTGCCAGCGGCAATGGGCCCCACTTGACCGACCCGAATGGGGAAGCTTGCGGCTTGTGTCGGACGACTGCCGATGTCGCCGTCACTTGACCCTTCGCCCGCTAGCACAGCCGCGCCACATCCAGTTCCATACGCAGCCAAGCCCAGCAACACCAATGCGACAAGCGTCGCCACTCGTTTGGCACAGCTCACTCTAATCATCTTGCGCTCTCCTCGTCTTTTGCCCACGTCTATTTCATACGTCCACGGACCGTCGCGCCCGCAAAGAGCGACACGATTGGCCGCGGCGCTCAGCTAACCACGGCATCACGTGAGCCGCTACTGTGCGTTGCGCCCAGCCCCCCTAGAGCGTGCAGGCTAGAGCCATCAACTGCGTGCGGTTCCAGTCGACGGGGCCGGTCGCGGCGTTCACCGAGACTAATCTGTCGGCGCTGGAACTGACACGTCACCTTGGGGCGAACTAGAGAACGGCGTGGCCGATCACGCACAAGGTCATGCCCGCCGTGCGTTGAAGCGAGGCCGTTCGGCAGTTCGGCGGGCGCCTGCGACTGGACAATGCTTATCTGGGTAAGGAACACAATCGTCGCGTGCGCAGGTGACGTGCACTTGACAAATAAGTGTTCTTGACGGCGATCGAGACTAAAGGCGATTTGCAGCATCCCTATACCCATCGCTGAAGCCGATCGCGACCTTCGACAAGGAAGCCTCGCTAGGCGCGGTTGGCACCCCCGGCCAGCAGGCCCTAAAGGTCCGACGCCTGCCGCGACGGACTGGCGTGTTTCCAGCGCGGTTCCAGCGCCGGCCGGGCGCCCTCGGTATTGAGCACTGAGGGCGGTCACGCTGCTTGCGAGATACGTGGTACCAACCGGGCGAAAGGCGTGCTCGGTAACGTCAAACACGCGAGCAGAGAGTGTTACCACGCCCTTCCGCGACGCACGCACACGCGCCGTACTGTGACGGAGGCCCAGCGCCGCTCCAATCGCAGGTTCTGTGTCTCTGAGATACCTCCACGGCCACGGCTGTGGAGAGCGTAGGCGCGTTCCAATCAAGACCCGCGACCGTACCTGTGGTTGACGCGCATTTCTCACAACTGACCTCTCGTCCTTGGACCGTTGAATCCAATCGGGCCGAGACTTCAAAAGTGAAGAGTAGCCCGAACACCAAAGGTGCGTGGCTGCCCCACAGCGTTGTACAGCGTCCCGAAGAAATCATACCCGTAAGAAGTCACATAGCGCTTATTCAAAAGGTTTTGCGCCCATAGCGAGGCAGTCCAGTTTCCGATTGACGGAGTTACGGTGTAGCTACCATCCAATAGACCAAACGCTCCGACATAGTCATACCGCAACACGTCGCCGCTCGCCAAAGTGACAGTCGTCAAGTTGTTCACATCGCTGTAATAGCCAGTACGATAGGAGTCCCTTATGCTCAGCTCACCATAGTAGCCAGAGCCCAACCTCGACGAGTAATTAATGCCAACTGATCCCTGGAACTTTGACGCAAACGGAAGCCGATGGCCTTTAAAATTGGCGCCTTCAAGATTCGCATTCGGATAATCCGTAAACACGGTATCCAAGTACGCAAGGCTAGTTTCCAGCCTTAAGCCAGGCATGAGTACCGCGGACCCGTCGACCTCAAGCCCTCGTGAACGCACTTTGCCAGCATTAGTGAGTGTAATTAACGTCGAATTTCCAGATTGTATGTACCGATCGAGTTGATAACCCCGGAAATACTCGTCAAAAACTGATGCGTTGACCCGCACACGATCGTTTATCGTGCTTTTGAAACCGAGTTCATAGTCGTTGACGTATTCAGGTTTGACCGTTATGTTGTCGGGAAATATGTTTGCTGCCACGAAATCCGTGTTGAAACCGCCATCTTTATATCCTTGGGCGAATCGTGCGTAAATCCTATTATCGGGACCCAATTCCCGAGTAAGCGTAACCGAGGGCGTAACTTCGTTATTCTTTATCACACCGTTGAACACTCCGGTTGCGAGTGCGAACGCCGGGGCCACAGACCCATTGATAAAGTAGTAACCTGTCTTTTGGTCTTCTGAAACGCGTACGCCGCCTTGCAAAACCCAATTCGACGATAAATTATAGGTGGCATTGCCATATATCGCGCCAGTAGTTGTGCGCACAGTGCCACGTGTCGGCACAACGCTTCCCGCCGGAGCTCCTATAAACGGCCCACCATTGATACCTACAATTGCGTCCCGTTCACTAAAAGAATCCAGCCCGTAGTAGGACGCACCGAAAACATACTGCAACGCACTGTCTTTTGGCGACATCAGCTGCAGTTCTTGTGTGAACTGCTTATACCTGTACTGATAGTGAGTGTACAGCAGGTCAAACATTGAATAATCGGCGTCCACGGTGTCGCTGAACAACGTATTTCGATAAGACGAGGTTGATATAAGGACCAGACCATTCGGGAAATTATAGTCCGCCCGCACGGAGGTGCCATAATTACTCGCGGCATTGGGTGGTGTACGATTGTCGGTCATATTAAAGAAGCCTGATGTTTCGCTGTAAGGGGCAGTGCCTATGGTATTGGTAATCGGAATGCCGCTGCCCTCTCTACTACTGCTCTTCGTGCCGTCCAATGTCGCGTATATCTTCCAGTTTTCGAAGCGGTCGATTTCCAGTTGGCCGCGGAAAGACTTGCGATTTAAATTTTCTTGTGTCGTGTTGTTAAATACGTCTTTCACATATCCATCGCGCAGCTGATCACCCAAAAAGAGTCCGCCATATATGCCGTCCGCCAATGGCCCGGATAGATGCAGTTGCTCATCGAACAGCCCATAGTTCCCGACTCTTATAGACACATCATTGTCGGGGACTTCACTAGGTTTCTCGGTGATGATGTTAATGACCCCGGCAATTGTATTTTGGCCAAATAAGGTACCTTGGGGTCCCCTGAACACTTCCACTTGACTGATTCCTAATGTATCTTGATTCAACGCGGGCGACTGACCAATGTAGACACCATCCAAATACACTCCAACACGGTTATCAAGCCCGACAATGGCGCTGCTATTTCCAACGCCGCGAATATATACGCCGCCATTCAAAGGACCTGAGTCGATTGTAACATCGGAGAAGTATTGGCTTATATCTCTGAGGTTCTCGACTCCCAATGAACTCATTTGAGAAGAATCCATTACAGCAACAGATACGGGGATGGTTTGCAGGTTCTGGACTTGTGACTTTGCCTCGACCTTTACCGCTTGTAATGTCACCTGCGGTACGTTTGTCTCTGGTTTTGTCTGCGATGGCGACGTACTCTGCGGTGAGTCGGCCGCGACAGTTGCTGTCACCTGCGGTCCGTTTGTCTCTGGTTCTGTCTGCGATGGCGGCGTACTCTGCGGTGAGTCGGCCGCGACAGTTGCTGCGGTGCCGACGCCAAGAGCCACGGCGATTCCCAACACAACCGGCATGTACTTAGGCATAGGTAAGCGTCCCCAAAAGGCGTCGTGTAAGACAGATGGATGGCGGCGGTAGCCACTGCCAGGCAGGGCGTAGCCGCGATGGCTGCCACTAGTGGCTTGGTCCGAAAGTCACTGAGTTCGTGAGGTCTCCACATCGCGCAATAAATCGCATCTGCGACCGACTTGGAAGGCCATAGCTTTTGCGCATCTAACTCATATCGAACCGCTCCCCTACACCAGCTCCAACCGGGACCTCCGCTTGCGAGGCGCCGCGTGTACCCTGCGCGTCCCACTTCCCGCGCGGGCAAGGGCCTCCAGAGGTAATGCGAGCACAATCGATTGGAACCGTGCGGTGCAATGCAATCACGGTTCTTAGGTCATGTCAAGTCGAAAAGAAGAGAAGCGGACCCACAAATTTGAACAGCCAGATAAGTGACTTCTTACACTTGTAAAAACCGACAGAAGTGTCCAACGAAGTGTCCAAGGCTGTGACAGCAAGCAGCTTGCTAAGGACGTTTGGCGAAATCATCCTCTAGAGCTCGTCTACCGCGCAGCGACAGCTTTAGGCCTAAAGCCATAGTTCAAAGCATCTGTCCCTCAATGTGGCGGACTACGCGACGACAAGCCCCGTAGACCCATGGCGGAGCTTGCGAGCGAGCCGGGATGAGCAAATCGCGCAGCGTTCGATTTGCTTGACGCCCGTAACTAAACCGATATTGGTTGGCTCGCATAACTCGCGCGTAGTACAACATTTCCTCTGGGGTCATCGGCTCTAGCGGCCGGAGGAAGTAGAGGTGGCGTCCGGCGACAGGCTGCGCTTTGGGCGCCGAGACGCGCGGCTTGGCGTCAACAACAACATCCTGGGCGTCATCGAGTCCGTCGCGTCATCACCCGATGGTGGCCATCGATTGCGCATCCGACTCGAAAGCGACACCCCTACACAGGACGGTCGGGTCGTCGAGATCGATACCAACACCTACAACGCACTTCGCTATGCCTACGTGAGCACGGTGCATCGCGCGCAGGGTCAAGGAAAGCCGCGCGTGTATTGGTTCGCCGAAGGGAAATCCGTCGACCGCAATCTGGGACTCGTCGCGTTCACTCGGCAGCAGGAGGGCATCGCGGTGTATGCCACTCAGAATCCCGACGCAGACGACGACGGTCTGCGCCTGCTCGCACGTCAACTCGATCACTGGCGCATGAAGATGTCCACGACCGACCTGCTCGCCGTCCGTTCCCAGACCGATACACGTTCAGCAGAACACGACAGCGAACGTCCCAGGTTGAAGAACCGCATGGTATCGCTCGTGAAGCGCGCAATGGATGCGTTTCGAGCCCGCTGCCGCCGCCGCTTAGCAATCCCGGAAATGCCGTCCACAGGGTTGTCAGTTGAACATGGACATATTCAGCAATGACGCACCCACGCGCCTCACACATTTGCGCTGCTCAAGACCTATCTTGCTCCGACTGTCGTGTTCCAGCCAGAAGCGGACATCGCCGAAGCGAGTTGAGAAAAGGGGGGAAGAAGAATGAATCGGGCCGGCTCCGAACGCTACCCTGCGTGGAGCGGACAGCCAAACCGTTGCCAAAACGTCGCATTGTGGCTCGGTGTAACCAGGATAGAGAATGCCAAGTTGTCGAACTTACGAATAGAATCTCATCGGGGGTTTCCACCTTGCCTGCTCGCGGTGACAGACGATGACCTTGGTCGACACGTTGAAAAATCTCATCCTGGAACTGGATCGCGTACATCCGAACGGTGGTGTCGACTTTGCCAAGCTCGACAAGAAGGTCCTTTGGACCGTCCGAGCGGCGGAGACCGGGGAAGAGCGATACTTTACCCATGCCGCGCTGAAAGAACTGCTCGTGATCACTGACACGCTCTACAGAGGAACCAACGGACTATCGCAGCGTGTGCTTCTCGAAGAGTATTCGACCGTCGTGCAGCAGGCAGTCGTTGACTGCCACGCGTCTGGCGAATTTGACTTGCTCTCCACACGATCGAAGAATGCAAGGCCTCCCTCAAGAACAGGATCGCCGCAGCGGTAGCCAAGCTTGGAGCGGCTTTCACACACTACTTTCCCGCGTGGACGCTGGGCGTTGAACAGTCGCAGAGATTCACGGTGGGTCCCGTTACCTTCCTAACCCGCGACCAATGGATCGCATCGGTGAAATTTTCCAATGAGGCGATTCGCGCCTTCTCCCCACGGAAGGGAAATCTCTTCGACTGGAAGAAGCGCCTGCGTGCCCTGCTCGAAGGCAAAGGTCGCAAGTCGAAAAAATCCACCCTTCACGATTGGATATACAGGGCAATCAAAGATTGCCCTTCGGTGCTCAAGGTCACAGTCATTGGAAGCGAACGGTCGCTGTCCGGACAGCGGGCGCGGTACGCCTGCAGAACAGCACTGGACTGCCTTGCACTGCTATTCGACGACAGGGGTGGCGAACGTCACCGTCAGTTCGTTCTTGGCGACGAACGGCTGACTCCGATTGGCGAATCGACCTTGGTTGAGTCGAAAGGAAACCTGTGGCTTCCTGGTTCATCTTTTCACCCTCGCGGATGGATGGGGGACCCGGCCAACGCCGTGTCCTTGGTGAAATCCACTGGAGGAAAGAAACTTCTGCGCGCGTGCGGCAAAATCATCGAGGCTCTTCTGAACCCAGCGCCTTGCAGCCATCCATGTCTGGCGCAAAGGTGGGCGACCGCGTTATCCGTGTACGCTGAAGGTTGCCGCGAGGTTCAAGACGGACTGGCGATCGCGAAGTTGGGTTCGAGTTTGGACATTCTTTCCGGTGGTGGCATGGGAAAAGGGATATTGGCGATGCTGCTTCACCAAACAGGAGCCAAGGCAAAGGATGTCATCGTCAAGCTTCCGCAGCCGCTGACATTCGAGAATGTGGTTGCAAGAATCTACAAATATGGACGTTCGCAGTTTCTTCACGGCAACCACGTCGACCCCATGATGCGCTTCACGGACGAACGCGAGTACGCGACATTTCTTGCACGCGGGGCGCTACGCGAATCGGTCTTGCGCTGGTCAAAGTATACCGGTGACGACGCCGACAAGGCGTTTCAGACGATGTGAGGTTATGCAGCGGCGCGCTACACGCAACATCGCGCGCAATGGTTACGACCCTCGCACTTGCCAACTCTAAGGTCAATGCTCGCTCGGCGAGGGACGCCGAGTGTCCGCTTCGGGTCGGAAGCGGTCCTTCAGTCCTGATCTGATCATCGGCCAATGCATGTAATCCATGCTGGTGCGCTGACATGTCTGACCGAACCGGCAAACAGGCACCACCGGCAGTGCAATCAGCTGCCAGCCTGCCGCAATAACTACGGATGCACCACGCCAAAGCGGCGCTGTGACGAGGGATCGCATGCGGTCCCGGCCGCCCCGGGCCCTGAGGCACTTCTACGGCGAAGCTGAGATTTGATATGCATGAACGCGTCGCTACCGCGCTCACCTGCCATCGCCAATTCCCAAAGTCGGACCGCGAGTTCGTCGTCCGCCACGTGCTCAATCGGGAAGGGGATTATGGTTGCCATTTTTCTGGACCCCTCAACGAATATAGCGACGCGCTGACACGACCTTTTTGGTTCGATCATGCAGTAATAGTGCCAATACACGAGGCTGCGACCAGAAGGCGCAGTGAGCCCCGCCAGATAGCTCGAATCCTTAGCGGGTCAATGCTTTGTCGGGAGCTGAGCCGCCGAAAGTTTGCCACGAGGAATTGATCGAAATGAGCGGTTTTTTGTCGCTAAGTGTCAGGCGACGGAAGGGTGCCTACCTACACGCGCGCCATGCATGCGGAAGCGGCGGTCGTGCCAGTCGGTCTGCGCCTTGGACGCTCTTGGTGCTTCAAGGCTTTGTCAGTCACAACGTAGAGGTAGAAGATCGCCTCGCGTGCGCTGTGGATGCAACCGACGCTGACCCACAGCGGCGTGGCGGTCCTACAGTTCGTCGCGCAGATGGTGATCGACTCGCCATCATGGATCAGCATTCACCCGTAACAGCATCCTCGGCCTGCAGGTGAGAAGTGTGCTGCCCCACCCCAAGCGCGCTTGCTGGCGCATCGGTGACGGGCGTTACAGCTCGCTGTCGCGGACTTGTTACAGAATGTTTTTGAATACATTCGAAAAGGAAGACGGAGACCAAGAGGCGCTTGCCGACGATCGTATCGCCTTCCCAATCACCGACGCGCTGACGCGATTCCACGACGGCGGGACGCCGCTGATGGGCCGTCCGCGGAAGCGCTGGCGCTGGCATGGTGTGCCACATCGATGGCGACGCAAAAACACGGTTGCGAAGTTGCTGGTAGAAGTAGGGCGGCGGCAAGCGTTTGTGCCATTCCGGCGCCGGCTTTCTTTTTCGGATGGATCGCGCTACCGGAATCACGCGGACAACAGCGCTATGAGGCGCGTTGTTTCAGGACACGCGAGTTGCGCAATGCCCGTTCGACAGCTCGCGCGAAGTGCGGACGTCCCGCTTCAAAAGCCGTCGAACCCGTTCGCGAAAACAACGTCGGTGAAAGGGCAGACCGAGACCTGCGTCAGGGTGACGCTGTCGACACCGATCGTCGTACCGATCGGATCGGTGCCCTGGGCGAGGTCGTAGTAGCGAAACGCGATCCGCCCGCTGCCCGACTGCGGCACGCCCATCGCCGATGTCGCGGTGACCATCGTCCAGGTCGCCGGATAGCCGCCCCGCACCGCGTTCGGATTGATGTCCACCAGGGTGGTCTGGAAGCCGCCGAAATCGCCGGACTGATCGCCGGGATTGGTGCAGGGCTGGCTGCCGCCATCGACGCAGAGCCGGACTTCCAGATGATTCGCCTCGTCGGTCGCACTGGCCAGCTCGCGGGTGTAGAAACTGAGCGCGCTGCCCGGCGCGAACGCGATGTCTGGCGTGATCAGCCAGTCGCTCAACACCGGAAACTGGCCCGAGGCATTGTTGCTGTCCGCCGACGCGTAGCTGTTGGTCGGTCCCGCCTGAGCTGGAAACCGTGCAGGAACCCCCTGAAACCAGTTCGTCGTGCCGATCGGATCGCTGTTGTTCTTGATGATCCAGCCGCTAGAAGTCAGTGCTGCGACGTTCTCGAAGCCTTCCGTGCAGGAAACCGCGGGAAGATCACGGATGGGCGACGCGATGCCGCTGGTGGCGACGGCGCTGGCGGCGAGCATTGCAGCAACAGACCTCGATCGTTGGCGTGACATCGGGCTTTCCTCGTGGGTGACGCTGATCATACGAATGTTTTGCGAGTGCCGTGCGACGAACGGTCGCGCGGCTGGTGCGGCACAATTGGCGCCGGCATCGCCGCGGCGCACGCTACGCCGCCCCGATGCCCGCGGCCAACACAACTATTGAGAGTCAAAGCCGTCGCAGAAGATCGTATCCCCGACGGCGCAGGCGACGATCTGATTCTGAATCTCGTAGGCACCCAAGTCCATCGGACCGAACGCGTTAGGGATGTCGATAAGGTCCACTGTTCTTGGCCGCCGATCGAGGTCGCTGCCCGTGCCGCTCGGCGCGAAATCGACGCCGAGCGAGGTGCGCAGCAGGTGATAGTCCCCGTTCGAGCGATCGAGGTAGTCGGGTTCGCCGTCCATGAGCGCGACGCCACCGGCCAAGGTGCTGACGTTCGTCGCGAGGACATATTGCGCGGTGAGATCGCCGGCGGCACCGGAAAAGTCGATCACTTGCTGGCCGAGCTGATCGAAGATGTCGTTGGTGATCTCGACGAAGTTCAGATTGCTGTAGATCGTGTCGGACGAGCCGGACGCGTTGTCCACGATCGTGCAATTGTTGACATGCAGATGACTTGAACCACCGCCGTCGTGTGCACTAATGACCTCGGTTTGATCGGTGTTCGCCGCCAGCAGACAATTTGAAAGTTCCACCTTGGCAGTGATGTTATTCGTGTCTCCGCTGCCGTTGATTTCGATGGTATGGCCTCCCTGATTGCCGCGCATGACCAATCGATCTGCAAACAGCAACGACGAGACGTCGCCGCGGATCGTCGAGCCAGCTGTCGGCTGGCCGCTGCCGTCTTCAGAAATGTTGTCGACGATCTCATTGCAGGGCACGCCGACGGCACAGGCAACGGCACCGAGTGCCGGTGGCGTGTCGGGGCCGCAACCCTGAAGCGAGGACTCGCTCGTGCGATTCAGAAGGATGTCGGCCTTATTGCCCTCCACCCCTGTCGCAAAGATTGCTGCGCCGTCGCGGGCGACGTTGTCGTGAATACGAAAGTCATAGATGCACGCCTGCACGTCGTAACCCGCGCTGTCGTTGGTTTCCACGTAGATGCCCCCGCCGTTCTGCGACGCCGAGTTGTTCGCGATCTGCACCGGGTTATTAGAGTCAGTCGTGAAGATCTGCACGGCATTCGAAATGTTTCCCTGCATAAAGTCCAATCCCACGATCGCAACTCCACCGCCGTTTGCGGCGTCGTTGAACTGGACGACCGCGCCTCCGTTGAAACCGGGAGAACCGATGTCGGCGTGCGCAGGGGTCAGCACTTCGATGCCTCCGCCGTAGCCGTTCGGCGCATGATTGAACCCGATCAGCGTCTGCGGTTGCAGCACGTACAGGCGCGTGTCGCCCTCCACACGAATGCCGCCGCCGGAGGTCTGCGCGGTGTTGTTGAGAACCAGCGAGTTATCTTCCAGCACGACGTCGACATGACCACCATCGCCTTTGGCATTGATGCCGCCGCCGTAGCCGGCAGAATTCAGCGAAATGGAACTTAAGCGGAGGCCAAGAAAACCGCTGCCGTCGAAATCAACGCCACCGCCGCTTGCATTTCCGTCGCGTTGCGCTCCGGTGATGAACAGGTTCTGCAGCAACACGCTGGAGTTTCCACGGATCGTGAAGACCGCGCTTCCGTCATTGCCTGCGCCGCTGACCGTCGTCGTGGCGGTATCGACATTGTTGTCGTTGCAGTCGACCAGGCCGCCGACGATGATCACGCCGTCCGTGTCGTTATTGACCAGGACGTGCTGACCCGTGTACGTCCCGTTCATCGCGATCCAGACGTAATCCGCGCCGGGATTCGCGGCCGCCGCATCGATGGCGTCCTGGATGTTGGTGTAGGGACAATCCACGTCGCCGCCGACCTTGTAGACGTTGAACGCGAGCGCCCATTGCGGCAGACAGAATCCGGCGGCGAGCGCCAGGAACAGAAAGTGCGTACGGGCCATGGTGTACTCCTCAACATACCGATGTGGGCATTGAGGAAGAACGGGCAGCGGCAGGGGTTTGTGCCATGCTTGGCGATCTGTTCAGCGCGGATCCGACGCTGCGGATGATTTTGCACCGCGCTTATCCGCCAACCGGCGGAGTTCGTCGAGCGTGTCGGGATCGGCTTTGTTGTGCGGCGGGACAAACTCCAGTGCCTGCTGCACAGCGTCGCGCGCCAGTTCCGTCTGCCCGGCGCGTGCCAATGCGCGGGCTTTCAATGCCAGCATCTCGAAGCGAGATACACCGTGCGGAAACAGCTTGGCGTAGGTGGGCTCGATCTCGAGGATTTCGGCGAGGGCCTCGTCATTGCGCTCGAGTTCGAACAGCGCTTCGGCGCGAAGAAACCGTGTGGCCAATTGAGCCTGAAGCATGCCGCCCTTGGCGGCCCGATTAATTGAGAGGACGCGGTCGGTCGTCGCGAGCGCCTGTTCGTAATAGTGTTCCGCGATCTGCGCCACCGCAAGGTTGTCCAATATGTAGGCATAGGAAGGAGTCGATTCACCGGCATGTGCGCGCTGCGCATCGAGTGCATCGCGAAGATCGCGATCCGCATCGGCGAAGCGCCCTTGCAGGGCATACGACCGTCCACGTATTGCAAGTAGGCGCGGGCAGACGACGTCATCGACCGTGTGCGCATGGCAGGTGTCTACGCCCTGCGCGCACCAATCGATCGCTGCCTGAAAATCCCGCCTTCCCACGTAGAGCTTGCACATGCGGGCGATGGCGTTCAGCGTGTGCGGGTCCGCATCGCCGAATACTACGCGACTCATTTCCAGGCCTCTTCGCGCATACGGTTCGGCTGCATCGAGACGCCCCTGCGCGATAAGGAACGAGCCATACATTCCGATATTCCAAGCGCCTTCCGGATTGGGTTTGTCGAAAAAGCGGTCGCCCAGCGTAATCGCCTGTTGATAGTCGCGCTCCGCGCGCGGGACGTCGCCAGTCGCCTCCTCCGCGACCGCGATCGTCTCGTACAGGTCGATGATGCGCTGGCTTGGGGGTTCACCCTGCTGATGCCACAACGCAAGCGCAATGTTCGCGCGTTTGAGCCCTTCCTCGAACCGCTGAGCGTCCATGAGTCCTGATATTTCATCGATCGACGCCGCAAGGAACTCATCGGGCCTTTCGACCGCTTTGGACTGCGCGATCATGACCGCCTGGCGAAAGAGGCCAAGGCCTTCGTCGATGCGACCTTGGTGTAGGAGGGCGTTGCCCAGCAGTAGCACTCCTTCGATGCCGATGCCATCACGACGTGCGAGCAATTGAGTGCGCAAGGGATCGAGAAGTGCGATGGCATCGGCGCGACGCGACTTGGCGACCAGCACAGATGCGCGAATCACCTTGACACTCCACCAGTTCGTGTCGTTCGAACCATATTCACGTTCGATGGCTGGCTCGGCACGATCGAGCAGCGCAAGTGCGCGATCGTAGGCACCGACGCTTCGGGCAACCTTGGCGAGCGTCAGCAGCAGATCGGCGCGCAATGCGTCGGGCAGCCCGTTCTGCGTGGTTAATCGTGACGTCGCCTGGTCGACAATGTCTTCGACGCTGGGGCGTTTGTCCTTCGGCAGATCCGCTCCCGCCGCCTCGAACACCGAAACCAGGAAATCGCGTTCTGCATTCGCCCGATCCGCCTGTTGCTTCACCTTGTTGGCTTGCGACAGGACGACGCCCAGCGTGATGACGCCGGCGAGCGCGATTGCCGCACCGGCTGCAACCCCGCTCTTGTGCCGGACGACGAACTTGCGCGCGCGATACCAGGCCGAGGGCGGATGCGCGGCAACCGGCCGCCCGTCGAGCAGGCGCTCGATGTCGTCGGCGAGTGTGCCGGCGGAGGCGTACCGTTTGGCAGGATCGGCATCGAGCGCCTTCAGCACGATGTTGTCGAGGTCGCCGCGCAATTGCCGGCGCGTCACGTTGACCGTGGCCGGCAGCACGCCCGGAAGCTGCTGGCCACTGATCTGACTGGAAGGCGTGCCTAGCGATCCTTCCGTCATGCGTTCGCCGGTCATCAACTCGCCGAGCAGCACGCCGAGCGCATAGACATCGGTTGCGGTGGTGATGAGGCCGCCGCTGCGTTGCTCCGGCGATGCGTACGCCGGCGTGAACGCGGGCAGCCGCGTTTGCGTGTCGTCGTCGGCGTCGAGCAGTTTGGCGATACCGAAGTCGAGCAGCTTCACGACCCCTTCTTCGGTGACCAGCACGTTGGAAGGCTTGAGATCGCGATGCACGATCAGCGCGCGGTGCGCGGCATCGACGGCAGCGCAGATGTCGAGGAACAAGAGCAGGCGGCGGCGTACGTCGAGCCGGTGATCGCGTGCGTAGTCGGTGATCGGCACGCCCTCGACCAGATCCAGTGCGATATAGGCCGCCCCGGTGTCGGTGACGCCGCCCTCGATCAGGCGCGCGATCGCCGGATGCTGGAGTTGCGACAGGACTTGTCGTTCGCGGCGGAACTGGCGTTGCGCGTCCGGCGAATACAATCCGCGCCGCAACAGTTTCAGTGCCACCTCCTGACGCACGCCGTCGACCGTGCGCGCGGCACGAAATACCGTCGACGAGCCGCCTTCGCCGAGCACCTCGACCAGCTCGAACGGGCCAATGCGCGAACCGGGCGGCAGCGCTTCGGCGACGGCTGCGTCCCCCAGAGCTCCGGCCAGTGCCGCGGCCGGCGCAGCCGGCAGAGCGCCGTCCGGTTCCGGACCTGCGCCCAGCATGCGTTCCAGTCGTGCGCGCTGATCGGGATCTGGGCAGCGGCCCGCCAGAAACTGCGCGCGCGCTTCCTCCGGCAGGTCGAGGGCCCCTTCGAACAGCTCGCGCAAGGTCGGGTTCTGCGATGCCATGCGATTCCGAAGCGAGGGGGCTGCCTATAAATAACGGGTACGCGTGCTGAACTGTGCCATCAGTCGAGATCGGTTTTCAGGAAGGCCAACGCAAACGCCCAGTCGCGATCTGCGGTGCGTTTGCTGATGCCGAGCGCATCGGCGACCTGCTCGGAGGTCAGGCCGGCGAAATAGCGCAATTCGACGACCTGGGCGGCGCGTTCGTCGATAGCGGCCAGCCGGCCGAGTGCCGTGTCGAGGGCGATCGCCTGCTCGGCGCTGTCGAGTGCGAACGACTCGTTGCTCGCGGTCAGGGTGATCTGTATCCAGTCGCCGCCGGCGCGCTGGCTCATGTGCGTTCGCGCGCGATCGGTCAGCAGATGCCGCATCGCGCGCGCTGCGTACGAAAAAAATTGCCCGGGGTGCGAGAACGACAGGCCTTTCTGCGCATTGAGGCGCAGATAGAGTTCGTGAACCAGCGACGTCGTGTCGAGGGTGGTGCTACGTCCGCCCGACGCCAGGCTCTTGCCGGCCATGAGTTTCAAACGCTCGTACACCGCGGCGAACAATGCGTCGGACGACTGCGCGGATTCGGACGGTGACTCGGTCATGGCGGCCTCTATGCTGCACAGTCTAGCAACACACGGTCCCGGAGGACGCCGCGCGCTGAGTCGCCCGCTGGCCAGCCTTGCCAAGGGGCTGGTGGTGCCGCCAAGGGACATGTCGCCCATCACGACCATCTGACCTTGCATCGGCCGACCCAGCGAGGCGGAACACAGGGCAACAAAGCTCGACAGCGTGAGCGTTTCCGGGCTGCCGTTGTTCTGCAGTTCGACGAGATGCAGGTGGAAGTCCTGTACGGCGGTCTTGATCGACGCGCTGACCCGGCTGGCGTTGGCTTTGAAGTAGTCGAAGGCGACGCGCACGGATTCGCGTGATCCGGATCCGGAGATCGACAGCTTGCCGTTGCCGGCCATGGTCTGGCGCTTTGCGCTCGCGAAACGGGTGGACGTTGAAGGAAATGAGTCAGCGCACCAACATCCCCGTGTCGACCCTATCGAAGGTCGAGCACGATCGGCTTACGCTGACTTATGACAAGCTGCTGCAATTGAGCCAGCGACTCAACATCCGCATGTCGGAACTGTTCGCCGATCCCACGGGCGTCGCCGAGCCAGCCGTGACAGCGCGTCGCAGCATCGGCCGCATCGACGATGCGGTGCGCGTGAACACGAAGAACTACGACTACCACTATCTGTGTCCCGAACTGCGCAAGAAGCGCATGATCCCGGTGATGACACTGATCCGTGCCAAGAGCGTCGAAGAGTTCGGTGAACTCGTGCACCACTCCGGCGAGGAATATGTCTACGTTCTCGAAGGGAGGATCAAGGTTCACACCGAGTTTTACGATCCCGTAGAACTCAACGCCGGCGAATCGATCTATATCGACAGCAATATGGGCCATGCCTATGTCACCGCGGCAGGATGTGAGGAGGCCACTGTGCTGGCGGTATGTTCGAGCGCGGATGAAAGTCTCATGGAATCGCTGCTCTCGCTTCACGGCGAAGCAGGCGAGATTGCTGCGGCGACGTCGAGGGATTCGAGCACAAAAAACCCCGCATTTACGCGGGGTTAGTTGTTTTCTGAGCTTCGCTGGGAACCGCTGAAACTCATCGTTGGCTGGGGGACTAGGGCTCGAACCTAGATTAACGGTGTCAGAGACCGTTGTCCTACCATTAGACGATCCCCCATCGAGGGTCCGGGAAATGTTAGGTCCGTGGCGCCGAAGGCGACGTGGACTTGCCGACTTCCCACGAGCCGGAAAGGAGGCCCCGGTTCGCCGCCCTCTCCACTGACGAGAGGGCTACAAGATCGCAGCGCTTAGCGCTTCGAGTACTGCGTCGCGCGGCGGGCCTTGTGCAGACCGACCTTCTTGCGCTCGACTTCACGCGCGTCGCGGGTCATGAAACCGGCCTTGCGCAGCGGCGACTTCAGCGTTTCGTCGTACTTGACCAGCGCGCGCGAGATGCCGAGGCGAATCGCGCCGGCCTGGCCGGTCATGCCGCCGCCTTCGACGGTGACCATGACATCGAACTTGTCGTTGTTCTGGGTCAGTTCGAGCGGCTGGCGCACGATCATGCGCGAGGTCTCGCGACCGAAGAACGCGTCGAGTGGCTTGCCGTTGACCACGATGCTGCCGCTGCCCTTGCGCAGGAACACGCGCGCTGCGGAGGACTTGCGACGGCCGGTGCCGTAATTTTGCTGAATCGCCATCGTGAATGCCCTGATTAGGATTTGCTGGTAGCCGTGTTGATGTCCAGCACCTGCGGCTGCTGGGCGGTATGCGGGTGGTTGGGGCCGGCGTAGACCTTGAGCTTGCGATATATCGCGCGGCCCAGCGGGTTCTTCGGCAGCATGCCCTTGACGGCGATCTCGATCACGCGCTCCGGATGCTTGGCCAGCATGTCCTTGAGCGCCATGGTCTTGAGGTTGCCGATGTGACCGGTGAAGCGGTGGTAGTTCTTGTCTTCCAGCTTCTTGCCGGTGACCGCGATCTTCTCCGCGTTGATCACGACGAGGTAATCGCCGGTATCCACGTGCGGGGTAAAGATCGGCTTGTGCTTGCCGCGCAGACGGAACGCAAGTTCGGTACACAGGCGGCCGAGCGTCTTGTTGGTGGCATCGACCACATACCAATCGCGTTTGACGCCTTCTGCTTTGGCGCTGATCGTTGTCATATCCGGAAGACTCTGGGTCGGCCCCGAACAGCGGGCTCGTCATAAATGAGGACGCGGGAGAATAGCGGGAACGCCCGGAACTGGCAACCGGGGACCGCCGTCCAGCGTGAACCGCGAATGTTAGCATGGATCCCATGCTCGCTCCTGCATCGACATTTTCTGCATCGACACTGCCCGCGCCCGACGCGCGCCTGTTGGCGCTCACTGACCAGTGCGTGATGTGCGGCCTGTGCCTGCCGCATTGCCCGACCTATCGTCTCGACAATATCGAGGCCGAATCGCCGCGCGGACGTATCGCACTGGCGCGCGCGCTGGCGACCGGCGCGCTGGCACCGACGCCCTCCGCGCTGCTGCATCTCGATCAGTGCCTGGGCTGTCTTTCCTGCCAGAAGGTGTGCCCGTCGCAGGTTCAATACGACGAAATCCTGGTGCGCACCCGCGCCGCACTGGCCGAAAAGCGCCCCGCCGCAGGGCGAGGCCTGCCCGACTTCGTCCGGCACGCGCTGCACAATCCAGCGCGATTGACCGCGCTCGCTCGGGTCGGCGCCGCGCTGCACGCTGGGCGCTGGCTGCCATCTCTGGCGCGCCTGCTGCCGAAGACATCGATCTGGCGCCGACTCGCCCAGACACAGCCGGCGTTGCCGCGTGCACGCCACTTACCTGACGCGAAGCCCACGCAGCGCACACGCGGGCGCATCGCGCTGTTTCGCGGCTGCGTCGCCAGCGTTTATGACCGCGATACGTTCGCCGCTGGCCAGCGCCTGCTCGAAGCGCTCGGTTACGAAGTCGTCGCGACGACGGGCACGCACTGCTGCGGCGCGCTGCCACGTCACGCGGGTGATGTCGCGGCGGCAGCAACCGAGGCCACGCGCACGCGCGAGGCCTTGCGGGCGACCGGCGCCGCGGTCGCACTGGTCAGCGCGACCGGCTGTTACGGCGATATGCGCGACCAGGTGCTGGCCGGCTCCACAACACGCGTCGCCGACATCCACGCATTTCTTGCAAGCGACCCCGGTTTCGCGGCACTGCGCTTCAAGCCGCTCGCCGCGCGCGCCGCGCTGCATCTGCCATGCACGCAGGTCAACGTGGTCGGCGAGGTCGCGGCGATCCGCGCTCTGCTCGCGCGGATTCCCGAGCTCGCCATCCTGACCTTGCCGGAACAGCCGCGCTGCTGCGGCGCCGCCGGCAGTTATTTCATCGAACATCCGGACATCGCCGATCGCCTGCGCGGCGAGAAGCTCGATCAGGCGCGGACGCTGGCGCCGGACCTGCTGTTGACCACCAACATCGGTTGCCGCATCCATCTCGGCAACGGCCTGCGCGAACGCGCCGCACATGTTCCGGTGCTGCATCCATTGGCATTGCTCGCGCAACAACTGGAAAATTCCCCGCCATGACAACCCGAACCCTGTCGCCGCTGGATCGCGCCCTCGTCGAAATCGAACGCGCGCTCGAAACCATCTTCGTGGCCACGCCGATCGCGACGCAGCCCTCGCCCGCTACGGATACGCCGGACGCCGATCTGGATGATGCCGCACGCAAGCATGCGGCCGGACTGATGCGCGTCAACCACGTCGGCGAGGTCTGCGCGCAGGCGCTGTATTTCGGCCAGGCCGCAGTCATGCGCGATGCGTCGCTGCGAAACGAGATGCTTGCCGCCGCCGCCGAGGAAACCGACCATCTGGCCTGGTGCGGCGAACGTCTCGACGAACTCCGCAGTCGGCCGAGCCTGTTGAACCCGATCTGGTATGCCGGCGCCTACGCGATCGGTGCCGCAGCCGGCCTGATCGGCGACCGCCTCAGCCTCGGTTTCGTCGTCGAGACCGAACGCCAGGTCGAGGCGCATCTGGGTGAGCATCTGGAAAAGCTGCCGCCAGGCGATGAGCGCAGCCGCGCCATCGTGCGGCGCATGAAGGATGACGAAGCGCAGCATGCCGAGCGCGCGCTTGCGGCCGGTGCGCGCACGTTGCCCATGCCCATACCGACGCTGATGCGCTTCGCGTCGAACGTGATGAAGACGGTCGCGTATCGGATCTGAGGCCGGAAAAGGAACTGGATCCCGGCTCGGGCGAAGCCCGGCCTGTCCTGAGCTTGTCGAAGCGCCGGGATGACGAGAGTCGGAGTATCCCGAATCCCGATTTCCTGCCCTACATCAAATTGCGGCCGTGGAAGAGCTCCTCGATCTCGCGCTTCAGGAGCAGCTCGATGCGCTGGCGTTCCTTGAATGAGAGATCGTCGGCCTGCGCCTCGAACAGATAGGTATCGAGGTCGAAGTCCTTGATATGCATCTTCGTGTGGAAGATGTTTTCCTGGTAGACATTGACGTCGAACATCTCGTACTTCTGACGGATGCGCTTGGCCAGATAGTCCTGGATCGAATTGATCTTGTGGTCGATGTAGTGCTTGCGACCCTTCACGTCACGGGTAAAACCACGCACGCGGTAGTCCATCGTGACGATGTCGGACTCGAAGCTGTCGATCAGGAAGTTCAACGCACGCAGTGGCGAGATGACACCGCACGTGGCCACGTCGATGTCCGCGCGGAATGTCGCGATGCCGTTGTGCGGATGCGTTTCCGGATAGGTGTGCACCGTGATGTGGCTCTTGTCGAGGTGTGCGACGATCGTATCGGAGATCATGTCCTTGCCGAGCTTTTCGACCACCGGATGCTCGGAGATCAGGATCGTCACCGACGCGCCCTGCGGGTCGTAGTCCTGGCGCGCGATGTTGAGGATGTTCGCGCCGACGATGTCGGCGACATCGGTCAGGATCTGGGTCAGACGGTCGGAATCGTACTGCTCGTCGATGTACTCTATATAGCGCTGGCGCTGATCCTCGGACACCGCATAGCAGATGTCGTAGATGTTGAAGCTGAGCGCCTTGGTCAGGTTGTTGAAACCTTGCAGTTGCAGACGCGGAATCGATTTGACCACGGCGGAATACCTCGGGGCGTACAACGGCGGAGGGCGCGGATTATGGGCCATGCGCCCATGTGATGAAACCGCACGCCCGGTCGCCCTCGCAAACGCGCGACGCATGACGCAATATGCAATAAGCTGTGCCCCTGTTCGCCCATGTCAGTCGCGTGGCCGTTCATGTGTCCCTTCATGAGGCGGGACATCGCCGCGATCGGACGCCGAGGAGGTCTTTCATGGAAGCACAAGGCAAAATCGCCGATTTTCGCTATACGCTGCAGCGCGAAGCGAACCGGGTGCAGGCGCCACCGATGCTGATCCCCGACCGCGCCGCGATGGAGCGTTTCCTCGGTGCCTGCCATCGCCGCCGCTATCCGAGCAAGACCGCGATCATCCGGCCCGGCGACTCGGCGAACATTCTCTATTACGTCATCGATGGCTCGCTGACCGTTTCCTCGGAAGACGAGGAAGGCCGCGAGCTGATCCTCGCCTATCTCAATCGCGGCGAGTTCATCGGCGAGATGGGCCTGTTCGTCGAAACCCCGCGCCGTGAGGTCATGGTGCGCACCCGCACCCCGTGCGAACTCGCCGAGATCGGCTACGAGCGCATGTTCAGCCTGTTCGAGGGCCCGCTGCGCGACGAGTGCCCGAAGATCCTGTTCGCCATCAGCTCGCAGCTGACCAACCGTCTGCTGCACACCTCGCGCAAGGTCGCCCGCCTCGCCTTCATGAACGTCACCGGCCGCGTCGCCAAGACCCTGCTCGACCTGATCGAGGAACCGGACGCGATGACCCACCCGCAAGGCAAGCAGATCCGTATCTCGCACCAGGAAATCAGCCGCATCGTCGGCTGCTCGCGCGAGATGGTCGGGCGCGTGCTCAAGAAGCTCCACGAAGAGGGCATGATTTCAGTGGCTGGCAAGACGATCGTGGTGCTCGGCAAGCACTGATACGGCGGCATCGCGCGACGGCGCCTTTCGCCCGCTCGCGGATCGGGCACGTGCGTCTTCGGGTCGCCGAGCTTCGCGCGGTCGATCGCCTCCAGCGTGAACTAGCGCTCCAGCCAGACGCGCTCGAACTGCCGCGCCCACTCTAGGCGATACGGACGCACGTCGACCGTGGCGGCGAGCAGGCGATCGCGCACGTTTACTGCCATTCGACCACCGAAAGCCGTCGCCTCAACCGCGCGGACACTGCCGCCAGCGTCGCGCGATCGGGGTTGACCAGAACCGCCGCGCGCGCCGCTGCGAGCATCGGCAGGTCGTCGAGCGAGGCGCTGTAGGCAATGTCCCAGGGCGGCCGCACCCCGCGCAAGCGCAATTGATTCGCCTTCTCGATGCCGCGGTTGTGCAGCGCGATGCGCATGCCGAAGCGGCTTGGGGCGAGCCGCGAGCCAACCAGCTCGACCGCGTCGAGCCCGAGCTCGTCGAGGATCGCCCGCGCGAGCATTTCTTCGCACGCGGTCACGACGAGCACGCGGTCGCCGGCGTGCCGATGTGCATTCAAGGCCGCCAGCGCAGCACGCGAGAACTCGCGCGAATCGCGCGCCAGCGCCTGGCCGAAAGTTTCGGCGAGTGTGCGATAGAGCGATACGTCGACGCCGCACAACGCCCAGACGACGATGAAACGCGCCGCTGCGCGGTGCCCGCGCCGTGTCGTCGCGAGCAACGCGAGCGCCGGCAGCAACGGCAGCAGGAGCAATCCACGCCACCACGCGCGCGCATAACGGTCGCGCAGGAACAGCGTGAAAGAGTCGCCGCGGACCAGCACGCCGTCGAAATCGAACAACACGATGCGCGACGGCGTACCCGTGATGTTCGCGGATGCCCCGGTATGCGCGAAAGCGCCGATCATGGTCATGCGTCCGTCGAATCGGCAGCCGCGAGCGGCTCTAGCCCGACGCCGGCTCGTGCACGGTGCCGAACAGCCGGGCGAGTTCCGCGCCGGGATCCGACGCGCGCATGAACGCCTCGCCGACCAGGAACGCGTTGACGCCGGCCGCGCGCATGCGCGTGACGTCGTCCGGCGTGTGGATGCCGCTTTCGGTGACCAGCAGACGATCGTCGCCCACGCGTTCGCGCAGGCGCAATGTCGTATCGAGCGAAGTTTCGAACGTGCGCAGGTTGCGGTTGTTGACGCCAATCAAGAGTCGACCAGCCCTTGGATAAGCTGGCTGCAAAGCCGACTGGGCGGTCCATACCCCACCGCTTGTTTGGCCCATAGAACCACTATGGGCCGGCACACGCAGCGGAATCTGTCCTCGCTCATCCGACTTTTCGTTTCGACTCCCCAAGGCCCGATCGACTCTTGGTGCGGGAATGTCCAGCGCGCGTTCGAGCTCCGCTTCGTCGTGCACCTCGACCAGCACGTCGAGATCGAGCTCGGTCGCGAGCAGCGCGAGTTCGAGCAGGGCCGCATCGCCGAGCGCGGCGACGATCAGCAGGATGCAGTCCGCACCGATCGCACGCGCCTCGTAGACCTGATATGCATCCATCGTGAAATCCTTGCGCAGCACCGGCAGATCACAGGCCGCGCGTGCTTCGACGAGATACGTCTCGCTGCCCTGGAAAAAATCTGCGTCGGTCAGCACTGACAAACAAGCCGCGCCTGCGGCGGCGTAGCTGCGCGCGATCGCGGCCGGATCGAAGTCGGCGCGGATCACGCCTTTGGACGGGCTGGCCTTCTTGACCTCGGCGATCACCGCCGGCTCGCCTGCCGCGATCTTCGCCTCGAGTGCTGCGGCGAAACCACGTGTCGGCGGAAGATCGGTGACTCTCGCCGAGAGTTCGGCGAGCGAGACGCGCGCGCTGCGTTCGGCAATTTCCTCAACTTTGCGTGCGAGGATGCGTTTGAGGATGTCGTTCATTGCGCCGTCAGCCGCCGCCGATCTCGCCGGCCAACTGGCGGGTCACGCCAACGAATTCTTCCATTTTTGCGAGCGCCGCACCGCTGCTGACGACCGCGCGCGCGCGCGCTACACCGTCGCGGATCGAACCGACCACATCGGCCGCATACAGCGCGGCGCCCGCGTTCAACAACACGATGTCGCGCGCAATGCCGGGTGTGTTGTCGAGCGCCTCGATCAGCAACGCCTTCGACTCGGCCACATTCGCCACGCGCAGGTTGCGGCTCGACGCCATCACCAGCCCGAAGTCCTCGGGCTCGATTTCGTATTCGTGCACTTCACCGTTGTGCAGTTCGCCGACCAGCGTGGCGGCGCCGAGCGAAATCTCATCCATGCCGTCGCGACCCCAGACCACCAGTGCATGGTGCGCACCGAGTTGCTGCAGCGCGCGCACCTGGATGCCGACCAGGTCCGGATGGAATACGCCCATCAGGATGTTTGGCGCGCCGGCCGGATTGGTCAGCGGACCGAGGATGTTGAAGATCGTGCGCACGCCCAACTCGCGGCGCACCGGCGCGACGACCTTCATCGCCGGATGATGGTTCGGCGCGAACATGAAACCGATGCCGGTTTCCTCGAAGCAGCGCGCGATCTGTTCCGACGTGAGGTCGATCACCGCACCGAGCGCCTCGAGCACATCCGCGCTGCCGGATTTCGACGACACGCTGCGGTTGCCGTGCTTGGCCACGCGTGCGCCGGCCGCCGCCGCGACGAACATCGACGCGGTCGAGATGTTGAAGCTGTGCGCGCCGTCACCGCCGGTGCCGACGATATCGACGAAGTTCGGCGGCGTGCCGACATCGACCTTCGCGGCGAGCTCACGCATCACGCGCGCGGCGCCGGTGATCTCGCCGATCGTTTCCTTCTTCACGCGCAAGCCGCTGATGATCGCCGCGACCAAGATCGGCGAGACCTCGCCGCGCATGATCTGGCGCATCAGATCGACCATCTCGTCGTGGAAGATCTCGCGGTGTTCGACGGTGCGCTGGAGTGCTTCCTGCGGAGTGATCGGCATGGTCGTTAAGCCCCCCTCAAGCCTGTCCTGAGCCAGGTCGAAGGAGAGAGGGTTGGGTGGGGATGGTGTTGGACGAAAGTCGGAACATTCCTGCAACCTGTGGCAGCTCACGCGACAGGAAATTGCGCAATAGGTCGTGACCATGCTGGGTCAGGATCGACTCCGGATGAAACTGCACACCCTCGACTGCCAGCGACTTGTGGCGCAAGCCCATGATCTCGTCGATCGAGCCATCGTCGCGCTGCGTCCACGCGGAAACTTCGAGGCATTCCGGCAACGAGGCTTTCTCGACGACCAGCGAATGGTAGCGCGTCGCCTCGAACGGACTGGGCACGTCGCGGAACACGCCCTTGCCATCGTGATGGATCATCGAGGTCTTGCCATGCATGATCTCTCTCGCACGCACAACCTTGCCGCCAAACGCCTGGCCGATCGCTTGATGGCCGAGGCATACGCCGAGAATCGGCACCGCGCCGGCCAGCTTTTCGATGATCTCCAGTGACACACCCGAATCGTTCGGCGTGCCGGGCCCGGGCGAAATCACGATCGCGGTGGGATTCAGCGCGCGCAGCGCCGTCAGCGTCATCTCGTCATTGCGGATCACGCGCACGTCTTCGCCCAACTCGCCGAAGTACTGCACGAGGTTCCAGGTGAAACTGTCGTAGTTGTCGATCATCAATAGCATCGGTCGCCTGCTCCCCGCCCCTGCAAGGGGAGGGCTGGGGTGGGGATGGGTTTCATTCCTTTCTACACTGTACTTCGCCGCGGGAGGTATTAGTTCTCTTGGACTCATCAAAGCAGGCATCCGTCCAGATACGCCGCCATCAATGGGTAGTTGTCTTTCGGCGGACCCGATGTCCTCCGGCAAGAGCCCAAAAAATACTCCGCTTGCCACACACGAAATTCTGCAAGCGTCATTGCAGCAGCCGATGCCTCGTCCAGTAGCTGTAGTTGCATCATCATTTGCACCTACAACCCACTCGCCGCCTGCGCCACCGCGCGAAACAACGCACGCCCCTTGTTCATCGTCTCCTCCCATTCCTTGGCGGGGTCGGAGTCGAACACGATGCCGCCGCCGGCTTGGACGTGTAGACGGCCATCCTTGATCACCGCGGTGCGGATCGCGATCGCGGTGTCGGCGTCGCCCCACCAGCCGATGTAGCCGATCGCACCGGCGTAGATGTTGCGTTTGTGCGGTTCGAGCTGCTGGATGATCTCGATCGCGCGAATCTTCGGTGCGCCGCTGACGGTGCCGGCCGGGAACGTCGCCTTCAGCACGTCCATGTAGGACAGGCCGTCGCGCAGGTCGCCCTCGACCTGACTGACGATGTGCATCACATGCGAGTAGCGTTCGATCACGAAGCTTTCGGTGAGCTGGACGCTGCCGGTCTTGCTGACCCGACCGACATCGTTGCGACCGAGATCGATCAGCATCAGGTGCTCAGCGCGTTCCTTCGCGTCGGCAAGGAGTTCCTGTTCCAGCGCCAGGTCTTCTTCGTGCGTTTTACCGCGCGGACGCGTGCCGGCGATCGGGCGCACCACGACCTTGCCGGCCTTGAGGCGGACCAGGATTTCCGGCGACGAGCCGACGATCTGTGTTTTCCCCAGATCGAGGAAGTACATGTACGGCGATGGATTGAGTGCACGCAGCGCGCGATAGACGTCGACCGGGCGCGCGCGGAATGGCACCGACAAGCGCTGCGACGGCACGACCTGAAAGATGTCGCCGGCGCGGATGTATTCCTTCGCCTTTTCGACCAGTGCCTCGTATTCCTCGCGCGTGAAACTCGACACGAAGTCGGTTTCCTCGAGCGCCTTCGGATCGAGCACGCCGGGATAACCGGAACCGGAGTGGCGCAGGCGGAACGCGAGTTCGTCGAGGCGCCGCCGCGCGCGTGCATACGCCTGCGGCTGCGCGGGATCGGCATGCACGATCAGGTACAGCCGTCCCTTGAGGTTGTCGAACACAGCGACTTCCTCGGAGAGCATCAGCAATGCATCCGGCGTGCCGAGCAGGTCGGGCTTGTCGGCGCACGCGAGGCGCGGCTCGATCCAACCGACCGTCTCGAAGCCGAAATGCCCGACCAGACCACCACTGAATGCGGGCAGCCCGGCGAGCTGTGGCACCTTGTAGGTCGCGCGGATCTTCTCGATCTCGGCCAGCGGATCGGCGAGCGTGCGCGTCTCGACAACCTCGCCGAGTTCCTCGACGGTAAGCGTATTGCCGCGCAGCACATACACGCGTCGGCACGGCAAGCCGATGATCGAATGCCGCCCCCAGTTCTCGCCACCCTCGACCGATTCGAACAGATACGCGTAGGGCGCGTCGGCGAGCTTGAGGTAGACCGACAACGGCGTGTCGAGGTCCGACAACACTTCGCGCACGACCGGAATCCGGTTGTAGCCTTGCGCCGCGAGCGCGGAAAATTCTTCGCTGGAAATCATTCGACCGGGGCCGGAGCGGTAGCAGGGCCAGCGAAGATAGCAAGGTTGCCCGATCGGCGTCATTACGCGCAAGCCGGTCACATGCCCGCGATCGCCGCCTGCATCTTCGCGATCACCGCGCGGTAATCCTTTTCACCGAAGATCGCCGAGCCGGCGACGAAGGTGTCGGCACCGGCGCGCGCGATTTCGGCGATGTTGTCGGGCTTCACGCCGCCGTCGATTTCGAGGCGGATCGCGCAGCCACTCGCGTCGATGCGTTCTCGCGCGAGGCGCAGCTTGTCGAGCGCGGTCGGAATGAAGCTCTGGCCGCCGAATCCCGGATTGACCGACATGATCAGCACGATGTCGAGTTTGTCGAGCACGTAGTCGAGGTAGTTGAGCGAGGTGGCTGGGTTGAACACCAGGCCCGCCTTGCATCCGCAGTCCCTGATCAACTGGATCGTACGGTCGACGTGCAGGGTCGCCTCGGGATGAAAGCTGATCAAGGTCGCGCCGGCGGCGGCGAAATCCGGCACGATGCGATCGACGGGCTCGACCATCAGGTGCACATCGATCGGCGCGGTGACGCCATACTTGCGCAGCGCCTTGCAGATCGATGGGCCAATGGTCAGGTTCGGTACGTAATGATTGTCCATCACGTCGAAATGGATCCACTCGGCACCCGCTTCGAGAACGGCATCGACTTCCACGCCGAGCCGCGCGAAGTCGGCGGAAAGGATCGAAGGGGCGATGATCGGGGATTGCCTGGCCATGTCGGCTCCGCATGCTGCTGCAGGAAGCGGCTTCAGCCGCGATGTCGTCTCGATGCTTCTGCCAAGCCTAAAGCATCGCGGCCGCAGCCGCTCCTGCGAGGTCACTTCAGTCCGCGCTCGGACTTGATCCGTTCGTAGGCCGCATTGATTTCTCGCGCGCGCTCGCCGGCGCGACGCTTCAATTCTACCGGCACGTCGCCGAGCTTGTCTGGATGGTGCTGGCTCATCTGTTTGCGATAGGCGCGCTTGATGTCGCCCTCGTTCGCGCCATGCGCGATGCCGAGTACCGCGTAGGGATCGACGTCCGATGGCCGCGACGATGCAGGCGGCGGCCGCGGACCATAACCCTGGCTGCGCGGGCCCTGCGTCGATGCGGCGTAGCCCTTCATCGTCGACAGCCACGCAAGTTCCCGGTCGCTGATGCCGAGCGACGAGCACAACTTGCGCAGCAACGCGAGTTTGGCCTGCGCGAGTGCGCCTTCCGCATAAACGAGATCGAGCAGAAGGTCGAGCAAGATGAACGCGAAATCGCGACGGCCACCGCACCAAGCCTTGAGATCGGTGATCGCGAGACTGGCGTCGAAGCCGGCTTGCTTGCCGATGCCGAAGCGCTCGATCGCGGCGCGACGTTGCGCGCCCTCCAGGCGCAGGCGCGCCATCAGGGCCTCGGTCGCGGCGATCTCGGGTTCGGAAACGCGGCCATCGGATTTCGACAACGCGCCAGCGAACGCGAACAGCGGTTCGATGAAACCGTGTCCCATCGACGGCGGTTTCAGTCGGTTCACCGCACTATCGTAGAAATGGCCAAGCACCGCGCCGATCAGCATGCCGATCGGATTGTGGAACAGGATCAGGCCGACGATCGCGCCGACGAATTTGCCGACTACACTCATCGTACCGGCTCCGCCGTAGCGAAGCGCGCGCAATAACCCGCATAGCGCCCGCGCGACGCGGCTGCGGACGGCGGAACGATGGGCGGTGTCGGCGTGGCGAACATGGCGGCGTCGCTGTGTGATGGGGGCGCGGATTCTAGCAAGCGCCGTCTGAAGCGGGGTTCAGTGTTCCCACCACCAGCTTGCGCGGCCGTCCACCTCTCCTGCACAACCGCTTGACGCAGCGCCCGCTACAATCCGCGTCTCTCGCGCTTACCGGAATCGTGCCGTGCCGACTGTTCTCTCGCAATCCAATCTCCCCGGACTCGACCTGATCCATCGCGGCAAGGTGCGCGATGTGTACGCGCTTGGCGCCGATGAATTGCTGATCGTCGCGAGCGATCGCCTGTCCGCATTCGACGTGGTCCTGCCTGATCCGATTCCGGGCAAGGGCGAGATGCTGACCCAGATCTCCAATTTCTGGTTCGGCAAGACGGCGCACATCGTGCCGAATCATCTGACCGGCAAGCGCGTCGCCGATGTGCTGCCACCGGGTACCGACGTTGCGCTGTACGCGAAGCGCAGCGTGATCACCAAACGCCTGAAGCCGGTACCGGTCGAGGCGATCGCGCGCGGCTACCTGATCGGTTCGGGCTGGAGGGATTACCAGAGGACCGGTTCGCTGTGCGACATCACGCTGCCGCCCGGCTTGCGTCAGTCCGAAAAATTGCCCGAGCCGATCTTCACACCATCGACCAAGGCCGCGCTCGGCAACCACGATGAGAACATCAGCTTCGACCAAGTCATCGCGGCGATCGGCGCCGACCTCGCCAACCAGGTTCGCGCGGCAACACTGGCGATCTATACGTTCGCGGCCGCTTACGCCGCGCAGCGCGGCATCATCATTGCCGACACCAAGTTCGAGTTCGGCACCGATGCCGACGGCAAGCTGTATGTGATGGACGAAATGCTGACGCCCGATTCCTCGCGCTTCTGGCCGGCCACGGAATACCGCGTCGGCATCAGCCCGCCCAGTTACGACAAGCAATTCGTGCGCGATTACCTCGAAACGCTGGACTGGAACAAGCAGGCACCGGGGCCGGTGCTGCCGCGCAGTGTCATTGACGGCACCGCGGCGAAATACGCCGAGGCGCTGCGGCGCCTGGCTGATATCGTGCTCGATTGAAGCAGCAGGCGACGCGCCGTACAGTGGCGCGACGCTCGAATCTTCATCAGGCGTTTCGGGCCACCTCCTCCCGGAGCTGATGTTCACTCACATTTTCGCGATGCCGCCAAAGCCTCGAAAGCCCTTTCCCCCAGCTGTGCTTGGGGGAGAGGGAGCACGAGCGACACTCGACGCTAGTCAGATGTGGAGAACGCTGCTATGCGCAGCATCAACGAATGGTTCGGCGGCTACAGCGCCGATCACCAGAATCCGACCAATCGATGGGTCCACTGGATCTGCGTGCCAACGATCCTATGGGCCACGATTGCGGTACTTTGGCTGATTCCGGTGTCGCCAATGATGGGCCGACCGGGTTTCTGGTGCGGCCTCGTGATGGTCGCCGCGGTTGCATTCTACTGGCGGTTGTCGCACGCACTTGGCGCGGCGATGTTGGTCGTGTTCATCGTGTTCGGCGCACTCACCGAATGGCTGTATCGCTCGCTCGGACCAACCCATTTGCTCTGGCTCGCAATCGGCGTGTTCGCCGCGGCATGGATCGGCCAGTTCGTCGGTCACATGATCGAAGGCCGACGCCCCTCGTTCCTTACCAACCTCGCCTATCTGTTGATCGGCCCGGCATGGTTGACCGGAAAAATCATGCGCCGCATCGGCATCGCGTATTGAGTTGAGCGGAGTTTGCCGGGCAACGTGAACGCCTGCGGCGGTCGGGCTGTCTTCACACCGCGGAAGGGGCCATCGGAGTGAAACACGCAACTACTGCGCCGGTTTTACATCCAGCGTCATCGCGTGGAAGTCGAGCGTCACGATGCTGTGCGCGAACAACGCGTTGCCGACCGTGCCCTCGAACAAACCATCAGGCTGGTGCACCGGGTTCTTGCCCTCGCCGACGAAATACAGGGTCGGATTCTTCGCGATGATCTGGGTGCCGAAGCCGATGCTTTGCGCGAGTGCGGCGAGCATGTTCACGCCGCCATCGGTGTAGCGGACCAGTTCTGGCTTGCCCTGCTTGGTCAGGTCGAGTTTCGCGACCGCGCTGTCGTAGACCAGCAACGTGCCGGTGTAACAGGTGTCGATCTGCGCGCGCAGTCGCTTGCCGTTCACGGTGAATGGGGCGCCGACGACGATCGGGGGTCCGTGCTCGCCGAACGTGATGAGTTTCAGCGTGCCGGGTTTGCTTGCGTGCTCTGCAACCGGCGTGGTGACGATGTCCGAAATGCGCAGTCGATGCGCTGGATAGTCGATCTGGAGGATGCGGTCCTTGAAGAAATCGTAGGTGATCGAACCATCGACCGGCGGCTTGTATTCGCCGAGCAGGTCGCGATCGAACACGAAGAAATTCGTCTTCGCCTCGACCCCACCGAGCGCGGTGCGGTGTTCGCCGCCGCGATAGATGCCGGGCACCGGTTTGCCGTCTCTCTGCAGTGGCTCCAGCGACCAGCCGAGTTCCCTGGCGACGTCAGTGATGACGGTCGAATGCGCGTTGCCGGTATCGAGCATCAAGGTGCGCGGCTTGGCGCCATCGAGCACCACGTCGATGCAGATCAGGCCGTCGCAGTCGTGAAACGGCAATTCGGTCGCAAAGTGCGGAGCGCTCTGGGCCGCATGCTCCTTCGCGAACACAGGCGCCACCATGACGCCGGCCGCGATCAGAAAGACGAAGAATCTGCGCATTGATGAATCCCGGTAATCGGCCGAGCGGCGATTGAATCCGGATTGCGCGCGACTTCCGAGCGCCGCAAGTCACGCGGCGCACTGCCCTGAAGACAATGCGCCGCGCGGTCGATCGTTACGGCTGCGGCCCGCGGATGATCGCCGGGTTGC
>PLNP01000033.1 GCA_003142815.1 Rhodanobacteraceae bacterium
GTGCTGGTGCCGACGCTGCATGACACCCCGAACGAGCTCGCCATGCCGTTCGGCGTGCGCGACTGGAAGAAGGGCGAGTGCGAGCCGATCCCCGGCAAGACCATGCCGTCGATCGTGGTCGTCGAACGCGACTACCCGAACCTGTACAAGAAGTTCACCTCGCTCGGCCCGCTGCTCGACAAGCACGGCAACGGCGGCAAGGGCATGAACTGGGATACGCAGGATGAGGTGGACTTCCTCGGCGAGCTCAACCATCGCGTTCGCGACGAGGGCGTCAGCCAGGGCCGTCCGCAGATCGAGAGCGCGATCGACGCCTGCGAGGTGATCCTGCACCTGGCACCGGAGACCAACGGTCACGTCGCGGTGAAGGCGTGGGAGTCGCTCGGCGAATTCACCGGCCGTGACCACACCCACCTGGCCGTCGGCAAGGAGCACGAGGCGATCCGTTTCCGCGACATCCAGGCGCAGCCGCGCAAGATCATCTCCTCGCCGATCTGGTCGGGCCTGGAGGACGAGCACGTCAGTTACAACGCCGGCTACACCAACGTCCACGAGTTTATTCCGTGGCGCACCCTGACCGGTCGCCAGCAGTTCTACCAGGACCACGAGTGGATGATCGCGTTCGGCGAGGGCTTCATGAGCTACCGCCCGCCGGTCGACACCAGAACCATTGAGCCGCTGCTGGACAAGCGCAGCAATGGCAACAAGGAGATCGTGCTGAACTGGATCACCCCGCACCAGAAGTGGGGCATCCACAGCACCTACAGCGACAATCTGCTCATGCAGACGCTGTCGCGCGGCGGCCCGATCGTGTGGCTGAGCGAGGACGACGCGCGCGCGGCCGGCATCGAGGACAACGACTGGATCGAGCTGTTCAACGTCAATGGCGCGATTGCCGCGCGCGCGGTGGTCAGCCAGCGCGTGATGCCGGGCATGGCGATGATGTACCACGCGCAGGAACGCATCATCAACACACCGGGTTCGGAAATCACCGGTACCCGCGGCGGCATCCACAATTCGGTGACCCGCGTGGTGGTCAAGCCGACTCACATGATCGGTGGCTATGCGCAGTTGAGCTATGGCTTCAACTACTACGGCACTACCGGTACCAACCGCGATGAATTCGTGATCGTGCGCAAGATGAGCAAGATCGATTGGCTGGATGGCGAGCCCGTGCCGGCTTCCGCCAAGGAGGTGGTGTGATGAAGATCCGTGCACAGATCGCGATGGTGCTGAACCTGGACAAGTGCATCGGCTGCCATACCTGCTCGATCACCTGCAAGAACATTTGGACCTCGCGCGAGGGCGTCGAGTACGCCTGGTTCAACAACGTCGAGACCAAGCCCGGCATCGGCTATCCGAAGGAGTGGGAGAACCAGGACAAATGGAACGGCGGCTGGGTGCGCACCCGTGCCGGCAAGTTGGTGCCACGCGCCGGTGGCCGCTGGCGGATGTTGTCGAAGATCTTCGCCAATCCCGACTTGCCGCAGATCGACGACTACTACGAGCCGTTCGACTTCGACTACCAGCACCTGCATGAGGCGCCTGACGTCAAGCACCAGCCGACCGCACGTCCGCGCTCGCTGATCACCGGCCAGCGCATGCAGAAGATCCACTGGGGTCCGAACTGGGAGGAGATCCTCGGCACCGAGTTCGCCAAGCGCTCCAAGGACCGCAACTTCGACGCGATTCAGAAGGAAATCTACGGCGCGTTCGAGAAGACCTTCATGATGTACCTGCCGCGCCTGTGCGAGCACTGCCTGAACCCGGCGTGCGTGTCGGCGTGCCCGTCGGGCGCGATCTACAAGCGCGAGGAGGATGGCATCGTGCTGATCGACCAGGACAAATGTCGCGGCTGGCGCATGTGCGTGTCGGCCTGCCCGTACAAGAAGATCTACTACAACTGGAAGAGCGGCAAATCCGAGAAGTGCATCTTCTGCTACCCGCGCATCGAGATGGGCGAGCCGACAATATGCGCGGAGACCTGCGTGGGCCGCATCCGCTATCTCGGTGTGATGCTGTACGACGCCGACCGCATCCAGGCTGCCGCCTCGGTGCCGGCGGAGAAGGATCTGTACCAGGCCCATCTGGACATCTTCCTCGATCCGTTCGATCCGAACGTGATCGAAGCGGCCCGGGTCGAGGGCATTCCGGACAGCTGGCTTGATGCCGCCAAGGCCTCGCCGGTCTACAAGCTGGCGATCGACTGGAAGCTGGCGCTGCCGCTGCATCCGGAATACCGCACGCTGCCGATGGTCTGGTACGTGCCGCCGCTGTCGCCGATCCAGTCCGCCGCCGAGCGTGGCCGCATCGGCATGAACGGCGAACTGCCGGACGTCGCTTCGCTGCGCATTCCGGTGCGATATCTGGCCAACATGCTGACTGCGGGCGATGAGGCCCCGGTGGTGCGCGCGCTGGAGCGGTTGATGGCGATGCGCGCCTGGCGCCGTGCCAGGAACGTCGATGGTGTCGAGGACCTGGAAGTGCTCAAGCAGGCCGGTCTGACCGTGGCCCAGGCCGAGGACATGTACCGCTACCTCGCCATCGCCAACTACGAGGATCGTTTCGTCATCCCGAGCGCGCATCGCGAGTACGCCAACGATGCATTCGGCGAGCGCGGCGGCTGCGGTTTCACCTTCGGCAATGGTTGCAGCGGTGACAGCCCGGCCGATCTGTTCGGTGCGCGCAAGACCACGACTTATGCCGTGCACCCGAACCGGCAGGAGAAGGAGGAGGTGACCTCATGAGCCTGCTGAAACTGATCGGCGTGCTGATGGATTACCCGCAGGACGAACTCTGGCAGCACCGCGAGGAACTGCTGGACGCCGCGGACGACTCGGCGCTGTCGCCCCAGCGCCGGGACGAGCTTGGTGATTTCGTGCGCACGCTGCTCGATACCGACCCGCTGACCGCGCAGGACAACTGGCTGAGCCTGTTCGACCGCGGCCGTTCGATGAGCCTGCTGCTGTTCGAGCATATCCACGGCGAATCACGCGACCGCGGCCAGGCGATGGTCGACCTGATCGAGGCTTATCGCAAGAACGGTTTCGAACTGGCCGCCAGGGAGCTGCCCGATTACCTGCCGCTGCTGCTCGAATACCTCGACCAGCGCCCACAGGCTGAGGCCCACGACTGGCTGCACCACGTCAACCATATCGTTGGCCTGCTCGCCGCGCGCGCCGGCGAGCGCAAGAGCCCATACGCGGTGCTGTTCGAGATCCTGGTCGAGATCGCCGACGGCAAGCTGGACCTGCGCGTGCTGCGGCAGCGTGCCAGCGAGGAGCCACGCGACGATACGCCCGAAGTCATGGATCGGTTGTGGGAGGAAGAGGCCATCCGCTTCGGTGCAGAAATGCCCGACGAGAACTGCTCGCCGCCCGACCGACTGCCCGCACGCCCCGCCGCCGCCCGACAGGTGCAGCCATGAATTACATCCATCAATTCGCATTCCAGTTGTATCCGTACATCGCAATGGCGGTGTTCTTCATCGGCAGCTGGGCCCGTTTCGACCGCGCCGCCTATACCTGGCGTAGCGGTTCGAGCCAGCTGCTTTCCGACCGCGGCATGCGCGTGGGCAGCAACCTGTTTCACATCGGTGTGCTCGCCATCCTCGCTGGTCACCTGGTCGGTCTGCTGACCCCGCACGCGGTGTACGCGGCGTTCATCACCGCGCCGCAGAAACAGTTGCTGGCGATGGTGGTCGGCGGCGTGTTCGGAGTGCTGTGCTTCGTCGGCATCAGCATCCTGCTGGTGCGTCGCCTGAGCAACCCGCGCGTGCGCGCGACCGGCAGCTTCGGGGACACGCTGGTGCTGGTCCTGCTGTTCGCGCAGCTGGTGTTGGGCATGATCAGTATTGTCGTGTCCACCCATCACATGGACGGCAGCGTGATGATCGCGCTGGGTGAGTGGGCACAGCATATCGTCACCTTCCGCGCCGGCGCCGCCGACTTCATCACCGACGTGCACTGGGTCTACAAGGCGCACGTGTTGCTCGGCATGACCCTGTTCCTGATCGCGCCGTTCACGCGCTTGGTGCACGTGTGGAGCACTCCGGTCAGCTACCTGTGGCGCCCGTACCAGGTGGTGCGCCGTCGCCAAGCCCCGCTGCGCTACGGTCCGAGGACGTAATCCATGAACCAGCTCAAGCCCAGGCAGCGCGTGCTGCCGATCACCGTCATCGACTCGCAGAAGCCGGTGACGGAGGACGCGCGCGACCACCACGGCGACGAGGCCGACGGTCCGCGCACGCTGGGCCGACCGGCACCGTGCCTGCTGTTTGTGGCCGACACGCCGATCAGCGAGGCCGACATCGCGCGTGAGATGCAGCACCACCGCGCCATGAAACCGGAACAGTCCCGCGCCGATGCGGCGCGGGCGCTGGTGGTGCGCGAGCTGCTGCATCGTGAGATCGACCGGCTCGGCCTGGCCGACCCGGCCGAACCGATCGGGCGCGAGACTGCGGAGGAGGCGAGTATCCGCGTCCTGCTGGAACGCGAGATCGAGGATCGCGTGCCCAGCGAGGACGACTGCCTGCGTTACTACGAGCAGAACCGGGAGCGCTTCCATTCGCCCGACCGCATCCGCGTGCGCCACATCCTGCTGGGAGCGGCTGTCGATGACATCACCGGTCGTTTCAATGCACGCAGCGAGGGTGAGCGCCTGATCACCGAGCTCACTATCACGCCGGTGCTCTTCACCGATTTTGCGATGCGCCATTCCGACTGCCCGTCGAAGGAGCAGGGCGGCGAGCTAGGCTGGCTGCAGCGCGGTCAGACCACGCCGGAGTTCGACCGTCAGATCTTCCGTCTGCGAGAGGGGCTGGCCGCGTTCCCGGTGGAATCGCGCTGGGGCTACCACGTGGTCAGCATCGACGAGATTGCGCCGGGCGAGGCATTGACGTTGGAGGAGGTACGCGCGCGGATCTCCGACTATCTGGAGTTGCAGGTGCGCCAGCGCGAGCTGCAGCACTACCTGCAGACCCTGCGGGAGCGCTACGAGGTGCGCGGGCTGGAGGAGATCGAGGCGCTAGCGGCGTGATCGCACGCCGCCTGCGATGCAGTGATGACAGATTCGCACGGTTGCCGATGTAACGCCTGACGCGCAGCGCGGTTGCAGCGCGCATGGCCGCGCGGAGGCGGAGGCAGCCTGGCACCAGGCTCCATTCGAATTTAGGAAATCCAGCTATGCAGGACCTTGAGACTGTCTCCAGCGGTCAGCAACAACGGGCCATGTGGCTCAGTACGTTCGCCTTCACCGTATGCTTTGCGGTGTGGACGATCTTTTCGATCATCGGCATCCAGATCAAGCAGCAGCTTGGGCTCAACGAAACCCAGTTCGGCCTGCTGGTCGCCACGCCCATCCTCACCGGTTCGCTGAGCCGCGTGTTCCTCGGCGTCTGGACCGAGCAGTACGGCGGGCGCATCGTTTTTACCTTGGTGATGCTCGCCAGTGCCGGCGCGACCTGGTTGCTGACCCACGCCACGACCTACCCGGGCTTCCTGCTGGCGGCGCTGGGAATCGGCGTCGCCGGCGGCTCGTTCGCGGTCGGCGTCGCCTATGTTTCCAAATGGTTTCCGGCGGAGAAGCAGGGCACCGTGCTGGGCATCTTTGGCGCTGGCAACGTCGGCGCGGCGGTGACCACTGTGTTGGAGCCGATGGTGATGGTCGCCTACGGTTGGCACATGGTGGCCAAGGTCTGGGCGCTGGGTCTGGCCGTGGTCGCGCTGGTATTTTTCTTCACCGCCCCGGACTATCCCGGTCTGGCCAGGCGTCGCGCTGAGGGCATCAAGCCGGTGCCGTTCCGCGAGCAGATGGCGCCGCTGAAGAACCTGCAGGTGTGGCGTTTCTCGCTGTACTACTTCTTCGTGTTCGGCGCGTTCGTGGCGCTGGCGCTGTGGCTGCCGCGCTACCTCACCGGCGCCTATGGGCTCGACATCAAGACCGCCGGCCTGATCGCGGCCTGCTACTCGATCCCGGTCAGCCTGCTGCGCATCGTTGGCGGTTGGCTTTCGGACAGGATCGGTGCGCGCCGGGTCATGTACTGGACCTTCGGCGTCTCTGTGGCCTGCACCTTCCTGCTGTCGTACCCGACCACGACCTACGTGGTCACCGGCGTGAAGGGGCCGATCGAGTTCACCCTGGCCATGGGCGTGGTTCCGTTCAGCGCACTGGTATTCGTGCTCGGCTTGTTCATGCCGATGGGCATGGCCGCGGTATACAAGCACATCCCGACCTATTACCCGAACAATGTCGGCGCGGTGGGCGGCGTGGTCGGCATGATCGGTGGCCTCGGCGGCTTCTTCCTGCCGATCGCCTTCGGCGCCTTGAACGACCTCATCGGTGTCTGGACCAGCTGCTTCATGCTGCTGTTCATGCTGGCCGCCACGGCGCTGACCTGGATGCACTTCACCATCCGCCGCATGGAGCGCCGCCACTTCCCGCAGATCGGCCGCGAGACCGACCTGCCCGAGATGATGATGGCCGGGCGCAGGCCATGACCCTGCACGGCGCAGACCTGTCGAACGAAGCGGCGCGTGAAACGCGCCGTGGGGAACCGTGGCACAACCCCCGTGCGCGCCTGCTGACGCTCGCGCCCGCGGCTCAAGCCCGCTCGAGCTGGACCAGCTCGCCGCTGCGATCCACCGCCAGCAGCTCGCCGGTGCGGCCGCCCTTGATCGCCTCAACCATCAGCCGCAGCGGCTGCACGGCCTCGTCGCTGCCGGGCGCGAAGCCGGCCCGCCCGGACATTGCGGCGACAAATGCGATGTCCCAGCGCACGCCGGTTTGCAGCGACTCCCGCACCAGCGCGGCGAAGTCGGTGATCTCCTCGGGCCGCTTGTCCACGCACAGCACGGGCGCCAGCGTGCCGCCGTCGCCACGTTCGAAGCGGGTCCTTTCCGCGGGGCTGGCGTCGCCCGGCAGTTCGGCGGCGGCGAACACGAACAGCAGACGCTGCGGCTCGGCTTGGGCGCGGGCGGCAGCGAGCAGGTTGGCGAAACTTTCCAGATGCGAGGACATGGCCGACGGAGCGAGAGGAGGAGGGCCTATCCTCGCCCGATGGCGGCGCGCGCACGCTGATCCGGGTCAAGCCATTGGCTGCGTGCACGAAGGCCGCGGCCGCGCGGACCGGCGCGTCCGCCTGACACGGCGGCGGCGATGAACGCGGCCGCGGCACGCGCAAGCCCGCGCGGACGCCTGGCGCGGGCGCTGGCCGATCTGGGCGGACTGTCGCCGGCCAGCTTTGCGATGGTCATGGCCACCGGCATCGTCTCGATCGCGCTGCACCAGCGCGGGTTTTCGGCGCTCGCGCGCGCGCTGTTCGCGCTGAACGTCGTCGCCTGGGTCGTGCTGTGGCTGCTGACCGTGCTGCGTTTGCTGCGCCACACCCGGCAGTTCGCCGGCGACCTCATCGACCATCTGCGCGGTCCGGGCTTCTTCACCACCGTGGCTGGCACCGCGGTGCTCGGCTGCCAGCTCGTGCTGCTGGCCGCTGACTTCCGCAGCGCGATCATCCTGTGGGCGCTGGCCATCGTGTTGTGGATCGGCCTCACCTACACCATCTTCACCGCGTTCACCATCAAGGAAGACAAGCCGACGCTCGACCGTGGCATCAACGGCGGCTGGTTGCTGGCAGTGGTCGCGACGCAGTCGCTGGCCGTGCTCAGCGCGCTCATCGCCGCACATTTCGACCAGCCGTGGAAGCTGGAGCTGAACTTCTTCGCGCTGTCGATGTGGCTGTGGGGCGGCATGCTGTACATCTGGATGATGTCGCTGATCTTCTACCGCTACACCTTCTTCCACTTCTCGCCGGGCGACCTGGCGCCGCCGTACTGGATCAACATGGGCGCCATGGCGATCTCCACGCTGGCCGGTTCGCTGCTGATCGCCAACGCGCCCGACGCGCCGTTTCTGCTGTCGCTGCTGCCCTTCCTGAAGGGATTCACCGTGTTCTACTGGGCCACCGGCACTTGGTGGATACCGATGCTGGCGGTGCTGGCGGTGTGGCGTTACATCTACAAGCGCTTTCCGCTGCGCTACGACCCGTTGTACTGGGGTGCGGTGTTCCCGCTGGGCATGTACGCGGCGAGCACGCACCAGATGGCGCACGCGATGGACCTGCCCTTCCTCGGCTGGCTCGCGCCCACGTTCTTGGTTATCTCGCTCGTGGCGTGGAGCGCGGCCTTCGTTGGCCTGCTGCGGCAGTTGCTGCGCTACATGCGCCCGCAGCGGGCCCCGCTGCAACGCTGAGTCAGGCGCCGCCGGCGGGACGCATCCCCGGCTCGCCGTGCCAGTAGCCATTGCGCGCGCCGATGTGCGGCGGCGGCGTGGGCGAGCGACGCGCAAGATCGAAATGCGCAACCACCTCGGCCATGCCCTCGGCCTGCGGATACAGGCGCAGCACACCGATGCCGAGTTCGCGCAGCACCGGCAGCTCGGGACCGAGGTCGGTGATCTCCTCGCCCTGGATCTGGATACCGTTGATGCGCAAGAACGGCTTGCCCTCACGGGTGGCCAGCGGCAGGCCGTCGGGGTAGTCGATGCAGCGGAAGCCGCACTGGTCCTTCGCCACGTCCAGCGCGCGCGCGGTGAAGCAGCGCGCGGAGTACGCCAGCGGCAACCGGCCAAACGCGATCAGTTCCAGCTCCGGCATCGTGCGGCCGTCGGCCAGCACGGCCGCACGCAGCTCGCGCAGCAGCACCTCGCCCTGTTCCACGCCGGGTACCCAGCGGCGCAGGCCGTCTTCCATCAGCAGCGCGAGCGCGTGGTGGTTGTAGATGTTGAGCGAAGGGCCGGCGACGAACGGCACGCCGCGCTCACGGCACAACTGCACCGCAGAGAGATCGTTCGCCTCGATCCAGCAGTGGCCGTCGTCAACCAATCGCTGCAGCACACCCAGTTCCGACTCAGCCTCGATCAGCGCCAGCGACGACAGCACCATCTGCTTGCCGCTTGCGGCCAGTTCCGCCGCCAGCGCGATCCAGTCGCGGGTGCCCAACTCGCGGCGCTTGCTGCACACCGTCTCGCCCAGATAGATGATGTCGACCGGCCACTGCGCCGCCTCGCGGTAGAACGCCAGCGTGCGTTCGCGCGGCCAGAAGTATTGCAGGGGGCCCAGACTCAGTTTCATCGTGTCCATCGGTTCAGTGCCAGCTGCGGTGGTAGGGGCCGAGCGTGGTCTGGTGACCTTCGGCATGCTTCGACAACGATGGCTGCCAGCCCGGTTGCGGCTGCCAGTTCTGCGGCGCGGCGCGGTAGCGGTCCAGTGCATCGCGCCAGGTGCGAGTGACCGAGGACACGTAGGCCACACCGCGCTGGCGGCCTTCGATCTTCAGCGCTGCCACGCCAGCCTGCGCCAAGCGCGGCAGTAGCTCCAGCGTGTTGAGACTGGTCGGCTCCTCCAGTGCGTGGAAGATCTCGCCGCCCACGTCGAAGCGGCCCTTGCACACGGTCGGGTAGCCGGCCGGTTCCGCGGGCTCGAAGCGGTCGATCAGCACGTTGTTGAGGCGCACGCTGCGGCAGCCGTCGTCGTGTTCCTCCCAGCGCACGAACTTCGCCGGCGAGCACACGCCGTGACGATTCGGCGACGCGCCGGTGACGTAGCTCGACAACTGGCAGCGGCCCTCGACCATGATGCACAGGCTGCCGAACGCGAACACTTCCAGCGGCACCGGCGAACCCTCGCACAAGCGCTCGACCTGCTGGATCGACAGCACGCGCGGCAGCACCGCGCGGGCGATGCCGAAGCGCTCATGCATGTAGCGTAGCGCCGGTGCGGTGGTCGCCGAGCCCTGCACCGACAGGTGCCGCGCCATGGCTGGATACGTGCGTGCGGCGTAGTCGAGCACCGCCATCTCGGCGGCAATGATCGCGTCGCAGCCGAATTCGGCCGCCTTGTCCACCGCGGTGTGCCACTGCGCCAGACGCGCGCTGTCGGGGTAGGTGTTCAGGGCGAGATAGACCTTGCGGCCGCGCGCGTGGGCATAGCCGATGCCGGAACGCAATTCGGCGTCATCGAAGTTGAGACCTGGAAACGCGCGCGCGTTGGTCTGGTCGCGGAAACCCGCGTAGACCGCGTCGGCGCCGGCGTCGATCGCCGCCTGCAATGCCGGCAGGTTGCCGGCCGGACAGACCAGTTGCATGCGCACCTCGCTGTGGGGAATCGGTGCGCATCGTGGCGCGTGCCCGGCCCGGCGTCGTTGACATGGATCAGTCATGGCGAGGAGGACGCTACTACCATCATTCCATCCGCGGCATCCGCGCCGCCTGCCGCAGTCGTCCGCACGAACCTCGTGAACCTCACCGCCGCGCCGGTGTGGGCGGGGTTCCCAGACCTGGCGCATCCATCGTTGCGGCTCCGTTGCCTGCGGCAGGTGCGGGCAATCTGGCTGTCTGCGCGTCGGTGGCATTGACCGCGATCTACAGCGGCGCCGATCCGGCGTCCGCTTGATCTCGGTCAACACTGCATCGTCCCGGCGCGAGCACGCTGCACCATCTTCGGCGGAGGCGCGACCATGGGCAGGCTCGACGGCAAAGTGGCACTGGTGACCGGCGGTGCGGCGGGCATCGGCGCCGCCTGCGTGGAGCGGCTGGCCGAGGCTTGCGCCCGTGTGGCGATCGTCGACCTGCACGACGGGCCGGGGCGACAGCTGGCCGCAAGGCTCGGCGAGCGGGCGCGCTACTTCCACGCTGACGTGGCGGTGGAGGCCGAGGTGGCGGCTGCCATTGCCGGTGCTGTCGATGCGTTCGGACGTCTGGACGTCCTTGTCAACAATGCGGGCATCGCCGGCGCGAACAAGCCGACCCACGAACTGACCGAGGCCGAGTGGGATCGCGTGCAGGCGGTCAACGTGAAGGGCGTGTTCTTCTGCACCAAGCATGCGATCGCGCCGCTGCGCGCGGCCGGTGGCGGCAGCATCATCAACCTGTCGTCGATCTACGGCTTGGTCGGGGCGCCCGACCTGCCGCCGTACCACGCCTCCAAGGGCGCGGTGCGGCTGATGAGCAAGACCGACGCGCTACTCTACGCCGCCGACCGCATCCGGGTGAACTCGATCCACCCCGGGTTCATCTGGACGCCGATGGTCGAGCAGCATCTTGCCTCGCTCGGCGGGGATCTCGCACAACACCGGCGCGAGGTCGGTGCGCTGCATCCGCTCAGCCACCTCGGCGAGCCCGACGACATCGCCTGGGGCGTCGTCTACCTCGCTTCCGACGAATCGAAGTTCGTGACTGGCAGCGAGCTGGTCATCGATGGTGGCTACAGCTGCCGTTGACCTCTTGCCCCCGGAGCATTGCCATGTTCAAGCACATCCTGCTGCCCATCGACGGTTCCGACCTGTCCCTGCGCGCCGTCGACACTGGCATCGAGTTGGCCGGTCGGCTCGACGCCAGCGTGTACGCCTTTCACGTGGTGGTGCCGTTTCTCGCCGTCACCTATTTCGCCGAAGTGATCCAGCTCCCCGCGGATGCCTACACCGAGGAGGCGGTGAGCCGCGCCGAACGCTATCTGGCGCAAGCCCGCGAGCGCGCCAGTGCCGCTGGCGTGCACTGCGACAGCGGCTACGAGTTCGACCATCATCCCTACGCGGCGATCGTCGGCGCCGCCACGAAACACCAGTGCGACCTGATCGTGATGGCGTCGCACGGGTGGCGCGGGTTTGACCGGCTGCTGCTGGGCAGCGAGACGCACAAGGTGATTCTGCACGGCAGCGTGCCGGTGCTGGTATGTCGCTGAGCGTGCCGCGCTGGCTCAATTCGACGTTGCTGAGTGTCACCATGCTGGCGCTGCCGGCTGGGCTGGTGCTGCGCTGGCTCGACCGCGGCGAGATGGCCTCGCTGGTGTGGAGCGCCAGCGCGCTGCTGCTGACGGTGCTGTTGGTGGTGGAGATTGCGGTCCGGCTGCGCCGTCGCGAGGCGGGCGTGGATCTGATCGCGCTGCTGGCGATCGTCGGTGCGGTGCTGCTCGGCCAGGCGCTGGTGGCGGCGGTGATCGCGCTGATGCTGGCCGGCGGTCGTGCGCTGGAGGACTACACCGCCCGTCGCGCCGAGCGCGAGCTGCGCCGGCTGATCGACCGTGCCCCGCGCTTTGCGTGGCGTTATCGCGGTGATGCGCTGGAGCAGGTGCCAGTGGATCAGGTAATGCCGGGTGACCGCCTGCTGCTGCGCATGGGCGAGGTGGTGCCGGTCGATGGCACGGTGCTGGATGTGACCGCCACGCTGGACGAATCCGCGCTCACCGGCGAACCGCTGCCGGTACGCCGCCATCCAGGCGAGACGGTGCGCAGCGGCGGCGTCAATGCCGGCGCACCGTTCGACCTCACGGCCAGCCAGCCAGCCGCGCAGAGCACCTATGCCGGCATCGTGCGGATGGTCGAGGCGGCGCGGCAGTCGCGCGCACCGTTCGTGCGGCTGGCCGACCGCTATGCGCTGATCCTGATCCCGCTGACCCTGCTGGTGGCTGGCGCGGCCTGGCTGCTCAGCGGCGACCCGCTGCGCGCGCTGGCGGTGCTGGTGGTGGCCACGCCCTGTCCGTTGATCCTGGCAGTACCGGTGGCGATCATGGGCGGTATCTCGCGCTGTGCGCACCGCGGCATTCTCGTGAAGGATGGCGCCACGCTGGAAGCGCTGGCGCGTGCGCAGGTGCTGTTCTTCGACAAGACCGGCACGCTCACCGCCGGGCATGCCAGCGTACTGTCGGTGGAGAGCACCGGCACGCACCCGCCGGCGCGGCTGCTGCAGCTGGCGGCCTCGCTGGCACAGGCGTCGCCGCACGTGGTCTCGCAGGCGATCGTGCAGGCCGCGCACGCCCAAGGGCTGCCACTGGAGGCGCCTCGCGAGGTGCACGAGGAGCCCGGCGCCGGATTGTGCGGCGTGGTCGATGGCCACGCGGTGATGCTGGGCGGCCATCACTATGTCACCGCGAACACGCCGGCACTGGCCTGGACCGACACACTGCTGCAGCGCATGGCCTACGAGGACATCAGCGGCAGCTTCATCGCGATCGACGGCATCATGGCCGGCGCAGTGCTGTTTGCCGACCGCCTGCGGCTGGAATCCCCGCGCGCGTTGCGTCTGCTGCGCCAGGCCGGCATCCGTCGCATCGTCATGCTCACCGGCGATCGTGTGGAGAGCGCGCAGGCGATTGGCGTCGCCGCTGGTGTGGATGAGGTACGCGCCGGACTCACCCCGTCCGACAAGCTGGCGGCCATCGTGCAGGGTCGCGCGGATGGCCTCACGCTGATGGTCGGCGACGGCATCAACGACGCGCCGGCACTGGCGGCGGCCGACGTCGGCATCGCGCTGGGTGCGCGCGGTGCCACCGCCTCGTCCGAGGCGGCTGGCGTGGTGCTGCTGGCCGACCGTCTGGACCGCATTGCCGAGGCCATGCAGATCGCCCGCCGTGCTCGGCGTATTGCGGTGCAGAGCGTGCTGGCCGGGATGGGGCTGTCGCTGCTGGCGATGCTGCTGGCCGCGGTCGGCCTGCTGCCGCCGCTGGCCGGCGCGATTGCGCAGGAGGCGATCGACGTGGCGGTGATCGTCAACGCGCTGCGCGCGCTCGGCGGCGGGCGGCGAGGTATCGCCATCACGGCGCTCGATGCCGAGCAGAGCGACCAGCTGCGCCGCGACCACGCCGAACTGGCGCCGGTGCTGGAACGCGTGCATATGGCCGCCGAGCGCATCACCAGCTATCCGCCGGCCACAGCGCGGGATGAACTGGCCGGGCTGGTCGAGCTGCTCAATCGGCAGCTGATCCCGCACGAGCAGGCCGACGAGGGCGAGCTGTATCCGCAGTTGGCCGACCGCTTGCATGGCGACGATCCACTCGCCGCGATGAGCCACACTCACCGCGAGATCTTCCGCCTCACCCGCCTGTTGGCGCGCATGAGCGCGGATCTCGCCGGCAGCGCACCGACGGCCTCGCTGGCCGAGATCCAGCGCGTGCTGCTGCGGCTGGACACGGTGCTGAATCTGCATTTCGCGCAGGAGGAGGAGCTCTACCACAACCTCAACAACCGTTGAGCGATCCATCGCGACGGATGCTCGACGCCGTCGTGTGGTTCAGAGCAGTGCGGCGCGGTGTTATTATGGTGGAGTGCGGCGCGGTATTATTATGGTGCAGTGCGGCGCGGTGCTATTATGGTCAGCGCAAACCCCCCACGCAGCGAGCGGCTCTCCACTTCGCAGCGATGAAACCCATGGAAACCGGCGCCACCATCCTCGATCTCAATCAGCTTCGGCGCAGTTGCGGCTTGTGCGCGTTGAACGAGTTGTGCCTGCCGGCGGGCATCGGGCGCCCCGATCTGGAACGGCTGGATACCATCGTACACCACAAGCGCACGCTCGATCGCGGCAAGGCGCTGTTCCGTCAGGGCGACACGTTCCACGCGCTGTTCGTGGTGCGCTCCGGCTCGCTCAAGACCTTCGTGGAGAACCCGGCTGGCGACGTGCAGGTGCTGGGTTTCCACCTGCCAGGCGAGATCGTTGGCATCGACGCGCTCGCCAACGATCACCATCTGTGCGACGCCGAGGCGCTGGAACGCACCAGCATTTGTGAGCTGCCCTACGCGCAGCTGCAGCAGGTGGTGCGCGAGGTGCCCTCGCTGCATGGCCAGCTGATGCGGGTGGTCAGCCGCGAGATGGTGGCCGAGCAGCGCCATCTGGCGATGATGGGCAACCAGCAGGCGCAGGAGCGGCTGGCGATCTTCCTGCAGAGCCTCGCCGACCGCTACGGACGGCTGTCGCGTGATCCCTCGACATTGAACTTGCCGATGTCACGCTACGACATCGCCAACTACCTCGGCTTGGTGGTGGAGACGGTCAGCCGCCTGTTCAGCCGGATGGAAGCCGCCGGCATCCTCGCGGTGAACCGCAAGACGGTACGCATCCTGCGCCCCGACCTTCTGACGGCGTTGTGCGACAGCAGCGGCCGCTCGCTGCGCAGCCGCGAGGCGGGCTGAGCGTCGCATCGATTCCTGTTGACCTCGATCAAGAGCGAGCCGTCGCGCGCGGCGTACAACAGTGGTCGTGGGCGGCCGTTAGCGCTTGCTGACGGCACCGCGCATCACGGCTACCGGAGATCACATCATGTCTGCTGCTCCAACCGCGCATCCGCCCGCCGACGCCGCCTTTCCCGCGCTTGCCGGCGACCACTGGATCGAGACGCTGAACGATGGCAGCCGCGTACTGGTGCGGCCAATCCGCCCGCAAGACCGCGAGCGCGAGAGCGACCTCATCGAACGGCTGTCGCCGGGCGCGCGGCACTTCCGCTTTCTCGGCACGATCCGCAAGGCGAGTGCGGAGCTCCTCAACCAGCTGGTGAACGTGGATTACCAGCGGAGCATGGCGTTCGTGGCGCTGGCACACGACAATGGCGTATTGCGCGAGGTGGGCGTGAGCCGCTATAGCGCCTCGGGCGATGACCGGCATTGCGAGTGCGCGGTGACGGTCGCCGACGACTGGCAGCACCGCGGTCTGGGCGTGCTGCTGATGCGCCACCTGATCGGCGTGGCGCGCAAGAACGGCTTCCGTCAGATGTTCTCGATTGACGACGCCGCCAACGAGCCGATGCGCGAGCTGGCCGACTACCTTGGTTTCCACCGCCGGCGCGATCCGGAGGATGCCGCCCAGGTTATCCACACCCTCGACCTGTGAGGCGCAGAGAACGCGATGAGCATACCCGCCGGGGCACATCGCGCAGAGCGGTCGCAACGGCTCTGGCGAGACGCTCGAGGGCCGGTAGATCCGCGACGATCAGACGACCGCCACCCCGACGAACCGCCGGCGGAACCACTGTACACGCCCGGCGACGCCTTTCATGCGTTCGAGTTCTTCGACGGCGATCTGCGCCACAGTGAGACGGTGGCGGTGACCGACGGGATCCGCGCACACTTCCTGGATGCCTGCCATATCCGCGGTTCGGCCACGATCCGGCTGCAGCTGGACGACGGCACGAAGCAGCAGCGCATGCTGTTCTACGGTGACCTCGGCAACCCGGGACGTCCGATCCTGCGCGATCCCACGCCAGCCCCAGCGGCCGACTACGTGGTCACGGAGGCCACCTATGGCGACCGCGCGCATTTCTCGCTGCCCGATTCAGCACTGGCCGCGGAAGTCATGCCGTCTAGCCGGGGTTGCGCGTGCGCTTGCGCGCCGGCTGGCTGCGTTTCGACGGTTTCGACAGGCGTCGGCTGGCGTCAGCGCCGGTTGCACAGTAGATGTCGTAAAGGGCGGCAATGATGGCGTGGGCGGGGCCCTCAGGCAGCCCGTACCAGACGGTTTGCGATTCGCGTCGGGTGCTGACCATGCCTTCGTCGCGCAACCTGGCCAGGTGTTGGGACAGCGCCGACTGGCTGAGCTCGGGCAGGTGTTCGTTGATCTGGCCCACCGACATCTCCCCGCCCACCAACAGGCACAGCACGCGCAGACGTTGCGCGTTGCCCAGAGCCTTGAGCAACCTCGAGGCCTCCTCGGCACGCGACTGCATGGAGGTCAGATCCGCGTTGGCTGGCATCTGCATCTTGCTGGTCTCTCGTATGTCGCGCCGCTATGAAGGCGCGCTCGATGGGCTTGACTTTACCATCGTCATCTAAATAAGCTACATCTAAATTAGATATTCCTATTATTAGAAAAAACTGACTTGCGTCAAGCAGGCGGCTGCTGGTTGCATCGCCGACGTCCAGGCATTGATCTTTGGCTTGCATGAGGAGTGTCGTCATGAATGTTGATCGTGTCGTTCTCGGTTTTGCCGGCACCGTAGTGCTGGCGAGCATTGCGCTGGCGCATTTCGTCGCGCCCGGCTGGATCTGGTTGGCTGTGTTCGTGGGCGCGAATCTGCTGCAGTCCGCGTTCACCGGGTTCTGCCCGTTGGCGCTGATATTGCGCAAATTTGGCCTCAAGCCCGGTTGCGCGTTCCCGTCATGAGGCCCCGCAATGACTCCCGCGATTCGTGCGGGTTGCGGCGTCGCTGTCACATGAAGCCGATGGGCTTCGCCGGCCATCAAATCGAGGTAAACCATGTATTACATCGTTGAAACACAGAAGACATTCGACCAGGCCGCCACCGATCTGGACGCGGCGGTCAAACGCCACGAGTTCGGCGTGCTGCATGTCCACGACCTCGGTGCCACGCTGCGCAGCAAGGGCATCGCGTTTGCTGAGCAGTGCAAGGTGTTCGAGGTGTGCAGCCCGCGCCAGGCCGCAAGCGTGCTGGCCACGGACATGCGCTTGAACATGGCGTTGCCGTGCCGTATCTCGGTCTACACCGAACAGGGTAAGACGCGGATCGGCCTGATCAAGCCGGTGCAGATGCTTGGCATGCTCTCGCAGGATCCCGCGCTCGCGGCGATTGCGCACGAGGTCGAAGACGCGACCATGCGCATGGTCGACGAGGCGAAATAACGCCGATGTCGTCGCTGATGAAGCCCGTGCGTTCGAGCATGCTGGCGGCGGCGCTCGCCCTGCTGGCGGCCTGCGGGAACAAGGAACCATCTGCCGTCGCGCAGGCACAGCCTCCGGCGCTGGCCTCAGTGGTTGTGCACGCCGAGAAGGCACGACGCGAACAGGTCTGGGACGGCGTGGTCGAGGCGGTGCATCAGGCTGTCATTTCGGCACAGACAAATGCCCGAGTGATCGAGTTGCCTTACGATGTCAACGACATCGTGCCGAAAGGCGCGGTGCTCGTGCGCTTCACCGATGTCGAGCAGAAGTCGGCACGCAACGCCGCGCAGGCGCAGATCGCCTCGGCGCAGGCGACCTACAACGAGGCGTTCGCCTCGTATCAGCGATTTGCGGCGGTTTACACGAAGGGTTATGTGGCAAAAGCGCAGCTCGACCAGGAGCGCGCGCGGCGCGATGCCGCGCAGGCGGCGCTGCAGTTGGCCCGGGCCCAGCTCAATCAGGTAGGTCAGCAGCTGGATTACACGGTGCTGCGTGCGCCTTACGCCGGTATCGTCACCCGGCGTTATGTGCAGGTGGGTGAGGCGGTGCAGGCGGGGCCGCCATCGCCGCAGCCGCTGATCGCGCTGGAGTCGCTGCAGGATCTTCGCGTCAACGTGCAGGTGCCGCAGAGTGCGGTGGAGGCGATCCGCAACTTCCACGCGGCCGACGTGCTGCTTGATGGCGACAGCCGTCGCCGCGTGGTGGCCAGCAGTGTCACTGTCTTTCCGTATGCCGATCCGGCCACGCACACCTTCAGCGTGCGGCTGGAGCTTCCGGGTGACGGCACGGGGCTGTATCCGGGCATGACGGTGAAGGTAGCCTTCGCCACCGGCGAAACGCATCGTCTGCTGGTGCCGGCCACGGCGCTGGTGCAGCGCGGCGAGATACTCGGCGTGTACGTGCTCGGCGAGCATGGCGTGACGCTGCGCCAGGTGCGCACCGGCTACCGCTATGGCGACCGTATCGAGGTGCTGGCCGGACTCGACGACGACGAGCGCATCGCCACCGATCCGGTGGCGGCGGTGAAGTATCTCGACGAGCAGCACGCCAGGGGCGCGTCGGCACATGAGTGAGCCACACAAGCTGGGTATCTCCGGGCGCATCGCGCGCGCGTTCCAGACCTCGCAGATCACCCCGCTGCTGGCGCTGGCCGGCCTGCTGCTGGGCATTGCCGCGGCAATCATCACGCCCAAGGAGGAGGACCCGCAGATCGAGGTGACGATGGCCAACGTGATGGTGCCGTATCCCGGCGCCAGCGTGCGCAACGTCGAAAACCTGGTCGCCTTTCCGCTCGAGCAGAAGCTGTCCGAGATCAATGGCATCAAGCACGTTTACTCGGTGAGCCAGCCAGGCATGGCGGTGGTCACGGTCGAGTTCCAGGTCGGCGTGCCGCGCCAGCAAGCGCTGGTCAGCCTCTACAACAAGATCTACTCCAACGCCGACTGGGCGCCGCCCGCGCTGGGTGTGGGTCAGCCGCTGGTCAAGCCCTACGGCATCAACGACGTGCCGATGATGGCGCTGACGCTGTGGTCGGATCGCGCCGACATCGGCGGCGTGCAGCTGGCCGAAGTGGCGCACACGCTGGAGACCGACCTCAAGCGCATTCCCGGCACCCGCGACGTCTACACCCTGGGTGCGCCGGACCGCGCGGTGATGATCGAGATCGATTCGGGCAAGCTGGCCACCTACAACCTCACCGTCGGCGACCTCGCCAATGCACTCAAGTCCGCCAACGTCGCCGCTGACGTGGGCGACCAGATCGGCGACAACCGCGACCTGCCGGTCAAGGCCGGCACCCTGCTGATGAATGCCGAGGATGTCTCGCGGCTGGTCATCGGCCTGGCGGGCGGCAAGCCGATCTACCTCTCGGATGTCGCCCATGTCCTCTCCGGCGCCAACTACCCGACGCGCATGGCCTCGTACGGCACACCGCCAAGACGCGTCGGGCCGGTCACCGGACTGGCGCCCGCCGTGACCCTGGCGATCGCCAAGAAGGCCGGCACCAATGCCTACACCATCGCCAACATGGTGCGCGCGCGGCTGACCGAGCTGCGCGGTGTCGACATCCCCGCGGGCGTGCATGTCAGCGTGACCCGCGACTACGGCCTTACCGCCAACGAGAAAGCCGACGAACTGATGCAGCATCTGGCGCTGGCCGCGCTGGCGGTGGTGCTGCTGGTGCTGTTCGCGCTGGGCTGGCGCGAGGCGATCGTGGTCGGCACCGCGGTGGTCGTGACCCTGGCGATCACCCTGTTCGCCTCGTGGGCGATCGGCTTCACCATCAACCGGGTGTCGTTGTTCGCGCTGATCTTCTCCATCGGCATCCTGGTGGACGACGCCATCGTGGTCGTCGAGAACATCCACCGCCACATGGCGCGTGGCGACAAACGCCTGCTTGAGGCCATTCCGGCCGCCGTGGATGAGGTGGGCGGCCCGACCATCCTGGCGACGTTCACGGTGATCGCGGCGCTGCTGCCGATGGCGTTTGTCGGTGGTCTGATGGGCCCGTACATGCGACCCATTCCGATCAACGCCTCGGCCGGCATGCTGATCTCGCTGGCGGTGGCCTTCGTCGTCACGCCCTGGTTGGCTTACCGGCTGCTGCGTCATCACGTGCATCAGCCGGCAGGCGAGGTGGCGCATGAGCGCGCGGTCGAGGAGTCGAAGATCGATCGCTTCCTGCAGCGCCTGTTCAATCGCCTGATGACGCCATTCCTGGTGGGCGAGAAGGCCTCGCGGAAGCGTCGCCGGTTGTTCCTCGGCATGGGTGCGCTGGTGCTGCTGGCGGTGGGGCTGGTGGTGGTCAAGGCGGTCGTCCTGAAGATGCTGCCGTTCGACAACAAGTCCGAGTTCCAGGTGGTGCTAAACATGCCGCAGGGCTCGACGCTGGAGCAGACCGACCGCGCCCTGCTTGACATGAGCAAGGTGCTGGACCGGGTGCCCGAGGTCAAGGACTACCAGGTCTATGTGGGTACTTCGGCACCGATGAATTTCAACGGACTGGTGCGCCAGTACTATCTGCGCAACCAGCCCTATCAGGGCGACATCCAGATCAATCTGGTCGACAAGAATCAGCGCGGGCGGCAAAGCCACCAGATCGCGCTGGCGGTGCGCCCGGCCCTGACTGCGGTGGCGCAGCGCTTTCATGCCCATCTGGTGGTGGCGGAAGTGCCGCCGGGGCCGCCGGTGCAGGCGCCGATCGTGGCCGAGATCTTCGGTCCCAGCTACAAGGACCAGCGCGCGATCGCGCTGTCGCTGGAGAAGCTGTTCGACGAGACCCCGGGTATCGTTGACGTCAACACCAGCGTCGAGAATCCGCATGCCACGCGCAAGCTGATCGTGATCGACCGCGAACGCGCGGTCACGCTCGGCGTGAACCAGGGCCAGATCGTCGCCGCGCTGCAGGCCGGCATGGGCGGCGATCCGGCCGGCTATCTTGCCGATGACAACGCCAAGCACGCGGTGCCGCTCATGCTGCGGCTGCCGCAGGCGGCGCTGGGCTCGATGGACTCCACCCTGACCCTGCGCGTGCGCTCGCAGTCGGGCCAGCTGGTGCCGATCTCCGAGGTGGTAAAAGTGGTCGACGAGCCGTGGGCCGACGCGGTCTACCACAAGGATCTGCTGCCCTACACCTTCGTCACCGGGGACGATGCCGGCAGCGAGGACAGCCCGGTCTACGGCATGTTCCGGATGGTCAGCAAGATCGACCACATGACCTTTGACGGCCACCACCTTGAGCAGCATTTCATCGATCCGCCGGCCAACGATTCGCGCTTCTCGATCAAGTGGAGCGGCGAGTGGCAGATCACCTACGAAACCTTCCGCGACATGGGCATCGCCTATTCGGTCGGTTTGGTGCTGATCTATTTCCTGGTGGTCGGCCAGTTCCGCAGTTACCTGGTGCCGCTGGTGATCATGGCGCCCATCCCGCTGACCGTGATCGGCGTGATGCCCGGGCACTGGCTGCTTGGCGCGCAGTTCACCGCCACCTCGATGATCGGCATGATCGCGCTGGCCGGCATCATCGTGCGCAACTCGATCCTGCTGGTCGACTTCATCAACCACTCGCTGGCGGCGGGGCTGACGCTGGAAGATGCCGTGATCGAGGCGGGCGCGGTGCGCGCCAAGCCGATCATCCTGACCGCGGTGGCGGCCATGCTGGGTGCGTTCTTCATCCTCAGCGACCCGATCTTCCAGGGCTTGGCGGTGTCGCTGGTGTTCGGCGTCATGGTCTCGACCGTGCTTACCCTGATAGTGATCCCGCTGCTGTACTACGCTTGGCTGCACCGTGCCGAAGTCAGGCGGCCACTGAATGGAGAACACGCATGAGCGATGAGCAGAGTATCGAGCTGACGCTCGAGCAGATCGACGACTACGAATTCCGCGTGCGTTTCGACGGCACCTCGCTGCCGCCGCTCGATACCGATGAACCGCCGCCGCTCGGCCGCAATGCCGGCCCAAACCCGTCGCGGCTGCTGGCCGCAGCGGTGGCCAATTGCCTGTCGGCCAGCCTGCTGTTCTCGCTGCGCAAGTTCAAGAACGATCCGGGAAAGCTCACCGCGCGCGCACGCGCCACGCTGGGCCGCAATGCCGATGGGCGCTGGTGCATCGAACGCATTGCGGTGGACCTCAGCATGGCCAGCGCGGCCGCGTCATTGCAGCATCTGGAGCGCATCCTTGGCCAGTTCGAGGATTTCTGTGTAGTCACCGAAAGCGTGCGCCAAGGCATCGCGGTGGATGTCAGCGTGCATGATGGCGAAGGCAAGCTGCTGTATGCGTCGAAGCCGGCATGAGCGGTGTGTGAGCCGTTGTTCCTGTTTACACCGTGCCGTTGACATGGATCAGCGCCGGTCGCGACGGCGCGGGCTAGGATCCTCTCATCCGCGGCGTTCGCGCCGCTTTGCGGAGTCCCGCGCATGAAACTCGTGAACCTCGGCATCGCACTGGCATGCAGCCTCGGTCTGGCCGCGGCGGCGCAGGCATCGCCTCAGCATCCTCACGAAGACCACGCCCCACACGCCGCCAACGCACCCGTGCCCGCACCGGCGCAGCGCTGGGCCACCGACGCGCCGCTGCGCGAGGGCATGGGCCGCATCCACACCGCGCTCGGCGAACTGCGCCATTACGAGATGGGCCACATGAGTCAGGCGATGGCGCTCGACCGTGTCGCCACCATCGAGGAGGCGACCAGCTACCTGTTCGCCCACTGCAAGCTGGCGCCCGACGCGGATGCCGCGCTGCACGGCATGTTGGGGCCGCTGCTGACCGCCACGCAGACGTTCAAGAAGAACCCGCAGGATATGGCTGCGGTGGCCGCGATGCGCGACGCCGTGGCCCAATACCCGCGCTACTTCGACGATCCGCAATGGCCCGTCGAAGCCGGTTCTGCGCAGGCCGCACACGATGCGTCGTAGCGCATCCGGCACGGCCGTGCAGTGACGCCGCGGCCGCGACGGAGGCGAGCGTATGACCGAATACATCCAGGCGTGGCAGTGCATCGGTTGCGGCAAGATCGAGGCGCCGCAGACGTGCATCGGGGTGTGCCGCGACCGCAGGGTGCTGTTGGTGGCGCTCGACGACCACCAGCAGGCACTGGACAAAATCCAGAGTGTCCGCCGGCAACTGACGGCGGCACAGGGCGTGCTCGCGCGGCTGGCGTTGTCGACGCCGCGCGATGGCCAATGGGAGCCGTCGTACCGCGCGCTGCAGGAGCAGGCGCGCACTGTGCTCGCCTCCTTGGCGACAGCTGGCGCGGACGGTGAAACCGCAGTGGGCGCAAATCGTCAGCCCGCTTCGCACGCTCCGAATACTCCCGATTGACCCGCAATCGCGGCCCGTAGCCTGGTATTGCGTGAACCGCACCCTTAAACAGGGGCGGTCTCAAACTCCACGTGCAACACCTCCCATAGCACAAGTGGCTTCGGTCGCCGAGTACGATCAGCCGCGAGTGTCGCCGTGCAAAAGGGCACGAGGGGCAGTGCGGCCGATCCACTGCAGCGCTTCGGCAACGCGCTTGAGCGCATTCCCGCCGCGCTGCGCAAAATCCTGACCTACGATAAGGGCAAGGAGATAAGCTACGACGCCGCGTTGACGTTGTGCACCGCTAGCGCGGCAGCGATTTTTTCTCGCGCAGAAATTCTTCGATTCGCTCTGCCGGAACCGCCGGGCTGAACAAGTACCCCTGAATCTCGTCGCATTTGAGCAGGCGCAGCAAATTTGCCTGCTCCTCGGTCTCCACCCCTTCTGCAATCACCCGCAGATTCAGGGAATGCGCCAGGGAAATGATGGTGGAGACGATGCTCAGATCATCGGAGTTGCTGGTCATGTTTATGATGAACGCCCGGTCGATCTTCAAGGCGTTGACAGGCAGCTTGGCGATATAGCTGAGCGAGGAGTAGCCGGTGCCGAAGTCGTCGATCGCCACCTCGATGCTCATCTCCTGAACGCCCCGGAGTTTTTGGATATTGGCCTCTATGTCTTGCATGATCAGGCTCTCGGTAATTTCAAGTTCCAACTCGACCGCTGTGTTTCCGGCCCCGCTTATCACCTGCGCGACCATGCCGACGAAATCTTTCTTTTGTAACTGAATCGGGGAGACATTGACGGCAATCCGGGGAACCCTCAAGCCTTTCGACTGCCACGCCAGGGAATCCGATGCTGCCTTCGCCAATGCCCAACGGCCCGCCTCGAGAATCATCCCGGTTTCTTCGAGCAAGGGAATGAACCTCATCGGCGGTACGAGACCGGTTTCGGGATCGTTCCAACGCAGCAGCGCCTCCAGCCCGCAAATCTGCCCGCTCTTGAGATTGACCTTGGGCTGGTAATGCAGCACCAGCTGTTCCTGCTCCAGCGCCCGGTGCAGCTTGTTCTCGAGCGTCAGCTTCTCGGCGATCTGTGCATTGAACTCAGGGGCGTAGAACAGGTGCTTGTCGCCGGAAAGCTTGGCCTTTTTCAGCGCCGCCTCGGCGTTGCGTAAAAGGGTCTCGATGTCCTCCCCGTCGGCGGGATAAGACGATACCCCCGTCCTCGCCGAAACGCGCAGCTCCTGCCCGCCGATCAGGAACGGCTGCTTCTGGATCCCGGACAAAACCTTCTCCAAGACATGGGCGATGTCCGCACCTCCATCGTCGTGCAGAGTGGTGATGCCGAAATAATCAGCCGAAAGACGGGCCAGAATATCTGTTTCATCGAGCTCCTGTTTCAGCAGCCGCGCGATCTGGCGTAACAGACTGTCCCCCGCCTAACGGCCGAGAGATTCATTGATGCTTCCGAACCGTTCGAGGTCGAGCATGATTACGGAAAACACTGTCTGGTCACGGTGCGCGGCACCGATCCGCTGCTCGACCCGGTCCTGGAACAGCGCGCGGTTCGGCAGGCCGGTAATGGCATCGAAATAGGCGAGATAATTGAGCCGCTCTTCCTTTTGGATATGATCCAGTGCGAATGAAATATCGTCGGCCATTTCGATCAGCAGCCGCATCTCCTCTTCGTCGAAAACATCCGTTTCCGGCGCATAGAGCACGAACACGCCGACCAGCTGGACATCCAGGATAAGGCATCTTGCAAAGCGCCCGTCTTGAGCAGTATTTCTTGGCGCCGCAATTCCATGACGCCGTCAGGGCCACCCTGCTTTTCGGCAGCGCCATCACCAGAACCGGTTTTCGGCATAAGATCTTCCGCGGGAACAATCATTGGAATACCTTTTTCAGACATCATTTGACTGCAAATCTTTCACCGGTCCGGGTACTCAGGCATTGCCTTGGAGGGATAGGCGAATAAGCTTGGAGCGTGACTTGGATCCGATTGACACCAGTGCCGGGTACATCCGGCGTCGTGGTCGAAAACCCCAAAATTTGGATTGCTCGCAGACACGTGCCACCTCCTGCTGAAACATGGAATGGTCTTGGAGGCAGATCACGCGGCAAGAATCGCGCGAAGAGCCAGAAAAACCGGATCGGTCAGGCAAATGGCCAGAATCCGCTTGTTTACAGTGGTGATCTGTGCGGTGAGACACATAAGTCGCCGTCGCGCTCAGGTGCCGGAGGCAGGCGATAGCACGAGACGAAACGGCCACGCGGCGCGTGCCCCCTAAGCGGAGTTCGCTGTCCTTACGCCGCGCAAAAAAGAAAGCTGCTCCTTGCCTGCTTGGCGCTGTACATGGCGGTATCCGCCGCCTTGACCAGCGCGTCCGCGTCCCGTGCGTCTGCCGGATAGATCGCGATTCCGATGCTGGTCCCGATGTTGACGCTCTGCTTCTGACTCCCGAGTTGGAACGGCGTGGCAAGAGCGGCAATGATTTTCTTGGCCACGGTTACCGCATCCTCGCGCTTAGCGATGTCGGACAGGATCACGGTGAATTCATCGCCCCCGACGCGGGCCACCGTGTCGGATTCGCGTACCTGGCGCCGGATTCTCGCGGCAACACCTTGCAAGAGCTCGTCGCCGACGGTGTGCCCCAGAGTGTCGTTCACCGGCTTGAACTTGTCCAGGTCGAGGTACAGCAGCGCGACCCGGCGCGAGTCGCGTTTGGCAAGACTAATCGCCTGATCTAGCCGGTCATTGAACAGCAGGCGGTTCGGCAGGCCAGTGAGGCTGTCGTGATGCGCAACACGCTGGATGCGCTCCTCCGTCAGCTTGTATTCCGTAATGTCGGTCGTCACCGCAAAACAGCCCAAGGACCGCCCTTGGTCTCCGATATGCGGTAGAAGCTTGACCTCGGTGTAGCGGCGCTCGCCGTTTGGAAGCTTGCGCGTCCTTTGGTAAGTGACCGGATGTCCCTGCAGCACTTGCACAAAATGGCCCTCGATCTCGCGATAGGCTTCTTCCCCGACCACCTCTCGCAGGTGCTTGCCGAGAATGTTCTCGCCGGTAAAACCGAACAACCCGGCGTACGCCTTGTTGGCGAAGCGGCAACGCAGGTTCTCGTCATAAGAGGCGGTCATGGCCGGAACATTGTCGGCGAACAGGCGCAGCTGCTCCGCGCTATCGCGCAAGGCTTCTTCCATCCGCCTGCGCTCGGTGACGTCGCGGATGATTGCGGTAAAGCGCCGCGTGCCCCCGACTCGGATCTCGGCGACGTTGAGTTCGATCGGAAATTCGATCCCGCCCTTGCGCAGCGCAGAGAGCTCCTGAGCTCGCCCGATAACCCGGGCTTCCCCGGTGCGAATGTAACGCGCCAGATAGTTGTTGTGCTCGCCGGCGTGCGAGTCAGGCATCAGGATTCTTACATTTTTCCCCACCACTTCCCCAGCTTGGTAAGCGAATGTGCGTTCGGCGGCGCGGTTAAAAGATTCAATGACGCCGCGCTCGCTGACCGTAACGATCCCCTCTACCGCGGTATCCATCACAGCGTTGGCTTGGGCGGTTTCGCTGAGCAAGGCGAATCTGAGCGGCTGCATGAAAAGCCACCACACGAATATGGACGTGATGGCGGTAAGCAGGCCCGCATCGATGGTTGCGCCTACCCAGATCGGGGTGCCCTTCGGCAAAAGGTCATCCAGTGCAAACATCATCGCCCCCTCGATGCAGAAGATCAGCACCAGAAGCGTGGCAAAGAGGCGGATCGGCGAAAATTGTTCCGGCATGGTTGTGCTGGCCGTCAATTCGGTGACTTGGGTGGCGACTTGTTCTCTTGCAGGAGAATCTCGATCTCCTCCACCGGAACCGCGGGACTGAACAGGTACCCCTGAAACTCATCGCACTTGAGCAACCGCAGCAGATTCGCCTGTTCTTCGGTCTCCACGCCTTCCGCGACGACCTTCAGTCCCAGCGAATGCCCAAGCGAGATGATGGTGGACACGATGCTAAGGTCATCCGGGTTGCTGGTCATGTTCATAATGAACGCGCGGTCGATTTTCAAGGTATTGATCGGCAACCGGCTGATGTAGCTGAGCGAGGAGTAGCCGGTGCCGAAATCATCGACTGCAATCTCCACCTCCATATCGCGGACCGCCCGGAGTTTCCGGATGTTGGTATCGATATCCTGCATGATCAGGCTCTCGGTAATCTCCAGCTCCAGAATGCCGCCTACTTCCTTGGCGCCGCGCAGCGCGCCCTCCACCGTGGCGACGAAATCCTTCTGCCGCAGTTGGATCGGCGAGACGTTTACCGCGATCCGCGGAACCGGCAGACGCTTGCCCTTCCAGCGCGCGGAATCCGCAATGGCCTGTTGCAGCGCCCAGCGGCCCGCCTCGAGAATGAGCCCGGTTTCCTCCAGGATGGGGATGAACTTGATCGGCGGCACGAGGAGGCCGGTATCGGGATCGTTCCAGCGCATCAACGCCTCAAGTCCGCTGATGCGTCGCTTCTTGAGTTCGACTTTCGGCTGGTAGTGCAGCACCAGTTCACCCCGCTCCACCGCGCGGCGCATTTTGTTTTCCAGCGCCAGCTTCTCGGCCACCCGGGCGCTGAACTCAGGCGCATAGAATAAATATTTGTCCCCGGATAGCTTGGCTTTTCCGAGCGCCGCCTCGGCGTTGCGCGACAGCGTATTGGCATCCTTGCCATCGTGAGGAAAGATCGCCACCCCTGCCTTCGCCGCAACGCGCAGCTCCTGGCCCTCGATCTCGAACGGCTGCCCATGGATGCATGACAGAACCTGCTCCAGGATATGCCCTACGCTGCCGTCGTCGTCGTAGCTCCACGTGACAATCGCAAACGAATCTGCGCCGAGGCGGGCCAGAATGTCGGATTCATCGAGCCCGTCTTTCAGGCGTCGCGCGACCTGGCGCAACAGCTCGTCTCCGGCATGCTGCCCCAACGTTTCATTGACGCTTCTGAACCTCTCTAGATTCAATATGACGACCGCAAAGCTCTTCTGTTCGCCGCGTGCCACGGCTACTTTCTGCTCCAAACGTTCGTGAAGCAGGCTGCGATTCGGCAGCTCGGTCAGAGCGTCGTAGTAAGCGAGGTAGTTGATCCGATCCTTTTTTTCGAGGTGATCGAGCGCGAACGAAATGTCACCGGCAAGCTCGGTGAGCAGCCTCATCTCCTCCGTGTCAAAGACACCAGCCTCCGACGCGTAGAGCAGCAGCAGCCCCATCACCTTGTCTTCCAGTTTCAGCGGGAACACGACCACTGACCGGTAGCCGCGCCGCAGCGCCTCCTCGCGCCAGCGCGCCATCTGCGGATCGGTGTCGATATCGTTGCAGACCACGGCCGTCTTTTCGCGCAACGCCCGCGCCACCATCTCGCAGCGGTCGGGCGCGTCATCCCTGGCCGTCAGTTGGATATTGTCGAGGTAGCCTTCGTCGACGCCCGCCCCGGCCACGGGCGTCACGTCAAGGCCATTGGCATCAAGCAGGCCGATCCAGGCCAATCTGAACCGCCCCTCTTCCACCGCGATCCGGCAGGCTTCGTTGAACAGTTCCTGCCGGTTTTCGGTCCGGACGATGGTCATGTTGATGCCGCTCAGAACGGCATACATGCGGTTCTGGCGGGTGATGCGTTTTTCGTGCTCCATTTGCAGCGTGATGTCGCGCGCGATGGTGGACAGGTACTCCACCGATCCGTCGGATCCCTTGTGCGCAATGATCACTTGAGAAATGGGGATTTCGCGACCGTCACGCCCAAGAAGTGCCGTTTCCCCGCTCCAGGTTCCGTGCTCGATGGCGTGGGGAATCCCCGTCTCCGCCACCAACTTCGCCGCCCAATCCGGATGGGTGTCGAGAAAACGTACCGTAGACACGTCCAGCCCCGGCTCGAACCCGAGCATGCGCAGTCCCGCCCGGTTGAAGTAGAGGACTTGGCCAATGGGGTCACCCGTGGCTACCATATCCGGCGTCGCCTCGATGATCGCCACCAGCCGCGCCTGGTCTTTTTCAATCCGCTTTCTTTCCACGATCTCCGCTTCGAGCGCAGCGGTTCTCTCCTGCACCAACAACTCCAGATGTTCGTGCAGATGCGCCCGCTCCAGCGCCACCGCCACCTGGTTGCCCACGCTGTACAGGACTTTCAGTTCGTCCTCATTGAACAGTCCCTTTTCCGGCCCGACCAGATTCATCATGCCCAGCGTCCGGCCATCGATCCACAGCGGAACGCTGGCGTGGTAGCGCAGCCCGCGCGTGTCGCCTTTTGCCTTGCCGAGGCGTTCGCACTCCAGGATGTTGGATACGTGGTCGAGCTCGCCGGAGATAAGGCGGCGACGGCACATGCAATCGCCCTCCATGGCGCCGGCGGCCTCGAGTGCTGGCGGCAGGTTGCGCGCGGCGGCGAGCCGGAAGCCGGACTCACCTTCCCGCAGAAAAATCCAGCCGGCCTGGATGCCGGGCAGTTCAAGCGCCCGCTCCAGAGCCAACTCCACCACCTCCCGTTCGCTGGCCGCGTGATTGAGGCCGTCGGCGATGCGGTACAGGCCATTGAGCACCTGGTTTGAATGCGCCAACTCCTTTTCCCGCAGCTTGAGCTCGCTGTTGATCTCGACCGCCTGCTCGTAGGTCGAGATCAGGAGATCGAGAATCTGCTGCCGCTCCGAACTGATGAAATACTTCTGACCTCCGAGGCCCATCTCTATGCCGATCTGCATCTTCTGGTTTTTGCGCAGCTCGAGGTTCATCCGCAGCTGGTCGATGCGCGACAGCAGGTAGCGCTCGTCGTACGGTTTGCGCAGGAAATTGTCCGCGCCGCACTCCAGCCCGCGGATCACGTCCTTCGGATCGGAGAGCGTGGTCACCAGCATGACCGGGGTGCCCTTCAGTTTCTTGTCGGTCTTGATCGCCTTGCACAGGCCGTAGCCGTCCATTTCGGGCATGATCACGTCGCTGATGATGAGCGTGGGCTTGCTCTGTCGGGCGGCTTCGAGCGCCTGGCGACCGTTGGTGGTCACGGTGACGTGGTAGCCCTGCTGTTGGAGAATATGCTGGAGGCGCTGGGCCTGCGTGGGGCTGTCTTCCGCGATCAGGATTTTCACGGGTAAATTGGACGGTTGCGTACGTGTGCCCATGAGTTCAGTTCCTCGATATGCCATTTCTGTGGTTGACTAGGGCCACCAGCGCAGCGGCGATCTTGTCGGCCGGTAGCACTTGCGTGGCGCCGCCCAGTGCGATGGCTTCGCCCGGCATGCCGTGCACCACCGAGCTTTCCCGGTCCTGCGCGATCGTGATCGCGCCCTTCTCCCGCATCAGCTTCAATTCGGCCGCGCCATCCTTGCCCATGCCGGTGAGCAACACCCCCAGCGCGTTAGGGCCGTACGCTTCGGCCAGAGAGCGGAACAAGAACGACACCGCCGGCCGCAGGTGATTCTCGGGTTCCTCCCGGGTCAGGACGATCGCGCCGCCGGCGCCGATGCCCATGTGGAAATCGTCGGGCGCGAGGTACACGTGGCCCGGCAGCGGGGTAGTCCCGTAGGAAGCGAGGTGAATCTGCAAGCCGGTGGTTTGGTTCAGCCACTCGGCCATGCCGGCCAGAAATCCGTGCGCAATATGCTGCACGACGAGCACCGGCGCGGGAAAGTCCTTCGGCAGGCCTGCGAGGATGGTTTGCAGCACCGGCGGTCCGCCGGTGGACGCGCCGATGCCGACCAGTTTGATCTGCGCCGCAGTGCGCTGCCATTGCGCGGCTTGGGTAGGATGGGGCGAATGCAAAGACGCCGGCCGCGAGTGGACCGTGCGGCGCACAACCTTGACCTCGGACATCAGTTTGACCGTTTCCAGGAGGTGCGCGGCAATGGCTTCGAAATCGCTGTGCTCACGGCCGAGAGGCTTCTCGATGCAGGCGATGGCGCCAGCCTCCATCGCCTGGAAAGTGATGACGACGTCCTTGGCCTTGGCGCTGGCGCTGCAGATGATGATCGGCAGCGGTTGGGTTTCCATGATGCGGCGCGTCGCCTCGAAACCATCCATGCGCGGCATATGGATATCCATCAGCACCACGTCGGGCTTGTTCTTAATGACGAAATCGAGCGCGGCCTGGCCGTCGCCGACGGCGCCGATGACACGGATCTGCGGATCCGATTCGAGCAGGTGAACGAGGAACATGCGTGTCACCGCCGAGTCCTCCGCCACCAGTACCCTGATCTTGCCGTCGGTCATGAAAGGTTCGCCCGTTTAAATCAACCGCCGCACGGCCTCGAGCAGATTGCTCTGGTCGAAGCTGCTTTTGACGAGGTAGGCGTTGGCGCCGGCGTCGATGCCGCGCTCGCGGTCCTCCCGCGTTTCCAGCGCCGTCACCAGCACCACCGGAAGTTCCGCCAGTTTTTTGTCGGCGCGAATTCTTGCCGTCAGGTCGAAGCCGTTCAGCCGCGGCATTTCCACATCGGAAACAACCAGGTCGAACTTTTCGGTGCGCAACAGGGTGAATGCCTCCATCCCGTCCACCGCGATTTTCACGTTGTATCCCGCCGACTCCAGGATGCCTTTCAGCAGCATCCGCGACGTGATCGAATCCTCGGCGACGAGAATGGTCCTGGTTTCGGCTTGTATCGGCACCGCCCCTGCGGCCGCCCGCGCCGGTGTACCGGTAACTTTTCGGGCGGATTTGAGCAGGTCGGCGACGTTGAGAATCGGCACGACTTGGCCGGAGCCCAGTACCGTAGCGGCGGCGACGTTGCGCACGCGTGACAGGGGCTTCACCAGCGGCTTGACCAGCACCTCCCGTTCGTCCAGAACGGCGTCCACCGCGAACGCAATGCGTTGCTCGCCGCTGCCGAGAACGATCACCGGTGCGCCTGCGCGAGGCGTGGCTTGCCGCTCCACCGACGGCAATTCCAGGGCGTCGGCCAGTTGCACCATGGATACGGCGCGTCCGTCAAACGAGAGGGTCTCGCGACCTTCGACGGTTCGAATGTCGTCGGACCTGGCGCGCGCCACGCGCTCGACCTGGGCGGTCGGCACCACCAACAGCCGCCCGGCCGCTTCGACCAGGATGCCGCGAAACGTTGCCCGCGTCGCGGGCATGACGATGCAGAAAGCGGTTCCCAGGCCCGGTCGGCTCTCGACCGAGACTTCCCCACCCAGCTTTTCGGCTTTTTCCCGCACGATCGCCAGTCCCAGCCCGCGGCCGGACAGTTGCGTGATGATCGGACTGGTAGACACTTCGGACTGGAAAATCAACGCCTGCGCCTCGGACTCGTCGAGCCGGGCTGCCTCCTCTGCTGAGATCAGGCCGTTCTTGACTGCCGATGCTTTCAGCTTGCCGGTGTCGATGCCTCCGCCGTCGTCGGACACAATCAGCCGCACTTTGTTGCCGCTAATTTGAGACACCGCAAGCGTGATCGTGGCCCGGGGCAGCTTGCCGCGCTGGGTGCGCTCGCCGTGGGATTCGATGCCGTGATCGACGCAGTTGCGCAGCAGGTGAATGAGCGGGTCCTTCATCTCCTCCAGAATGCGTTTGTCGATCTCGATCTCGTCGCCCTGAATCGTGAGGTCGGCTTCCTTGCCCTGGTCCCGGGAGAGATCGCGGACCAGTTTCGGGAACGATGCCGAAATCGTGGCAAACGGCAGCAGCAGCAGTTTTTTCGAATGCTCGAGCAGATCGTCTGCCAGCTTGCCGATGGCATAGTGGTCGTGTTCCGCTGTCCGGGTGAGCGCCGCGACTTTGCTCTCAAGTGATTTGAAATGGTCGAGGTTCCAATCGAGAAACTCCACCAGTTGGGCCAGGCCCGGGGGCTGGTCGGCGCGGTCGGGCGCCGGCCGATCAATCGCTTGGCGAAGTGCGCGCGCTTGCGGTTCAATCGCCGCCCATTCGTTTCTCCACGGCTCGAAGCAGTGCGCCAGTTCACGCAAGTCTTCCACGCGCTGGCCGGTGGTCAGTTTCACGGTGAGCATCTCCTCCGCTTCCACCAACCGCGCATCCAGTCCGGCGACGGCGATACGCACGGTTTCTTCGGAGGGAAAGTCCTTTTGCTCCGTGACCGGCGCCGGCGGAACAACTTCCGCTGACGCGGGCAGAGAGACTTCCGGGTACCGGACCGGCTGATCAAACGACGACCGGGCGGCAGGCGCGGGTGCGCCGCGTGTAGCCTCCGGTGTGGACATCACGGCTGTAATGGCATCGAGCGCGCGGTGCAGCGTGTCGAACACGGTGAGCGATGGGGCGCTTTCCTGCCGCTTCCAGCCAGCGAACACGTCTTCCAGGAACTGGCACAGCGACTCGATCTGGGTGAAATCCACCGCACGCGCGGCGCCCTTCAAACTGTGCGCGGCGCGGAACACCGTCTCCACGATCTTGCTTTGTGCTTCAGGCGCAGGCGTTTGCTCCAGTTTCAGCAAACCCGCCGCGATCGCCTGCAAATGCTCAGCGGCCTCGACCTTGAAGGTCGCCCGGAGCTGTTTAAGGAATTCGTCTTTCTTGATGCTCATCGCGAATTCGCTCTCTAGACCCTGTAGCGTTCGACCATTTGCTTGAGTTGCTGTCCGAGTTCATTCAGGTTGCGCGCCGCGGTTTCCAGCTGTTTAGCGCCCGCCACGTTCTGGGTGCTCGCCTGCTTGATGCTCTCCATCGCGCCGGCGACCTGATCCACCCCCACCAACTGCTGCTGACTCGACGCTGCAATCTGTGTCGCCGCCTGCGCCGCCTCGTTGACGCTGCCGGCCAGCGCCTGGATCGAACCGCCCGCCACTTCGGTCTGGCGGGTTCCGGCTTCCACCGCCTTGCCGCCTTCTTCGGTCGCCATCACTGCGGCGCCGGTGGCCTTCTGAATGTCGCCCAGGATGGTGCGCACCTGGTTGGTCGCCTGCCGCGATTGCTCGGCCAGGCTCTTGACTTCCTGCGCCACCACGCCGAAGCCCTTGCCGTGCTCGCCCGCCTTGGCCGCCTCGATCGCGGCGTTGACGGCCAGCAGGTTCGACTGCGTGGCGAGATCTTCCACCGTGGCGACGATCTGGCCGATGGCCTGGCTTTGCTCGGAGAGCCGCACCATGCTCGCGGCAATCGCTTCCATCTGCTGGCGGATGCGGTTCATGCCCGCGGCAACGTCCTCGGTGGACTTGCGCCCGCTCAAGGAAATCTGCGCCGCCTTCTGTGCGCTGTCGGAGACCAGTTTGGCCTTCTGGCTCGCCACCTGCGCCGTCTGCCGCACTTCTTCCACCGTGGTGGTGGTCTCGGTCACGGCCGCGGCGGACTCGCTGGCACTGGCGGCAAGCTGGGCGGTCGATGCGACGATCTCGCTCGCGGCCGAGCCCAGCACATTCGCTCCTTCAATAAGCCCGCGAATCTGCTCGCGCAGATTATCGGACATGCGCGCGAAGGCGTTGCCCAGGACATCGTCTGGAGATTGGGGTTTGATGGTCGAGCGTAAATCTCCGGCGGCCATTTCCTCGGCGGCTCCGGCCATCGCGCGAAGAGACTGGGTCATGCGGTCGAATGTCCGCGCCAGCACTCCCACTTCGTCGCTCCGCGTATTGGTCTGAACGTTGACGCTCAGATCACCGACGGTGATCCGTTCGGCCACGGCCGTAAGTTCCTGGAGCGGCCGGGAGATGTTGCGTGTGATGACGAATCCGGCCAGTGTTCCGAGCACCAAAGCGCCGAACGTACCAAGGAGGATGGTCCATTTCGCGTTTTCGGCATTGGCCTGCGCGGCCTCCACACGTTGCTTGAGCAGAGCGCTCTCTTCGTTCTGCATCTCGCCCACGACCTTGTGGATTTCGTCCATGAGCGCCTTGCCCCCGCCGGTCTTGGTGAACTGAACGACCGCGTCCAGCCCCTTGGTCCGGCGAACGTCAATGTTTTCCTTGGCAACAGTGAGCCGGTTCTTGACCAGCGGCTCCAGCGCGTCGAGGCGACGCTGCTGACGCGGGTTATCCCCGGTCAGTTTCCGAACCTCCTGGATGGTTGGGTCAATTTTGCCCAACGCGGTTTGATACGGCTCCAGGTAACTCTCCTCGCCGGTGAGCGCGTAGCCGCGCTGGCCGATTTCGACATCCTGCAGCAGCGAGAGCGTCTCCTCGAACCGCCCCAGCACTTCGTAGGTGTTTTTGCGGGAATCCGACGCTGCGATGAGTTGGGTCGTGCCGCGGTAGGAAACCACCCCGACGATGACAAAAATCGCCAGAGCCAGGCCGAAGCCGATAGCGATCTTGGTTCCCACATTCCATTTCATGGCGTAGATCTCCGCTGCTTGTTGGTGTTCAACTTTCCACTTCCTCGTGCACGATTATTTTCGTGTCCGCCAGGATGCGATCCAGGTCGAGCACCACGAGGCGTTCGGCCGTCACGCCTTTCAGGTAGTCGGCTCGGATGCCGGTGAGGGTCGGCAGCGAGGGCNNCGAGCACCACGAGGCGCTCCGCGCTGACCCCCTTCAAATAGTCTGCCCGGATACCCGTCAGCGTCGGCAGCGAGGGCTGCAGGCTGTCCATGGGGATGGATCGCACACCCACGATCACGTCCGCCAGCAGGCCGAGTTCAAGATCGTTGCCGCGGACGAGGATGATGCGGTGCAGGTCGGTCAATCCCTTGTCTGGCAGGTCGAAGAACTTCTTGATGTCGATCACCGGCGTGATGCGGCCTCGCACATTCACGATCCCAAGCACAAACGGCGGGGTACAGGGCAGCGGTGTCAGATCCCTCAATGGATACACCTCGCGCACATGCCGGGTCTCCAGCGCATAGCTTTCCTGCGCCAGACGAAACTCCAGCAGTTCGAGCGACGCCTCCGCAACCGGGGCTTGTTTCCGGGGGCGCGCCAGCACGCGTGCGCGCTCGCGAAGGATTTCCCGGGCATCGGGCGCGGAAGCAGCGGTGGATGAGATGTTTGTCTCGTTCCTCATGGCGAGCTCTCCATGGTAGTCATGGAAGTGATGAATTCAGTGAGCCGGCCGGCGGTGAGGCCGTCGGATTCGGGCAGAAGATCGTTCGGCTCATGGCCGCGCAACAGACGCAGCGCGTTGGCGAAATGCTTGTCCGCCTCGCCGGTCTTCCCGCGGCTGCGCGCGAGGTTGCCCGAGGTGAAATGGGCGAGTACGAAGTCCGGATGAAGATAGAGCGCCCGCTGCAGGGAGGAGCGCGCTTGCTCGGGGTCGCCCCGCTCCAGCAGGACGACCGCGCGCAGGTAGTGGCCGGCGGGGTCGAGTTTGTCGGCGGCGATCCAGCGGTCACACCACGCCAGCGCGTCGGCCAGTTTGCCCTGGTTGGCCAGCGCTCGTGCCAACAGAGAAAACGCCTGTGGGTCGGGCGCGTGCCGGGCAAACGAGGCCACCAGGGTGTCCACCGCCTCCGCATAACGGCCTTGGTGGTAAAACGATTCCGCCACGGCATGAGGCGCGGGCGATGTTTCGGCCGGCGCCGGATCTTCCGGCGGTAGCGCAGGTGATGGTTGTGCCGGCCGAACAGGCGGCGCCCATGGCAAGGGTGTCTCGGTCGCGGGCGCGACATACCCGGCACTTTCGCTGAGCGGCGCCGGCGTCCATCGTTGCTCCGCCCGAAGCGGGGCATTGCTCTTTTGATAGAAGATCGCGCCGGGGAAATTCACCGCGACGAACTGTGGGAACAACGCATGTGACGATTCGCTGGGGCTGACCACCAGCCAACCGCCTTCGACCAGCGTGCGGCGGAGATTGCCGATCACCTTGCGGACCTGGGGCGGCGTGAAGTACATCAGCACGTTGCGACAGAAGATGAGATCCATCGCGTTGGTGTCGGTCGCGAGCGACGGATAAACGTCCTCCACCAGGTTCAGGTACGCAAACGTCACCAGCTTCTTGATCTCCGGGACGATGGCGTAGCGGCCGTCCGCGGTGCGGTTGAAATAGCGCTCCTTGAGCCCGGCCGGCGCATCGCGGAACGACCACTCGCCATAGATGCCCGCGGCGGCTTTGTGCAGAAAGCGCGCGTTGATATCGGTCGCGGTGATCGTCACCTGCCAGTCGCGCAAATCAGGCAGGCTTTGATGCAGCAGGATCGCCAGCGAATACGCTTCTTCGCCGCTACAGCAAGCCGCGCTCCAGATGCGCAGCCGCTGCTCGTGGCCCCGCCGGGCGCGTATCAGCTCGGGCAGGATGTTCCCGGCGAGCGCCTCCAGCGTTTGCTTGTCCCGGAAGAAATAGGTTTCGCCGATCGTGAGATGGCTCGCCAACACCTGGAGCTGCGCTTTCGTGGGAGGAGCCGAAGTCAGCCAGTCAACGCACGCCGTGGCATCCTCAAAGCCGAACTCCTGCGCCGCGCCGGCCAGGCCGCGCTGCAGATCGTCCCAGCGCTCGCGCGGAAAATACAGACCCATCCTTTCGCCGATGAGCTCGCTTAGTTGCGACCACTGCGGCGACCACTGCACCTCCCGGACCTCGCTCGGCATCATTCGGTCCGCTCCATCGCTTCATCCAAAGTGCGCACCTCGTCCAGGGAGAGAAATTTTTCCAGGTCGTGGATCAACACCAGGCCATCGTCGAGCTTGACCACGCCCTGGAATTGCTCAAGGCCGGGTACGATCCGGTCCGAACCGATGACGGCGGATTGCTCGCGTTCGATTACGCCCTGGGCCTCATCCATCACCAACGCCACCATGCGCCGGTCCGTCCATGCGATCAGGAATTGGTCGACGGGGCTGACCTCCCGCTCCGGGAGGAGAAACCGTCGCCAAAGGTTGAGCACGGGAAGAACGCGGCCCTCCACGTCGATCGCGCCAAGCACAATGGCCGGTGCCCCCGGCAAGGGGGTCACTTCCACGGCGCGGACAATGCGCTCAACTGCGGCGAGCGGCAGCGCATAGCGCTGTTCACCTAAGCGAAAAACGACGAGTTGGATGAGTTCACTCATTTCAAAGAAGGAATCCACCTTTCCACTAAGAAGTTCCCATATACGTCGCCGGCGGAATGCCGATGGCCGCCGCGACCGCCGGAATGAGATCGGTGAGCAGGTCGTCCTTGACCACATAGTCACGCGCGCCGGCTGCCAAGGCTTGCTTCACATAGGCTTCGCCGCTCCTGTGCGAAACCACAATGATCTGGATGCCCGGATAGAGGTTTTTCAGCCGGGCGGTCAGTTCGATACCGTCGACGTCGGGCAGGCACTTGTCCATCAGCACGAGAATCGGCACGTACGTTTTGCAGGCTTCGAGCGAGCCCGCGCCATCTGCCGCTTCCCGAAAATTGCAGCTCGGGAAAGCCTCCTGCAGGAAGTCACGCAAGCTTTGGCGCATCAGCGCTTGATCCTCGACAATCAGCACGGTCTTCTGTCCCCGGATATCGGCTTTGTCCGTCATCGATCCTCATTCCCCGCAAAATCAGGCGTCGCCGCGCCAACTCACATGCCATGGGAAAGACTGTAATAGGAGGCGGCATTGCCATCTGTCGGCAAAGCATGACAATGCGACCCCATTGTGCAAAGGGGTAAAGATCGGTTGAAGTTGATGTCGACGGACCGTTGTCGGCCGGGACTGCTACTTGGGCGGCGTCAGGCCGTGCTCGAGCGCGAACTTGACCAGCGAGGGCACGTCCCTCACGCCCAGCTTCATCATCAGGCGGCTGCGATAGGTTTGGACCGAACTCGGGGAAAGGTGGACCATGCGCGCGATCTCGCTGCTCGTCTTGCCCTCGACCACGAGTTGCAGCACTTGCCGCTCGCGTGCGCTCAGGCTGTCGACCGGACTGCGCGCGTGCCCGGAGCTGAGGTCGGGCACGGATTCGGCAAGGGTCGGGCTCAGATACCGCCCTCCCGCATGGACCGTCCGCACTGCGGTAATTACCTCCTCGACCGCCATTTCCTTCAGCAAGTAGCCGCAAGCGCCGGCTTCGAAAGCGCGGTACACATATTCGGCCGTCGCGTGCATGGAAAGCATCACTATCCGTACCGTCGGGCATTTCAGGTGGATCACCCGCGCCGCTTCGATGCCGTTCAGGTCGGGCATGGCGATGTCCATGAGCACGACGTCGGGATTAAGCTGCAGTACCTGCCGTTCCGCTTCGCGTCCGGTGCGAACCTCACCCACGACCTCGATGTCGGTGGCAGCGGTGAGCAGCGCGCGCAAGCCTTCGCGCATCAGTGCATGGTCATCGGCAAGCAGCACCCGGATCGTCATGTCGCTGCGCGCTCCGCTTCGAGTACGATCCGGGTGCCGGCCCCGGTGGCCGATTCCAGGTGGAATACGACCCCCACCGCCTCCGCGCGCTCGCGCATGGTGATCAGGCCCCAGTGTTGTTGGTCCGGCGGCGTTTCGTTCGCATCAAAGCCGATGCCGTCATCCGTAATATCCAGCACGACCCGGTCGGGAGCGGTATAGAGGCTGATTTCCACTTTTTTCGCCTGCGCGTGCTTGACGATATTATTGAGCGCCTCCTGGCTGATGCGATACATCGCGGTCTCCACGATGGACGGCAGGCGCGGCAGCAGTTCAACCCCGCTCATCTCTGCTGCAATCCCGCTGCGCTTGGCAAACTCCGTCACGAGCTGTCGCAGCGCGGCGAGCAATCCATAATCGTCCAACACCGGCGGCCTGAGTTCGGCCATTACGTCGCGCACATTCGCGACCATGGATTTGAGCAGGCCCTGCATGTCCTGCAACGGCTTATGGACCGCGCGCAGCGACTCTCGCGGGAGCTTGGCACCAAGCGAACCCAATATCAGTCCGAGCGTGGAGAGCTCTTGCCCGATGCGGTCATGCAGCTCGCGCGAAATCGCACGCCGCTCAGTCTCTTCCACGGTCCGCAATCGATGCGACAGTTCGCGCAACCGGGTGGCGTAGCCGCGCAGCGCCTCCTCCTTACGCTTGAGTTCGGTCATATCGCGCACCGCCGCCGCAACCATAATGCCATTCTCCGACTCCATCGGACTGAGGCTGATGTCCACCGGAAAGACCGTTCCGTCCTTGCGCAAACCGAGCAAATCGGAACGGTCCAGGCCCATCGCCCGTGGCATAGCGTTCTTCAGGAACCCTTGGCGCAAGTCGGCATGTGCCAGACGGAAAGCCTCGGGCATGAGTATCTCGAGTCGCTGGCCGAGCAGCTCGTCCCGCTGGTAGCCGAACACGGTCTCTGCCTGGCGGTTGACGAGCGCGATGATACCCAGTTGGTCGATCATCACGACTGCATCCGGCGCGAACTCGAAGAGGGTATGGAACCGTTTCTCCGCATGCTTGCGTTCGGCGATCTCCGCGGTGAGCGCCGCGGTGCGCGCCTGCACCTGTTGTTCCAGGATACGACTATGGTTTTGGAGAAAATCGCCAAATTCTTTCAAACGCAATAGATTGCGCACCCTTAACCGCAATTCGGCCCCGTCGACTGGTTTCGTCAAAAACTCTTCCACCCCGGCATTGAGACCAGTCAGGCGGGCGCTGCGGTCGATTTGCGCTGTCAGCATGATGATCGGAATATTCGAGGTGGCGGGGTTGGCCTTGAGTATGCTGGCCACCTGGTATCCGTCCATGCCCGGCATCACGATGTCGAGCAAAATCAAGTCCGGTGCGCGCTGCGCAATCAGGGCCAGTGCCTCTTCGCCATTGGCTGCACTGAGCGTGAGATAACCTTCGTGCCGCAGCAGCACTTCGAGCAGCTTGTGGTTCTGGATTTCGTCATCGACGATGAGGATGGTGGCAGGGGGACTGGTCATGGCGTCCGATGAAAGGGATTTGCTGCGCTGGCCGCTTGTGGCTCTCCCTTGACCAGGAGGGTGTCGATCGCTGCATACAATTCCTGGTAGCGCAACGATTTGGCGACATACGCGGCGCAACCGGCTACCTGGCTCTTTTCCTGGTCCGCTTTCATCGCCATCGCGGTCAGCGCAATGACGGGAATGGCGGCGGTGGCCGGATCCTGTTTCAGCAGGGCGGTCGCCGCCAAGCCGTCCATGCCGGGCAGTTGGATGTCCATCAGGATCGGGTCGGGCTGGTCGGCGCGCGCCAGGGTCAAGCCGGTCTCGGCATCGAGGGCGCACAGCACCGTATGGCCGGCGTTACGCAGCAGAAGAGAGGCCAGTTTCATGTTCGCCGGATTGTCTTCAATGATCAAGATTCTGGCCATCTGGTGCCATCTCTAATGTGGCAGCTAATTTGGCAACAGTGCGCGCCTTACCTCGGCGATAAAACTGGCGTTATTGAACCCGGCTTTTTCGTCAATATGGATGACCTTGCCCGGATTGCTATTGCGCGCAGCACGGTCCTGCGCCGTGATCTGTTTGGCGGTCACCACCAGGATCGGGATGCGCGCCGTATCGGTATTGCGCTGGAGCGCGTCAACGACATCGAAGCCGCTCACTTTCGGCATCATCAAGTCGATCAACACGAGGTGCGGTCGCTCGCGCTCGTGCAAATCGACTGCCTCACCGCCGTCACAGGCCTGAATTACGGCATAACCCATTTTTTCCACCAGTCGGGAAAGGCCGGCGCGGTGGGTGGGCGAGTTGTCCGCGATCGGTATCTTCATCATTATTCGTCACCCGGCCAAAGGCGGGGTCAGGTATCTTGTTTCGAAGATCTCGCCCGGCACCGGTTTGCTGAATAAAAAGCCCTGCATTTCGTCGCACTTCAGCAACCGCAGCAGGCGTGATTGTTCCTCGGTTTCGACGCCCTCGGCCACCACCTTGAGCTCTAGCGAATGCGCCAGGTTGATGATGGTGGACACCAGCGCCAGTCCCTCCGGCTCGCCAGTCATGTCGATTACGAACGAGCGGTCGATCTTCAGCGTGTCCACCGGCAGTTTGGCGAGGTAGCTGAGCGAGGAGAAGCCAGTGCCGAAGTCGTCGATGGCTATCGTTACGCCCATGGCGCGGATCGCCTGCAGGCTGACAATATTGTGCTTGACGTCCTCCATGATCAGGCTTTCGGTGAGCTCCAGTTCCAGTCCGGCCGCCGCCTGCGCGTCGATACCGATTGCCTGCTCGATCTCGGCGATGAAGCCGCGATGGCGCAGTTGCAGCGGTGACATGTTCACCGCGATGCGCACCGCAGGCAGGCCCGCGCTGCGCCAGCGCAGGTAGTCTTCGATGGCGTGGCGCAGCGCCCAGCGCCCGACTTCATAGATCAATCCGGTTTCTTCCAGGATCGGGATGAACCGGCCCGGCGGCACCAGGCCCGTGCGTGGATCGTTCCACCGGATCAGTGCCTCGGCGCCGGTGAGCTTGCCGCTCGCGAGGTTCACCTTGGGCTGGTAATGGAGCACGAATTCTCCTTTGTCGAGCGCCTGGCGCAGCTGATTTTCCAGGGTGAGCTTGCCGGCCACCGTTGCGGTCATTTTCTGCGTGTGAAACAGGTATCGATCGCCGCTCGCCTTGGCCTTTTTGAGCGCGGTCTCGGCGTTCCTGAACAACGTGTCGGCGTCGGCACCGTCATCCGGGAATAGCGCTACGCCGACCTTGGCGGCGATGCGGAACACGGCGTCATTCAGGCGGAACGGATGCTCCAGAAAAGCTTCCATCGTTTTCTCGAGCAGCCGCGCCACGTCGCCTCCCTGCTTTACTTTCGGCAGCACCCCGGCAAAGTGGTCCGCCCCCACTCGCGCCAGCAGGCTGGCATCCCCAGTGATGCGCGTCAGCCACTCCGCCACCTGCCTCAGGAGCGCGTCGCCCGCCGGCCGGCCGAGGCTGTCGTTGATGTTCTTGAAGCGCTCCAGATCGATCAAGGCCACGGCAAGCTTGTGCCCGCCACTGGCAGCGCTGCGCATGTGCTGCGCCACCCGCTCGAGAAACAGACTGCGGTTCGCGAGTCCGGTGAGCACATCGTAGTAGGCGAGGTAGTTGAGCCGCTTCTGCTTGTCGATGTGATCGAGCGCAAACGAAATGTCACGAGCAAGCTCGGTGAGCAGCCTCATCTCCTCCGTGTCAAAGACACCAGCCTCCGACGCATAGAGCAGCAGCAGCCCCGTCACCTTATCTTCCAGTAGCAGCGGCAACACGACCACCGACCGATAGCCGCGCCGCAGCGCTTCCTCGCGCCAGCGCGCCATCTGCGGATCGGTGTCGATGTCGTTGCAGACCACGGCCTTATTTTCCCGCAACGCCCGCGCCACCATCTCGCAGCGGTCGGGCGCGTCATCCCTGGCCGTCAGTTGGATATTGTCGAGGTAGCCTTCGTCGACGCCCGCCCTGGCCACGGGCGTCACGTCCAGGCTATTGGCGTCGACCAGGCCGATCCAGGCGAGCCGGAACTTGCCCTGTTCCACTGCGATGCGGCAGGCGTCATCGAACAGCTCCTGCCGGTCCCGAGTGCGGACAATGGTCGTGTTGATGCCGCTCAGAACGGCATACACGCGGTTCTGGCGGGTGATGCGTTTTTCGTGCTCCTTTTGCAGCGTGATATCGCGCGCGATGGTGGACAGGTACTCCACCGATCCGTCGGGTCCCTTGTGCGCAATGAGCACCTGAGAAACGGGGATTTCGCGACCGTCACGCCCAAGAAGTGCCGTTTCCCCGCTCCAGGTTCCGTGCTCGATGGCGTGGGGAATGCCCTCTTCCATGACCAACTTCGCCGCCCAATCCGGATGGGTGTCGAGAAAGCGTACCGTAGACACGTCCAGCCCCGGCTCGAACCCGAGCATCTGCAGTCCCGCCCGGTTGTAGTAGAGCACATGGCCATTTGGGTCACCCGTAGCTACCATATCCGGTGTTGCCTCGATGATCGCCACCAGCCGCACCAGTGCTTGTTCCGCGCGTTTTCGCTCGGTTATGTCTTCGCCGATGCTTGCCGTTCCGATCACATCGCCGGCTCCCGACCGCAGCACCGAATTATTCCAGCGGATGAGCCGACGCTCGCCCGAACGCGCGAGGATCTCGTTCTCGTGATGCCATGTTTCGGGCCTGTTGGCGAGGACCGCCGCGAAGACATCTTTCACCTCGTGATTTTCGGGCGAAATAAAAAGCTCGAACCAGTTTCGCCCGATAACTTCCTCGTGTCGCCAACCGGTCAGGTGGAGCAGGTACTCGTTGCAGTAGGTGATCCGCGCTTCGTGGTCAAGCATCACTGAAACCAGCTCCACATTTCCCAGCATGTCGCTAAAGCGACGCTCGCTTTCGCGCAATTCCTGCTCGGCCTTTTTGCGCTCGGAGAGATCCTGCTTGATCGCGATGAGGTGGGTGATCTCGCCGTTGGCATCGCGCACCGGCGTGATGGTTTGCTCCTCAGGGTAGAGGCTGCCGTCCTTGCGGCGGTTTACGATCTGTCCGTGCCAGATCCGGCCGGCGAGAATCGTCGCCCACATTTCCTCGTAAACGGCGCGCTCCTGCTGGCCCGATTTGACCAAGTCGCGCGGGTTCTTGCCGACGGCCTCGGCCACCGTGTAGCCGGTGAGGCTGGTGAAGGCCGGGTTGACCCACACGATGGTGCCGTCGCGGTTGGTGATGAGGATGGCGTTGGCCGCGGCGGTCATGGCCGCGTTTGGCAAGCGCAGCGCCTCGGTTTGCGCCAGGAGTTCCGTGTTCTTCTCCTCCAGCTTGGACACCAGCCGCTCGCTGTATTCCTTGAGCACCTCGACTTCCTGCAACGCCTTGGGGCGCGGCGCGGCGTGGGGCTGGGCGATGACCTCGTGCAACGCGGCGGCGAGGGTTTCGACGGATGCGGGCTTCGTCAGGTATTTGTCCGCGCCCACGCCTAGCGCCAGCTTCTCATCGCCGGGAGAGGTGTAGGTGGACGTGCAGAGGATGATGGGCAGATCGTGCAGGCGCGCGTGCTTGCGAATTTCGTAGCAGAGACGGTAGCCGTCCATCCGCGGCATGAGGATGTCGGAGATGACCGCGTCCACGCGCTGACGCTCCAGCAGAGCGAGCGCGTCCACGCCGTCATGGGCCTCGAAGACTGCGTGGCCTTCGGCTTCGAGCTGCGCGCGGAGCAGCTTCAGGTCGGTGGGGATGTCGTCAACGATGAGAAGGTTCATGGGGCCTTTCTTTCGCGTGCTAGTTGACCGCGTTGCTTCCTTTGGCGACGGCGGTGAGTTGGCCGGACAGTTCACGTGTGTTGATCGGCTTCAGAAGGTAGGCATCGCACCCGGCAGCCAGGGCGGCGGCCTTCGGATATTGTTCGAGATAGCAGGTGACAGCGACGACGTGGATGTCGCGCGTGTCGGGGTCGGCCTTGAGCTGGCGAACCAGCGCGAGGCCGTCCATGCCTGGCAGGTCGAGGTCGAGGAGGATGAGCTGCGGGCGGTCTTCTTGGATGGCGGCGAAGGCCTGCTCGGCAGCCTCGACCACACTGACATAGTGGCCGTCGGTGCTCAGGACGAGATCCGCGAGCTTGAGATCCTCAGCGTGGTCTTCGATGACGAGGATTTTCAGGCAGCTTCTCCGTGATTGACTGCTTGCGCGAGCCAGAAACCCGGCCACCTGGTCGGGCAGCGTGCGCGTGTCAATGGGCTTGGTGATGTAGCCGTCGCAACCGGCGTCGAACGCCTTCTGGTCGTCGCCTTTCATGGCGAAGGCCGTGAGCGCGACGACGCGGATGCCGCGGGTGCGCTCCTCGGCCTTGAGTTTGCGCGTGAGCGTGAGTCCGTCCATGCCGGGCAGGGCGATGTCCATGAGGATGAGGTCGGGCAGGGTGGCGGCGAGGACGACCTGCGCCTCCTCGGCGTCCACGGCCTTGAGGATGTCGTAGCCCTCGAATTCAAGCACGTCGGAGACGAGCTTGAGATTGGTGGGGTTGTCGTCCACGACGAGGATTTTTGCGCTCATGCCGTCTGCCCTTCTCCCGTCATCACCGGCAGGACGACGGTGAACACACTGCCCTTGCCCGGTTCGCTTTGCACGCCGATGCGCCCGCCCTGGAACTCGACGATCTTCTTCGTCAGCGCCAGGCCGAGTCCCGTGCCCTCGAAGCGACGCGCGGTGCCGGAGTCCAGTTGCTCGAACTCGGTGAAGAGCCGGTTGATGTCCTCGGCCTTGATGCCGATGCCGGTGTCGCGAACCTGCACTTCAAGCCGGTGCGGGTCCAGGCTGCGCGCGTGGATGTCCACCTGGCCGCCCTCGTCCGCGAACTTCACCGCGTTGGACAGCAGGTTGTAGAGCACCTGCTTGAACTTGTGCTGGTCGAGCGTGACGGCGTCGAGTCCCTCGCTCACCTCAATGCCCACAGCAATGTGCTTCTTGTCGGCGATCCTCTTGATGACGGCGGTGACTTCCTCGACNNCGCGCGCTGTTGAGCACGTCGCCCAGATACTCCTTCTGCTTGGGTCGGAGCGGGCCGGGCTTTTCGTCAATCAGGAACTCGGTGAAGCCGATGATGCCGTTGAGCGGCGTGCGCAGCTCGTGCGACATGTTGGCGAGGAACTCGCTCTTCATGCGGTTGGCATACTCCAGCTCGATTGCCTGCTGGCGCGCGGTGTTGTCGGTGCCGATCAACAGATAGCCGATGATGGCGTCTTGGGCGTCGCGCAGCGCCGTGACCGACACCACCGCCGGGAACCGGCTCCCATCCTTGCGGA
>PLNP01000026.1 GCA_003142815.1 Rhodanobacteraceae bacterium
CGGGAAAGCCGGAGCGGTTCACACCGTCGACTTTGTGGCTCAACAGTGTGGTTCTCCACTGCGCCGCAATCAGGGCGCGGTTTACCGGATCAACAGATGCCGTTCCGTCTTGCCGCCTGACAGGGCCGCCGCGAACCAGCGCGGCTGCCTGCCGCGTCCGCTCCAAGTTTGGCTCGGATCTGCGGGATTCCGATACTTCGGTTTGACCTTGCTGCGTGTACCGCCGCTCGTGCTCTTGCGGGCGCCGACGACGTCGTTAAAATCCAGGCCTTCCGCGCGGACGAGCGCGCTGATCTTGTCGCGAAGCTTTTGCAGCTTACGCCGAGCAAGTTCGCCCTGACGTGCCTCCGCCTGCTTGATAAGGTCGCCCAGCTGGGTGTGGTCGAGAGCTTTGATGTCGATCGCCATATGTGCCGTCTCCGAAAGATGCTCATCAGGATAGCTGTTTTCGGCGTTAAATAGAAAGCTGCGGCGCGCTGCAGCGGCAGATCGTTCGCGGTGAGGACGAACGACACACTGCGTTGCCGAGGTCCGAGGCTCCCCGCACAAAGCATGTCGCGGAACTTGAAAGCGCCACGGTCGCTCCTATGCTCAAGTTGATCAGAAAACTAATCCGATAGTGAGGACACGACCATGACCAAATAGCACTTTCCGGAAGGCCTCGACGGCCGCCAACGTGACCAGAACCCGCCCAAGGCCGGCGAGATTCGCGCGAAGCGCGGGGACACGCTGGTGCGCACGTTGCGCGAGGAATATGGGCCTGGATTTGCACCGGCTGGCTACTCGGTGAGTTGGTGGCATAGCACGAACGCTACCAGATTCAGTACCTGCGCGATGCAGGATTTCCCCGCGATCGTGGAATCGCGCCAGCGCGTCGGCATTGCCACCTTCATGGTGGCTAGGCTTCCGCACACCTCAGCAGGTGTTCGACGCCTCCTTCAAACTCGCTGCACTTCGCAGTTGAATTCGCCCTCCCCCAAATAAGACGCGACAGCGTCATCGCAGTAAATTGCTGCACAGACTCCTGGTTCCGTGTGATCGCCAAAGCATCACTCAAAACGGGGTAGGGATATGCCGTCGCAGGTGCGCGTAGTTGACGGCGTCGCCCAATCGATCGTATTAGAAGGGCACTAGGCACCCAGTGCACCGCCACCTTGAAGCACGAGCGCAACGCTGTCGTGCCGTCTAGCTATGTCGGAGGAGTTCTTGGTCGCAACCCGCGCATTCGCCATCATTCTTCCTATTTTCGTACGGGCTGAACACTCTGATGCCGTTGCGCTGGAGCGATAAGCCAGCCACTGCCACACGAGCGGATGCGACAACTACCTCAGCGTAGCCTGCAGCGTGATCTCCGGAACGCTGGCAAGTGCCTTCGACAACGGGCAGTCGCGCTTCGCCGCGGCCGCGATCGCCTGGAACTTCGCGTCATCGATGCCGGGCACCGTGGCCTGCATCGTCAGCGCGATGCGGTCGATTACGAAGCCTTCGTCCTGCTTGGACAGGCGCACGCTGGCCTTGGTGTCGACGTCGGTGGTTGCCAGCCCCGCCTTATCGCAGGCGAACGAAAACGCCATCGTGAAACACGCGGCGTGGGCTGCGCCCAGGATCTCCTCGGGGTTGGTGCCGCGCCGGTCGTCCTCGAAGCGGCTCGCAAAGCCGTAGGGGTAGTGCTTCAGCGCACCGGTCTCGGTGCTTATCTTGCCCTGGCCCTTCTTGCCTTGGCCTTCCCAGTGTACGACGGCGGTCTTTTCGGTCATGACGTGGCTCCTGTTTCGGTATGGGTTGAGGGTATGACGAATCTCGCGCTCTGGTGCAACTTTTTCGATCCGCTAGACTGAGGTCATTTTATGAGATTGTGCCCTTGGAGTGTCTGCTTTTCACCCAAGCCTAGGCTGGATAGCCGGTGATCTGGCGAATCTTCTTGTAGAGCGGGCGCAACTGCTTGTACATGCGCAGGTAGACCTCGCGATACAGCTGGTCGTAAATGCGTTGTGCCTCGGGGTTGGGCTGGAATACCTGACCGACGCGGGTCATCGCCTTGATCGCGGTGGGAAAGTCCGGATGCAGGCCGAGGCCCACGGCACAGTCGATGGCGGCGCCCAGGCCAGCGGTTTCGTAGACATGCGGGCGCTCAGCCGGCAGGCCGAAGATATCGGCGGTGAGCTGCATCGCTGCGTCACTTTGCGAGCCACCACCGGAGACGCGCAGGTGGGTGATTCTTGTGTGCGAGCGCTGCTCGATTTTCTCCTTGCCCTGGCGCAACGCGTAGGCCAGGCCTTCGAGGATCGCCCGGTAGATATGCGCGCGGGTATGCACGTCACCGAAGCCGATGATCGAACCCTTGGCCTCAAGCCCCGGATCACGGATACCCGGCGACCAGTACGGTTGCAGCGTCAGGCCCATGGAGCCTAGCGGCACGGCATTGACCAGCTCATCGAACAACACTTCGGGCTCGATGCCCAATTGCTTGGCGCGCTGCATCTCGCGCAGGCCGAACTCCTGCTTGAACCAGCTGACCATCCAGAAGCCGCGATAGATCATCACCTCGGTATTGAAGTGGTCGGGAATCGCCGACGGATACGGCGGAATCAGTGGCACCGTTTCCAGGTATTTGCGCCGGGTGGTATTGATGGTAGCGGTGGTGGCGTAGGACAGGCAGGCTGTTTGCGGCTCGACTCCGCCGGCGCCGAGCACTTCGCAGGCCTTGTCGGCACCCGCAGCAATCAGCGGCAAGCCTTCGGGAATGCCGGTGTGCCGACTGGCTTCGGCGCTGATGCTGCCAAGCTGCTCGCCCGGCTTGTACAGCTCTGGCAACTGCTCGCGTCGCACCGGCATGGCCTGCCATTTCCAGTCGCCGGGCGCGGCCCACTTCAAGCGCTTGTAGTCGAACGGCAGATAGGCCACGCAGCAGCCCACCGAATCGACAAAACGTCCGCACAGGCGGTGGCTGAGAAAGCCCGAGAGCAACAGTACCTTATGGGTTTTTGCCCAGATCTCCGGTTGCTGCTGGGCGATCCAGTTGACCTCGGCCTGGGCGCGGAAATAGTCCACCGTCGCCTCGGCACCGATCAACTTGAACAGCCAGCTCCACGGCCCCTTGATCCTGCCCCTGACCTCGGCGCGGCGCTGATCCAGCCACAGGATCGCCGGACGCAACGGCTGACCGTGTTCATCAACGTTGATCACCGTGCCGCGCTGGGTGGTCAGCGACACGCCGCGGATCAAGCTTCGATCGATATCCAGCTGCGCCCACAATTTGTGGCAGGCCTCGCCCAGACAGGTCCAGTAATACTCCGGGTCCTGCTCGGCCCAGCCCGGCTGGCTGGAGTAGTAGGCCCGCAGTTCGACCTTGCCTTTGCCGATCAGGTTGCCGTCGAGGTCGAACAGCAGCGCACGCACGCTCTGCGTTCCGTTGTCGATTGCCAGCAGGTAGCTTTTCTCGCTCAAGGCAACCTCGAATAGCCTGCCATTTGCCCATCAGGGAAGCCCCGCGTGCCGGACGCCATCGGACGCCTATTTATAGTCCTGGTACGACTTTTCCTCAACCAGCGTCGAGCCGAGTTTTTCGTTGATCGCGCGCTTGATCGCCGCGCGCTCGTCGTTGCGGATGTAGACCGAGCGCGCGAGTTCGATGAACTTGGCATCGAACGCCTTCACCTTTTCCTTGATGCGGATGTGGTCCTCGATGTCCCAAAGCGCCTCGTTGACGGCGCGCAATTTCGCGCGTTCGTCGGCGATGTCAGTGCGCGAGACGGGATCACCGCCCCAGGTCGCGTTGAGCAGATCCAGCTCGACGCCAACATTGGCGCGCTTGGCCGGATCGCCGATACGTTCGGACTTGATCTCAAGGATCGTGATCTTGTCGATCAGTTCGCCATAGGAGACAGGGACACGGATCGTGCTCATGGGTTCGCGCTTGCCGGTAGGATCGCAGCCGCCGAGTTTAGCCCGACTCGCCAACAGGTTGTTTCGCAAACCGTACCGCCGTATCATCCGCGACCCGCTCGGAGAGGTGGCAGAGTAGATGCGCCGGTCGAGCATTTCATGCTGACGCGGGGCACGTTTTCTGGAGAGGTGGCAGAGTGGTCGAATGCGCCGGATTCGAAATCCGGTTTACGGTTATGCCGTAACGTGGGTTCGAATCCCACCCTCTCCGCCACTCTTCCTGTTCTTGGGTCGCTGGCTGGGCCGGTCAGCGACGCTGCCCGCCGATGCGGGATGTTCCCGCGGAGAGGTCGCCTAGTGGCCTAGGGCGC
>PLNP01000043.1 GCA_003142815.1 Rhodanobacteraceae bacterium
CGCGATGGCGACGACGAGCAGCGCAAGGAGAATCGCATGCAGCCAGTCGCCGAGCGCAAGCGCGACCAAGACCGTCGCCGTGAGACGCCAGACCGTGGATCGCCAAGCGTGAGCGAGGCGGGATGTCATGGACGTGACTTCAAGGGCGATGCCCCTGCACGCAGGCAGGACGAAGTCTGGATCGCGAATCGGTGAGCCGGCAACGTTTGGACAGCACAGTGCACGATCGATCGCTCAGAGGCTGGTCGAGAAGCGATAGCCGGCGCTGCGCACGGTCTGCACGAGCGCATCGCAACCGAACGGCTCAAGCGTCTTGCGCAAGCGTCGGATATGCACATCGACGGTGCGTTCCTCGACATACACGCCGCCGCCCCAGACGTGATCGAGCAACTGGTTGCGTGANNGGCCGATATGCACCGCCTGATCGCCGCAGAACACGCGATGGGCCGCGCTGTCAATGCGCAAGCCGCCGATTTCGACCACACCCTCGGCGTCCTCGCCGTGAGTGCGGCGCATGACCGCGCGAATGCGCGCGAGCAGTTCGCGTGTCGAAAACGGTTTGACCACGTAGTCGTCGACGCCAGCATCGAGGCCGCCGACGCGATCGGTTTCCTCACCGCGTGCGGTCAGCATGATGATCGGAACTTCGCGCGTGAGTTCATCGCGGCGCAGACGGCGCGCGAGGTCGATGCCGCTCATGCCCGGCANNCGGCATCATGATGTCGAGCAGGATCAGGTCCGGCACGCGTTCGCCGATCGCGGCCTGTGCGGCCCGCGCATCGGCCGCATGCATCGCCTCCATGCCGGCCTTGCGCAACGCGAATGCGACCATGTCGCGGATCGCGGTTTCGTCTTCGACAATCAGTATGTGTTTCTGCATGAGCCACCGCAGGGCAGCGCGACAAGCGCTATATGACGTTGGTATTGCAGCGGAAATTTGTTACGTCTGCATGACACCGATGGCAGGGTGTTTCGTTGCGTTCATCGTTTTGCCGGTTCTTGGCGCGCCTAAAGGCCCGTCGATGTTGCTGAAATATTACAACTTGGCGCTCGCCTGCGCCGATTTGCGGTAAATCCCCGCGAAGATGGCCGCACCTTAAGCTGCCCTGCGAAACCGGAACCCAAGAAGCGCTTTTGCTGCGACAACCAGTTCGGCGCTTTCTCAGCGCCGCTGGCAGCACGAAAAAGCGGGCGCCAGTGAATCGGGCGGTGCCGATGTTCCGCGTTTGCGCAATTCGAGCACGGTTGGCGTCAGCTGGGTGATGCGCGCATCGATGCGGCTGCGCTGGTAATAGGTCAGGTCCGATTGTTTCGACAGTGCCTTGAGCTGGTTCAGCGCGTCCTCGGCATGGCCGGTCAGATACGCGGCCTCCGCATACGCCTCCGCGGCGCGTACCTTGTCGCTGGCGAGCTGGTTCGCGCGGCCGTAACTCTTCTGCAGGTCTGGATCCTCGCTGTAGCGCTCGACCAGGGGGCGCAACAACTCGAGTGCACGGTGTGCGCTTTTTGTGTCCGCCTGCGCAAGCAAGGCGTCGGCGAAGGTGAGCGTGACCGCACGATTGCCGGGAAAATCACTGTTCAGTTGCTCATAGATCCTCAGCGCGCCGGCTTTATTACCCGCCTGATCCTCGGCGTTCGCGAGCGCGAGCCCCAGTACCGAGGAAGTCGGCTGCTGCGCGGTGAGTTTCTTCAGTTCCAGGACCGCGAGCTTGGGTTCGCGTGTCTGCACAAGCGCCAGCGCGTAACCGTACCGATTCGCGGTCGTGTCGAATGCCTTGTTGTCGCGCAGATTGTCCGCGTAATAGGCGCGCATGACGGTGGCGGAGCTCGCGCTCAGCACGCGCGCGCGTTCGCGCATCAGCTCGAAATACGCCTCGCCGTGGTTGATCGCACTGGCCGCGGGCAGCGGCTGCGCCGTCGTGGGTGCGAGCTTGGGCAGCAGCGTCGAACCGATCAAAGCGACGTCCATGCTGGCGTGGCTTTTCGCGCGCGCGTCGGCGGCTTCACCCTCGAGCTGTATCGCGCGCGCCTTCGCGTCCGCGATGCGCTTGGTGTCGAGTGGATGATCGAGCAGGAATTCGGGAACGTCGACGCCGTTCACGCGCATGATCTTCTGCAGTGTCTGGAACGCGCCCGCCATTGCCATCGGATCGAAACCGGAGCGTGCGAGTGTCTGGATGCCGACACGATCGGCCTCGGCTTCCTCGCCGCGGGTAAAATTGATCTGGCGCTGCTGGATCAGCGAAGTGCCGGTCATGATGGCGGCCATCCCGGCGTCGTCGCTGCGATGCGAGCTCGCGATCAGCACGCCGAGCATGCCGAGCATGATCGGTACCGACATTTTCTTGGTGTCCTCGAACGCACGCAGGATGTGCTGTTGCTGCACGTGCGAGATTTCATGCGCAAGCACGCCGGCGAATTCGTCCTCGCTCTGCATCGCGGTAAGCAGGCCCGCGTTCGCGGCGACGAAGCCACCGGGCGCGGCGAACGCATTGATCTGCTCGTCGCGAACGATGAAGAACGTGAACGACATGTCGGGTCGATCGCTGTTCGCAACCAGTCGCCAACCGAGCGCATTGATGTAGTCGTTGAGCAGCGCGTCGTCGAGCACGAGGCCGTAGGCGCGCATCTCCTGCAACATCGCGGCGCCGTAGTCGTGCAGATCCTGTGGCGACATGATCGCAGCGGCGGAGCTGCCGATGTCGGGCAGTTTGACGTCTGGCTCACGCGCGCCCGCGAGGGTTGCGATGCAGGCAATGGCGAGCACGGAAAGGCTTCGGGAAAATCGCATGACAACACCGCAAGGGAACAGGCCTTTGACCACAGTAGCGCGGCGATGTTCCCGCCGCTACCGGCTGCACGCCTTGCGGCGCGACTTCGCCCGCGGCGATCAGTGTGCGTTCATCCATTGCCCCGATTGGCCGGCGACCTTGCAACTGGGGCGCGCGCGCAGCAATCTGCGTGGCGTGTTTCGCTTGAGGACTCCTGGCAATGAATCGGGTTGAAATGTATACGACGGCGATCTGTCCGTATTGCGTGTCGGCGAAGGATTTTCTGAAGCGCAAGGGATTGACGTACGAGGAAATCCGCATCGATCTCGACGGTGCGCGACGCGAGGAGATGCTCGCGCGAAGCGGTGGGCGCCGCAGCGTGCCGCAGATCTTCATCAACGGCGTGCACGTCGGCGGCTACGACGACCTCGTCGCGGCCGATCGCGGCGGCCGTCTGCGTGAACTCACGGAGGCTGCGAAGTGAGCGATCGCATCGAACAATTCACCGCGTTTCGCCAGCGCTTGAACGAGCGCATTCTTGCCCAGGACAACCAGGTGGTACGGCGCTTCTTCGCGCTGGACACGCAGACCTACAAGCCCGGCGCACTCGACCTGAAGACCAAGGAGATGCTCGGCTTGGTCGCGTCGCTGGTGCTGCGTTGCGACGATTGCATCAGCTATCACATCGCGCAATGCGTCGAGGCCGGCGTCAGCGAGGACGAATTGTTCGAGGTCTTCAGCGTGGGGCTCGTCGTCGGCGGATCGATCGTGATACCGCATCTGCGCCGTGGCGTCGATTTTCTCGATCAGATGCTCGGCAAGGATGCGCCACCAGCCACTGCGCCTTGATAACGCTCAGCGCGGAACGCGCAGCAACTTCACGCGGGCGCCGCTGCTGCCGTGGCCGACCAGATGGTCGATACCGATCTGGTCGAAGTCCGCCAGCGTCGTCGTCGCGACTGACAGCGTGCAGACTTCGGGCGACTGGGTGCCACTGGCAAGGCGGCAATCCAGCGTTGCGTCGTTGCCGGCGTCAGCAAGATGAAACGTGTCCGCGTCCTGGCTGCTCGGTTCGGTGAACTCGAACACGCGGGGTGCGCCGTTGTCATCGGGCACCAGAACCCATTGGCCGGCCCAGGCGTTGGCGGCCGGACCGCTCGAAAAACGCGAACGCGCCAGGGTCAGCGCGCGTACTTCGACATCGCGGCCGGCCTCGTTACGCACCAGATAGGCGCGTGCTCGTGTCGGCGAAAGAAATTCGACTTCGAGGCGTGGACCCGGCTGCGCGGAAGGCGGGTTGCCGGTCGGCGCGAACGGCGGATCGCCATTGGCGAGTTGGACCAGCGCCACCGATGCAACGCGACCCGTCGGTCGCGCGCTCCCGAAGTACCAGGTGGCCGCACCGACATCGTTGAATCCCAACCAGCCGACCGCGAGCTGGCCGTCCTGGAATTCAATGCTGGCGCCGTTGCCGCGCGCCGCCGCCCCCGTTTCGGTGCTCGCCTGCGACCACCACAACCCGTCCTCCGGCGTGGGTGCCGATGTGGGTGTGTTGGTGTCGAGCAGATGGAACGCGAGCAAACTCTCCGCGCCGGCGCCGACCGCATACACGTGGACCCGATAGACCTGTCCGGGCAGGATCGGCACCCCCGCGCTCGCAGCCGGGTCGACACGCAACGTGAAGGGCGCCGTGCGCTGATTGTCGCAGGCGAGCTGCGGTGACTTGAGTGCGATGCTGAGATCGGCGCCGTCAAGCGTCACCCGCGCAACCTCGGGTGAGCAGGCGACCGCAGCCGTGCCATACAAGCCGATTTGCGGCGCCGCGAGCGCGTTCGCACGCATCAATCGGACGTGAACCTCCGGCGTCGCGGCGTGGACACTGGCGGAGGCGCAGGCGAGCAGCGCACAGGCGGCGCACGCTCGCAGCGTGCTCGCAACGAGCTTTCTTGTGTGATCACGCAACATTCGCGGATAATGCGCGCCCTGCCGGGCCCCGGGCAAGTGGGGCGCGCGAAAATCCTTGTTGCGCAATGCTTTTTTAACCGTCGACTGGGCAGACCTCAGCAGCGAGCCACTGTCGTGGCGGTGGTCTGCGACCCGCCCGCGTACGTCCGGCCTGTTCCTGAAAGTCGCGCGCGAAGTCGCCGCGCAGTATCCGGACATCGCCTGCAACGAATTGATTGTCGACAACTGCTGCATGCAGTTGGTCATGCGCCCCGAACAGTTCGGCGTCATCGTGACCACGAACCTGTTCGGCGACATCATTTCCGATCTTCGGCGCAGGATTGGTCGACGGGCTTGGATTGGCCCCGAGCGCGGATATCGGAACCGACGTCGCGATTTTCGAGGTGGTGCACGGCTCGGCGCCGGACATCGCCGGCAAGGGCATCGCGAATCCGTGCGCGCTGCTGCTCGGCGCCGCGCAGATGCTCGATCACCTCGAATTACGCGACGAGGCTACGCGCCTGCGCAAGGCGATCCGCGACACGCTGGCCGTGCGGGATCGGGTCACCCCGGATCTTGGCGGCGCTGGCACCACTCAGTCGTTTGCAGAGGCGCTGATCGAACGCCTGGCCTGATGGGCGCCTGTTTCCCTTCTCCCACCGGCGACCGAAGGAAGTCCCCGTGGGAGAGAAGGTGGCCGAAGGCCGGATGAGGGCGGCGAAATGGCAGCACTGCATCTTGACCCGAACCCTCACCCCAGCCCCTCTCCCGAGGGAAGAGGGACTGGAACTCGACACTTATCAGGACAAAAAAGCTGGTCGTCCCACGCATGCCATGCTAACGACAGCTTGCGAGCGGCCGGTTACCGCGCCGCGAGATGGTCGAGGACGCGCAACGCACCCTTGCCTGGTCGGTAGCCGGCGCGGAGCGCTTCGTGAACGAAGCCGATCGCTTCCTCGACGGCGATCTCCAATGAATTCCCGTGCGCGATCCCTGCCGCGATCGCCGATGACAGCGAGCAGCCGGTGCCGTGGCTTTCGCCGCGGATACGCCGCTGATGAAACCAGTGCTCGTCGTGCTGGGTCAGCAGCAGATCCGAAATCTCGTTACCGGCGCGATGTCCACCTTTCAGGAGCACCGCATGTGCGCCGCGCGCGAGCAACGCCGCGGCAGCGCTGCGCATGTCGGCGGTGGTCTTTATCGTGCAAGCGAGCAAGCGCTCGGCCTCGGGAATGTTCGGTGTGAGCAGGTCCGCGCGCGCGAGCAGATGTTTCAGGAGCGCGGCGGCCAGATCCACTTTCGCAAGATGCGCACCGGTGGTCGCGATCAGGACCGGGTCGAGAATCACTGGAATACGCGGATGGCGTGCGAGCACCGCCGCGACCTCGCGGGCGAGGCCCGGCGTCGCCAGCATGCCGATCTTGATCGCGCCGATCCGGAAATCCGTCAGCACGGCGTCGAGTTGCGCACGTAGCGTCGCGCGCGGTACCGCGTGGATCGCAGTCACCTGGCGCGTGTTTTGCGCCGTCACCGCGGTGATCGCGCAGACGCCATGAACGCGGAACGCCGCGAAGGTGCGAAGGTCGGCCTGAATGCCGGCACCGCCGCCGGAATCGGAACCGGCGATGGTCAGTGCAATGTCGGAAATACTTCGTTTCAAGGGTTTTGTCGCGATTTTGCAACACAAGCGACGGTGCTTGCGTGTACCATGAAATGGTTGAAAAATAAGGGTCTGGCCGACCTGATAGCGGTTGAGTGCACAAAAATTCGCTATGACGCTTGACTTTTGTTGCGTTTTCGCCAACGATCCAAAACGAATTACACCACAATGTTTCCATTACCGCAGCTAGGGGCTATGCAGCGGGCAACAGCAACCGCAGGGAGATGGGTGGGAGCGCTAAGCGCAGGGCTGGCGCTCCCATTTTCTTTTTTGGCACATGCCGGGCCGTTCGATGGCAGGCCTGCTGCCGCCACTTCCGCGCCCACTCCCAGTATCGAAGCCGCTGCAGACGAATCGGTTCTGTCGCGTTGGCACGACTACGCGCTGTCGAGCATCACCCCACAGTTTTCCTGGGCCGTGCTGCCGGCTTCCTATGCCGCGCCGCGCGTGCTCGACAATTATTCCGGCGATGTCGAAAAGGCGCCGCTGTTCAAGGCGCGTGACGCCGCGGCGACGCGTCTTGGCATCTCGATTGCGACCGGCCATATCGCCGACACGCCCAGTGTGCTGCCGAATCAGGCCGAGCGCCTGATCGGTCTGCCGCAGCTCGGGTTGCAACGTACGGTGGTCGCGCCGACCTTGGCGCGCGACTGGGGAGATCACGGCAGCGTGCGACTTACCGGCGTTCTCGCTTACCAGCGTTTCGCAAGTCTTGGCCTCGGCACGACCGCGGCGGATGCCTGGTCGCCGATGCCGGTCCGGCTTGGCGACAGCTCGTACGGCGCTGGCGCGCGCATCGACGTGAGTAGTGTTCTCAGCGATCGGTTGCGCTGGAATCTCGGCTATCAATCGCGGGTTGGCATGGGCGCGTTCGCGAACTATCGCGGTGTCTTTGCCGATCCGGGCGATTTCGACATTCCCGCCAGCGCGACGGCGAATATCAGCTATGCGCTGACGCCCGAGTTGGGTATGGATGTCGGCGTCCAGCGTGTCATGTACAGCGCGATCACGCCGTTCACCAGTTCGAACCTGCCGACCCGCTTCCTCGCCTTGCTCGGCGACGGGTCGAGCCCGGTGTTCGCATGGCGTGATCTCAACGTCTACAGCGTCGGCTGGACTGTGCAGGACGCGGACATCGGCGGCGTAGTACTGCGTTATACGACGCGCCAGCAGCCGATTCCAACGTCAAGGCTGCTTGCGCGCGCACTTGCGCCGGCGACAGCGAACAACACGATCTCGCTTGGCTGGTCGCGCGGTTTCGGCGCGCGCTCGAATCTCAGCTTCCTGACAAGTTATGCCACGTCGCCGTATTACCTGCTGATGCCGAGCTATCTCGCGCGCAGTGATGGGACGGCCAGCCAGTTCGAGTTCGAAGCGTTGTGGTCGACACGCTTTTGAGTACGCGTCGGGAAATCAGATTCTGATCAGTTCTCCCTTCGGTCGCCGAGGGGGAGAGGGGCACCCCGGCCGGGGCCGGGGTTCGACGAGGGTGCTCCGTTGACGCAGCGCCGACCGCTATAACTTCTCCGAAGCGTAATCGGCCAGCCGCGAGCGCTCTCCGCGCCGCAGCGTGATGTGCGCGCTGTGCTGCCAACCCTTGAAGCGATCGATTGCGTAGGTCAGGCCCGAGGTCGTTTCGGTCAGATAGGGTGTGTCGATTTGCTCAACGTTGCCAAGGCACACCATCTTGCTGCCGGGGCCGGCGCGCGTGATCAGCGTCTTGATCTGTTTCGGCGTCAGGTTCTGCGCTTCGTCGACAATTACGTAGCGCGCCAGGAACGTGCGTCCGCGCATGAAGTTCATCGAGCGGATCTTGATGCGTGAGGCGAGCAGATCGTTGGTCGCCGCACGCCCCCAGGCACCGCCTTCCTGGGGGTTCGTCAACACTTCGAGATTGTCGGTCAACGCGCCCATCCACGGCGTCATTTTTTCCTCTTCGGTGCCAGGCAGGAAACCGATGTCCTCACCGACCGACACGGTCGCGCGGGTCATGATGATTTCGCGGTAGCGCTGCTGATCCATGACCTGAGCGAGTCCGGCTGCGAGCGCGAGCAGGGTCTTGCCTGTGCCGGCGGTGCCGAGCAGGGTCACGAAGTCGACCTCCGGATCCATCAGCGCGTTCAATGCGAAGTTCTGCTCGCGGTTGCGCGCCGAAACGCCCCAGACCGTGTGCGAGCCGCTGCGATAGTCGTCGACGATCTGCAACACCGCCTTGGGGCCGTCCACGTGCAGCACGCGCATCTCGACGTCGTCTTCGCCCGGCAGGTACAGGCTCTGGTTCGGATACCAGTCCTCGTCCTTGCGCCGCTTCACTTCATAGAACGTGCGTCCGCGCTCGGGCCACGAACGCAGGCCAGCGTGGCGATCCCAGAAATCGCGCGGCAGTTCGGCAACGCCCGTGTAGAGCAGACTGAAATCATCGAGCGCGCGGTCGTTCTCGTAGTCCTCGGCAGTGATGCCGTTGATCGTCGCCTTGATCCGGAGATTGATGTCCTTGGACACCAGCACGACCGATTCCTTCGGCCGCTGTTCGCGCAGCGCAATGATTGACGCGAGAATCAGGTTATCCGGCAGCGTGCGCCGCACGGTCTTGTCTGCAACCGGCTGCGCGCTGGTCTGGAAGTATAGACGGCCAACTTTCTGGCGACGTTCGAGCTGGATGCTCTGCGGAAGCCGCAGATCAAGGCCCTCGTCGATGTGCCGGCCGTTGCCGGCGACGACGAGTTCATTGAGGAAACGGCTGACCTGACGCGCATTGCGCGATGTTTCCGAGGTGCCCTTCTTCGCCGCGTCGAGTTCTTCCAGCACCGTCATCGGGATGAAGACATCGTGCTCCTCGAAGTGGAACAGCGCGGTCGGATCGTGCATCAGCACGTTGGTATCGAGTACGTAGATGCGCTTGCCTCGGGTCATGCGGTGCTCTCGAAAAAGGGGAGGGTGGGATGTGCGCTGCGCGCTGCGCGAAGCGCGGGCGAATGATCGCTGGAAAAACCGACGATCACGCTGGTGCAAGCCGATCGAGCACGGCGGCTGCGTGACCCGCTACCTTCACGCCGCGCCATTCGGTAACGAGGATGCCGTCGGCGTCGATCAGGAACGTACTGCGGATCACGCCCACGTAGCGCTTGCCGTACAGCATCTTCTCGCCGAGCACGCCGAACGCGTGGCACCAGGTTTCGTCGCTGTCCGAAACCAGCGGGAACGGCAATTCCTGCTTCGCGCGGAATTTGCCGTGCGAGGCGGCCGAGTCACGTGAGACCCCGATGATCTCGCAGTCGCGCTTGCGGAATTGGGCATGCAGATCGCGGAAATCCTGCGCTTCGCGCGTGCAACCGGGCGTGTGGTCCTTCGGATAGAAATAGATGACGACGGATCGTCCGCGCAGGTTGGCAAGGACCAGCGTACTGCCATCCTCGAGGAGGCCCTTGAGTGGGGGCGCTTTCTTGCCCACTTCGAGCGTCATCAGAATTTCATCGGATCCATGATCGCGTCCAGGTTGAGACCGTCGCAGAATTCGAGGAAGTCGTCGCGCAAAGCCGCGATATGCGTCGTGGTCGGAATTCCGATCGTGATCTGCGCTGAAAACATGTCGGCGCCGGTCTGCATCGCGCGATAGCGTGTCGAATGCAGCTGCTCGATCGAGATGCTCTGCTGGGCGAAAAATTCCGCGAGTTGGAACAGCACGCCAGGTTTGTCCGCGGCGACGACCTCGACGACGTAGGGCAACAGGTTCGACTGTTGTTCCTTCGCGCCGGTGCGAAAGTGGGTGAGACGAAGTTCGCCGTCGCGATCGAGTCGCGCCAGCGCATTTTCGAGTTTCGCGATCGCATCCCAGGCGCCCTGCGCGAGCGCGAGCACGCTGAGTTCGTTGCCCAGTGTCGATACGCGGCCTTCGGCGAGGTTGCAGCCGCATTCGGAAATGCGCTTGCTGATCGCGACCAGGGGGGACTTTCCGGCCGCGCTGAACGCGCTGATGAGCAGATAGTTCTCGTTCGACGGGGGGCGCGCCGTGTTGTCGCTCACGGCTTGCTTGCCTGCTTGCTTGACCATTCCATCGCCTCGCGGACAGCGACACCGTCATTGGTGTTCATCGATCCAGAATACTTGCGACTTCTGGGGGTCGCAAGGGAACCGCGGAACAAAGCACGGTTTATTGATCCGGCGCTCAGGGTTTGAGGGCCATCCGCGTTCCCTCCCCTGCGTCAGCGGGGGAGGGCAACGGTGGGGGATTTATTCGCTCGATTTGAATTCGTTCCGAATCAATAGGCGGCCCCTAAGGCAGCGTGCGCCTGAAGAAATCGAGCCGGAAGAAATCCGGACCCTGCGCCGCGCCTGACTCGGAGATGGACTTGTGCGGGTATTCCCCAGTACGATCTTCGCTCCGCAAGCACTTGAATTCCCGCCTTGATCCTGTCCGGCAGCATGTGTGCATTGGCGACGCCGTTGCGTTGCCGCGACGACGCGCTCGATCTTGATGCGGTTGGCCGCTTGATCGATTACCAGCTCGCCGGTGGCACGCGCGCGCTCGTGGTCGCGGGTTCGACCGGCGAAGCGGCTGCACTGGATGACGAGGAATACTCGGCACTGCTCCAGTTCGCGGTCGAACGCATCGCCAGCCGGGTTCCAGTGCTTGCCGGCAGCGGCCTGTCGGCAACCCGCAAGACGATCCTGCAGACCGCGCGCGCGCGCGCGGCCGGGGTCGATGCCGCGCTGGTCGTCGCACCGGCATATGTGCGACCGACCCAGGAAGGCATGTACCGCCATTTCAGCGAAGTCGCCGAGCGCGGTGGTTTGCCAGTCGTTCTCTACAATGTTCCGTCGCGCACCGGATGCGATCTGCTGCCGGAAACCGTCGCGCGCCTGGCCGGCCACGACAATATCGTGGGCATCAAGGAAGCGTTGCCGGATGCGGTCCGGATGAGCGCCTTGCTCGCGCTCAAGAGAGCAGATTTCAGCGTGCTTTCCGGCGACGATCCGACCGCGGCACGGGCAATGCTGGCCGGCGCCGATGGCGTCGTTTCGGTCGCGGCCAATGTCGCGCCAGCCTTGTTCAGCGCGCTGTGCGTGGCTTGCGCCGGTGCCGACACGGCGCAAGCGCAGGCACTTGATCAGCGGCTGCGCCCGCTGTACGTGCTGCTGGGTGCCGAGCCCAATCCGATCCCGGTGAAATGGTGTCTTTCCGAACTCGGTATCGGCGAAGCGTATCTGCGGCTGCCGCTGCTCGCGCTGTCCGCCGCGCATCACGCAATGGGCATCGACGTGCTGGCTCGTCTCGGGCTGGTCGAGACGCCCGCCGCCCACAGTCGGGTAGACTACGCGGACGACTCTTGAGCGGATGCTATCTGTGAAACGGAACCTTTTTGCGCTGCCGGCCACCCTGATGGCCGCTTCCCTGCTGGGTGGCTGCGGGTTTATGCATAGCCATTTCGGTCACAAGGGGCCTGCCTACACGAAATCGGTCGAGGAGCGGCCGCTGGAAGTGCCGCCCGATCTCGATGCGCCGAACAAGAGCGGTGCGCTCGTCGTTCCGGCCGCAGGCGCGGCATCTGCCAGCGCCTCCACTGCTTCGACCGCAGCGGTTTCGGCCGAGGGTGCTCCGGCCACGGCGCCGCCGTCTGCCGCGATCGCGCCCGGCGTCTCGCTCGGTGGCGATGGCCTGCATGTCGCCGATAGCGCCGCGAGTACCTGGTCGCGGGTCGGCCTGGCCCTCGAACGCTCGAATGCGGCGACCATCTTGAGCCGTGACGAAGCGGGCCACACCTATTCGGTCGAAACCACCGGGCAGACCACGACCCGGCCGGGTTGGTTGAAGCGCGCGATCACATTCGGCCATGCCGGCAACAAGACGACCGCGAAAGTTCAGCTGACCGTGCGGGTCAATGCGGATGGTGCGAACGCCAGCAAGGTCAGCGTTGAAGGCGCGGATGACGAAGCCTCAAGAAACGCTGCGCAATCGTTGCTGGCGACCTTGCGTCAGCGCTTGTCCTGACGAATTTCCCCCTGCACGCGCGGTTGCGCGCGTGCAGTCCCAACTTAAGCGGCGCCGACGCTCAACGTTGCAGCAGCTTCAGCTTGTCGGTCTTGCCGTCCCATTCCTTCGCATCGGCGGGTGCGTCCTTGCGTTCGGTCAGCACCGGCCACGCCTTGGCGAGCTCGGCATTGAGCGCAATGAAGCTTTCCTGGCCACCCGGCACGTCGTCTTCGGGGAAGATTGCCAACGCTGGGCATTCCGGCTCGCACAGCGTGCAGTCGATGCATTCTTCCGGGTCGATGACGAGGAAGTTCGGCCCTTCGTGGAAGCAGTCGACGGGGCACACCTCGACGCAGTCGGTGTACTTGCACTTGATGCAGTTCTCGGTGACGACGAAGGGCATGGTGGCAATGGGCGGTCGGGCGGGTGGTTGGGTGGTGCTCCCTACGAGAATCGAACTCGTGTTTTCGCCTTGAGAGGGCAACGTCCTGGACCGCTAGACGAAGGGAGCACAGTTTGGGAAATGTCAGGTCGCGTAGTATAACGAATAGCTAACATGCAGCAATCAGCGGAGTCACTGTTGCGGATGAATTCGGAACGTATCGTACAAGACGCCTCGAGCGACGGGTCGTTCCGCATCATTCCGCGTGCGCAGCACTCGATCTCGCGAAAGAGCATTTCGCCGGGCGCGCTGCGTGTGTTGTATCGCCTGCATGAAGCCGGTTATCAGGCGTTTCTGGTCGGCGGCGCGGTGCGCGATCTCCTCCTCGGCGGTCACCCCAAGGATTTCGACATCGCGACGAACGCGACGCCGGAGCAAGTACGCGCGCAATTTCGCAATTGTCGCCTGATTGGCCGCCGGTTTCGCCTTGCCCACGTCGTATTCGGTCGCGAAATCGTCGAAGTGGCGACGTTTCGCGGCAGCAGCGACGATGGCAGCGGTGACCGCCATTCGATCGACGGCCGCCTGGTCCGCGATAACGTCTACGGCAGCCTTGAGGAAGACGCGGTACGCCGCGACTTCACGGTCAACGCGCTGTACTACGACATCGCCGATTTCAGTGTGCGCGACGCGGTCGGCGGCATGGCCGATCTCGAACATCGCGTGATGCGCTTGATTGGCGATCCGCAATTACGCTACCGCGAGGACCCGGTGCGCATGTTGCGTGCGGCGCGACTCGCCGCGAAGCTGCGCTTCGAAATCGCGCCGGAGACAGCCGCACCATTCGCGCTGCTCGGGTCACTGCTCGCGGACGCCCCACCGGCGCGCCTGTTCGATGAATCGCTGAAGCTGTTCCTCGGCGGCTATGGACTCGCGAGTTTCCGCGCGCTCGAGCGTTATGGCTTGCTCCAGCATGTATTTCCGGTGACTGCGCGCGTGCTCGCTGAGGGCACTGCGCCGCATTTTCGCAGCTTGGTCGAACAGACCCTCGCGGGCACCGACGCGCGCGTGCGCGAAGGCAAGCCGGTCACGCCGGCGTTCCTGTTTGCGGCGATATTGTGGGAACCGGTGTGCGCCGCCTCACAAGCGTTGATCGACACCGGCATGGACGCGTCGTCGGCGTGGACCCACGCGGTTGATCGCGTATTGCACGAGCAGGCGCAGAGAGTCGCGATTCCACGGCGCTTCACGATCACCATCGAAGAGATCTGGGCGTTGCAGTCGCGCTTCGCGCAGCGCACGAAGAAGCGCGCATTGCGCCTGCTGGAGCATCCGCGATTCCGAGCTGCGTATGATTTTCTGCTGTTGCGCGCCGGTGAATCACCGGAGCTTGCCGAGCTTGCGGCGTGGTGGACCGACGCGCAGCAACTGCGCCCCGACGAATTCGCCGAGCGGCTCGGTGCAATGCCGGCACCGTCACCGTTAACGGATGCCGCGCCGACCGCCAAGCGCAAGCGCGCGCGCCGACGTCGGCGCAAGGCGCGGCCGGAGGGGGGTGTCGAAACCCCGGCGACCGACACGAGTGACTGATGCGCCAGGCCGTGCGTGCCTATGTCGGGCTCGGCAGCAATCTTGACGACCCGGCGCAGCAGATTCGGCGCGCACTGACTGCGCTTGAATCGATTCCGCGCACGCGTTTGCTGCGCCATTCGCATTCCTACCGAACCGCGCCCTGGGGTATCACCGATCAGCCGGCTTTCGTCAACGCGGTCGCCGAAGTTGCGAGCGTGCTCGAACCGCGTGCGCTCCTCGCTGCGCTGCTTGCGATCGAGCGCGAGCAGGGGCGCCGCCGCGATGGGTCGCAATGGGGCCCGCGCACGCTCGATCTCGATCTGCTGACCTACGCCCAGCTGCGATCGACGGAACCCGGTCTGATCCTGCCGCATCCGCGCATCGGCGCGCGCGCATTCGTGCTGGTGCCGCTGGCCGAACTCGATGCGGAGCTGGCGATTCCCGGCGCCGGCGTGGTGCGCGATCTGCTGGCCTGCGTCGACGCCGCCGATTGCGTGCCGATCGACTGACGCGCACCGCTTGAGCTCGATCGGTCGTGAGGGGATTAGTGCTTTGGCACTCAGAGTTTGAGTGCCCTCCGCTTTCCTTCCCCTGGCCCAGCGGGGGCGGGCAAGAGTGGGGGATTGATTCGGTCTATTTGAATCTGAATTCGTTCCGAATCAATAATGCGTGCCCGATGGCTGCCGACGAGTGATTCCACGATGTATGCGAACGCAGCGACCGGCGCACCGGTTACCGTCCCGGAACTCCTTGAGCGCAAACGCCGCGCCGAGAAGATCGTTTCGATCACCTCGTACGATGCGAGCATCGCGGCGCGCGCCGACGAGGCCGGCGTCGATTTCGTGCTGGTCGGCGACTCACTCGGCATGGTCGTTCAGGGCCATGCGAGCACGCTCCCAGTCACCGTCGATGAGATGGTTTATCACACCGCTTGCGTCGCGCGCGGATTGCGGCGTGCGTTGCTCGTCGCCGATCTTCCGTTCATGAGTTTTCGCGATCCCGCGATTGCACTGACGAACGCCGCGCGACTCGTGTCCGAAGGGGGCGCCGCGATGGTCAAGCTCGAAGGCGCCGGCTGGGTTTGCGACGTGATCGACACGCTGAAGCGGCATGAAGTGCCGGTCTGCGCGCACCTTGGCCTGACCCCGCAGTCGGTGCATCGGCTCGGTGGCTATCGTGTGCAGGGACGCGACAACGCCGCCGCGCAGCGATTGAAATCCGATGCGCGCGCGGTGCAGGAAGCAGGTGCGGATCTGCTGGTGCTGGAATGCGTACCGGCCGCGCTCGCGGCCGAAATCACGCAGGAGCTGCGCATCCCGACGATTGGCATCGGAGCCGGCGCAGCGTGTGATGGCCAGATCCTGGTGGTCTACGATTTGCTCGGCATCACGCCCGGCAAGCGGCCGCGTTTCTCGAAGGATTTTCTAGCCGGTGCGAACTCGGTGGTCGACGCGATCGGCGCCTATGCGCGCGCGGTGCGCTGCGGCGAATTTCCGGCCGCCGAACACAGTTACTGATGTCGATGCAGATCATCACGCAAGCATCCGGGCTGCACGCGTTCATCGCCGAACTCCGACGCAGCGGCCGTCGTATCGGTTTCGTGCCGACGATGGGCAACCTGCACGCCGGACACCATTCGCTGGTCGCCCTCGCGCGTGAACACGCCGATGTCGTCGTTGCCAGCGTGTTCGTCAATCCGACCCAGTTCGGTCCGAACGAGGATTTCGCGCGCTATCCGCGCACGCCCGATGCGGACGCGGCTGGACTCGCCGCGCAGGGCTGCGATGCGCTGTTTCTGCCGGCCGTCGAGGATCTGTATCCGTACGGCGCCGAGCGTACGGTGCGGGTCAGCGTGCCGGAGCTGCCCGATGTCCTCAAAGGCGCGCTCCGGCCCGGTCATTTCGATGGCGTCGCGACGGTCGTCGCGAAGCTGTTCAACCTCGTGCAGCCTGACATCGCTGTTTTCGGGCAGAAGGATTACCAGCAGCTGTTGGTGATCCGGCGCATGGCGCGCGATCTCGGCTATCCGATCGAGATCGTGGGCGCGCCGATCGTGCGTGAGGCGAATGGGCTTGCGATGAGTTCGCGCAATCAATACCTCGGCGCCGAGCAGCGCGAGCGCGCCGGCGTGATCCACGCGACCCTGCAATGGATGCGCACGCGCATTGTCGAACCAGGGCAGGGTGTCGCAACGATCGAGGCGCAGGCGCGCGAGCGACTCGCACAGGCGGGCCTGGTTGCCGACTATGCAGCGATTCGTCGCGCCGATGATCTTGGTGAGCTCACCGTCACCCGGCGCGATGGATTGATTGCACTGATTGCGGCCCGTCTCGGGCCGACGCAGTTGATCGACAATATGCTGTTCGACGTGTAGTTTTTTTGGCGCGACGTGTGGTATTCTTCCAACGTCACCGGGTTTTCGCAACGCTCTCGTTGTTCCCGAGGATATGCAGGGCGCATTTAGGTAATCGTCGCTTCAATTGAAACCCTCGCTGCGGTCACCGCGCGAGGGTTTTTTTTGCAATAAATTTCATAAAATCAATGGCTTGCGCGCGAGTGCGCCAACGTCAAGCGGCCAATGCTGCGGTTGCACATGCTTTGCTATACTGTTTATTCGCGCATGTAGCGCAAATACAACAACCGATTGCGGAGTGTCCATGCAGCTCAATATGCTCAAGGCGAAGATCCATCGCGCCACGGTGACCGTGGCCGAACTGGACTACGAAGGCTCTTGCGCCATCGATGGCCATTTGCTTGACGCGTCCGGCATCATCGAATACGAGCAGATTCACATTTACAACGTGAACAATGGCGAGCGGTTTTCGACCTACGCGATCCGCGCCGACGAAGGCTCGGGGATCATCTCGACAAATGGCGCCGCCGCGCACCGCGCGCAGCCGGGCGACGTGATCATCATCTGCGCGTACGGCTGCTACGCCGAAGCCGAGGCGGCCGCGCACAAGCCGCAGCTCGTTTATGTGGATCGCCAGAACAAGGTGACCCACACGAAGCGCTCGATTCCGAAGCAGGCCGCCTGACCCGGATTGCTGTGGGTAACTGTCTATCCCGTGTAGGAGCTTCAGCCACGATGCTCTTTGATCTGTCATCTGCGGCATGAAAGAGCATCGCGGCCGAAGCCGCTCCTACAGCATCGCTTCGACCGACGGTTGATTCATGGTGTGCTGGCCGAGGCCACCGACTTGCGTTCGTGCTCGCGCAACGCCCATGCGACATGTTCGCGCACGAGTGCAGAAGCGTCGTCCGCCCGTGATCGCAGCGCCGCGATGACCGCCGGCGTCGGCGGCGCATTGCCGAGCGCGACCGCGATATTGCGCAGCCAGCCTTCGTAACCCGTGCGGCGGATCGCCATGCCGGCAGTGCGCTTCAGGAACTCCTGCTCGGTCCACGCGAACAATTCGACCAGGGTTGCGCCGTCGAGGCCGTGGCGTGGCGCGAAGTCCGCCTCCGTGCTGGATTGCGCGAACTTGTTCCACGGGCAGATCAATTGGCAATCGTCGCAACCGAACACGCGGTTGCCGATCAGCGGGCGCAGGTCTTCGGGAATCGAGCCACGCAGCTCGATCGTTAGATACGAGATACAGCGGCGCGCATCGAGTTTGTATGGCCCGATGATCGCGCCAGTCGGGCAGATCTCGATGCAGCGCGTGCAGGTTCCACAATGTGGCGTTTCCGGCGCGTCGACCGGCAGTGGCAAGTCGGTATAGATCTCGCCGAGAAAAAACCACGAACCCGCGTCGCGGCTGAGCAGCAGCGTGTGCTTGCCGATCCAGCCGAGCCCGGCATTGCGGGCGAGTGCCTTTTCGAGCACCGGCGCCGAGTCGGTGAACACGCGATGGCCGAACGGGCCGGTCACGGCGCTGATCCGATCGGCGAGTTTTTGAAGGCGTGCGCGCAGAAGCTTGTGGTAGTCCCGACCGAGCGCGTAACGCGAGATATACGCGCGCTCGCCATCGCCGAGCACATCCCATGCGCCCGCGATGCCTGGTGGCGCGTAATCCATGCGTGCGGAAATCACGCGCACGGTGCCGGGTTGCAAGTCGGCCGGGCGGCCGCGCTTGGCCCCATGGCGCGCCATGTAGTCCATGTCGCCGTGATGGCCCGCATCGAGCCAATTCAGCAGATGCGCCTCGTCGTCGGCGAGTTCGATGCTGGCGACGCCAATTTGCTGGAAGCCGAGTTCGATGCCCCAGCGACGGATGTCGACGCCGAGCGTGCCGTAATTGATGGTGGTGGTGTCGATCGAGGTCATGCCGCAGCAATGGCGGTTTCAAATCCGGTGTGCAGCATAGCGTGTGTGGCGCGCAGCCAGCGCCGCATCGCTATAAGATCGCCCGATGCCTGCACACGCCCGAACGATTTCGCTGTACACCACCGAACAGGTGCGTCGCATCGATCGCAATGCGATAGAGCGTTGCGGCATCGCGGGCTTCGACCTGATGCAACGCGCCGCCGCTGCAGCGTTCGCGTGCCTGCGTCGACGCTGGCCGCACGCCACGCATATCGGACTGCTCGCCGGCAGCGGCAACAATGGTGGCGATGCATTCCTGCTCGGCGCATTGGCGCTGCAGGCCGGGATGCGCGTCAATGCGATCGCGCTGACGCCAGCATCCAGTGGTGATGCAGCACGCGCGCACGAAGCCTTCAGCGCTGCCGGCGGACGCATCCTCATCGCGGATGCCGATACCGCGGTTGCCGATGCCGATGTCTTTGTCGACGGTCTGTTCGGCACCGGCCTTGCGCGGCCGGTCGTCGGCGTTGCGGCAACCCTGATCGACAAACTCAACGCGGCGCAGCGCCGGGTGCTCGCGCTCGATCTGCCTTCGGGTCTCGATGCGAACACCGGCGCATGTCCCGGCGCGACTGTGCGTGCGGATGCGACGATCAGCTTCATCGCGTGGAAGCGTGGCTTGTTCACCAACGACGCGGTCGATCATTGCGGCGTGCTCGAACTGGCGTCGCTCAATGTTCCAGCCGCGGCGTGCAATGGCATCGTCGCCGATGCGCAATTGCTCGACGATTCCCTTTCCGACCTGCTTGTGTCGCGATGCGGAAATTCCAACAAATCCAGGTTTGGACATGTTCTCATCATCGGTGGCGACCACGGCATGGCCGGCGCGGTGCGCCTGGCCGGAGAATCGGCATTGCGCTGCGGCGCGGGTCTGGTCAGCGTCGCCACGCGTCCGGGCCATGTGACCGCGCTGAATGCCGCACGTCCGGAATTGATGGCGCACGGCATCGATGATGCAAACGAACTGACCGCCCTGATCGAACGCGCCAGCATCATCGCGATTGGCCCCGGCATGGGCCAGGGCGAGTGGGGACACGGGTTGTTTGACGCGGCGCTCGGCAGTGCGAAACCACTGGTGCTCGATGCGGATGCGCTCAACCTGCTCGCGAAAGCGCCACGCAGGTTGCCGGCGCAGACCGTGTTGACGCCGCATCCTGGTGAAGCGGCGCGCTTGCTGGGTTGTGATATCGCGACCGTCCAGCGCGATCGTTTCGCGGCCGTGCGCACCATCGCGGCGCGTTACAACGCGGTCGTCGTGCTCAAGGGGGCGGGCAGCCTGATCGGCGATCCGCACGGCCCTGTCGCGGTGTGCCCGTGGGGCAATCCCGGTATGGCGTCGGGTGGCATGGGTGACCTGCTGACGGGCGTGGTCGCGGCGCTGCGCGCGCAAGGGTTGTCGGCGTGGGACGCGGCGCGCTTCGCGGTTGGCCTGCACGCGCGCGCCGGCGATGCGGCTGCAGACGCATCGCCGCGCGGCTTGATCGCGAGCGATCTGTTTGCGCCGTTGCGCGAACTTGTGAACGGTTTCGTGCGATGAGCGGTGGCCGCTTGATCGTGCGAGACATCGACGAAGCGCAGCTGGTTGCGCTCGCGGATCGTCTCGCCCCCGCCGCACGCAGCGGCGGCGTGATCCATCTGGTCGGTGAACTCGGCGCCGGCAAGACGACGTTTGCGCGCGCGCTGCTCAACGCGCTCACCGTTGGCGAGCGGGTCAAGAGCCCGACTTACAGCCTGATCGAGTCGTATCGCGTCACCGATCTGGACGTCCATCATCTCGACCTCTACCGGATCGCCGACGCGGGCGAACTGGAATGGCTCGGATTGCCGGATCTTTGGGGCACGCACGCGCTGGTGTTGATCGAGTGGCCGGAGCGCGGTGCGGGCGCGTTGCCGCGGCCGGATCTGGAGCTCCGCCTGCGGCATGCTGGCCCGACCCGAACCCTTGAGGCGATCGCGTTCAGCGACCGCGGCCAAGGTTTGCTCGACGCTTGGAAGGAATTCGAGGATCTGCGTTGAGGCATTGTGAATCCTCAGGTTGAGGTATTTTCATGAATACAAATTCAAGAAGTCGCCCCACGCTTCGGATTTTCAAGGAAAAACTTGCTTTTTACCGACGATTTCGAGTTGAATACGCGCCATGTGGGGAATCCGCAACCAAGCTTGGCTTATCGCATGCGCGGCAGCGCTGCTGTTCGGCGCGGGTGCAGCCCGCGCGGCCGAGATTAAGTCCTTGCGAATTTGGGCCGGGCCGGAATACACGCGAGCCGTTTTCGATGTCTCCGGGCCGGTCGACTACAAACTGTTTGAGCTCTCCAAGCCGAACCGCGTCGTGCTCGATATGTACGGCAGCGCGCTGGGTAGCGGTTTCAGCGAGCCCGCGGCGAAAGGCTTGCTCAAGAGCCTGCGTGCCGGCAAGCAAGGCAAGAGCGATGCACGCATCGTGTTCGATCTTGCCGAAGGCGTGCATCCAAAGAGTTTCCTGCTGCCACCGGCCGACAAGTTCGGTTATCGCCTGGTGCTCGACTTGTATCCGGCGACGACGAAATCGGTACCGGTCAAGACCGTTGCGGCAACCGTAGTCGGCAAGGGGCGCAACGTCATCGTGGCTGTCGACGCGGGCCACGGAGGCGACGATCCGGGCGCGACCGGCGCCAGCGGCGCGCACGAAAAAGACATCACGCTCGCGGTCGCTCGCGAACTCAAGAAACTCATCGACCGCACGCCCGGCATGACCGGCGTGCTGACTCGCGATCGCGACTATTTCATTCCGCTGGAAATGCGCTATCGCAAGGCGCGCCAGGCCAAGGCCGATCTTTTCATCTCGATCCATGCCGATGCGTTCACCAGCAGCGACGCGCGCGGATCTTCGGTCTGGGTGCTGTCGCCGCGTGGCGCGACCAATGAAGCATCGCGCTGGCTCGCCGATCGCGAAAACCGCGCCGACCTTGTCGGTGGCATTTCGCTGGACGACAAGGACGACACGCTCGCCAAGGTCCTGCTCGATCTGTCGCAGGGGGCGACGATGGGCGCAAGCAATTCGGTCGCCCAGCAGGTGCTCGGCGCGCTGCGCAAGCTCGGGCCGACGCACCGCAATTATGTGGAGCGCGCGAACTTCGTCGTGCTGCGGTCGCCAGACGTGCCATCGATCCTGGTCGAGACCGCATTCATCACCAACCCCACCGAGGAAGCGCGCCTGAAGAACCCGGCGCATCGCGAGAAGCTTGCCTCCGCGATCCTCGGCGGCGTCAACGACTATTTCCGCGCATCGCCACCGCCAGGCAGCCTGTTTGCGGTGAACAGCGCGCGCGCGCACAACAAGTTGGCGCGTTACGTGGTGGGTCGCGGCGAAACCCTGAGCGCGATCGCCGAACGCCACGGCATGACCAGCGCGCAACTGCGTGCCGCGAACGAACTCGCCGACGAGCGCGTGCGTACTGGCGAAGTGCTGCAGATTCCCTCGGGCTGAGAGGTCTTCTGTTTCTCGTCGGGACGACGGTGGGGCAAGCCTGTCCGGTCGATCCGTCCCATTCGGCTATGATGCGAACCCACCTCGCGGTTCCATCATGTTGCGCATACGCTCGCTGCCGCCCGAACTCGTCAACCAGATCGCCGCTGGCGAGGTCATCGAGCGTCCGGCATCGGTGGTCAAGGAACTCGTCGAGAACTGTCTCGACGCCGGCGCCCTGCGCATCGAGATCGATATCGAACAGGGCGGCGCACGCCTGATCCGCGTGCGCGACGACGGCGGCGGCATCATCGGCGACGATCTGCCGCTGGCGGTTTTGGCTCACGCGACCAGCAAGATCGCATCATTCGATGACCTCGAACGCGTCGGTACGCTCGGTTTTCGCGGCGAGGCGCTACCCTCGATCGCCTCGGTATCGCATTTCGCGCTGACCTCGCGCGTGCCGGGCGAGACCGCCGCGTGGCGCATCGAGGTCGACGGCGGCAAGGCGCGCGCGCCGACTCCCGCACAGCACCCGACCGGCACCAACGTCGAGGTTCGCGACCTGTTCTACAACCTGCCGGCGCGGCGCAAATTTCTGCGTGCCGAACGTACCGAGTTTGGTCACATCGACGAACTGGTGAAATCCATCGCGCTCGCACGCACCGGCGTGGAATTCAAGCTCAGCCACAACGGCAAGGTCGTACGGCTGCTGAAACCGGCGAGCGTTGCAGGCGACAACGCCCGGCGCGTCGCCGATGTCGTCGGCGAGGAATTTCTCGCCAACAGCCTGCGTGTCGAACATGCGGCCGCGGGCATGGCGCTGCACGGTTGGGTCGGCCTGCCGACCGCGTCGCGCGCGCAAGCCGACCAGCAGTATTTTCACGTCAACGGCCGTCTGGTTCGCGACCGGCTCGTCGCGCACGCGGTGCGCCAGGCCTATGCGGATGTTCTGTACCACGGACGTCACTCGGCGTTCGTGTTGTTTCTCGAAGTCGATCCGGCACTGGTCGATGTCAACGTGCATCCGGCCAAACAAGAAGTGCGTTTCCGCGAGGGACGGCTGGTCCATGATTTCCTGTATCGCACGCTCGATGCCGCACTCGGCGGCGCGCGCGCTGGTGCGCAACGGCTGGCGCCGCCGGTAGATGCCGCGACGGCGGCGATCGCGATGCCGTTCGCTGCGGCCCCCGCGGAGGTGCACGTCGCGTATCGCCAGAGTGGACTAGGTCTTGGCGTGCGTGAGCCGCTCGATGTGTATGCCGCGTTGTTAGGCACGCCGCCGAGGCCGCTGCAGGCATTCGCGGCCAGCGCGGGGCGCGGCAGCATGGATGCGACAGCATCCAATCAAACGGGCGAGATTCCGCCGCTGGGTTTCGCGCTCGCGCAGTTGCACGGCATCTACGTGCTCGCCGAAAACGCGAACGGGCTCGTCCTCGTCGACATGCACGCGGCGCACGAACGCATCACCTACGAGAAATTGAAAATCGCGCAGGACGGCGAGGGGATTCGCTCGCAGATGCTGCTGGTGCCGCTGACGTTGGCGGTCAGCGAGCGTGAGGCGGCGGTTGTCGAGGAACGCGGCGAACGCTTCGCTGCACTCGGTTTCGATGTTGCGCGCAGCGGTCCGCAGAGCGTCGCGGTGCGCCGCATTCCGGTCCTGCTCGATGGTGCCGACGTCGCCCAGCTGGTGCGTGATGTGATCGCGGATCTTGCCGTGCATGGCGAGTCACGCCGCGTCGAAGAAAGCACCAACGAACTCCTGGGCACGATGGCCTGCCACGGCTCGGTTCGCGCGAACCGGCGCTTGAGTCTGCCGGAGATGAACGCATTGTTGCGCGAGATGGAGGCGACCGAGCGCTCCGGTCAATGCAATCATGGACGGCCGACGTGGGTCCAGCTTGCGATTCCTGAATTGGATCGGTTGTTTCTTCGTGGTCGCTGAATATGTGATCTTGGCTCTTTCGACACCCCGAAACTCAACAGGAAACCTTCCATGCTGAAAGCCATCGCCCTTCTCGCGGCCAGCTTCGCCGGCGTTCAACTCATGTCTGCACATGTCGACACCAGCCAACCCTCGACCGACTACACCAAACAGATCGACGCTTGGCGCACGGGGCGGCTTGAAGGCCTGAAGGCGCCGAACGGCTGGCTCAGCCTGATCGGCCTACATTGGCTCAAGGGCGGCAAGAACACCATCGGCAGCGCGAAAAGCAACGACGTCGTGCTCACCAAAGGGCCGGCACATCTCGGTGCAGTCACACTCAAGGGCGGTAACGCGACGATTGAGCTTGATCCGAAATCGGGCGCGACGATCGACGGCAAGCCGGTCAAATCCGCGGCGCTCCTCGACGATTCGCACGACAAGCCGACCACGGTCGCATTCGGCACGGTGAGCTTCTACATGATCGACCGCAACGGCAAAAAAGGCCTGCGCGTAAAGGACAGCGAGGCCGATGCGCGCACGCACTTCGCCGGCATCGACAACTTCCCGATCGATCCCTCCTGGCGGATTGAGGCGAAGTGGGTGGCGTTCGATCCGCCGCACACGCTGGAGACGCCGAACGTGCTCGGGCAGACCGACAAGTTTCCGGTGCCCGGCAAAGCGGTGTTCACGCGCGACGGCAAGACCTACGAACTGTTGCCGGTGATCGAGGTGCCCGGTGACAAGGAGCTGTTCCTGATCTTCGCCGACCGCACCAGCGGCAAGGAAACCTACGGCGCGGCGCGCTTCCTCTACGCGGAGATGCCCAAGAACGGCAAGATCGTCCTCGACTTCAACAAGGCGTACAACCCGCCGTGTGCGTTCACGCCGTATGCGACCTGTCCGCTGGCTCCGCCCGAAAACCGGCTCGATCTCGCGTTGACCGCAGGCGAAAAGAAATACAGCGGTGGGCATCACTGATCGAGGCACTCGCCATTCGTGTCCGTTGCTGACGGATGCGAATGGCGTAACGGCTGTGTGCCGCACGCGGTCATTGGCTGCGGTTCAGCCGTGGCCCGGATGATGACGGACCTTGCGCATCCGCCGCGTTCCCAGACCGGTGCTTTGGGTCGCGACGGCGCTCGGTTACACTAGCGTGCCCTGCGACCCGCCCACTGGCGGGTCTTACGCCCGATTTGCACTCACCCGGAGATATAGGCATGAAGTTTGGTTGGTCACTCGCCCTCGCGGCGCTGTTCGTAACAGGGTCCGCGCTCGCGCAGGACACCACGTCGGAAAAGGGCAAGGTTTCCTACGCGATCGGCTACCAGATCGGCTCGGGCCTCGCCGACCGCAAGATGGATGTCGACATCGCGACCGTGACGCGCGCGGTGCAGGATGCGTTCACGAAGAAACCGCCAGCGGTGCCGGAAGCCGCGATGAAGGATGCGCTGGGCAAGCTCGAGCAGAAGATGAAGGCTGAGGCCGACAAGACTCTGGGCGAAAACAAGCGCGAAGCCGATACCTTCATGGCGAGTAATCGCTCCAAGAAGGGCATCGTCGCGCTGCCGAACGGCGTACAGTATCGCGCGATCGAGGACGGCAACGGACGGCCGATCACGCCGACCAGCGAAGTCACCCTCCATGTGCGCCTTTCGCTGGCCAACGGTCGCGAGGTCAGCAGTTCGTTCATCGGTGAGCCGGTCAAGGCCAAGGTCTCCGAGATGGCGGGTATGTTCCGCAGCCCTGTGCTGCCGGAAGTCATCCAGAAGATGAAGGGCGGCGATCACTGGATGATTTACCTGCCGCCGGAACAGGCCTCGGGCAACCAGGTCTTGATCTGGGAAGTAAAGATAATCGACGTAAAATGATCGCAGGATGCGATCATCCCGTGCAGGCCCTGGATGGCCGATGACACGGAATCCAGGTTCAGAAAAACGTTATCCCGTGCAGCACATGGATGTGTGGTGACACGGGATCCAGTGTCTCGAATTTCGCACGGAAACACAGCAAACGCCGCGCTCAAACGCGGCGTTTGCATTTGAAGGCGGTGATGACACTCGCACAGCTACCGATCCTCAGCCCCTGCATCGGCATCTGCGAGCTCGACCGCGATGGTTATTGCAAAGGTTGCCTGCGCAGCGGCGACGAAATCGCGCGATGGGTGTCGATGGGTGAGGTCGAACGTCGGCGCCTCGTGGACGACGTGCTGCCACAGCGCGAAACTCGGCAGCCGTGAAGCCGAACTCGCCGGACTCGCTCGATGCGGCGCACCTGCGCCGCGCCGTGCGCGGTCTTGACGATCCACCTTCCGCGCCGGGATGGAACGCCGGCGAACTTGCCGATGCCGTCGATCTCGCCGTGCCGCGCCGCGCGGCCGCCGTGCTGGTGCCGTTCGTGCATCGTGGCGACGTACTCTCGATCCTGTTCACTCGCCGCAACGAGCATTTGCGTCAGCATGCCGGGCAGATCAGTCTCCCCGGCGGCGGCGTGGAGGCGGGCGATGCCGATGTGGTCGCCGCGGCCTTGCGCGAGACCGACGAGGAAACCGGCATCGCGTCGGCACAGGTCGACGTGTTCGGGTATCTCGACTGTTTCGACACCGTGTCGGGCTACTGCGTGACACCGGTCGCCGGCTTCGTCGACGGCGACTATTCGGTGCGCCTGCACGCGGAAGAAGTCGAAGAGGTGTTCGAGGTTCCATTCGCTTTCATTCTCGATCCGGACAACCTGCGCCGCGAGCGTATCCTGTGGCGTGGTCGCGAGCGCGACATCTTCGCGTTCGAATGGGAAGGCCGGCGCATCTGGGGCGCGACCGCCGCGATCCTCAAGAACCTGCTCGATCGGCTGGAGAATGCATGATGACGAATCGTACATTGATTTCCGCTGCCGACCTTGTCGCGTTGAAAAATCGTGGCGATGTACTGGTTATTGATTGCCGTTTCGACCTTGCCGATCCCGACAAAGGCGCGCGCGATTATCGGGAGGCGCATATTCCTGGCGCGGTGTATGCGCATCTGGACCGCGATTTGTCGGATCTCGGCAAGCGCGGTTTCGGGCGTCATCCGCTGCCCGATTCCGGCGCATTTTCGGCGGTGCTGTCGCGCTGGGGTTGGCGGCCGGATCTCGACGTGGTCGCCTACGACGACACCAACGGCGCGCTCGCGGCGGCGCGGCTGTGGTGGCTGCTGCGTTTGGCTGGCCACGATCGTGTCGCCGTGCTCGATGGCGGCCTGGCGGCTTGGCGCGCGAGCGGATTGGAACTCGAATCCGGGTCGCCGCAACGCACTGCCAGCATCGCGCAGGTCGCATTCGACCCGACGCGCGTGGTCTGGTTCGATGAACTCGAACGCCGACGCGAACAAGGTTCAGTGGTGCTGATCGATGCGCGCGGCGCACCCCGTTTCTGCGGCGAGGTGGAACCGATCGATCCCGTCGCCGGCCACGTGCCCGGCGCGCTGAACCGGCCATTTTCGGAAAACCTCGACGCGAGCGGCCGTTTCAAGGCGCCTGCCCGGTTGCGCCACGAATTCGATGCGCTGCTGGCCGGGCGCGCTGCCGGCGACGTCGTGCACATGTGCGGCTCGGGCGTAACTGCCTGCCACAACCTGCTCGCAATGGAATACGCGGAGCTTGCCGGTTCGCGCGTATTCGCGCCATCTTGGAGCGGCTGGGTCAGCGATCCCTCGCATCCTGTAGCGACCGGTACCGAGCCGGTGATAGGAGTGCTCTAGCCACAAAAAACCGAATGTGTAGGGTGGGCCGCAGCCGCGCAGCGGCGAGTCCCACGACGGAAATGCATGGTGGGACTCGCCGCTGCGCGGCTGTGGCCCACCCTACCGCCCTCGGCGCTGCGGCCCACCCTACGGTTTGGACTTCAATCGCGCGACCAAGGCGCGCAGTACCGTCTGTGCTTCCGGCGCGAACCAGCCGTCGAGAAATTCCTCGACCGGCAACGTCGTCGGATCGGCAAACACCGCGGCGAGATCGGCGCGAGCGAGGCGGCGTGTTTCTCGCATCGCTTGTGGCGGAAATGTCAGCAGGTCGTCGAGCCATGCAAGTGCGCGCGACACGACGAAATCGGTGTCGACCAATTCATCGACGAAGCCGATCGCCTGCGCCTGTTCGCCTTCGAGCATCGCGCCGGCGACCAGCAGACGTTCCGCGCGATATGCGCCGATGAGGCGGCGTAGCGCAAACTGGATGCATGCGGGCACGGACAGGCCGACCTGGACCTCGTTGAGGCCGATCTTGAATGCCCCGCGCGCCATCACGCGGTAGTCGCACAGGATTGCGAGCACCGCGCCGCCGGCCGGGCTGTGGCCAGTAATCGCGGCAGCCACCGGGATCGGCGAACGCGCAAGCGCCGCGCAGAGGCCGAAGAAATCGTTCCAGAACACGCGGAATGTGTCGCGGTCGAGCTGCAGCAGGGTCGGCACATCGAGGCCGGCCGAGAACATGCCCGGCACGCCGGACACGACCAGCGCGCGCGCACCTTGCCCGGGCGCGGCTTCGACTGCTTCGCGCAAGCTGCGCACCAGCGCTGGATTGAGCGCGTTGACCGGCGGGCGCGCGAGGCGCAGTTCGTGGATGGTGTCGTGCTGGATGATGTCGAGCATGGGGATTCTGAAGTTGACTGTCGGAAAATCTCAGCCGAGATTGACGGGCTTTCACGGGTGGCCGCTATTGACTTGCGCTACTCGTCGTTCGGTGTCCATGCATAGCGCACGACGTAATCAAGCGTTGCTTTCCCGCTGGCAGGCACAGCGATGCGGAATTCGAGCGTGTCGGGTGTTTGCTTGTCCGGTTTCTGGCTCGACGACAGCATGGTCCAGCCGCGCCAGCGGTTCGGGTGTTCGCGCAGCGTGATCATGCGTGCGGTTTCGCCGGAATTGGTCAACGTGATGCGGAAGCCTTCATCCATCTGGCGCGCGGCCTTGTCGATGTCGAACGACGTGTGCTCGCGGGTAGCGGCGAGATCGAACGCGACGCCGAGATTGACGTCGACGTCGCGGCCCTTGGCGGTGTCGCCGATCCGGTTTTCGCCGAGGAGTTCGGTGCGGCCATCCTTGTCGCGGGTCAGCACGCGCAGGTTGCCGCTCGGCAGGTTCTCGGCAGCGCTGAACTTGAGCTGGCTCTGCACCGGCCCGCCACCGTTCTGCCAGCCCTCGGGCGACAGCATCGGCTTCGCCGGAAACCACGCACCGCCGCTCTCGAACAGCCAGCGGCGTTCGCAGGGCAGTTCGCGACTTGCATACAGCGGTACCTGAGTCACGCTTGCATCGGGCAAATCAAGATCGCCGTCGATCGCGTAGCTGCGGTAGTCGCCGAGCGAGGATTGTTCGGGCATCGCTTCGGGTGCGGCCGCAGCGGCCATCGATCTCATATTCATCGGTCGGGGGCCGCCGCTGGATTTGGCGAAGTTCGGCGCACCGGCGATCAGTTTCAGCGTCGCCGCGGGGAAATCGCGACCGCTGCGGTTGGCGATGCTGGCGAGTGCATCGAGCTGCACTTTGCAGGCGCCGTCGTCGCGCAGCAAGGCCGAATACGCGGCGCGCCAGCCGAGGCCCGCGGTCGGGTAGGTCAAGGTCGCGGGCGCTGCACCCGCCTTGCCGTCGAGCACCAACTGCAGGGTGCTGCCGGGCAAGCCAGACCCTTCGGGAAACTGCACGCGCACGAAGTCGCGCACATAGCTGATGCGCCCGTCGCTGCCACGCACGCCGAGGTTGCCGCCATCGAGCGCCACCAGCACGCCGTCGGCAATCGGTTTGTCATTCGCACCGAACACCTGCACCCTTTCGCCACGATGCGCGGCCAGCACGCCGGCGTCGCCGGCCGATACCATGCGCTGCGCGAGGATGCGGGCCGCTGCGCCGAGATCGATCGCGACCGCTTCGGTGTCGAGCATTGCCGGCAGCCCATCGATGATCACCGTCTGCTTGCCGGCAGCGAGTTGCAGCGTGCGCTGTTCGTGCACGATCGCGTGGCCGTCGGCGATGGGCGCGCTGCCGCCTTCGAACAACGCGTCGCTGTCGCTGCGATAAATCGTGAGGGCGGGGTCTGCGGCGCTTGCGCTGACTGTGATGATGGCAGCGATGGCCAGAATCAGTCGATTGAGGTGCATGGTCGCAATCCGATCAGGGGCGATGCGGGCTATCATAACCAGCATCACGGAGACTGCCATGAATCGCTCGCACCGTTGGTCAGCATGGGTTGGGATTGGTGTGCTCGCGATGGCCGGCAGCGCGCATGCCGCGGGGAAACTCGGCGTCGTCGACGCATGGATCCGGCTTGCGCCGCCGGGCGCGAGCATGCTGGCCGGCTACGCGACGTTGTCGAATACGGGCGACGCGCCGATCACCGTGTTGACCGTGCAGAGCGACGCGTTCCGCATGGCGTCGCTGCACGAAACCATCGTCGACAAAGGCGTATCGAAGATGCGCGAAATACATCGTCTGGTGATCGCGCCCGGCGCGACGACCACGCTAGAACCCGGCGGCAAGCATCTGATGCTGATGCAACCGCGTCACGACATCGTGGCGGGAGAGAAGGTCGACGTGATGTTTCTGCTCAACGATGGTACGCGGGTCGAGACCCACTTCGACGTTCCCGCGGCGGATCCGGATAACTCTTGATGCGGCACGATTTGGTTTTTACCGTTCGCCCTGAGCGTAGCCGCGCAGCGGCGAAGTCGAAGGGCATTGCGCGACGAGGTTTCGACTTCGCCCCTTCGGCGCTACGCTCAGCCGGAACGGAACTAAGACATATTCGTGCCGAATCAATAGGAGCCGATCCTACGCCGCTGACCCCGGCTGGCACGCGGCGCGGATGGCGGCCGGCAGTGGTACCGAGCGACCGCTGGCGGGTTCGATCCAGACCATGACGACTTCGCCATCCGCGTAGACGCAGTCGTGACCGGCGGCGGCGACGATGCGATGCGTGATCGTCACCGATGACGTGCCGATACGCTTCGCGGCGAGTTCGACGATCACCTGTGCGGGCCATGCGAGCTGGCGGCGAAAGTTGATTTGCGCCGCGGCGACGACCGGCATCATCGTTTCGTCGAACCAGACGCCGTCGATGTTGGCGAGCCACGCCAATCGGGCTTCCTGTGCGTAGACCAGGAAAGTCGCGTTGTTGACGTGGTTGAACGCGTCGAGATCACCCCAGCGTACCGACATCGGCACGCTGGCCATCGGCGACAGCGTCGTTGCTGGCGGCGCGGCGTCGGCGGCATTCGAGAGGCTCACGGCGTTACCCTTCGGCGTGCGCGCGCGTTTCACAGCCCGAGGCTCGCCATTACTCGCGCCATCCTGGCGCTCGTCCTTCGGGCCGGGTGCACTCAGCGCATCCCTGCGCTTCGCCCTCCGGGCAGCTTCGCTGTGCAAAACCGGCAGTCCTGCCGTTTTGTCGCCGTTCGCGCGCGCTCCTGCGCGCGCAGTCGATGCCTCAGAGCCTGCCCCGGACTCGATCCGGACCGGAACGGTTTGTGGGGCGGGTTTGCGCGATGGACTCATGCGGCCTCCTTGCGTGTGCGTTTGCGTGGTTGCGGTTGCGTGCCCGCGAGCGAGCGCGCGAGAAAATGCCCGGTGTACGACGCTGCGGTCTTTGCGATCTGCTCGGGCGTACCGGCCGCGAGGATCGTGCCGCCGCGCGCGCCGCCGTCGGGGCCGAGGTCGACGATCCAGTCGGCGGTCTTGATCACGTC
>PLNP01000010.1 GCA_003142815.1 Rhodanobacteraceae bacterium
TCGCGAACCTCGTCAACGAGGCTGCGTTGTTCGCCGCGCGTGGCAACTCGCGCGAGGTCAACATGCAGGATTTCGAGCACGCAAAGGACAAGATCATGATGGGCGCCGAGCGCCGTTCGATGATCATGAGCGAGGACGAAAAGAAACTCACCGCGTATCACGAAGCGGGCCATGCGATCGTCGGCCTGTCGGTGCCCGAGCACGATCCGGTGCACAAGGTCACGATCATTCCGCGCGGCCGCGCGCTCGGCGTGACCTTGTTCCTGCCCGAGACCGATCGTTACAGCCACTCCAAGACCTCGCTCGAAAGCCGTCTTGCGAGCCTGTACGGCGGCCGCGTCGCCGAGGAACTGATCTTCGGCGAGGACAAGGTCACGACGGGTGCGTCGAACGACATCCAGCGCGCGACCCAGCTCGCGCGCGACATGGTCACGAAATATGGCCTGTCCGAGGAACTGGGTCCCATGACCTATGCCGACGAGGAAGATGAAGTGTTCCTCGGCCGCTCGGTCACCCAGCACAAACATGTCTCCGAAGAGACCGCACGCAAGATCGACGAGGTCGTGCGCAGCATGATCGACCGTGCCTACAACCGCGCCCGCGAAATCCTGACCACGAACATGGCCAAGCTCGACGCGATGGCCGGTGCGTTGCTCCAGTACGAGACGATCGATCGCGAGCAGATCGCGGAGATCATGGCCGGGCGTGTTCCGAATCCGCCGAAGAATTGGACCAGCGATTCGAAGCCGGGATCCGGCTCCGGCGGCGGAGCGCCGCGCGGAGAGAGCCCGATTGGCGGTCCGGCGGTACAGCCGCGGGTGCGCGCGGAATAGTCTTCGCGAACGATCAAACCATCGTCGCCCCGGCGCACGGCCGGGGTCCAGCGACTTCCGGCAAGCCAAAGACACTGGGCCCCCGGCTCGAGCGAAGCCCGGCCTGTCCTGAGCCTGTCGAAGGACCGGGACGATGAAACTAGAAGGAGGCCGCCACAAGGCGGTCTTCGTATTTGGGGAGCGCGAGATGTTTTTCCAGACGATCGACTGCAACGGCCGCGAACTCGTGCTCGACCGCGCGCGCATCTGCGGCATCCTCAACGCGACCGACGATTCGTTCTCCGATGGCGGCCAGTTCCGCGATCCGCAGCGCGCGATCGAGCATGGCTTGAGACTGGTGGAGGAGGGCGCGGATCTGCTCGATGTCGGTGGTGAATCGACGCGGCCCGGCGCGAGCGAAATCGCAGTCGAGGAAGAGATCAGCCGCGTGGTTCCGATCATCGAAGCACTGGCGAAACGGACTTCGGTGCCGATCTCGATCGACACCTCCAAACCGGAAGTCATGCGCGCCGCGGTCGCCGCCGGCGCAGGCCTGATCAACGACGTGTATGCGCTGCGCCGCGGCGGTGCGCTCGCTGCAGCCGCCGAACTCGGCGTGCCGGTCTGCGTGATGCACATGCAGGGCGAGCCGCGCACGATGCAGGACGCGCCGGACTACGACGACGTCGTCGCCGACGTGCATCGCTTCCTCGCCGAGCGCCTGTTCGCGTGCCAGATGGCCGGGATCGACAAGAAGAAAATCCTGATCGACCCTGGATTCGGATTCGGCAAGACGCTCGAACACAATCTCGCGCTGCTGCGTGGGCTTGAGCGCTTCCCCGAACTCGCGCCGGTCATGGTTGGCTTGTCCCGCAAGGCGATCATCGGCACGTTGACCGGTCACGCCAGCCCCGCCGACCGCGCCGCGGGTTCTGCCACCGCGGCGCTGATTGCAGTGCAGAACGGCGCCGCGATCGTGCGCGTGCACGATGTCGCGATCACGCGCGATGTGCTCGCGGTGTGGCATGCGGTGGTCGAGGACGACGCACCGCAGAAGCGCATCGCGTCCAAGAAAACATCGCTCTGGGATGACGATTATTGATTCGGAACGAATTTAAGATTCAGCGACCGAACCAATCCCCCGCCCTTGCCGTCCCCTGCTCGCGCAGGGGAGGGCCAGTGGGGGGCACTCAAACTCTGAGTGCCGGATCATTAACGCGTAGCCATGTGTTCAGCGCTCCGGACTTGGTCTCGGCGCGACGTGTCATCGCCGCTGCGCGAGTGGTCGGCGTCGCCAACGACGACATCTCGCCGATTGCCCGGTCCGATATCGAGATGGAGGCGATCCCGGATGACCGGCTGGATGCGTCCACCGACGCGGTGCCTGCGGCCGTGCGCGGCGTCGGTGTCGGCGGCGCAATCGACTTGGTTGCCGGCATCGCTGCGGTCGCGATTCCGGCGATCGGCATAACGGTCGCCGGTGCCGGTTTGATCACGCTACTCGGTGCGGCTATCGGCGGGTGGTCGTCAGCGCTGGCCGGTTCGTCGTTTCCGAACGCCGTCCGACAGGCGTTCGAATCGGAAATCGAAGCTGGCCGCATCCTTGTCGTCATCGACGTGGAGCATGATCTCGCGGCTGCGGTCGACGACGTGTGCACGCGTGCGGGTGCGACGCAATGACCGTTCGATCATCCGTCGGCGCTTGCATGACCCGTGCCGCCGCGGTCGGTGCGGGAATGACTCGGCGGCCGCGCGTCAATCCGCCTTCAGCCAATCGATGCGGCTCGCGCCGTAACGGCCTTGTGTCAGCAATTCGGTCAGGCGCGGCAGCCATTCCCGGACTTGTCGATCGAACTGCCACGGTGGATTGACGATCGCGACGCCGCAGCCATTCAGGCGCAATCCCGAGTTGTCCGGGTGCAGCAGCAGCTCCGCGACGAGGACATCGCTGGTGCCGGTGTTCTTGCACAACCAGCGATGGAATGGCGCGATCACCTCGCGCAACTTGATCGGATACCAGATCGCATAGATCGCGTTCGGCCAGCGCGCCAATGCATTCTCCAACGCATTCTGGATGTGCACGTATTCGCCGGCCTGGCTTTCGAACGGCGGATCGATCAGGACCAGCCCGCGCTTTTGCGCCGGTGGCAACAACGCGTTCAACGCGGCGTAGCCATCGCGTTGGTGGATCGCGAAACGGGAAGCCCCGCGCAATGCCGTTCGCAGCGCTGTCGCTTCTTCCTCATGCAGCTCGCAGAGAATGCCGCGGTCGTTCTCGCGCATCAGCGAGCCGGCGATCATGGGCGAGCCCGGGTAGCGCACGAGCGCGCCGGTATTGTCCACGCCGAACGAACGCACCAGTTTGACGTAGGCGTCCAGCGTGGGCGGCAGGTTCGCGGCTCCGAGCAGGCGCTGCACGCCATCGACGTATTCGCGCGTGCGTTCTGCCTCCTCACCGTGCAAATCGTAACTACCGCGGCCGGCATGTGTATCGACGTAGCAGAACGCAGCCGGTTTCGTCAGCAGTGCGGCAAGCAGGTCGATCAGGATCGCGTGTTTGAGAACGTCGGCGAAATTGCCGGCATGGAACGCGTGTCGGTAATTCATGGATTCCCTGTTGCGATCGCGCGCCCGTGAACAGCGCCGCTGCCGCGCATGGTGTCGCCGGAGCCTGTGCGCGCCGCTGCAATGTATACCATTCTACCGCGACGTTATCCTTTGCCAGACCGGCGTCGGCCCTGCATCGAAGCGTGCCGAACGCGGCATTCGGCGATCGCGATGCGTGCTCGAGGGCGCAATGAGCGCGATACCCATGACTTGCCGCCGATTGGCCATTGCTCCGGGATTGCTACAGTGGCGGCTTCGTCGATGGGGGATGTTCCATGGGAAAGCTGCTGAAGTGGCTGTTGCGACTGATCGTGCTTGTGATCGTGTTGGCCGGTGCGTTCTTCGTCCACGTCTGGTATTTCAAGCCGGCGAAGATCGATTGGTTCTACGACCGTCTCTTCGCGCAGTTCGCGCTGCAGAGCCCCGAGATGCTGAGCAGCCTGCGCATCCTGCCGCCGTGGCTGGATTTCTACAGCGACAAGCTCGACGACGCTTCGCCGGCGCACGACGCACAGATGAGCGATCTCACCCGGCGCGATGCCGAGATGCTGCATCGCTACGATCGCAACGCGCTGGATCGCGATGGTCAGCTTTCCTATGATGTGCTCGATTATTTCCTGTCGATCCAGGTCGAGGGCGATCATTTCCGCGACCACGATTTCCCGGTCAACCAGATGTTCGGCGTGCAATCGAGCTTGCCGAACTTCATGGCGCAGACGCATCAGGTCAACAACAAGCACGACGCGGACGCCTACATCGCGCGCCTCGACCTGTTTCCGAAGAAGTTCGCGCAGGTCCTCGATGGCCTGAAAGAGCGCGAGGCAAAGAACATCCTGCCGCCACAGTTCACCGTCGAGGAAGTGCTGGCGCAGATGCAGGGATTCATCGCCAAACCGGCGCAGGAGAACATGCTGTACACGAGCTTCAAGGATAAGCTCGGCAAGATTCCCGCCGGCAACATCGATCAGACGACACGCGATGCGCTGCTCGCACGCGTCAAGGCGTCCATCGACCAGAGCGTCTACCCCGCGTATCTCCAGCTGATCGACTACTTCACCACGCTGCGACCGAACGCGCAGGGCAACTACGGCGCGTGGCATCTGCCCGATGGCGACGCCTACTACGCCTGGCGTGTGCGCCAGAATACGACAACTGATATGACGCCCGAGCAGGTGCATACGCTCGGTCTCGCCGAAGTCGCGCGCATCAGCACCGAAATGGATGCGATCCTCAAGGACAAGGGGCTCAGCGAAGGCAGCATTGGCGCGCGTGTGCAGCAACTCGCACACGAGCCGGAATCAACGTTCCCGAACACGCCGGAAGGGAAGGCGGCGATGCTCAAACGTTATCAGGCGATCCTCGACGAGGTGAATGTGGGGCTCGGCGATGCGTTCGACGTTCGGCCCACGCTCGGCGTCGAGGTGAAAGCCGTTCCCGAGTTCGCCGAGAAAACCGCTCCCGGCGCGTATTACGAGCCGGGTTCGTTCGACGGTACACGCCCCGGCGCGTTCTACGCGAACATGCGCGATACCGCGGAGACGCCGGAATGGGCGATGCGCACGCTCGCCTATCACGAAGGCATTCCCGGCCACCATTTCCAGATCTCGATCGCGCAGGAATTGAAGGGTGTGCCGTTCTTCCGCCGTGTGCTGCCGTTCACCGCGTATGCGGAAGGCTGGGCGCTGTATGCGGAGCGTCTAACCTGGGAGCTCGGCTTCGAGAAAGATCCGCTCGACAACCTCGGTCGCCTGCGCGACGAGATGATGCGCGCGGTACGTCTGGTCGTCGATTCCGGCATCCACTACAAACATTGGACGCGCGAGCAGGCCATCCAGTACATGATGGAAAACACCGGCATGGCCGAATCCGACGTGACCGCCGAGATCGAACGCTACTTCGTCGCGCCCGGACAGGCGCTCGCGTACAAGGCCGGCATGCTGAAGATCCTGGAACTGCGCGAGAAGGCGAAGCAGGCGCTTGGGCCTGCGTTCAAGCTCAGCGAGTTCCACGATCAGGTGCTCACGCACGGTTCGTTGCCGCTCGCGTTGCTCGAACGCGTGATCGACGACTGGATCAAGACGAAGCAGACCGGCGCGTGACCAGCGTCACCCGCGATCGCTGACGACTGCTTCTGCCTCGCGTTGGCGTGGTGTCGACCCGGCTTCCCGTATGATTCGCGCATGTCGCGCCGCAAGACTTCCGCTATGCCTTCGTTGTTCGCCGAGCCCGAGGGCCTGAAGCCGCTCGCCGAGCGCATGCGCCCGCGCGCGCTCGATGAGATCGTCGGTCAGCAGCGCCTGGTCGGGCCGGATACTGCGCTGCGCCGTGCAATCGAGGCCGGCCACGTGCATTCGATGATTCTGTGGGGTCCGCCCGGTTGCGGCAAGACCACGCTCGCGCTGCTGCTCGCACGCTACGCCGATGCACAATTCCGCGCGATATCGGCGGTGCTGTCGGGTCTTCCCGACGTGCGCGTCGCGCTGGCCGAGGCCGAGGTGCGTTTCGCGCAGGGCGTGCGCACGGTGCTGTTCGTCGACGAGGTGCATCGCTTCAACAAAGTGCAGCAGGATGCGTTCCTGCCGCATATCGAGAAGGGCGTGATCGTGTTCGTCGGCGCGACCACCGAGAACCCGTCGTTCGAACTCAACTCCGCGCTGTTGTCGCGCTGCCGCGTGCATGTGATGGATGCGGTGCCAGCCGATGCGATCGTCGCGGCTTTGAAGCGTGCATTGGCTGACGAGGAGCGTGGCCTTGGTTCCGCGCATATCCGCGTCGACGACGCCGCACTCGCGACGATGGCGCAAGCCGCTGACGGCGATGTGCGCCGCGCACTGACGTTTCTGGAGATCGCGGCCGAGCTCGCGGCGGATGGAGCGATCGGCGAAAGCACGCTCGCCCAGGTACTCGCCGACCGCACGCGCCGTTTCGACAAAGGCGGCGAGCAGTTCTACGACCAGATCTCGGCGCTGCACAAGTCGGTGCGCTCGTCCGATCCCGACGCCGCGCTGTACTGGCTGGCGCGCATGCTCGACGGTGGCTGCGATCCAAAGTATCTCGCGCGGCGCATGGTGCGCATGGCGGTCGAGGATATCGGCCTCGCCGATCCGCGCGCGTGGCGCATGGCGCTCGATGCGTGGGAAACGTATGACCGCCTCGGCAGCCCCGAAGGCGAACTCGGCCTCGCCGAGCTGGTGCTGTATCTCGCCGTCGCGCCGAAGAGCAACGCGGCATACATGGCGTTCAATCAGGTCAACAGCGTGGTGCGCGAGACCGGCACGCTGGAAGTCCCGATGCACTTGCGCAACGCGCCGACGAAGCTGATGAAAGGGCTCGGTTACGGCAAGGGCTACCAATACGACCACGATGCCGAAGGCGGCGTCGCGCTCGACCAGCAATGCCTGCCGGATGTACTCGCTGACACGACGTTCTACACGCCGACCGAACGCGGCCTCGAAGGCCAATTCCGCGCCAAGCTCGAAGCGCTGCGTGCGGCGCGCCGCGAGGCACGCAGGAAGGACGCCGACCCTTGATCCGCAGCATTCGCGCACTGCCGCGCACGGTCTGGCTGGTCGCGACGATCAGCCTGTTCAACGACGCCGCCAGCGACATGATCTATCCGCTGGTGCCGCTGTATCTCGCCTCGGTGCTGATGGCCGGGCCGAAGGCGCTCGGCCTGATCGAGGGCAGCGCCGAGGCAGTGTCGAGCCTGTTGAAACTGTTCGCCGGCGTTCTCGCCGACCGCAGCGGCAAGGTGCGCGCCTGGGTGATCGCAGGTTACGGCATCGCCGGCTTCGCACGGCCACTGATCGGCATCACGACGAGCTGGCTCGGCGTGCTCGCCTGCCGCTTCGCCGACAGGGTCGGCAAGGGCCTGCGCTCGGCGCCGCGCGATGCGCTGATCAGCCTGAGCGTCGAACCCGGCCAGCGCGGCCTCGCGTTCGGTTTCCACCGCGCGATGGACAATCTCGGCGCAGTCGTCGGTCCGCTCGCGGCAGCGGCGCTGCTCGCCGCCGGCGTCAGCCTGCGCCACATATTCCTGCTCGCGATCGTGCCGGCGCTGATCGTGCTCGCGCTCGCGTTCACCGTGCGGGAACCCGAGCATCCCGCGACGCGCACCAAGGAACCGTTCCGGTGGACCCTGGGCGGGCTGCCGAAATCGTTCAGGCGTTATCTGTGCGTGCTCGCGCTGTTCACGCTCGGCAATTCGTCGAACATGTTCCTGCTGCTGCGGGCGAACGAACTCGGCGCCAGCGCGACACGCGTGACCCTGATGTGGGCGTTGTTCTCGCTGGTCGCGGCGGTATTATCGACGCCGCTGTCGGCCATGTCGGATCGCTGGGGTCGCTCACGCGTACTCGGCATCGCGTGGCTCGCGTATGCCGGTGCGTACCTGCTGATCGGCTGGATGCCAGGCGCGGACTGGGCGTTGTGGCTCACGTTCGCCGGTTACGGCGTCGTCACCGCGGCGCTCGAAGGCACCGAAAAGGCGCTGGTCGCGGACCTCGTTCCGCGCGAACGCATCGGCACCGCGTTCGGCTGGTACAGCCTCGTGTCCGGGATTTTCCTGCTGCCGGCATCGCTGCTGTTCGGCTGGCTGTGGCAGGGCTTCTCGCCATTCGCGGCGTTCGCGTTCGGGGCAGGATGCGCGTTCGTCGCCGCGCTGTTGTTGAGGTTCTGGGTCGCCGTATCCTCATCGGATTGACCCGATCGAAGTACGTTTGATGGACCCGGCGCCAGCCACCTTGGTCGATCCTCTATAATTCGACGCTTTCCTTCGTTTGGAATTCCCATGCTCGACCCGGCCCTGTTGCGCGGCCATCTCGCCGAGACCGCCAAGCGTCTGGCGACTCGCGGTTACAACCTCCCCCTCGCTGCGATCGAAGCGATCGAGGCGCAGCGCAAGAGGGCGCAGACCGAGACACAGGAGCTGCAGAACCGGCGCAACACGATTTCAAAACAGATCGGCATCGCGAAAGGGAAGCGCGAGGACGCCTCCATGCTGCTCGACGGGGTCACCGGCATCGGCGACAAACTGAAGGCGAACGAACAGCAGCTCGGCGAGATCCAGGCGAAACTTGCCGATATCGCGCTGGGCATCCCGAACCTGCCGCATGAATCGGTGCCGCTCGGCGACGACGAGCGTGGCAACGTCGAGCAGCATCGCTGGGGCACGCCGCGCACGTTCGATTTCACGGTCAAGGATCACGTCGAGCTCGGCGCGCACAAGGGTTGGCTCGATGGCGAAACCGGCTCGAAGTTGTCCGGTGCGCGCTTCACCGTGCTGCGCGGCGAACTCGCGCGCCTGCATCGCGCACTCGCGCAGTTCATGCTCGACCTGCACACGACCGAGCACGGCTATCTCGAATGCAACGTGCCGCTACTGGTCAACGCGGATTCAATGCAGGGCACTGGCCAGTTGCCGAAATTCCAGCAAGATCTATTCTGTACATTCCAATTGCCTAGTCAGGAGGAAGTTGATCTCGGCGCAAGTAGATTGGCGTCAGTTGAGGATTTTCTAGCGCTAGAAAAGGATCCCGCGAGCACTTTGCGGAAGATCCTCAATTCTCATCGTGGGCACTATCTGATCCCGACCGCCGAAGTCTCGTTGACCAATATCGTGCGCGACGAGATCGTCGAGGCGGATGCGCTGCCGCTGCGCATGGTCGCGCACTCGCTGTGCTTCCGCGCCGAGGCCGGTTCGCATGGGCGCGACACGCGCGGCATGATTCGCCAGCACCAGTTCGAGAAGGTCGAACTGGTCAGCATCGCCAAGCCCGCCGAGAGTTTCGCCGAGCACGAGCGCATGACGCGCTGCGCCGAGGTCGTCTTGGAGAAACTCGGCCTGCCGTATCGCCGCGTGCTTCTCTGCACCGGCGACATGGGCTTCACCGCGACCAAGACCTATGATCTTGAGGTCTGGTTGCCGTCGCAGAACACCTACCGCGAAATCTCGTCGTGCTCGAATTGCACGGACTTCCAGGCGCGCCGCATGCAGGCGCGCTGGCGCAATCCGGAAACCGGCAAACCCGAACTCGTGCATACGCTCAACGGTTCCGGCGTCGCGGTCGGGCGCGCGTTGATCGCGGTGATGGAGAACTACCAGCAGGCCGACGGTTCGATCACTGTGCCGGCTGTGCTGCGACCCTACATGGGCAGCGCGGAACGCATCGCATAGTCGACGTTCAGTGCCCGGCGCCGGCTTCCACGTTCCCGAAGGGCGGCTTGGCGAGCCAGACGATCGGGATCATCACGACGAACAAGACCGTGCAGAACAGGAACACGTCGTTGACCGCGAGCGTCAATGCCTGGCGCGTGACCAGCGCCTCGACGATGCCCCACGCGCGCGTGGCTGGTCCGCCGAGCGCGCCGAGACCATGGATGTAGTCTGTGGCCGCCGCGCTCGCATTGTTGAGATGTTCGGCGAGCACGGCATGGTGATACTCACCGCGGTGCTGCCATAGCGTGACCGTGACCGCGGTCGAGATACTCGCCGCGAGCGTGCGGAAGAAATTCGCGAGGCCCGATGCGGACGCAATCTGATGGGGCTCCAGACCGGACAGGAAAATCTGGTTCAACGGAATGAAGAAGCACGGAATGCCGATGCCCATGATGAAGCGAGGCAGCACCAGCTGATTGAACGAGGCGTTGTCGGGGAAGCACGCGAACCAGTACGAGGTGACCGCGAACACGATGAACGCGAACGTGACCACCGCGCGCAGTTCCAGGCGCTGGATGTTGCGCCCGATGATCGGCGACACCAGGAACGCGAGAATGCCGACCGGCGCACTGGCAAGTCCTGCCCAGGTTGCGGTGTAGTTGAGCACGGTCTGCAGCCACAGCGGATAGACGACGTTGATGCCGAAGAAGCCGAACATGCCGAACGACATCGCGGTAACGCCGATCGTGAAGTTGCGCTTGCGAAACAGGCTGAGGTCGACGACCGGATGACGATCGGTGAGTTCCCAGGCGATGAAGAAAACCAGACTGACCAGCGCGGTGATGCCGAGCGCCAGGATCATCGGTGAGGAGAACCAGTCCTTGTCGTTGCCGTTGTCGAGCATGAACTGCAGGCAGCCGACGCCGAGCACAAGCAGGACCAGGCCGACGGCGTCGATCGGTGCCTTCACGATTTTCGATTCGCGATGGCGCAACAGGATCCAGGTGATGATCACCGCGAGCACGCCGACCGGCGTGTTGATGAAGAAGATCCACGGCCACGAATAGTTGTCGGTCAGCCAGCCGCCAAGGATCGGCCCGAAGATCGGTGCGACGACGACGGTCATCGCCCACAGTGCGAGGGCGAGACCCTTTTTCTCGTTCGGATAATTGTTGAGCAGGAGGCTCAGCGACAGCGCGACCATCGGGCCGGAACCGGCGCCCTGCAGCAGGCGCCCGACGACCAGCATCGGCATGCTGGTCGCGATGCCGCACAACATCGACATCAGCACAAACAGAAATGCCGAGACGCAGAAACTGCGGACTTCGCCGAAGCGGCGGCCGATCCAGCCGCTGAGCGGCTGCATGATCGCGCTCGCCAGCGAATACGAACTGATCGCCCAGGTGCCTTCCTGCGGGCTCACGCCGAGACTGCCGGCGATATGCGGCACCGACACGTTCACGATCGTTATATCGAGCACTTCCATGAACGTCGCGAATGCGATCGCGACGGTCAGCAGCGCCAACGGCGCGCCATGCAGCGGAGGCAGCGGCGGGCGCTCGCCCGGGACGGCAGCCATGATGATGCCTCAGCGCGTTGGTGGAAGATTCGCGGCGACGATCGCGTTCGCCTCAGCCTCGGCCTTCGCGAAATCGCGTGCGTAGACATCGGTCTGCGCGACCGCTGCATTCGCAGTCGTACTGGCGAGCACGCGGCCGCTGCGGTCGTGTGTGTCGACCTTGACCGAGGTCGACAGGCCGACGCGCAGCGGAGACTTTTCGAGCTGTTGTGGATCGAGCTCGATACGCACGGCGACTCTTTGCACGACCTTGATCCAGTTGCCTGATGCATTCTGCGGTGGTAGCAACGCGAACGATGAGCCCGTACCTGCACCGAGTCCGACGACCTTGCCCTGATATTCGACGCTGCTGCCGTAGAGATCGCTTTCGACCTTGGCCGGTTGGCCGATGCGGATATGCGCGAGCTGGCTTTCCTTGAAGTTCGCGTCGGCCCACAGATCGTGCAGCGCAATCACGGTCAGCAGCGGCTGGCCCGGCTGCACGCGCGAGCCGACCTGCACGCTGCGCTGCGCGACATAGCCGCCGACCGGTGCGACGATCGCGTTGCGCTCGTTGTTGATCCAGGCCTCGCGGAACGCGGCTTTCGCTTGCAGCACGGACGCGTTGTCGCCGACGCTGGTGCC
>PLNP01000028.1 GCA_003142815.1 Rhodanobacteraceae bacterium
TCGATGCGTTGTCGAATGATGTCCCAAAAAGGGGACTGAGGTCAGCGGCAGCTTCGTCGCCTGGAACACGGTGCCGCTCAGCGCTGTCGTCTGGTGGCGGCAGGCGCTGTATTGGTAGTAGAGCCCCTCGCGCCGGAACCGGGAATGGCCGACGTTCACACATCGGGCACCGGAAGCCTTTCGGCCAACGCGACCGGAACAACGCCCGCCGACATGTCAATCCCCTCCTTGGGACTTCGGCCTCCGTCGAGTATTGCACCAGAAACGACGGCTGAGGATCGGCGCTAATCGGGTTCCCCGTTGAGTTGACCTAAATCAACTCGCCGCTCGTAGGGTCGTGTAGCATTCGTCCCCAAGATCACGGCTATCCCATCGCTTCAACATCCAGAATCGTACGAGGAGAAACGAAATGCGACTGCAACAGGCTTTCCCGACTTCGCTCATGTGCGGACTTCTGGTCGCATTCAGTGGCGTGCTGTTTTCCGGCAGTGCGCTGGCCGCCGACGCGGACGCCGCGAAGGCGCTGGCGCGCCAGAGCAACTGTTTCAAGTGCCACGCGATCGAGAAGAAGAAGGAAGGTCCGGCTTGGCACGACGTCGCGGTGAAATACAAGGACAAGCCGGAAGCCGAGGCGCGCCTGATCACCCATATCACGAGCGGCGAGAAGGCGAAATTCGACGATGGTCACGAAGAGGACCACGCGATCGTCAAGTCGACGGACAAGGATCAGATCAAGAACCTGGTCGACTGGATTCTGTCGCTCTAGCGGGACGGACGGATGTGCGCCGGCGGTGCACATCCGGCGCAAGGTGCGTTTGGGAAAACAACAATAATGAATTCCGCTCTAGCGGGACGGACGGATGCGCGCCGGGGGTGCGCATCCGACGCAAGGTGCGTTTGGGAGAACAAACGAATGAATCGCTCGACACCGATTATCGCGCTCGCCCTGTGGATCGCGGCGCTGGGATTCGCGACCTGCGCACGAGCCGCCGATCCACCTGTGCTCCCGGACTTGGGCGGGACCAGGCCTAGCAATACGGCGGCACGAGCCGCCGATGCACCCGTGCTCCCGGACCTCGGCGGGGCCAGGACCAGCACCACAGCGCAGGACTCGCTCGCCAGGGACGCGGTCTGCACCAAGTGCCACGACGAGAACGACAACAAGGCCATCCTCTCGATCTACCAGACCCGCCACGGCGTGAAGGCCGATGCGCGGACGCCCTCGTGCCAGTCCTGTCACGGCACCAGCGATCGGCACGTCAAGAATACGGAGGGCATCTCGCCGCGCCCGGCGCCCGAAGTGGTTTTCGGTGACAGCCTCAAGACCAAAACTGCGTCTGCACCGGATGTGCAGAACCAGGCCTGCCTGAGCTGCCACCAGGCGGGGCAGCGCGTGAACTGGTCGGGCAGCGAGCACCAGAGCCACGATCTCGCGTGCAGCACCTGCCACCAGGTGCATTCGCCGACCGACGCGGTCCTGAACAAGGTGACCCAGCCCGAGGTTTGCGAGACCTGCCACAAGACGCAACGCGCGCAGTTTCGCCGCCTCTCGACCCATCCGGTGCAAGCCGGCGAGATGGGCTGCTCGGATTGCCATAATCCGCATGGCTCGACCGGACCCACGCTGCTGGTGAAGAACTCGGTCAACGAGACCTGCTACACCTGCCACGCCGAGAAGCGCGGCCCGTTCCTCTGGGAACACAGCCCGGTCGTCGATGACTGCACCAACTGCCACACGCCGCACGGCTCGACCAATCCGCCCCTGCTCAAGCAGCGCGTACCGTTTCTGTGCCAGGACTGCCACAGTGGCGACCACGGCGCCGGCATCAACAGCGGTGCGAACCTGCTGGGCGGAAACGTCACCACGGTCAATGGCGCGCTGCCGCCCGCAAGCCAGAGCGCGCGCGCCCAGGTCAATGCCCGCGCGTGCCTGAATTGCCACGTGCTCATACACGGCTCGAATCACCCGGCCGGCACGAAGTTCCAGCGCTGACGGCGCTCGGACCCTCGGCAGCAGAATAGTCGAATAGTCGAATAGGGAGCCGACATGAACACCAATAAGGCCAATAAGGCCAGTCTCACCATGCGTGCGCTGGTCGTTGCGGTACAAGCCACGCTGTTCGCACTGGGGGCAGCCGCTACGGCGCGCGCCTCGGATGAAGACGATGCGGTCCGCCAGTTGACCCAGCCCACCAATTTCGTCGAGCTCGGCGCCGGTTACGTGAGCCAGGACTCGTACAAGTTCGGCGAGTACAACGGGCTTCAGGATCAGGGCGTCTTCGGGATATTGAACTTCCTGTTCAGCGGCGGCGCGCCGTACGGCAGCGACAGCGCCGTCCGCTGGCACGTGGTCGGGACCAACCTCGGTCTGGACTCGCGCGAAGTCAAGGCGGACTACGGCGAGCAAGGTATCTTCCAGCTCAATTTCGACTACGACGAGTTGCGCAGGAACCGTTCGGACAGCTACCAGACGCCGTACCTCGGCGCGGGCGGCAGCGTCCTGACCCTGCCGAGCGATTGGCTTGCGCCGCGCGTGCCGCAGGTGAATGCGAACAACATCAACTTCCGCAGCCTGTTACCGTCTGCCTCGCAGACGCCGGCGCTGGTCGGCGGCGTGCTGGTCCAGCCGACGGCGGCCCAGCTGACGCAGCTCAACAACATCGCCGCCACCGACGCCGCCGCCTTCCACAACGTGGACCTCTACACCAAGCGCGAGCGGACGCAGGCCGGGTTCAGCTACCAGATAAGTCCGCACTGGGACGTCAAGGCGAGCGCCCAGAACGAGAACAAGGACGGGCTGAAGCCGATGAGCACAGTCAGTTCACAGGTCAGGGAATTTGCCGCGGTCATTCCCGACCGGATCGACCAGACGACGCAGCAGTACAACGCGAGCCTCAACTACACCGCCGACAAGTCGTTCATGCAGATGGGCTACTACGGCTCGATCTACAACAACCATGTCGATTCGATGACTTGGCAGGACGTCAACGACCCGACCAAGTCCGCGACCATGAGCAGCGCGCCGAGCAATGAGTTCCACCAGTTCAACCTAACCGGCGGCTACCACTTTTCGCCGCTGACCAAGCTGGTCGTGAGCGGCTCGTACGCGCGTAACACCCAGGACGACACCTTCCTCGTGAGTCCGCAGCTGCCACTCGGCACGCCGGTGAACTCACTTAATGGCCTGGTCGTCACCGAGGCGTTCAACGCGAAGCTGACATCACGGCCGATGAAGGGACTCAATGTCAACGTCGGTTACAAGTTCGACGACCACGACAATCGTACCCCGGTCAATACCTACCTCTTCCAGGACGCGAACGAGGCTCCGTCGAGCACCGCTTCCCCGTTCAACTCAGTACTGGGACTGCCCGCGAACACGCTGGCAAATAACATCAACATCTACGCGAATCGTCCCTACAGCAAGCGGCTCAACCAGTTCGACGCGAATGCGGACTACGCGATCGCACCGGGACAGACGCTGAAGGCGGGCTACCAGTACCAGCAGATCGATCGGAAATGCAACGGAGACTGGATCAACTGCGCGGATGCGCCGAGGACGAAAGAGAACACGGGGCAGATCGAGTGGCGCATGAACGTGATCGAGAACCTGACTACGAGCCTGTCCTATGCCTATTCGCACCGCACGGTCAACTACGACGAGAACGCGTTCCTCGCGCTTGTGCCGATGGCGAACTTCATCCCGGCGGGCGGGGCGACGGTCAGCGTCTATGACTACCTCGTAGCGAACGGATTGACCGGCTTCGGCCCGTATGCCGCGTACCCGACCACGCCGCTGACCGGTGATGCGGCGATTTTCTCGCCGAACAACAACATCGTGCCACAGGCGCTCTACGGCAGCCGCAACAACATCAACGAACTGCTGGGCCTGCGCCGCTACAACATGGCCGACCGCAACCGCGACAAGGTGCGGGCGAAGCTCGATTGGCAGGCGTCGGACAAGGTGTCGTTCGACGGCAGCATCGATTACGACAACGACGACTACAGCCACTCGCTCTATGGATTGACGGGCGCCAAGAACTGGACGCTGAACCTCGAAGGCGACTACTCGATCAGCGAAAACGTGAGCAGCGACCTCTTCTACACCTACGAGGATCGCGATACGCAGAGCGCCGGAGCGGCCTACGGCGGCAACAGCAACACCGCGTTCGTCGGCATCGCCGACAACACTGTGGTCAGCGGCGGCTGCTTTACGACGGTGCGGGCTCGCAACAACAACACGAAGATCGATCCGTGCCTGGATTGGTCGACCGACTCCAAGGACAAGGTCCACACCTTCGGCGTGGGGCTGAACTACAAGGGCCTGATGGGCGGCAAGCTGGCCGTGACGGGCGATCTCGTCGCCACGCGCGCGCGTACCAATATCGGCGTCACGGGCGGAAGCTATGTCAATAATCCGCTCGCCGCCGCCGGGCAACCTGCGGTCACGCCGGCGACGTACTTCATCCCGGCGACGGCTTTCCCGACCGTCACGACCAATACTGTGGAGCTCCGGCTCAACACGCTGTGGACGCTGAACAGGTCGTCCGATCTCAGGGTGTTCTACTGGTTCGCCCACCTGAAGACGAGCGACTACATCTACGAGGGAATGCAGTTCGGCACGCTGGCCTCGGTGATGCCGACGAACGAGCAGTCGCCGAGCTACAACGTCAGCGTCGTCGGTCTCACCTATGCCTATCGCTGGCAGTAACCAGGAGAAGATGCTGCCATGAACGAATCGAATGCTGGCAAGTCCCGGGTGCGTCAATTATTCGGTTGGTTGCGGAGGCCATCGAAGCGCTCACTGTTGACACTTCTGACCGTGGGTTTCGTGGTCGGCATTTTGTTCTGGGGCGGTTTCCACACCGCGCTTGAGATGACGAACACGCTTGAGTTCTGCATCAGTTGCCACGAGATGCGCGATAACGTGTACCAGGAATACAAGCAGACTATTCATTACCAGAACCGGGTAGGCGTACATGCGATTTGCTCCGATTGCCACGTGCCCAAGATCTGGGCGTACAAGATGGTGCGCAAGATGCAGGCCAGCGAGGAGCTCTGGGGCAAGCTGACCGGCTACGTCGATACCAAGGAGAAGTTCGAGGCGCACCGGATGGAGATGGCGACGCAGGAATGGGCGCGGATGAAGGCGTCCGACTCGCGCGAGTGCAGGAACTGCCACACTTGGGAGGCGATGGACGCGGCCAAGCAGCGGCCGCGCGCGCAAGCCCAACACGCGCTGGCGCAGAAAGAAGGGAAGACCTGTATCGATTGCCACAAGGGCATCGCGCATCTGCTGCCCAAGGAATACACCGGGGACGAGGAGTAGCCGAATCGTCCACGTCGTGTCGCTATCCGTGATCTATCGCTTTTAAGTGGCGACTGCGGCTTGCGGCCCAGGGGCGATCCATGAACAACGATTCCTTCCGCCGTCCGTCCAAGCGCATCGCGGCGACCGCTGTGCTTGCCGAGCGAACCCCGCGGGGAGACGCTGACGGCGCGTGAGATCCTGGACAAGGGCGCCGCGCGCGCGATCGCCGAGCTCGAGGATCAGCCCGAGACGCAGGCGGCGCTCGCCCTCGTCATCGGCAGGACCTATGAGAGCTGGCCTGAAGGAGCGCGCCCAGCCGCTCCTCCAGCAGTCGCTGGCGCTGCGCTAGCGGCTCTACGGCAAGTCGGATCTCGCCGTCGCGGAGAGGGTCTTGGCGCTTGCCAACCTGGACCAGGATCGCGGCGAGTTCGCCGCGGCGGAGGCGGGCCAGCGACAGGCGCTGGACATTCTTCGCGGGCAGTTGGGAGGTGAGGACCCCAAAGTCGCCGACGCTCTCAACGAGCTCAGCGCGACGCTCATCGCCCGGGCGAAGTATCCGGAGGCCGAGTCGGTGCTTCGCGAGGCGCTCGCCATCCATCGGAAGGCCACGGCAACGCCCACGAGAGCGTTGCAGACGACCTAAGCTCGGTTTGGTGCTCCGGACCGGGAAGCTCTCCCCGAGGCGGAGGCCTCCCATTGCGAGGCGCTGGCGATCTGTCGAAGGGTCTTCGAGCCGGTGCACCGAAGCTCGCCCGGGAGATCAACAACCTCGCGGTCGTGCTCGACGACAAGGGCGACCTGGCGGGCGCCGAGATCCTCGCCCGCAAGGCGCTCGGAATCACCCGCAAGCTCTATGGCGCGGAGCATCCGAACATCGCGCTGCAGCTCAGCAACCTGAGTTCGATACTCCAGACTCGAGGCGACTACGAGGGGGCGATCGCGACGGCGCGACAGGGGCTCGAGATGCGCCGCAAGCTCTTCGTTCCGGATCACAGCAAGTGGCGATGAGTCTCAGCAATCTCGGAGATTTTCTGGAGCAGAAGGGGGACCGCGCCGCATGCAACCCCACCCCCTCATCCCAACCCTCTCCCCCCAACAGGGAAGCTGTTGGAGGAGAGGGAGCATAAGATGCACTGTTCTGGTCACAACGCGCTGATTGAGGTGGATCTCCTCAAGCAAAAACGTGGGGGACCTCAAGCTCAGCGCACGTCGCTCGCGGCCGTCGTGCCCGAGCTGGATTTCTCCGGCGCACTGGCGGTTGGCGCCGAAGCCGGGGCATCGAAATCGAGGATTGAAATCGTGTCGGCGTGGCGCACTGGTGGCGTGTAGGGCGCGCGCGTGAAACCGCGCCAGCACTCGGTGAGCGCGGCCGCCCATGATTTCGAGGGTGCGGGCGTTTTCGTCTTCGGGAAATCGATGCCGCCAACGGCGTCGCGGCCAGTCGTCGGCGAAGCGGCATAGAGGCGCATCGCGGTGACCTTGCCGGCTGCAGGCGTCGGTATCGGCAGACGAAAACGTGTGTCATCCGTATGGTAACTCGACGAGACGAGCTTGTTTCCCTTCGCGTCGAGCCAGTCGATGCTGACATTGCCATCGAAACGCGACGGGCCGAGATCAACCAGCACGCCGGTATTCCAACGCTCGGCATCGAGTATCAGCTTGGCTTCATCGCGCGGACGCTCGAGCACGACCGCGGGATCGCCGAGCAGGTTGTACATCTCGACCAGAGTGCGATCCGTCGTGGTCTTCTTCGCGCGCATGATCGCCTCGCCAATCGTCGCGCCGGGTTTCAGCAGTTCGTTCACGAGGCTCGTGCTGAACGCGGGCGACGGCGAGTTACGCCACGACGCGGCGAACACCGCGATCGCGCCCTTGCCCGGTTCGCGCAGGAAGCGCTCGCCGATCGAATCCTCGGTCGGGTTGTCGAACGGTGCCGAGTAGCAGGTCATCGACAGCACCATCGGCAGGCGCGAGCTGTTCTTCAGCGACGACACGTCGGCGAGGGTGAACAGGTCGGCGTTCTTGTGCAGGTCCGGCGGCCCGGTGCGCCAGATATAACGGCCGCCGTGGCCGATGAAGTGCACGATCAGGCGCCCCTCGTCGATGCCGTCGCGGATCGCGGCCTGGTGCGCGGCGTTGTCGGTTTCCTGCGGGCTCGCGTAGACCTTGTCGGCGAGGAAGCCGTCCTTGCCGAGTGCGGTCGCGATTTGGTCCGATGCCTGCTTGAACGCGTCGATTTCGTCGGTGATGAACATCACGTCGCGTCGCCACGCGCCGAGCTGCGGCTTGGAAAGATAATCGATGGTCTTGTCGACGATCGCCGTGACCTCGGCCGGCTCGACGACCGGAAAACGTCCGACCGCAATGACCGGGTGCCAGTCCTTGCCATCCACCGTCGCGAACGCGTTGTCACTGGCGGACTGGCCCTCGGGCGAGGGATATTGCCAGGTCGGGATCAGATTGCGATCGGCGAGTTTTTTCGGCGGGTTCAGATAAGGCGTGCCCGGTACTGCGCCGAAATGACCCGGATAAAGAAGCTCATTGTCGGTCCACTTCGCATAGTTGAGATCGTTGTAGGTGTCGTGGCGGATGTCGAAGCTGGCGTCGCCGACCAGCAGCAGGAAGCGCGGCTTCTTCGGCCACCGGTGATACGCCAAATCGACCAGGTTGCGGATCGCCAGCGGGTGCGTGATGCCGTGGTTGAACTGGTCGTAGACCGCGTTGACATCGAGAATCGCGACCTTGAGGCCGCGCTTTTCGTGGAATGCTGCGAGCGGGCGGATCGCGTCGATCAGGCGCGGATGGGCGACGATCAGGTAGTCGTAACGCTGGTCTGAATGCTGCCATTCATCGCCGATGACTGCGCGCAACTCGAGGGGTTTGGCGAGCTGGCCATCGAGCGCCGGAAACAGTTCGACAGCGGTCGCGGCGGGCGCGAACGTATAACGACCATTGCCGAGCGCATGGCCGGGCCGGCGTACACCGTCGCTGCCATACAGCGCCGGCGTGCCGGCACTGCGATAAGCCAGCTGCAACGGTTGCGACGCATCGACGCGCACGTCGAGCGGCAATGTGCCGGCATCGAGATCGCCGACGATCGGATAGCGTGCTTCCAGCCAGTTGAACATGACCACGTCGATGGCGATGACCGCCTTGTCCCATGGCAGCGCGCGCTTGGGTACGCGCAGGTTCAATACATTGCCCTGCGCCTTGAGCAGCGCGACCGGCACCGTAAGATCGCGGCGCACTTCATCGCGGCCGTTCCAGTGCAACGGCGCCAGCGCATGTCCGTTGACGGTTATCTCGACGAGGTGGTCGTCGGGTTTGGCGGTCTTTTCCTTCGGCGGCAGGATCAGGTCGGAGAGGCCGCGGAAGTCCAGCGTGAACTTCACGTCGGCGCCGCGCGCGTCGAGGTCGGGTAGATCCAAGCGCGTCTCGAACGGTTGCGGATCGACTTGGGTCAACTTTGCCCATTGCCAGACGTCGGACTCCTCGCCCGGCTTCTGTTGTGCTTGGTCGAGCCGGATCATCAGGTTTTCCTGCTCGATGTGCAGGTGGCGTTCGAGCGGCGCGCGACCATTGCCGCCTGCCTCGACGTCGCGCAGGCGCATGTGCGCGCCGGGCGCGGCGCCGAGCACATAGACGTTGTTGACACTGAATGGGTCGTACCAGCTTTCTGGACCGTGCAGGCGCCGGCCGATCCATTCGATGTGGTCGCCGTCGCTGAAATGATCGGCGCGCGCGACCACGCGGATCGGCACTTCCTTGCCGTTCTGGGTCAACGCAAGGTCATTCGCCACGCAGTCGGCGAGCGCGGGCTGCGCCGCTACGATGTCGGCGTGATCGAGCGTATAGACGCCAGCGTTTTCGAGCTCGATATGCAATCGGCCGCTGCAGGCGAGCAGCGGCAACGGCAGAGCGAACAAGACAAGCGCGAGCGCGCTGATGAGGAGCTTTGGCATGGCGGGAGCGATCGCGGAACAGCGCCCGCGCAGCACAAGCAGGAGTCGGATCGGGAAGGCTACCGGCCCAGTGGCGCGACCGCAACCGCGCGCGGTCCGTAGAAACGCGCGAGCAGCGCGGCAACCGTGGGCGCGGCGCGCGCCAACGTGGCCGCATCGGAAAAATGCAGCTCGCTGACGACCGCGAAAAATTCGTCGACATTTTCTGCGGCATACGGATCGATCAGCGTATCGCGGCCGCGCTCGACCGCGCGCACCAGCGCGTCATAGGCCGGTTGCATCGCCGCAAGCCATTCGCGCCGACTGATCCCGGCGGGCAAGCGCGGCACACCATTGGGCGCACCATCGAGCATGTCGAGCTTGTGCGCGATTTCGTGCACGACGACGTTGAAACCCGCGAACGGATCGGCGAGGTCGGCCGCCACATCGGCCCAGGACAGGACCAGTGGGCCGCGTTCCCAGGCCTCGCCGATCAGATCGTCGTCGCCTTCGGTGATCACACCGCTGTGTTCGTCGTGGTGTTCGCGCCGGACCCGAAAGCCACCCGGGTAAACGATGATCTCGCGCCAACCGCCAAGCCATTGGAAACCCAGATGCAGCACGGGAAGACAAGCGAGCGCCGCAATCGCGAGGCATTGGCTGGCGCTGAGTTCATGGTCGGCGGCGGCGCTGAAGGTCTTGCGGGCGAGGAAGCGCTCGGCCAGCATGCGCAGGCTGGCGTGATCGGCGGCATCCAAGCGCGCAAACAGGGTGGAACTCGCGAGCAGTGCGTCCCACTCCGGGTCGTCGATCCGTTTTATCGGTGCGAACGATTGCTGCAGTCGCGCCAGCCAAGTTGCCATGGGCGCCCGTGCCGGGAACTAAGACGCTGGATTCCGGATCGACGCACTTTCATGTGCTGTCCGGAATGAAGTCATCATGAGAATGGATCCCGTGTCATCGGCCATCCATGGCCTGCACGGGATGAGTTCATCCTGAACTCACTTGATGGCACCGGGCACCAGCGATTGCCAGCGATAGGTCGGGCGCTTGGGCGTCGCCGCAGCGGGCGGCGACGGATTGTCGAGGATGGTCGCCTTTGGGGGCATCCCGTCTGCCGCGGTGCTGGCGTCGCCGCGCGAGCGCGTGTCGCCATCGCTGCCACGCAATGCGCGTGGGCCGACCGCACCGCCGCCGTCGTCGTCCGGCAATGCGACCAACGCATGCGCGCCGCCGGTGGCGCCACGGGATTCGCCGGCATCGAGCGCGAGCAAGCCGACACCGCGCAGTGGCGCGCTCTGTGCGAACGCGATGCTGCCGGACATTGCGGTCGCCAGGACCGCCAAGGCGCAGATGGATTTTTTCATGGGCGTTTTCCCGGCGCCGAGGCCGGGGGAAGCAGCAATGCTCGCACGATCCATTCCCTGACTCCAGCTGGGTGCGTCTCTAGCATGGTTCATGCCATAGACGCGAAACCTCGCAACCGGTGGGCCGGAGCGCGCTTTGACAAACGCAAACGGTGTCCGCCGGACGCACGCGGACACTCGCCCTCAGCATTATGGCTCCGGCACTCAGAGTTTGAGTGCTGAGGTATCGCCACGTTTTGCAAGTCCGCGCGAGCTTGAAAATCCCTCTCCCCCGAGCGTTGCTCGGGGGAGAGGGTAGGGTGAGGCGGAGGGGCCACGGCGCTACGGGAGGTCGCGATTTGATGAAGACACTCGAGCAAACTGCTTCGATGAGGCCCTTGAATCTGCTGCGATACTTCGCTGTGCACGCACCCCCGCCCCCCGTTGCTAAGCTCGTTCCTTGCTAAGCAACCCCCGGCCCTCGCGCGAGCGCTCGGGCGCTCAGCCATGCGCGAGCCAATGGCTCGCAAGCAGCATGGCTTCGCCCCCCAACGATGAAGCTTTTGGAGGAGGGGGAGCACAAGACTCGCTGTTCGGGCTCCAACGCATTGATTGAGCGGGACCGAAGCAAAAATGTGGGGAAATCTCAGGGAGCGCCCGCTTGGATGCGTGAACCTACGCAAAGTTTGCCGCGGGACCCATTTGCCTCGGTCCGGCGCGGCTACACTTGCGTGACAACCTTGCCGAGCCGACAGCCGTGGCCGCTCGCCGAACCCTGAACAATGAAATGGATGCGTTGCCGGACGCGTGGCGTGGCGTCGGCGTATCGCCGCCGGCGTTGCTCGCCGAACTGGCGCAAGGTGCCACCATTTCCGGCAGCGCGCTCGCCGCGCGCTTGGGCGTGACCCGCGCCGCCGTCTGGAAGCAGGTCGAACGCTTGCGCGAAAGCGGCCTCGCAGTCTCGGCGCAGGCTGGCGGCGGATATCGCTTGGACGCGCCGATCGACCTGCTCGATGCAGCGCAGATCGGCGCCGCGCTGACCCCGCGCGAGCGCGCCCGGCTCGGCGATGTCGCTGTGCATTGGCAACTCGATTCGACCAGCAGCGAGCTGCTGCGCCGTGTCGCCAGCGATCCACGCGATCGACTCGCCTGTCTGGCCGAAATCCAGAGTCACGGCCGCGGTCGTCGCGGACGCGCCTGGCGGATGCCGCTCGGCGGTGGCGTTGCCCTCTCGTTGTTGAAGCGGTTCGATGGCGGCATGGCGGCGCTGGCCGGCCTCAGCCTGGTCGCCGGCATTGCCGCGGTGCAGGCGCTCGACGATTGCGGCGTCGGCGAGGCCGGCCTGAAATGGCCAAACGACCTGGTCGCGCGCGGCGCCAAGCTCGGCGGCATCCTGGTCGAGCTCGGCGGAGATTCGATGGGTCCGTGCCACGCGGTGATCGGCATCGGCATCAACGTGCGCTTCGATGCGCAGGGCGGCGCGGCGATCGATCAGCCGTGGATCGACCTCGCGACTCTCGCCGACGGCCATCCCCCTGCACGAAATCGGATCGCCGCACGCGTGCTCGCGCGACTCGTCGTTGCGCTCGACCGATTCGCGGTTGCCGGCTTCGCGGCGTTTGCCGATGTCTACGCGCGCCATGACGTGCTGCTGGGTCGCGAGGTTCGCGTATTGCGTGCCAACACGACGCAGAACGGCATCGCCCGCGGCGTCGACGAGCGGGGCGCGCTGCGCGTCGCCTTCGCGGACGGCGAGCACTTGGTCGACAGCGGCGAGGTCAGCGTTCGGACCGCAGCATTCGCATGAAACTCCTGATCGACTTCGGCAATACGCGCCTCAAATGGGCGACGTTGAACAAGGGGCAACTGCAGGCCGGCGGTGTGTTCGCCCACGCCGATAGCGCGCTGGTCACCGAGTTGCGCCGCGAATGGGCCGAACTCGTGCGCGTCGACGCGGTGCTGGTGGCGAGCGTCGTGGCGTCGGCGCGCGAACACGAACTCGATGAGTTTGTGCGCGAGCGGTTCGGCTTGCGCGCCGAGTTTTTGCGCAGTCCAGCCGCCGCGCTCGGCGTGCGCAACGCCTACGCCGTGCCGGCGCGACTCGGCATCGACCGCTTTCTCGCGCTGGTGGCGGCGCATGCCGAACATGCACGCGCGCTGGTACTGGTGAGTGTCGGCACCGCACTGACCCTCGATGCGCTCGCGGCCGACGGCGTCCATCACGGTGGCGTGGTTGTCGCGAGCCCGCGCCTGATGCGCGACGTGCTGCTCGCCGGAACTGCGCGCATCGGCGCGCTCGATGGCCAGTGCAACGAGATGCCGCACAATACCGCCGATGCGGTCGTCACCGGCTCGTTGTATGCGGCAGCGGGCGCGATCGACCGCTTCTGCGTGGCCGCAGCGCGGCGGCTCGGCACGCCACCGGCCCTGCTGCTGACCGGTGGTGGCGCCGACGAACTCGCGCCGCTCGTGGAGCATGCCGAACGCGCGCACGATCTGGTCCTGCGCGGACTTGCGCTGTGGGCGCAAGCGCCCGCGCAAGACGGCTAGAATCACTTTTTTCTTCGCCCGAGGTTCGACTGTTTCGATGTTTGTCCGCGCCCTGTTCCTGTTGTTGCTCGCGCTGAATATCGGTGGCGCGTGCTGGCTGTTGTTCGCGCACCGGCCGCAAGCCGCGGCGTCGCCGGCGACCGATCCCGGCGTGCCGAAGCTGCTGCTGCTGTCCGAGCGCGAGGGCGAGGGCGACGCGGCCAGCGCGGAACTGGCGAGTGCACCTGAGAGCAACGCCGACCTCGCCAACGACCAATGCCGCACCCTCGGCCCGTTCCCAACCCAAGCCGACACGCGTGCGGCGATGAACGGATTGACGCCGCTGACCAAACGCATCCGCGTTCGCGAAGCGCACACGACGCAGACGCGCGGCTATTGGGTTTATCTTCCCGCACAGGCGACGCGCGAACAGGCCCTTGGCATGGCGCGCACGCTGTCGGAGAAGGGCGTGCGTGATTACTATGTCGTCACTGCCGGCGACCAACAGAACACGATCTCGCTCGGCCTGTTCCGCGACCAGGGAAACGCCGAACGCCGCCGCGCCGAAATCGCCGCGCTCGGGCTCGCGCCGAAGGTGAACGCACGCACCGAGGATTTGCCCTCGTATTGGCTCGATTTCGCACTCTCCGGTGCCGGACCGCTCGACTGGCGCGCTAAAGTTTCCACACCACGCGATCTGCGCGAAGAAACGATTACCTGCTTCTGATGCCGCGATCGCGAGCGGATTGCTAGAATGCGCGCCCGTGCCGGCATAGCTCAGTTGGTAGAGCAACCGCCTTGTAAGCGGTAGGTCCCCAGTTCGAATCCGGGTGCCGGCACCATATGACCATCCGAAGACGTCCGCCAAAGTCCACAAAACCCCTTGAAACCCGCATCACAGCGGGTTTTTTTGTGCGCTACCGTCCGGGGCCGTCTGTTTACATCCGGAGGCATCTGGGGGCATCAGGGCGGAATGATCGGGGGCCATGTGCCCCCAAAGCGTGGGGCAAGCAATGGAGATGCCCCATGTCGTTGACCGCTGTCGCCGCACGCAACGCCAAGCCGCGCGAGAAGTCCTACAAGCTCGCCGCGGGCGCTGGCCTGTACCTTGAAAGTCATGCCAACCGGCGCGCGCTACTGGCGCATGAAGTACCGCTACGCGGGCAAGGAGAAGCGTCTTGCCCTTGGCGTGTTCCCGGAAGTGTCGCTGGGCGATGCGCGCGACGGTGCCGACAAGGCGCGTGCGTTGCTGCGCGACGGCGTGGACCCGAGCGCGAAGCGCAAGGCGGACAGTCCCTCGGCAGTGCGCGGCCCTGTGGAACATCCGCCATGCCATCGGCAGCGCCGCTTGCCGGGTCCAGACATATCCGAAATCCCAATTATTCAACTTGACGATACAAAAATCCGGGTGGCCCACGAGTCGGGAGCGTGGAAGGTGCGAGATTTGCACCCCCTACCATATATGGTTGCGGACGTGGTCGTCGTCGCGCTTACTGCGGTGACGCTCGCTCGTGCGCGATCCGGCGAAGGCAAGCCGGCTGACACCGCCATGCTGCACGCGCTCCTCGGAACGCTTGGGCTTATGCCGACTGGTCGCCGCGCCGTGGATCGCCTGGCCGGCACCAAAGCCGAGAACCCCTTTAGCAAGTTCGCGACCAAAGGAGACGCAGCGTGATCATGTTCGCAGGATGCGAAGTTTTCCGGCCTGCGCGGCGACTTCGCTGATCTTGCCAAGCGTTTCGAGCGTGACGCGGGCAGCTACCTAGCCAGGTAGGCCACGACCAATGTTGACGCCAAGGTGAAGACGAAGGCACCCAGGCGGGGGCAATCCCTAGCCGTTTGTCTTGCGCACCGTGTGCCGAGTCAATTTCACGCATCACCAAAACTCGAAGCCTGCCAGATGACGAAGCGAGTTTCAGGAGCATTACACGCGCACGCGAATGATTTTGCGGGCGTGGGCACATGGGGCGCTCTAGCAGGGTGCTGAAAAACCCGTCGTGATGTATAATTAGCCATCTTTACGGCTAAACGTTGGAAATACCATGCGCGGCGACGATCTCCGGCAGGATCAGCTGTTCAGTTACCTCTCGACCGAGGATCGGATCCCGGCCCATCACCCGCTACGCAAGCTGCGGGTTGTCGTGAACGGCATCCTCGAAGCGATGAGCGCGGAGTTTGCGCCGCTTTACTCCGATGTTGGCCGTCCCTCGATCCCGCCTGAGCAATGGGTCCGGGCCTTGCTGCTGCAGATTCTATACACGGTGCGCAGCGAACGTCAGCTGATGGAGCAGATGCAGTACAACCTGTTGTTCCGCTGGTTCGTGGGTCTGACGATGGATGAGGGCGTGTGGGATGCCTCGACGTTCTCGGCCAATCGCGATCGGCTGCTGAACCAGACGATCGCGCGCGAGTTCTTCGGACGGGTGCTGGCGCTGGCGCAGTGGCAGGGATTAGCCTCGGACGAGCACTTCAGCGTGGACGGCACCCTGATCCAGGCGTGGGTGTCGCACAAGAGCTTCAAGCCCAAGGACGGCGGCGACGAGCCGCCGGCTTCGGGTGGGCGCAACGCCGAGGTGGACTTCAAGGGCGAGAAGCGCAGCAATGCCACGCACGCCTCGACGACCGATCCGGACGCACGGCTGTACCGCAAGAGCGATGCGGCCCCGGCGGTGCTGGGCTATCTGGCGCACGGCCTGATGGAGAACCGCAGCGGCTTGATCGTGGATGTGGAAACGACGCCGGCCACGGGCACCGCCGAACGCGACGCGGCGATCACGATGCTCACGCGCACGGTGCGCAAGGGCGGCGCAACGATCGGCGGTGACAAGGGCTACGACAGCAAGGACTTTGTTGGGCGCACTCGCGAACAGGGGGTGTGTCCACACGTGGCGCAGAACACGACCAATCGACGCAGCGCGATCGATGGTCATACGACCCGCCACGCCGGTTACGCGATCAGCGTGCGCAAGCGCAAGCAGATCGAGGAAGCGTTCGGCTGGATCAAGACGATCGGCGGGATGCGCAAGACGCGCTTCATCGGCCACGCACGCGTCAGTGCGCAAAGCCTGTTCACGTTCGCGACCTACAACCTGGTGCGTATCGGCAGCCTGCTCGGCTGGCGCCGTGTGGCGCCAGCGTAGGATAGCTACGTCCGCGGCGAGCGAAATCGTCGTACAAACCAGGCAATGGTCCGATGCACCGCAACGCAAGCGCAAAATGCGCGATCAGCTCCAAAACGGAGCGCTTGAAACACTCGACCACGTTTGTTGTGAGTGAAACGCCGCGCCTGCCGGCAGGGTTTTTCAGCACCCTGCTAGAGCTTCGACGGAAGATCGCCGCAGCAAACGGCGAGGATTGAGCAGCGGGACGCCTGTAAGCGCGCGCCCTGCGGCGCACGGCGGCGACGCGACGGCCAGCCATGCGAAGCCCTGAGTATGCTGAGCAAGCGCCGTTGCAAAAGTGGCATGGTGGATGTTCTACCGGGCCACGTACTGCCGAAGGCAAAGCCAAGGCGGCGGCGAACCTGCCTAAGCTGCGGAACGCGGAATGATCGCGTTTCCCTTGCCATCGCGCGCGCGCGAAGAACCGGGCGATAGCGGCCTATCGGTTCACGAGATTCCTGCAACTCCCGAACGACTCGCTCGAGAGCTGTTGACAAGTACGCGCGCGCGTGGCGCAAGCCTGCGTTGATTGACGATAACAAAGGGTTCACGATCAATGGCCAGTGCGTTGGATCGGAAGCTGGGAAGACTGAAACTAAGATGGAGGATGTATGAAACGCTTGATCGTTGCAGTGGTGTTGTTTGTAGCTTCTAGTGTCGCGAGCGCTTTCACCCCGTCCTCGGGGTTTTGGTACAACCCGAGCGAGTCAGGGCGCGGGTTTAACATCGAGATCCAGAACAACGTGATGGCGGTCGCCTCGTACGTCTACGACCAGCATGGCAACCCCATCTGGTATACGTCTGACGGCATCTACAATGAAGCTACGCAGACCTTCACAGGGACGTTTGATAGCGCCGTAGGCGGCCAGTGTTTAGGGTGTTCTTACGTTCGGCCAGTGCTGACGAGTGGCGCAGGCGGACCGATGCAAATCGTCTTTACGTCTTTCGAGACGGCCACGCTCTATTTTCAAGGCGGCAGCACTCCGATTCAGCATTTCAATTTCGGCTACAACGGCAAGAACGGATATCTCCTCGGCGAATGGGCGTTTTCAGTCAACGTTCAGGGCGCGGTCAACGGCCAGTGGATCAACTTCGACCGCTACTACACCGCCACTGACGGGACTGTGTACGTGCAAGGAAACGGAGACGGCGTGCCATCGACCACCGCACTGGGACTCTATAATCCGTCATTAGATGCCTTCGTTGTCGTCACGCAAGATGGCGCAGGTTCACATACAACCTACGATTTAACAGGCGATAACTCACGCATGTTCGGGGCCGCTTCGATTGGGCCGACCGGGGCGCCGCCGTCAGGACCAGCCGTCGGTAGCCGTATTTTGACTCCCTCGGAGCTAGGCGTAACCGCCCCTGCTGGCATGACTGTGAACGCCAAATCAATTCAGGTAGCCCCATCGATCGCCGTATTACAACAGCTGGAACAGGCTATCCAGGCGCATATCCGCTCGAACCAATAGCTGTGTTCAATCGACACTGAGAGACAGGGCTGCCCTGGGTTGCGCGCGCGCGCGGGCAGCGCTGCCGATGGCATGGCGGATGTTCTCCGGGCCGTGGACGGCGGAAGGCAAGGCGAAGGTGACGGCCAACCTGCCCCGTCGCGTTCCTGCTAACAGGGCAGAACAGGGACAAGGCGGCGAGTTTCCGCACGCATCGCGCGGGCGATGCACGTGCAGGATAACTGTGAATCAGCGTTCCGCTCGAAACGTATCAGCACGCGGGCGCTGATCGCGTAGCGCGATCGACAATCAGCGCCCGTCTGAAAAGCAGCAACCGACCCGTGCCGGCCATTCCGCCCATGCGCCGCGCCAGGCGATGGAAATTCGACGATTGCAGCGCCGGGTTTCCGCGGTCACTCGAATCCATTGGCGAAAATGTAATCGTGGACGATGGTGCCGGTCGCCGGGCTGCCGGCGATCAGGGCCTGATATTGCGAGCTGAGCAGCACCGAGACCGTGCTGTCGTTGGCGTTCGCGACGATCAGGTCGGGCATGCCGTCGCCGTTGACGTCGGCGATGGTGACTGCGGCGGGACCCGACGTGGCGGCCGTCTGCTGCGCGG